>NZ_JBVIFR010000018.1:0-7224 GCF_055571235.1 Streptomyces sp. NPDC030991
CCCCCCCCCCCCCCCCCCTCCCCCCCCCCCCCCCCCCCCCCCCCCCCCCCCCCCCCCCCCCCCCCCCCCCCCCCCCCCCCCCCCCCCCCCCCCCCGCGCCCGCGGGCACCTTGTGCCGCCGCACAACATGGCTCCGGGCCCGCTGTGCGGGCGCCGCCGGAACACTCCCGGCCCTGTACGCACCGCCGGGCAGCTGATGCCATGCCCGGCATGTTTTCCGCAATGCGCGCAACTCCGACCCCGTACGCCCTGACAGACCGGCGCGGTCCGGCCGCGCGGGAGCCCCGACCGTGAACGGCGGCGACGGGCAGTCGCTCGCCGTCGTGGTCTTCCTCGGTTTCGTCGCCGTCTCCCTGCTCCTGTGCGGGCTCGCGGCGGCCGACCTGGACGACCCCGAGCACTTCTACGCGGGAGGCAGCGCCGCCTTCGGCCCGGTCGGCGGCGGGCTCGCCATCGCGGGCGACTACATCTCCGCGGCCACCCTGCTCAGCACCACAGGGGCGGTCGCCCTCGACGGCGCCGACGGCATGCTCTTCGCCGCCGCCACCGTCCTCTCGCTCTACCTGGTCCTGCGGATCCTGAGCGAACCCCTGCGCCGCAGCGGCGTGTTCACACTCGGGGACTTCCTCGCCGACCGGCTCGGTGACCCGTCCGTCCGAAAGGCGCTGGGCGTCGCGAGTCTCGTCGTCCTCGCTCCGCTGCTCCTGGTGCAACTCACCACTGCCGGACGCATCATGGCCGCCATGTTCGGCCTGCCCGACGGCGCGCTCACCGGCTGCACGGCCGCCGGAGGCGCCCTCATGATCGGCTACGCGGCGGTCGGCGGCATGCGCGGCGTCGGCTACGTACAGATCCTCAAGGTCGGTGTGGCGCTCACCGCCCTCTCACTCCTCGCCGGCATCGTCCTCGCCCGGTACGGATGGTCGCCCCTGGCCCTGTTCGACGCCGCCCGCGACCGCTCCGGAGCCGGCGCCGCCTACGCCCGCCCTGGCCTCCACTTCGGCTCCTCCGTCGCCGGCCGCCTCGACCTGATCAGCTTCCAGAGCACCCTGCTGATCGGCGCCGCCTGCCTGCCGCACCTCACCATGCGGTTGCACCCGCTCCGGGACGTCCGCACGGCGCGGCGTGCCGTCGGCTGGGCCGTGGGACCCGTCGCGGTGGTGTGCGCGGGGGTGGTGGTGGCCGGGCTCGGGGCCTGCGCCCTGATCGGCCGGGACGCCGTGCGGGCCGCCGACCCCGGGGGAGCGACCGCCCTGCTCATGGTGACGGGGGCGCTCGACCCGGCCGCCGACGGCGCGCGGCACAGCATGCTCTTCGCGATCGTCGCGTGTGCCGTCTTCGCGACCACCCTCGCCGCCGTCGCCGGCATCACGCTGGCTGCCGCCTCCAGCATCGCCCGCGACTTCCGCGGCCGGTCCGCGCACAGCGCGGGGACATGGTCGGCCGCGGGGGAGATCCGGCGGGCACGGACCGGCATCGTGCTGGTGGGAGCCGTCGCCGTCGTGATGTCGGTCCTTCTCGCGGACCGCGGCAGACTGACGCTGATCTCGTTGTCGTTCACCGTCGCGGCCTCGGTGCTCGCGCCGGTCCTGCTGTACGCGCTCTTCCTGCCGGGGCACTCCGCGACCGGTGTGCGCTGGACGGTCTACGGCACCATCCCGCTCATCGTGCTGCTGCTGGCCGGCTCCCCGGCCGTCACGGGCACGCCCATCGCGGTCTTCCCCGACCACGATGTGCACTGGTTCCCCCTCCAGACCCCGGGGCTGATCACCATTCCCGCCGGTTTCCTGCTCGGACTCGTCGGCCGCACACGGTCCGCCACGGACCGGCGGCGTGGCCGGCGGGTGCCGTCGCGGCAGCGGAGGCCGGCAGCGGCGGGCCGGCATCAGATGACGAGGTTCGAGGACGGGTCCGGACGGGCCTGACCGTACGTACGCGCGGGTCCATCGCCGTACAGAGCGCCGGATAGACTCCCCGGCATGGTCCGATCGTCCCGTGGTGAGGCGACCCCCGGGATGTGGCGGCGCGAGGCGGGCACCGCGCTGCGCCGGGCGGTGGCGCTGCCGCGGGACGCGGGCGTCTCCCACGCCATCGTCGCCGGGTTCCGGATACCCCGCGTTCCCACGGAGTGGGCCCCGCACGCGCACACCGCGCACGAGCTGGTCTGGGTGCGCGGGGGGACCCTGACGTCCCGGGTGGAGGACCGCGTCTTCACCGTCGTCGAGGGGCACGGGCTGTGGATGCCCGCCGGGGTGGTGCACGGCGGCCGGGCGACGGCGGGGGCCAAGTTCCACGACGCCTTCTTCGCCCCCGACCGCACGCCGTTCGCGTACGGGGAGCCGAAGGCGATCACGATGACCCCGCTGCTCGAATCGCTGCTCACCCATCTGTCCCGCACGGACCTCGACGCGGCGGCCAGGGCGCGGGCGGAAGCGGTCGTCTTCGACGTGATCCAGCCGTCGGAGCGGCAGTTCGCTCTGCAACTGCCCGGTGACGCCCGCATCGACGTGATCGCCGAGGCGCTGCTGGACGATCCCGCCGACGCTCGCTCGCTGGAGGAGTGGGCACGGTCGCTGGGGATCAGCGACCGCACCATCACCCGTGCGTTCCGCCAGGCGACAGGTCTCACCTTCGCGCAGTGGCGGCAGATGCTGCGTGCGCACCGGGCGCTGACGCTGCTCTCCGAGGGTTTCGACGTGCTGACCGTCTCCGAGGTGCTCGGCTATGCGCAGCCCAGCTCCTTCATCGCGGCGTTCCGGCGGATCATGGGGACCACGCCGGGCGCCTTCTTCGACGCGGACGACAGCGCCGCGGGGAGTGTCCGGAATGCCGTATCGGGTGTCCGGAACGCGTGATTGTCGACGCGACAAGCGGAATATAACCTTCTCCGAGTTAGGTAACCCTTAGTTCCTGCTCGCCGTGAACGGTGCTGTCCGTGCGCGGGCGGGTTCGCGGCCCCGGCCTGTGACGGCCGGACGGAGGGTGCCGCACTCCCTGCCCCTCCGACCCTTCGGACTCATCGATGTTCACAAGCCCCTTCCGGCACGCCGGGCGCCGCGTGCCGGACCCCGCCGCGCCGGTGGCCGCTCTCCACGGGCACGAACTGGTGCTGCGGTACGGCGGCGAGCCGGTCGTCCACGGAGTCTCGCTCGCTCTCGAACCGGGCCGCGTGACCGCCCTGGTGGGCCCGAACGGCAGCGGGAAGTCCACGGTGCTGCGCGCCCTCTCCCGACTGCACCGGGTGGACGGCGGCCGGGTGACACTCGGCGCCGAGGGGCAGCCCGAGCGGGACGCGGCCCTGCTCGGCCCCCGCCAGTTCGCCCGCGAGGTCACGCTGTTCTCCCAGTCGAGGCCCGCGCCCCAGGGGCTGACGGTCACGGAGGTCGTGACGTTCGGACGCCACCCCTACCGGCGCGGCTTCGCCGGACCGACCGCGCGGGACCGGGCCGCCGTCGACCGGGCCATGGGGGTCACCGGCGTACGGGACATGGCCGGCCGGTCGGTCGGGGAACTCTCCGGCGGGGAGATGCAGCGCGTCTGGCTCGCGGCCTGCCTGGCCCAGGAGACCGGCGTCGTGCTGCTGGACGAACCGACCAACCACCTGGACCTGCGCTACCAGTTCGAGACGCTCGACCTGATGCGCGATCTCGTCGACGAGCACGGCATCGCGGTCGGTGTCGTCCTGCACGACCTCGACCAGGCGTCCCGGGTCGCGGACACCCTCGTCCTGATGCGCTCCGGCCGCGTCCACGCGGCGGGCACACCCGCCGACGTCCTCACGGCCGAGAACATCGGCGAGGTCTACGACATACGTGTCGAGGTCACCCTCGACCCCCGTACGGGCCGGTTCCGTATCGATCCACTCGGGCGCCACCTCTCCTGAGGCAGCAGGTACGCCCTTCCCACGCACTGCCGATGAACCGAGAAAGAGGACCCTTCATGAACCGTGCCCGCCGTCTGGCGGCGTCAGCCTCCACGGGGCTCGCCCTCCTCGCCGCAACGGCCTGCGGTACGACCGACGTCGACAAGGCCACGGCCGGCAGCAGTGCCGCCGCGTCGCCCGCGTCGAAGAACTGCGCCGAGGACTCCACCACCACCTCGACGAAGCCGGTCTCCTTCAAGGACGGCGTCGGCCGACAGGTGAAGCTCGACAAGCCGGCCAAGAGGATCGCGGTCCTGGAATGGCAGCAGGTCGAGGACGCGCTGACCCTGTGCGTCACCCCCACCGCGGTCTCCGACGCGAAGGGATACAGCACCTGGGTCAGCGCGGAGAAGCTGCCCAGCGGGGTGACAGACATCGGCACCCGCGAGGAGCCCGACCTCGACACCCTCTACGCGGCCGAGCCCGACCTCATCGTGGTGGAGGCGTTCGACGCCGAGGACGAGACGATCAAGAAGCTGGAGAAGCGAGGCGTCCCCGTGATGGCGACGCGCGGTGCGAACCCCGACGACCCGATCGGGAACATGCGCGAGGTCTTCAGCATGATCGGCGAGGCGACAGGGCGCACCGAGCGCGCCGACCAGGTGCTCAAGGAGTTCGACCAGCGCCTCGTGACGGCGAAGAAGCAGGTCACCGACGCCGACCTGCCGACCAAGGACTTCCTCTTCTTCGACGGATGGCTCCAGGGAGGCAACCTCACCGTCCGCCCCTACAGTGACGGCGCCCTGTTCACCGAGATAGGCAAGGAACTCGGCATGACCCCCGCCTGGACCAAGGCCGTCGACAAGGCCCACGGGGACGGCGGCGTCGATCCCGCGTACGGCCTCGCGCAGACCGACGCCGAGGGACTCACCGCGGTCGGGGACGCCAACCTCTTCTACGCCAACGACGAAGGGGCCGGCGGGTACGTCGCCGCACTGAAGAAGAACCCGATCTGGAAGACCCTCCCGGCGGTCGAGGAAGGCCGCGCCCACGCGTTCCCGGCGCGGGTGTGGGGCGCCGGCGGTCCGCGCTCCTGCGAGCAGGCGATCGACGCGTACGTCGACGTACTCGACAAGAAGTGAACGCATCACGGACACCGGCCCCGGCCGCCGGACGGGGGTCGCTGCCGCGCGCCGAGCGCGGTGGCGGCCCCGCCGGGGCGGCCGTGCTGGCACTCCTTCTCCTCGTGACCGCCCTGGTGGGCGTATGGCACTTGACGCAAGGCACCTCGGGCGTCGGCGCGGGCGACCTGGTGCGCTCTCTCACCGGCGACCGGGACCACACCGGTGACGCGCCGGTCGGCGAGATCTTCACCGGCTCGCGCCTGCCGCGCCTGCTCGCGGGCGTCGCGGTGGGCTTCGCCCTCGGCTGCGCCGGCACACTGCTCCAGTCCGTCACGCACAACGCGCTCGCCTCGCCCGACACCCTCGCGGTCACCGCCGGGTCCTACTTCACGCTCACGCTCGTCACGGCGTTCGGTCTCACCGTCCCGCTGTGGGCGTCGGGCGCCGTCGCCTTCGCCGGCGGTCTGGTCGCGGCGGCGCTCGTCCTGGTCCTCACGGGCCGGGCCGCCGGCACGGCCGGCACCCGCCTCATCCTCGCCGGATCGGCGACGGCGATGGCCCTGGACGCGGCGACCGGGATGCTCCTCATCCTGTTCGACAAGAACACGACCGGCCTCTTCGCCTGGGGAAACGGTTCGCTCACCCAGCTGAACATCGACGCGTCCGTCCGCGCCTTCCCCCTGGTGGCCGTCGTGCTCTGCGTCGCTCTGGCACTGTCCCGGCGCCTGGACGTGATGAACCTCGGCGACGACACCGCCTCCACGCTCGGCGTGCCGATCCGGACCACCCGCCTCACCGCCGTGCTCTGCGCGGTCCTCCTGACCAGCACGGCCGTCACCCTCGCCGGCCCGATCGCCTTCATCGGCCTCGGCGCCCCCGTCCTGGCCCGGCTGCTCGCGGGACGGGTCACGGCGCTCCGCCGCCACCTCCTCCTGGTACCCGCCGCCGGGCTGCTCGGCGCGCTGCTCATCCTGCTGGCGGACGCGACCCTGCGCGCCGTGCAGGGCGCGGACGGGGCCGCGTCGATCCCCACCGGCGTACCGACCGCGCTGCTCGGCTCCGTCGTGATCGTGGTCTTCGCACTGCGTCTTCGTGACACCGGTCAGCTCCGGCAGCCCCCACGCGCGCGCGTCGCCGTACGGTCGCGCCGCGGGTTCCTTCTCGTCGTGCTCGGCACGGCGGCGCTCCTGGCGGCGGCGGCCCTCGTGGCGGTCCTCGCGGGCAGCCTCTGGCTGCGGACGGGAGACATCGCGCTCTGGGCCAGGGGCACCGCCCCCGAGCTGATCGGCCACGCCCTCGACGACCGGGTCCCGCGCATGCTCGCCGCGGTCCTCGCCGGCGCGGCGTTGGGCCTCGCCGGCTGCGCCGTGCAGAGCTCCGTACGCAACCCGCTGGCGGAACCGGGGGTCCTCGGCATCACGGCGGGCGCCGGCCTCGGCGCGGCCGGCGTCGTCACGTCCGGGCTGCCCGGCGGCCGGCCCGTGCTCATCGCGGTCGCGGTGGCGGCGGGGCTCGCCACCTTCGCGGTGATCACCCTGCTGTCCTGGCGCGGCGGCTTCCTGCCCGACCGCTTCGTCCTGATCGGCATCGGCTTCGGGTACGGCCTCAGCTCCGTCACCACCTTCCTGCTGCTGCGCGCCGACCCGTACAACACGCCCCGGATCTTCACCTGGCTCTCCGGCACGACCTACGGCCGGGAGCTGCCCGACGTCGTACCGGTGGCGGTGGCCCTGGCGGTCGCCCTGCCCGTACTGCTCGCCATGCGCGGCCGACTCGACCTGCTCGCCGTCGACGAGGACACCCCGCGCATCGTCGGCGTCAGGGTGGAACGCACCCGTGTCACCGCGCTGACGATCGCCGCGGTGCTCGCGGCACTCAGCGTGATCGCCGTCGGCGTGGTCGGCTTCGTGGGGCTCGTCGCCCCGCACCTCGCCCGGTCGTTGGTGGGCGCCCGGCACAGCCGCGCCGTCCCCGTCTCGATGCTGCTCGGCGGTTTGCTGGTGTGCGTGGCCGACACCCTCGGCCGCACTCTCGTCGCGCCCGCCCAGATACCGGCGGGGCTCATGATCGCCCTGGTCGGCGCACCGTATTTCATCTGGGTGCTCCGGCAGTCCCGCGCATGACCCCGAGCGGCGGGGGGGGGGGGGGGGGGGGGGGGGGGGGGGGGGGGGGGGGGGGGGGGGGGGGGGGGGGGGGGAAGAACGAGGAAGGGAAGGAAACAGGCACACCCCCCCCCCT
>NZ_JBVIFR010000018.1:7234-157724 GCF_055571235.1 Streptomyces sp. NPDC030991
TCTTCTGTCTGTTCTTCTTCTTTCCGCTTTTTTTCCCACCCCCCCCCCCCCCCCTCCCCCTCCCCCCCCCCCCCCCCTTCCCCCCCCCCCCCCCCCCCCCCCCCCCCCCCCCCGCGACGACCCGAGCCCCACGTACCCGCGGGCGCAGGCCCGCCCCTCCCACTCCGACCCGCCAGGAGCCCCCGACATGTCGTCGCAGCAGGAAACGCCCGTGACGAGCGGCATCGCCCCGTTCGCGCCCGGCACCACGCAGGCCCCGCTGAGACGGCTGGCCCACCCCGGTGTGCTGGAGCGCTGGGAGGCGGCCGGCCGTGCTGCCCACGCCCCTCGCCTCGTCACCGTTCCGGCGGCGGACGGCGCGGACGTGACCGCCGCCGCGCTGGTGACGGCCCGTCCGCACACGGCCTATCTGAAGATCGTCGACGCGGTGGGCGACGTGCCGTCGGCCGTCGAGGCCGTCGTCGCCCATGCCCGCCGCGAGGGGCTCGCGCAGGTCAAGTGGGAGGGATGGACGGCAAGCCCCGAGGACGCCGCTGCCGCCGGCTTCGTCCCCCTGCGCCCGCCGCTCGCGCAGGCGCAGGACACGGCAGGACCCGCCGCCGGCTACGTCCGCTGGCTCTGTGGCAGCACGCCGGCCGAACCCCCGTACTACGGGCAGACCACGCACTTCACGTGCGGCGCCGTCACCGCCTTGATGGCGCAGGCGCACGCGGGCGCGCTGCCGCGGGAGGCGCTCGACCGCCGGGCGGAGTTGACGCTGTGGCGCGACGCGACCAACTTCCCCGTGTGCGAGCCCGTGGGGCTGGGCGTCGCCGTGCGCCGAACGTGGCCGTCGTCCTCCGTCGCGGTCCACCTCGACGCGGACCGTCCCGTCCTGCTCGACCACCTCGCGGAGAACGAGCAGGAGTGGCGCGCCGAGCTTCAGCGCATGTCGCGTACGGACGCAGAACGGGCCGGGGTACCCATCGACCCGGGCCACCTCCCCATGACCGCGATCCGCAACGCGCTCGGCCGGGGGGAGCACGTGCTGCTCCTCCTCTCGCTCGCAGGGATGCACGGATTCGACGTGCCGCACTGGGTGCTCTGCCACGGCGTCGTGCCCGGCGCCGTCGTCATCGAGGACCCGTGGGCCGACGCGGCGGCGGGGGACACCTGGGTCGACGCCCACCTTCTGCCCGTCACCGACGCGTCCCTCGACACGATGGCGGTCGTCTCGACGGATCGCTTCCGGGGTGCCGTGACCATCGGCCGCCCGCGAGGGAACGGTGCCTCTGCCGCCGAACCGGCCGACGCGTAGACCCCGTTCAGGTGCGCCCGGGCCGGCCCACGACGCACGGCTCAGGACCGGCCCGGCGTCCGCACGGCCCGCCCCACCTCCGCCCGCAACGTCACGAACTCGGGAAGACCACGCGTCGCGATCTGGTCGCGTTCCGCGGGGAGTCCGACCGGCAGATCACGGACGACGCGGGAGTCGGGGCCCGCGGAGAGGACGACCACGCGGTCGCCCACGTACACGCTCTCGTCTATGTCGTGCGTGACGAACACGATGGTGGTGCCGTCGACGCGGTGCACTTCCAGGAGCAGGTCCTCCAGGTCCTCACGGGTCTGGGCGTCCAGAGAACCGAACGGCTCGTCCATGAGCAGGAGCGAGGGGCGCACGACCAGGGCGCGGGCGATGGCGACCCGCTGCTGCATGCCGCCGGAGAGCTGCCACGGGTAGCCGCGGGCCGTTCCGTCCAGGCCCACGCGGCGCAGGAGACGTTCGCTCTCGGCCCGTCGCGCGGCCCGGCGCAGGCCCTGGCGGCGCAGCGGCAGCGCCACGTTGTCGCGGACGGTGAGCCACGGCAGGAGCGAGCGGCCGTAGTCCTGGAAGACGACCGCCAGCCGGTCCGGCACACCGACGACCGGCGAGCCGTCGATCGTGACCGTGCCCTCGTGCACGGGCAGCAGCCCGGCGATCGTCCGCAGCAGCGTCGACTTCCCGCACCCCGACGGGCCCACGACGCACAGGAGTTGGCCGTCCGGCACGGTCAGGGACACATCGTGCAGGACGCGATGCGCACCGTAGGACTGGCTCACGGAGTCGAGCCGGAGCATCCGGCGGGTCACCCGGCCCAAGGTGCGTAGAGCACGCCGTCGGTACCGGTGACGCGCAGATGGAGGAGGAACGGGCCGTCGTCGTCGCCGGGCACCCGCACCGCCCGGTCCAGGGCGTCCGCGAGGCCGTCGGCGTGGTCCACGGCCTGCGCGGCGCAGCCGAACGAGGCGGCGAGCCCGGCGAAGTCGATGCCGCCGATCTCCGTACCGGGCACCGGCGTGATGCCGATGCGGCGGCCGAGCGCGCTCACCGCCCCGTAGCCGCCGTTGTCGAGGACCACGAACGTGACCGGTGCCCGGTGCCGGGCAGCCGTCCACAGCGCCTGCACCGAGTACAGCGCCGAACCGTCGCCCAGCACGCACACGACCCGCCGCCGGTCGGCGAGCGCGCGGCCGACGGCCAGCGGCAGGCCCCAGCCGAGTGCGCCGCTGCCCGTGGTCAGGAAACCGCCCGACAGATCGACGGGCACGCGCGCGTGCAGCGCGTCCCGGTGGCTGGGGGCCTCCTCCACGAGCACCCTGTCGCGGGGCAGCCGACGGTACAGCTGGTCCAGGACGAGCTCGGGCGTCAGAGCTCCGTCCACGCTCACCGGCGCGGCCCGCCGGCGTGGAGGTGGCGCCGCACGGTCCGACCGGCCCACCAGCGCGGTGAGTCGAACCAGAGCGGGGCGCAGCGTCGTGACCAGGCTGGTGCCGGTGGGCAGCCATGCCGCCTGCGCCGGATCGCAGTCAAGGTGGAAGAGTTCGGTGCCCGGTGCCAGCGGCGGGCTGTCGTCCGCCACGTGGTACGTGAAGACGGGGGCCCCGAGCGCGACCACCACGTCGTACGGTTCCAGCCGCGCGGCCAACTGGCCGGCGACGGGCGGCAGGAAGCCCTGGAACAGCGGATGCGACTCGGGGAAACCGGAACGGCCGGACAGCGGGCTGATCCACACCCCCGCGCGGATCCGCTCGGCCAGCGCGAGAGCCTCGGGCAGCGCGGCCTCGTCGTCCACGCCCGGCCCGATCACCAGAGCGGGGCGGGCACACTCGTCGAGGCGCGCGGCCAGCGCGGCGAGCGCTTCGGGCTCCGCGGTGAAGCCGCTGTGCACCGCGCGCGGCGCGACCGGTTCGGCGGCCTGGTCCCAGTCGTCCTCAGGGACGGACACGAAGACCGGCCCGCGCGGACGCGTCATCGCGATGCGGTGCGCCTCGGCGAGGACGGCCGGCACGTCGGCTGCACGCTCGGGCTGGCGGGCGAACTTCACGTACGGGCGCGGGAACCGGTCAGGTTCGTCCGCGCCGAGGAACGGCCGCAGCTGGATCAGGGAACGCGCCTGCTGACCCGCGACGATCACCAGCGGCACCCGGTCGCGGTACGCGTTGAAGACGGCGCCGAGCGCGTGCCCGACACCGCCCGCCGAGTGCAGGCTGACGAACGCGGCGTGCCCGGTGCCCAGCGCGTGCCCCGCGGCCATGGCCACCGCCGAGGACTCCTGCAACCCGAGGACGTAGGTGAAGTCGTCGGGCCAGTCGCGGAACATGCGCAGTTCCGTGGAGCCCGGGTTGCCGAACACGGTGGTCATGCCGGTGTCGCGCAGCAGCTGGACCACCGCGGACAGGACTGTTGTCGTCATGCCTTCCTCCCTGTGCGGAGCAGCCGCCTCTCGATCGTCAGGAGGCCGGTGTTGAACAGATGGCCGAGCGCGCCGAGCAGCACCAGCGCCGCCCACACGGTGAGCAGATCCGAACGTGACTGGGCGTCGGTCAGCGTGAAACCGATGCCGTTCTCGGTGCCCGGCAGGAGCTCCGAGAACACCATGAGGATCAACGCGAGCGAGAGACTGAGCCGCAGTCCGGCGCATATACGGGGCAGCGCGGACGGCAGGATCACGTACCGGAGCCGTTCGGCCGGGGTCAGCCGCAGGACGGCGGCGACCTCCTGGCGCAGCGGATCCGTGTTGCGGGCGCCCTCCGCCGTGTTGACCAGGACCGGCCACACGGCGCTGAAGAGGATGGACGCGATCTGCATCGGCGTACCGAAGTCGAGGACCACGACGAAGACGGGGACCAGGGCGGGCGGCGGGACGGCGCGCGCGAACTGCAGCACCGGATCGCACAGCGCGTACGCGCGGCGCGAACGGCCGATCGCCACCCCCAGGGCGATCCCGGCGACGGCGGCGAGCAGGAAACCGGCCGTCATCCGGCCGAGGCTCGGCCCGATGGTGCCGACCGCCGCGTCGGTGAGGAACAGATGGCTCACCGGCCCCGAGAACCACAGGTCGTAGCTCTGCCGCACGATCCGCGAGGGCGGCGGGAAGAAGACGCTGCCGCGCGTTCGCGCCGCCACCTCCCAGGCCCCGACCGCGACGGCCAGGACCGCCCGGCGCAGCATCCACCCGAGCGCGGGCCGCGCACGCCCGGCCGTCGCCATGCCGGTCACGAGTGCGCCGCCCGCCGCTCGGGGGCCCACGGGAACAACCGCCGTTCCCCCGACACCAGCACGCTGTTGATGACCAGGCCGAGCGCCCCGGCCCACACCACGCCGGCGAGTACGTCCTTCGTGCCGTCCGGCGCCAGTTGGGCCTGCGCGATGAAGATCCCGAGACCTTCGCCGAACCCGGAGAGCAGTTCCGTCGCCACCGCCAGAATGAGGGCGACGGCCGCCGAGATGCGGATTCCGGCGGCGATGAACGGTGCCGCGCCGGCGAGCTCGACGCGCAGCAGCACCGCCGCCCACCCGAAACCGAAGGCGCGCAGCGTCTCCTTGGCCAGCGGATCACTCTCCTGGAGGCCGTACATCGTGTTGAACAGGATCGGCCACACCGCGGCGTAGGTGATCAGCGCGACCTCCGTCTCGGTGCCGGAGCCGAGCAGCAGCGACACCAAGGGGATCAGCGCCACCGACGGCAGCGGCCGCAGGAACTCCACGATCACCCGCACCGCGGCATCCACGACGGGCACGCTCCCGAGCAACAGACCGACCGGCACGGCGATCACACACGCCAGCCCCAACCCCAGCGCCCAGGCGCGCAACGTGGCGCCGAGCCCCGCGAGGAAGGCGGCGTCCCCCGCCAGCTCGGCGGCGCGCGCCAGAACCGTGGACGCGGGCGGCAGATAGGTCCGCTGCACGATGCCCGCTCGCGACACCGCCTCGCACGCGCCGAACGCCAGCAGCGCGCCGAGAAGTCCCAGCCCGACGTCCCGGCGGCTGCGCCGGCTCACTTGACGAACAAGGTCGACGGATCGACGGGCTTCTTCAACAGCCCTTGCGCACGCATGAGTTCGGTGAGGCGCCGCAGCGCGTCCGGACCCCCGGTGGCCGGGTAGGCGGGCAGCGCCATCGTCTCGGCCTGCGCCGCGGAGACCTTGGTGTACTTCGGCAGCTGTTCGCGCACGGCCGACGGGTCCTGGGTCGCGATCTTCGAAGCGGCGGTGATCGCGCGCCGGAAGGCGGCGGCGGTCTCCGGGTGCTCCTTCGCGTACCGCGCGGTCGTGACGAAGCCGCTGACCGGCAGCGACTCGACGGGCGCCGCCCCGCCGTCGAGGAGGACGCGGGCCCGCAAGTCGTCCTGGATCGCACTGTCGAAGGGCTCGACGACGTGTACCGCGTCGATCTGGCCCTTCTCCAGCGCGGGTCCCATCTGCGGGAACGCGATCTGCCGGTAGGCGGGCCGGCCGATGCCCCGCTTGTCGAGGATCGCGTCGAGCGTCAGCGTCTGGATGTTGTGGAGGATGTTGACGGCCACCTTCTTGCCCGCGAGGTCGCCGGCGTTCTTGATGGGGGAGTCCTTCGGCACCAGGACGTCCATCATGTGCGGGGTGACCCGCGCCCCCTCGGCCAGGACACGTGTGTCGAGGGTGCCCTTCTCGTACGCCTGGAGAAAGGTCACGTAGTTCGCGCCCGCGATCACGTCGACCTGGCCTTTCGACAGGGCGGGCAGGGCCTGGACGCTCTGCTGGACGGGTTTGATCCGTACGTCGAGCCCTTCCTTCTCGAACAACCCGCGGTCCTGGGCGATGTACAGCGCGGCGGAGTCGGTCAGCGGCAGGGCGGCCACGGTCACCTGGCCCCCCTCCCCGTCCCCCGATCCCCCCGAGTCGCTGTCCCCGCAGCCCGCGACCAACAGTGCGAGGACCGCGGCGGCGGCTCCGGCCCGTGCGGCGGCGACCCTTGCTTGACGTGTCGTCATAAGCCTCTGCCTACCAGGGACATGACACTGATCGCCACTATTGTCGCGTTGTTCCGCGGGCTTTCGGAGCGGTGCGCGAGCCCGGGCGCAGGGGGTGCGCCCTCCGCGCCGCCGTTGCGGGTGCGGCCGCGACGGGGCCGTTTTCGTGCGGTCAGGCGGCCGGGGTCCAGTCGGCGGGCTGGGCGGTGTCGGCGTCGCGTTCGCGCCGGAGGTGGCGCTTTTCGTTGCCTCTGGCGAGGGCCCAGGCGACGAAGGTGGCGGGGAGCGCGGCCCACAAGCGGTAGAGGGCGCTGCGGTACTCGTCGGCGTTGAGGGCGGCGAGGGCGGCGGTGCTGGTCATGGCGAGGGCGAGGTGCCAGCACAGGGCGCGACCGAGGTGGCGGGCGAGGGCGATGGCGGTGCGGGTGGTCACCGGGTGACTCCTGGCGGGGTGCCGGCCGTGCGGGGCCGAAGGGTGGTGGGCCGGGGCAGGAGTGGGGGGAGGTGGCGCGGTGGAACTCGGGGTGACGCTGTGGGGTGTGATCAGGGTGCCCCTGGGGCGCGGAGTGATGTCTGCCTCTTGCAGCCATTCATGGAATGGGACGCTATCGGGAGCAATCGACGCCCGAAGTGGAGCGTATCTGGACGGAATGTTTCATTCCGTTGGTCCAGATCTGGCGCAAAATGTAAAGAGTCGAACGAAAGCCGACGATGACGGTCGTCGCGCGGACCAGGCGCCGGCCGCAACCCTCCATGCCGACCAGTAGGCCGGCGCCCTCACGCACGCGGAGACGGGGCGGTGGCCTCCCAAGCCGCCTCGATCATCCGGAAGATCTCATCGACCGCGGCCTCCGGATCGGCTTCTTCGCGGGCCAGCGAATAGGCGTCGATGACGAAGCGGGCGATCGTCCGGCTCTCGGTCGGGGTCCGTGCCAGTTCGGGATCGGCGGCGATGGCCGCGGCCAGCGTCTCCGCGTGACGCAGCCTCATCGACTCCTCGTACCTGCGAAGGGCAGGTGACGCGTCGATCATCTGCCATACCGGGGAGGCGCTGTCCGCTCGGCAATGCCGGGCCAGCGCCAGGATCTCGTGGCGCAGCGCAGGCATGAGCGGCTCCTGTGGCGCCCGGTCGGTGACGGCCTGGGTGAGGCGCTGCTCGAAGCCCTCGTCCTGCTCGAACACCAGGGCCTCTTTGGAGGCGAAGTGGGAGAAGAGCGTGGTGACGGCCACGTCGGCCTCGGCGGCTACTTCGCGGATGCCCACCGCGTCGTACCCGCGCTCCTGGAAGAGCCGCAGGGCTGCGTCGGCGATCTTCTGGCGGGTCGCGGCCTTCTTGCGCTCGCGACGTCCGGGCGGCTCGTTCATGGCCTAAAACTACCAGGTGCGAAGGTGTAACTGTTATGGAAGGCTAACCGTTAGTGCTAGGTTCGGCCGCATGAAAAAGGTGATCTTCGCCGAGTTCGGCGGTCCCGATGTCCTGCAACTCATTGATGCCGAGGAGCCCCACGCGGGCCCGGGCCGGATACGTATCGCCGTGCGGGCGGCGGGTGTGAACGCCGTCGACTGGCGGCTCAGGGAAGGTCAGGTCCTGGGGGCCCACCCGCTCGAGCTGCCCAGCGGGGTCGGACTGGACGCCGCCGGGGTGGTGGACGAGATCGGCGCGGGCGTCGAAGGGGTCGAGGTCGGGGACCACGTGTTCGGGGAAGGCTCCAGCACCTACGCCGAGTTCGCCGTGCTGTCGGCGTGGGCGCGGATGCCGGAGGGGCTGACCTGGGAAGAGGCGGCCGGGTACCCCTCCGTGGTGGAGACCGCGCTGCGCATCATCCGCGAGGTAGGTGTGCGGCCGGGGCAGACGCTGCTCGTCAGCGGTGCTTCCGGGTGTGTCGGATCGGCGGTGCTGCAGATCGCCCGCGACCGCGGCATCACGGCGATCGGCACCGCCGGCGCCGCGAACCAGGAGTATCTGCGGAGCCTCGGCGCCCTCGCCACGACATACGGGGACGGCTGGGTCGAGAGAGTGTGGCAGCTCGGCGCGGTGGACGCCGCGCTCGACCTGGCTGGTTCGGGCGTCATCCGCGAACTCGTCGAACTGACCGGGGACCCGCGGAAGGTGGTCTCCATCGCCGATCTGGACGCGCCGGCGCTCGGCGTCCGTTTCTCCGGTGTGGCCGGGAGCATGCCGGACGCACTCGTCGAGGCCACAGGACTCATCGCCCAGGGCAAACTCCACATCCCGGTCGAGCGGTCGTACACGCTCGCCGAGTCCGCGGCCGCGCACAGCGACAGCCAGGCGGGTCACGCACGCGGGCGCCGGGTCATCGTCGTCTGAGGTGTTCCCCCGGGGCGAGGCAGCGGGCCGAAGGCCGGGTGTGCGGCTGGTGCACGGTGCTCTCCGGTACGGCCGACTGCACCCTCGACATCGGCTCGCGCACAGCCGTGACGGGCCTGACGCGCTGCCGCACGCGGCGAGTTGGCGCGGCTAGCGGGCTCCTCGCCGGTCGCCCCTGAAGCGCTGACCCATGGCGATCTCGTCGGCCACCGCCGACCAGACGGTCTCGTCGTCCTGGAAGGGGAGCGGGTCGATGTCGCTCGTCTCCTCGCGGATGCGGTCGACGTCGGCGTCCAGACGCTCGTAGTCCGCTTCCTCCTCGTCCTCGTCGCCGCTGAAGGTGAACTCCTCCAGCAGGCGCTCGAGCCGGAGGGCGACATGGACGAGGGAGGAGACGTCCTCGTGGAGCTCGACGACGGTGTCCTCGTCGGCGTCGAAGGCGTGCACCTTGCCGGAGACGGGGTCGAGGGCGAGGTGCACGTTGAGCAGCCAGCCGATGACGGGCCAGTCACCCGCGCCCTCGGCGGCGTCCTCGAACTCCTCGATGTGGACGACCTCGTGGACGAGGGCCAGCAGTCCGTCGCTCTCGTCGGGCTGACGCAGCACGAGCGTCCCGGTGGGGGCGCCGACGCTCTGCAGGAGGCGGGCGCCCTCGGTGTCCGCGGCGGCGGCCGGGAAGGCCGAGGCGGGCACGGTCGCGATCCGGGCCTCGCCGAAGATGTCGACTAGCTCGCTGCGGGTGACGTCGAAAAGCACTTCCGGAACTCCGAACTCGGCGGCGGCGCGGACGCGCCATGGGATTCTTGGCCGACCCGCCCTCTATGGACGGAACTTATTGTCCGAGGGCGAGAGGTTCATCACCGTATCAGTGCGGCCACCGGCGGCGCCGTCCTGCTTCCACTGGTCCTCCAGCCATTGGACGTAGGCGCGGTGCTCCCGGTCCTTCTTGTACTTGGTGAGCTCTTTGCCGTCCGGCCCTGTCTCGGTCTGGTCGTATTTCTGACTGTGGGTCACTTCGAGATGGTCGGGGAATTCCCGCGCCAAGTATTTGTCGCACTTGGGATTCTTCTGGCAGGGCTCTCTTTCCGTATAGAGCTCGCCGACCTTTCCCTCGTGGCCCTTCTTTATCAGCGGGTGACCGATGGAGCGTTCGGAGTGCGCCTTGCCGCTGGCGCCGACCATGATGAACCGGTTCCCCTTGCCGTCGTCGTACAGCGCCGAGGCGTAGTTGCCGCCGCCGACGTAGGAGCCGGGGCGTTCGTTGCGGTTGGCGTAGCGGCCGAGCTGGGTGGCGCGGGCCAGTTCGGTGGAGCCGGGCGCGACCTTCGTGGAGGTGACCGTCTTGCCCTTGCCGGGCTTGTCCTTGCGCTGTTTGTCGCCCTTGTTGTTCCACGGGTACCAGGCTTTGTCGCCGAGTACGTCCTTCACGCCCGAGGAGTCGTTGTGGGGAACGGCGCTGGTGGTGCCGTCCGAGTGCAACTGGCGTATCGAACCGTCGTCGCTGAGAAGGTACATGGGCGTTCCGCCGTCACGCTTGACCTTCTTGACATCGACTTTCTCGGCCTCGTCGCGGACGTCGTGGTCCTTGCGCTTCTGGTGCCGGGAGGCGGCCTTCACCCGTTCCGGAATGGTGTCGGTGACGTGGTCGGTGACCTTCTTGGTGGCCTTTTCCATGCCGTCGAGAGCACCTTCGAGGATGCTGTCGAAGGCATCGGTGAAAGAGTCCTTGCCCTTGGTCTTGCCGAAGGAGGTCTTCGACTTGCTGAGGTGGATGCCGGACTGGCCGCCCATGTCGCTGCCGTGGCGGGACACCTTGCCGGCGCCGTCCTCGAACTCGATGTGGTCGATGGCCGTCTTCTTGCCCGCGCTGCCGGACCCCTCATGGTCGCTGTCGCCCGCGGAGGCCAGTTTCATGCCGCCCGGCTTGTCCCCGGGGTTGAAGGCCCCTTCGGCGAGGTCGAGGACCATGTCCGAGACGAGTTCGGCGAGTTTGGCAGTGACGGGCTCGGTGACCTTCGCGATGAGCGCGTCGACGATCTGCTCGACCGCCTCGTCGATGAGCCGCTTCACGACGGTGCGCATCAGCGCGATCTCACCGGCGGCGACCGCGGCGGAGATGCCCAGGGTGAAGGGGGCGGCGGCGAGTTCGGCGACGATCGTGCCGGCGAGTACCGCGAGTTCGACGCCCGCCTTGACCTTCATGCCGCGGATGATCTCGCCGACCCCGTCGCAGGCGTCCGCGAACAGCCGTGCCACCTCGGGGATCTTCTCCAGGTGGCCGGTCTTCACGTGCGACCAGTGCTTCTGCATGGACTCGACGGCCCAGCCGTCGGAGGAGGAGAGGATGCGCTTGACGGCCTTGTCCGCGTCGCCGCCGTGGCCTTCGAACTCCTTGGCGAAGTCCCGCATGGACGTCGCCATTTCGAAGTAGTCGTCCTCGTCGACGTTGGGCCAGTTGACTCCGATGAGGTCGAGGGCCTCGTCGATGATGCTCGGCAGTACCAGACCCATTGCGCCGCGTGCTCCGTATCCGTCAACTCTTGATCTTGCTCCCCCAGCTAACGGGGCGAGTTGTCAGGTGCACAAGAGGAAACCCCGGGGCGTCACGATTCTGTGACAAGAGTCGCAGCTGACCATGCGCACAACGGAGTTCTCCCTGGTGACGGAGGCGGAGGGGTGGCCGCCGACCACCGTGTGTGAGCGGCCGCCGCCCCCGCGTCCGGACGGAGCGGTCACCGCCCCCGCATCCGGACGAGCGCCTCGTCCGTTCCCACCACCAGGTCGCCCTCCGCCGTGAAGGCGAGGGCGTGGGCCTGGCTGCCGGGGTGGAACGTACGCAACCGGTCGTCGTCCAGGGCTCGGTGTTCGACGAGGCCGTCGGCCCAGGCGATCGCCAGGACGAGCCCGGTGTCGGCCGCCGCCACCGCCACCGCGTTGACAGCACAGTTGCGGGCGGCCACCGGCTCCGGCATGGGGTCGGTGTGGGGAGCCCACGCGCGTACGGTGCCGTCGGCGCCGCCTGTGTACAGCAGCAGGACGGTGTCACCTTCCGCGGAGACGGGCAGGGCGGTCCCGGCGACCGCGGTGACCCGCCCCCGGTGCAGAGCGGCGGTACGCGGCTGGGCGCCGACGGACACCACGTGCACGGTGCCGGCGGTGTCACCGAGGACGACGCGGTCCCCGGCGCCGGTCAGCGCGGTGACCCTCTCCTGCTGACGCCGCGTGTACTCCTCCACGGCCGCGAGGAGTTGCTCCTGCACGGAGGGGCCGTCGTCGAGGAGGGCGGCGAGCCCCGTGGGCTTCGCGGACTCGGCGGCGCGCTGCGGGTGCAGGAGGCCGTGCTCGTCGAGGACGCTGACGGTGCCGTCACCGTGCTCGGCGATGGCGCGGGCGCCGGGCGCGGCATGCGGGAGGCGTCCGGCGGAGCGGGCGCTCGCCGCGTCCAGGACGCGCACGGTGCCCTGGTGGTCGGCGGCGACGAGCTGTCCGGCCAGCGGGCCGGTTCCGGCCGTCAGGGAGCGGACCGGGCCTGGCCACGGCGGCGTGACGTCGCCGCGCACCCGGTGCCAGACGACGGTCCAGGAACCGTCCCGGGCGGCGGAGTCGAGGGCGGCGGAGAGCCGCGGGTCACCGGCGTCGCCGAGGGCGGCGAGGAGTACCACGGCGCGTTCGGCGGCGGGCTGGTCGCGGGTCAGCGAGGCCCCGGCCCGCAGCCAGGCGGCGCGGAGCCCGCCGTGCTCCTCCGCGGAGCGTTCGTACGCGGCGGTCACACTCCAGGGGTCGGCGGCGCAGACCGACGCGGGGTCGTCCAGGTCGAACGGCTCCTCCGGCTCCGGGGCCTGCCCGGCGAACCCGTCCGGGCCGGCGGGGTGGGTCGCGTCCCAGGACTCGCGGCGGGTCTCGTCGGTCCACCGGGGCTCGTCCAGGTCCATGCGGGCGCAGGGGACGGCGGTGAGCGCCTGCGCCCATTGCGTACCGGAGCGGACTTCGACGAGAACCCGCACGTGCTCCAACGAGGCCAGGTCCAGGGCGAGTTCGACGAGCGGCCCGGGTTGCTCGGCGGAGTGCAGTTCGGGCAGGGCGATGACGGTGCGGCGGCGGTCGGCGGCGAGCGCGGCCAGCAGGTCGCCGGGGGAGCGGGCGGCGACCGACAACTGCTCGCCGAGCATCCAGGCGGCCGTGGTCACGGTCTGACCGGGCAGCGGTACGAAGCCGTGGATACGGCGGTCGCCGACGGTGCCGGGCCGGGTGCCGTGGCCGATCAGCCAGGCGAGCAGCCGCGACTTCCCGCTGCCCTCGGCGCCGGTGACCACGGCGAGCCCGGGAGCACCGGGGTCGCCGAGCCAGGAGAGCAGCGCCGCCGCGGCGGGCTCCCGGCCGGAGGCGGGCCGGGACCACGGCAGGGCGGGATCGGCGGTCATGACCCGGCCCCCGTCCTCGCGGAACCCCGTGTCGCGGCAGCCGCGGGCCGCGTCACTGCTGGGCCTGCTGAGCGGCGTGGGTGATGAGTTCCTTGAGCCCCTCCTCGCGGGACTCCGCGGTGTCGCCGTAGTCGAAGCTGTGCGTGAACTCGGCGTGCGGGAGAACGGCCTGGAGCCAGGCGGAGCAGTAGTGGCCCGGCATCATGCACGGTTCGAGTTCGCAGTAGACGCGGCTGACCTGCTCGGGCTCCACCCCGGCGGAGGAGAGCCGCTGCCACAGCTGCTCCTCGGGGTGCAGACGGCCGGGGCCCGTGCGGGCGGTGACGATCTGCTTCTCGCCGTCCTCGCCGACGTACTCGAAGGCCGATGAGAAGGGGAAGTTGAGCGTGTGGCGGACGTCGTCGAGCACCCGCGACCACCAGTTCTCGCGGTCGGCGACGGCCTCCGGGTCGATCTGCCGGATCTCCTGGACCAGCGCGGCGAACGCCTCGGCGGCGGACTGGAGCCCGTCGGATGCGGCGATCACCGGGAGGGCGCGGTCCAGGGCGGCGGCGCAGTGCGTGAAGGCGGCGATGTCCGAGTTGACGAACAGGGCCGCTTCGTCCCGGCCGAGGAAGAGGGCCTGCACGCAACCATCGGTGCGCACACACAGGTTCGCCAGGCGGTCGGTGCCGATGCGCACCCACTCCGCCCAGTCGCCCTGGAGGGCGACGCCGCGGTGGCCGGTGTACATCCCGAGAGTAGGTCCGTCCGAGTCGTCCGCCGCGATGAAGTACGGGCCGACGTGCAGCGGCACACCGACCTGCGCGAGATGGGTGCGGGCCGAGGCCGGCACGGTTCCGTACGAGGCGGGCACGCTGATGCGGCGCAGCCCCTCCGGGCCGAACTGGTCGACGGCGGGGTCCGAGGGGAGCTCGGGCATCACAGACCTTTCACGATGACGGACTTACCGGCTCCACCCTATGCGCAGGTCGGGCGGGGCTCGACGGGCTGTGACGAATCCGGGACGAGGGCGGGAAGGACGCCCGGCGTGCGGCTTCCGCCGCGGACCGCCGAGGCGACGCGCGAGCCCTTCCGGACCGGAGCGGACCGGGGCACGGAGCCGGACGACGGGACCCGGGTCGCAGTCCGCGGCCCCGCGCCACCCTGGTGCCGGGGGCGCGGAGCCGCGAACGACCGGACGGTGGATCAGCCGCCGATGCCCGAGTCCTGTGCCGCGGTGACGATCGCTGTCGCGTCCTCCGGCAGCAGGTACCCGGCGCCGGCGGACCTCTGCGCGGCCGTACGCACCTTGCCCACATAGTCGGCGTGGGTCGGGTAGAGCCGGCTGAGCACCGGTTCCGCCGTCGCCGGGAAGGACGGGTCGGACGGGTCTCCTTCGTCGTGCCGGTCCCAGGCGTCGGCGTCGCCGTTCCACGGGTCGCGGGCGCCGTACAGGCCGCAGAAGACACCGCTGTCGGTGGTGTCGCGGGACCCGCTGAGCGTGCGGGTGGGCACCGTGACGTCCGGCAGTCGGACACCGCCGGTGGCCAGCCCGGTGGCCGGATCACGCAGAACGGTGCTCAGCAGCTGACCGCTCGGCGGCCGAGGACCGCCCCGCGCCCAGCCGGCCAGGTGGCGCAGCGCCGTGTTCATCGCCCAGTGCCCGGGCCCGTCGTTGAACGGGGCGGACCCTGCCGCGCAGTCGGCCGACGGCGCGGCCTCTCCCGCCGACTTCCGCACGGTCGGGTCCCCGAGGTCGTAGGCCCACTGGTCGCCGTGCGCGGTGCCGGCCAGCTCCCAGTGCACGACGCTGTCGGTGTCCGGCTGGCGGGCGGTCGCGGCGCCGGGCACGTCGGTCTCGGTGAGCACGACGAACGTCGGCACCGACTGGTCGGTCCTGATCCGGGACGGGTTGGGCATCAGCAGGGTGTCGGCGAGCACGCCGCTGATCGGTGAGGCGATCGCGCTGTTGCTGTGCACCATGAAGCCGTCGTAGACCTTGGAGACCGGCTGGACGGCGTTGACGTACGTGGTCATGAAGCCCGCCGACTGCGACTCGCCGTCGGCGAGCAGCGTCCTGACCGGCAGCCCGCCGAGCGGGTCGGGCCCGTCCGGGGTGCGCAGCGCCTGGCCGGCCTGGGAGAAGATGTCGTAGGCGAAGGCGTCACCGGGGTGGACGAGACTGCCGTACCGGGCCGGGTCCCAGCCCTTGAGGCCCTTGATCTGGCCCCGGCCGCCGTTGACCCCGACCGCCTGCGCCGAGACGCCGACCCAGCCGTAACCCTGGCGCAGCAGTTCGTCCCGCTCGAACCAGTAGTCAGGGGAGAGGTCGATCTGGCCGCTGACGTTGAGCCACTCCACGACCACCGTGCCGTTGAACTTCGCCGGGTCGGCGGGGCGGCGCACCAGCAGGCGGCTCTTGTAGGCGGCGGTGCCGGACGTACGGACGTTCCACCGGCCGTCCGAGCTCCACAGGCCCGACTTGGCGTACGATGTCGCGGTGCCCGAGATGAAGTACTCCTTTTCGGTGTAGCCGAACGAGCCGAGGTCCTCCGCCGCGGCGAGGAACGGGAAACCGTGGCTGCCCGTGGGCGGCACGGTGACCGTGGGGCTCGCCGCCACGGCGGGGGACGCCGCTGCCGGAGCGGCCGGCGTGGCGCCCAGGAGGGTGCCGCAGAGCAGCGCCCCCAATGCGGTGACGGTGACGGACCGCCGGGATAACCGAGCGAGTATGCGCACGAGTTGCCTCCGTGATTGCGTGTCCCAATGAGCTGCGACCGCAGTTTCGGCGCACCGCGACGGGCTGCCATCGGCGAATCCACCGGTGTCCCAGGAGCGGTGACGGATGACCGGTGACCGCCGCACGGCACCCCCACGCTCACGCTCATGGGTGCGCGGTGCGCGGTGCGAGGTGTGCAGGCGGCGGCCTGCCGGGTGACGTCAGCGCGTGCCCCACAGATTGCGCTTACGGTAACCGCGCTGCCACACAAGGCCGTTGAGGACCTTGACGGGCGCGGGCATGGAGCCGAGGAAGCGGTCGCGTTCCGCACCCGGCACGCCGTCGATGATCCACGGGACGTACACCGCCGCGCCTTTCATCCCCTGTGCGGTGCGCATACCGCCCGCGAACACCTTCCAGTCGGCTGGGGTCTCGGGTGCTTCAGGCGGAGGTCAGAGAGCCGTGGGGGTGGGCGTCGCCGGTTCCCGGTCGGCTGCCGGGGGCAGCTCATGGGCGTTCGACGGAGTCCCGGTGTGCCGCCGGACGACGAGGCACGCGAGCGCCGCGACCAGGAGCACCGCGGCGGGCACGAGCATCGCCGGGCCCATGGCGTCGACGAACTTGTGGCCGAACGCCGCCCTCCCCGCGGCGCTCGCGCCGCCCGCCTCGACGCCGAGCTTCCCCTGCAACACCGCGCCGATCACCGCTCCGGCGAGCACCGAACCGGCCTGCCGCAGCGCGTTGTTGACGCCGGACGCGGCGCCCGAGAGGTGTGCCGGAACGTGGCGCATCACCTCCGTGGCCATCGGCGCGAAGGTGCAGCCGGCGCCGAGCCCGGTGAGGAGGAGCGGCCCCGCGATGCTGGTCCAGCCACGGCCGACGTCAGCGGTGGCGACGATCCAGACGAGGCCGCCCGCGTAGGCGCTCAACCCGCCCATCAGAACGTACTTGCCACCGATCCGGTCCGCGAGAACGCCCGCGGGGCCCGCCGTCAGGATCGAGCCGAGCGCGAGCGGCAACAGGACGAGCCCGGACTTGAGCGCGCTGAACTGCAGCACCGACTGGAGGTAGATCGTCAGCGGCAGGAACAGGCCGACGATGCCGAACGACACCGCGATCCCGACGAAGTTGAGGACGGTGAAGTTGCGGTCCCTGAAGAGCGAGAAGGGGACCAGCGGCTCCCTGTCCTGACGGCCGCGCTGGTGCAGGAGGAAGGCGGCGAAGAGCGCCACCGCCGCGCCGAACAGCGTTCGGATCGAGCCGTTCCAGTCGTAGCGCTGGCCTTCGGTGAGGGCGAAGGCCAGGCAGAACAGGGCCGCTGAGGCCAGGCCGACGCCCGTGTTGTCGAGGCGGTGATGGACCGTGCGCCCCGTCGCCGCCGGGATCAGCGTCAGCGCGAGGAACAGGACGAGGGCGCCCAGCGGCAGGTTCACGTAGAAGATCCACCGCCAGTCGAGGTCGGTGATCAGTACGCCGCCGATGATCGGCCCGAGCGCCCCGGAGACGCCGGCGACGGCGCCCCAGACGCCCATGGCGACACCTCGCCGGTCGGCCGGGAAGACGTCGGCGACGATCGACAGGGTCTGCGGCATGAGGAGCGCCGCGCCCAGCCCCTGGACCGCGCGGAACGCGATGAGCTGCGCCGGGTCACGGGCGAGGCCGCAGGCCAGGCTCGCGAGCGTGAACAGGGCCACGCCCGCGACGAACAGGTTCCGTTTCCCGCGCAGGTCGCCGAGGCGGCCCGCGGTGATCAGGAGGACGGCGAGGGCGAGCGTGTAGGCGTTGACGACCCAGAGGATCTGGTCGAGGGACGCGTCCAGGTCATCGACCAGGTCGGGGATCGCGATGTTCACGATCGTCAGGTCGAGCAGAGTCATGAAGAACCCGAGGGAGAGCGTGATCAGGATCGCCCAGGGGTTGCCGTGCCACTTCTTCAGCACTGTGTCGTGTCCTTCCGCTTGTGCTTCTGCTCCCGAGAGAGCGCGGAGGACGCCCGGTGTGACATCACGGCCGGTGAAGTGACATGTGCCACACGGTCGACCGGCGATGTCACATTCCCGGTGGCCGTCGCCGTCTCGGGTGCGAGCGCCCACGGGGAGGCAACTGACATGTCCGCAAGCGACGCAGGCCCGGCGACCGAGGCCGAGGAGGCGGCGACCCGCCTCTTCGTCGGCCACCGCGAGCTGCTGTTCTCCATCGTCTACAACATGCTCGGCAGCGTCACCGACACCGAGGACGTGCTCCAGGAGACCTGGCTGTCACTGGCCGGGCGGCTGAGCCGGATCCCGCTGGCGGAGATCGGCAACCCGCGCGCCTACCTCGTACGCATCGCGGTGAACCACGCACTCGCCCGGCAGTCCGCGATCAGCCGCCGCCGCGAGACGTACGTCGGCCCGTGGCTGCCCGAACCGCTGGTCGCCGCCGCACCCGACGCGCCGCCACCGGACACCGGCGACGCCGCCGACGCGTCGTTGCGCTCGGAGTCCGTGTCGCTCGCGCTGCTCGTCGTCCTCGAATCCCTCAGCCCGCTGGAGCGGGCCGTCTTCGTCCTCAACGAGGTGTTCGGCTACGCGCACACGGAGATCGCCGAGGTCCTGGACCGCAGCCCCGCCGCCGTACGCCAGCTCGCGCACCGGGCCCGCGCCCATGTCCAGGCCCGCCGCCCCCGGTTCGCGGCGCACCCGCGGGTGCGGCGGGAGGCGACGCGCCGGTTCGTGGAGGCCGCGCTCGGCGGCGACGTGGCCGCGCTGCTGGAGATCCTCGCGCCGGACGTCACGATGTGGACCGACGGCGGCGGCAAGGTCCGCCCGGCGGCGCTGCGCCCGGTGCATGGCCGCGAGCAGGTCAGCCGCATGATCACCGCCTTCGGGCAGCGGCGCGCGCCCGCGGACCTGGAGATCCAGTACCGGCACGTCAACGGCGACCCGTCCGCGGTCGTCTTCGCCGACGACTCCCCGTACGCCGTCATGGTCATGGACCTCACCGCCGACGGCGACCAGGTCTCCGACATCTACCTGGTGACGAACCCCGAGAAGCTGACGCGCGTACGGCCGGAAGAGGCTCTGTAGACCTGCCGGAGGCGTGCTGGGCGGGGTCGCGCGGCGCGGACCGCGGCCGGCACGCCTCCGGCAGGCTCTACGGTGACACGCAGCCGATCGAGCCCGCGGGCAGGTTGTTGCCCGTGGAGGTGGCGGTGAAGCCGAACGTGACGCTGCCGTCGGCGGCGATGACGCGGTTGTGGTCCACGTTCTTGACCGTGACCGTGCCGTCCGAGCCGGTGGACAGCGAACCGTTCCACAGACTGCTGATCCTCGTGCCCGTGCCGGGCTTCCACGCCACGGACCAGCCGTTGCGGGGTTCCGTGCCGTGGTTCATCACCTCGACGGACGCCTGGAAGCCGCCGCTCCAGGAGTTCACGACGTTGTAGACGGCCATGCACGAGCCCGTGTGCGGATCCGTCGGTGTGGGCGTCGGGGTGGGAGTGGGTGTCGGCGTGCTGCCGGAGTCCCGGACACCGGTGACCTCGCCGTTGCCGCCGTCGAAGACGATGTCGGAGCAGGAGAAGAAGTTCTCCTGGCTGTCGGAGCGCACCCACTGAATGAAGATCAGGGCGTCGCCCGAGCGGCCGGAGGGCAGGGCCATGTCCCAGGAGTAGTGGCCGCCGTCGGTGCCCGGCGAACCCGTCTGGGACGGATTGGTGACGGTCTTGATCAGATCCAGGTCGTCCCAGCCCAGTTCGGACGTGGGCGACCAGCCGGGCTTGGACAGGTAGACCCGGAAGTCACCGGGGTGCGCGGCCCAGTTGCTGTACTGCACCTGCAATGTCTTGCCCGAGGTCAGATGCGTCCTTGGCCAGTCGCTGCGGGCCGCGTTGTACGCGGAGAAGTCGTACGGGGACCGGTCGCCGGCACTGCACAGGGTGCCGTCCGGTACGTAGCCGGAGCCCCGGCCGCCCGCCTGGGAGTCGAGCACGGCGAACCAGTTGTACAGCGGGGTCGTACCGCTCTTGTTCACGGCGTCCCGGCAGGCGGGATTCGTCGGGTCCAGAGCGCCGTTGCCGGTACGGGCGTCCTGGTAGCAGAGGTAGGTGCGCGAGCCGGGCAGCATCGCCACCCCGTGCGCCTCGGCGGAGCCCTGTCCCAACAGGGTCACGCCGAGCGCCGCGAGCAGAGTGGCGAAGGCGGCTGCCATGGAAAGAATGGTTCTGCGGCGAGCCATGATGTCTCCTCTCCGGTCATATTCGGCTGTATTTCGGTCGCATTCACTCGTGTCTGACTGCGGGACGCACCGGCCCGGCCCACGCGCGAGCCCGGCACCGGTCCGGCCCGAGGACCAGTCCGGCCACAGGCGCCTGGCCGTCGCCCCGGCTCACCGCTACGCGGCCGCGCAGACGGTTCCGTTCAGGCTGAAGGCAGTCGGTTTGGCGAAGGTGCCGCTGTAGGTTCCCTGGAAGCCGAAGGTCTGGCTGCCGCCGGCGGCGATCTGCGTGTTGTGCGCCAGCCCGCTCGCCGTGGCCGCGCCCGACGACGGGGAGACCGTGGCGTTCCACGCGTTGGCGATGCGCTGCCCCGAGGGCAGGGTGAACGCGAGTTTCCATCCGTCGACCGCCGACGCGCCGGAGTTGGTGACGGTGACATCGGCGGTGAAGCCGCCCTGCCAGACGTTGGCGCCGTACGAGACCTTGCAGGCGGTGGAGTCGCCGGGGTTGCCCGGATCGCCGCCACCGCCGGTGTTGACGGAGGAGGAGAAGGAGTTGACCGCGAGCCCTGCTCCGTTCTGCCACGGTTCGAACCCGGCCTGAATGCTCGTCAGGTACCAGCTGTTCTGGGCCAGTCCGCGCGAGACCGCCTGCCGGACGAAGTCCATGACGTCGAAGTTCCAGCTGGTGATCGCCGAGGGAGCGACGAAGGACAGCACGTCGTTGGAGCCGTTGTTGCCGGACCAGACCTGCCAGGTGCGGCCGGCCACCGTGGCCGTGCCGACCTGCGAGCCGACCGGCTGGACCGAGCCCACCTTGTTGAACCAGATCATGATCTCGGTCCGGTTCACACCGTCGGTCCTCGGTGTCGGGTCGAGCCAGATGTCATAGGCGGCGTCGTACACGGCGCCGCCGACGTAGCTGTAGGAGATGCTGGTGGGTGCGGTGGAGATGCCGCTGAGCCGCGCCGGGAGATTGGTTCCCGGTGAACAGTTCGTGTAGTGACAGCCGTTGAAGATGGACGGGTATGACTTCGGGGCGCCGTTGGTGGGCACGGAACCGTCGGCCCGGTCGATCCGGAAGCCCGTGCCGGTGGCGGTGATGCACTGGGTGGCGCTCGTTCCCCAGCGGTTGTTCTGCACCACGTAGCGCCCCTGGATCGTGGTCGATCCGAACGGGTCGCAGATGGCGGTGTCGGCGTGGGCCGGCGACGTGGCGGTGAGAAGTGCGGCCACGAGAGCGACAACGGTGAGCAGAGCGCCGAACAGTCCACGCGCGGCGCGGGTCAGATGGGTTGACGGTCGCATGCGGGGGGTCCTCTCTGGGAGGGGCGGCCGGTGACTACGGCGGAGCGCGGCATGCCCCGAGCCGGGGCAGGGTGGGAGCGCTCCCAGGTGCGACTCGAGAGGGACTGTAGAAGCCGCGCATGTCCCTGACAAGGCTCCGGACGGAACGTCATCGACCCGGTTGTGAACCCCCAGGTCCGGGGCTCGGACAAGCGGAGAGCGACATCTGGCCATGCTTTGGGAGCGCTCCCGTTGCCGCGTAGGCCGGTCGCTCAGGCCGAGTCGCGCAGCACCAACTCGGTACGGAGGATGACGTGCCGCCAGGCCACGGCGGGCTCCTCCATCTCCTCCTCCAGCAGCCGCACCATGGCCCGGCCGATCTCGTCCACCGGCTGCCGGACCGTGGTCAGCTTCGGATCGGTCTGCTCGGCCAGCAGGAAGTCGTCGAAGCCGATCACCCCGACGTCGTCCGGCACCCGACGGCCCGCCACCCGCAGGGCGTCGAGCGCGCCGGCGGCCGTGGTGTCCGACGCGGCGAAGACGGCGTCGATCCCGGGGTGCCGTTCGAGGAGATCGGCCATGGCCCGGCGCCCGCTCTCCTGGGTGAAGTCCCCCTCCACGACCAGGGACGGCACGTCCTCGACGCCCGCGCGCGCCAGGGCCTCACGGTAGCCGCGCAGCCGGCACTGGGCGACGTACATGTCGAGCGGCCCGGTGATGGCGGCGATGGTCCTGCGTCCGCTCTCCAGCAGATGCGAGACGGCGCTGCGAGCGCCGCCGACGTTGTCCGCGTCGACGTAGGTCACGCACTCCTCGCCCGAGCGGCGGCCCAGCAGCACCGTGGGCAGACCGGCGTCCGCGAGCATGTCCGGCAGCCGGTCCTGGGCGCGGACGGACATCAGCAGCACGCCGTCCACCCGGCCGCCGCGCGCGTACTCCACGAAGCGCTGTCGCTCCGTCTCCGAGCGGATCAGGGTGAGCAGCAGCTGCATCCCGCTGTCCGTCAGGGCGTCGCCGACCGCGCGGACGATCTCGCTGAAGAACGGTTCGCCGAACAGCCTCCAGTCCGTCTCCGTCATCACGAGCGCCACGGCGTCGGCGCGACGGCCGGCCAGTGAGCGGGCCGCCAGATTGGGTACGTATCCCAGCTCGGCGATGGCGCGGCGCACCGCGTCACGAGTCGAACCGCGCACCCCCGCCGCGTCGTTGATGACGCGTGAGACGGTGCCGCGCCCCACGCCCGCGCGGGCCGCCACCTCCTCCAGCGTCGGGACGCCAGGACGTCGCCTGCCCATGATCCACCCCCATCTCCCACCCGGGATCACCCGATACTACGGCCCGGTCGGTCCGGGCGCGGGGCCCTCTGCGCAGAGCGCGCGGGCCTGACTCGACAGGGAGTTGCGGCCCCGGAGGGCTCGGGACGCCGGAGCCCGGCGCCCCTCAGCGGCGGTCGGGCCAGCCGGTCACGGGCCGGGGCGCGTGCGGGGCGGCCCGCCACAACGACCACCCAATTGTATTAGTGCAAAAGGTAGTTGACGCTAGTTCGATGTGCCACTTAGAGTCGCAGCCATGATCGTCACCGTCTCCGCCGCCGAGCCCCGCGACCAGCCGGGCTGGCGCCGACTCTTCGCCGCCTACGGCAAGTTCTACGAGATCGAGCTGTCCGAGGCCGAGATCGACCGGGCCTGGGCCTGGATCCACGATCCGGCCCGCACCACCCGCTGCCTGATCGCCCGGGACGCCGAGGGCACCCCGGTCGGATTCGCCCACTACCGGGCCGAGGAATCCCCGCTCAGCGGCGTCCGCGGCTTCCTCGACGACCTGCTCGTCGATCCGGCGCACCGGGGCGGCGGCGTGGTGGACGCGCTCTTCGAGGAGTTGCGCCGGGTCGCCGCGGCCGAGGGATGGCCGAACGTGCGCTGGCGGACGGCCGAGAACAACTACCGGGGGCGCGCCGCGTACGACCGGCACGGGGTGAAGACGGCGTTCCTGACGTACTCGATGGACATCGACACCGAGGGCTGAGGGACGGTCCCCGGCGCGGGGCAGGAGGCGGAGCCGCAGCGCTCGGGCCAGGTCAGGACGAGCGTGAGCCGGCAGCGGTCGGGGAGGACCGCCGGGGAGGCCGCGCGGGCGCGGAGGCAGCCGGGCGGTCAGTCGCAGACGGCCGTGTCCAGGAAGGCGTCGACGGCCTCCTCGGGATCGCCGCGGAAGTTCGGCGTGAGGGCGACCGTGACCCGGCGCCGGCCGTCCTGCGTGGCGAACACCCAGGACTGGTACGCGAGGGCGTCGCCGTCGTTGCCGTACACCCGCACGCCGCACGAGGTGTCCCGCCAGGCCAGTCCCAGGCCGTACCGCCCGCCCTCGACACCCGGTGTCCTCATCGCGGCGAGGAGGCGGTCCGGCAGGAGGCGCCCGCCGAGCAGTGCGGCGATGAACCGGTCGAGATCCCGCGTCGTGGAGATGATCTCGCCGCTCGCGCCCATCACGGAGGGGTTCATCTCCGTGTAGTCGACAAGGCGTGTGCCCGCGGGCCCCTCGACCGGTACGTAACCGTGCGGATGGGGCTTGTCGATGCGCGGCGAGGTCCCCGGTACCGAGGTGCCGCGCAGCCGCAGAGGCCGGATGATCCGGTCCTCGATCTCCGCCGCGTACGGCCGGCCGGTCACCTTGCCGATGATCCGGCCGAGGAGGGTGTAGCCGGTGTTCGAGTAGGCGTAGGCCGAACCCGGCGGTTCGAACGACGGCGGCTCGGCCACCGCGCGACGAACCAGCTCGGCCGCGGTCCAGGTCCGCAACCGGTCGGCCGGAAACTCCGCTGACGGTGGCATCACCAGGGTGCGCAGGTAGTCGTGGAGCCCGCTCGTGTGGCCGAGCAGCTGCCGCACGGTGATGCGGTGACCGCCAGGAACGACCCCGGGCAGCCACTTCTCGACCGTGTTGTCCAGGCGCAGCAGGTCCTCGTCGACGAGTTGCAGGACGACGGTGGCCACGAAGGTCTTGGTGACGCTGCCCACCCGGAACTTGCCGACAGCCGGGACCGGTTTCGTCGTGCCCAGTTCGGCGACCCCGCTGGTGCCCCGCCACACACCGTCCTCGTCCCGCACCTCCGCCAGCGCGCCCACCGCGCCGGCGTCCGTGACACGGTCCAACTTTTTCTGCAGCTCGGCGCGGTCCACCTTCTCCGGCGTCGCGGAGACGGCGGCCGGGGTCACCATCACCGCCAACGCTGTCGTCACGGTCATCAGGGCCTGGGATACGTATCTCATGCCGCCCTCCTCAGGAGTGGTCCACGGGTGCAGTTCAGCGGGTACGCAATGAGGTTGCTACGGGAGCGGGGCTGCGGCGATGGTGCTCGTCGGCGTACCGGGCCGGGGGTTGTCCCCAGGACCGCGCTGTGATCAGGTGCACCATGCGCACCTGGAACCTGCCGGTACTGCTCGTGCTCTGCGGCGCGGCCATCGCCGCCGAGTTGATCCTCAGCGGACGCCCCGGCGAGGCCGCCGCGCTCCTGCTGGTGTTCGTGCTGCTCGCGGGCGCGCACTCGCCCCTGGTCTTCCCGCGGTCGATCGGGGCGCTGGAGGCACAACGCCGCAGCGCCGCCGATGGGCGGCCGGTCGTCTACTGGCGGCCGGGTTGCATGTACTGCATGCGGCTGCGCTTCCGGTTGCGTGGTGAAGCCCGCCGGCTGCATTGGGTCGACATCTGGCGTGACCCGGACGGAGCGGCAGCGGTGAGGGCGGCCAACGGCGGTGACGAGACGGTGCCGACCGTCGTCGTGGCGGGCCGGCCGCACACCAACCCCGCCCCCGAGTGGGTGCGCGCACAGCTCTCTCCCCCTCGCCGACCGGCATGAGCCCGCGCCGGGCGGGCAGGACGAGCCCGGTCGGCGCCGGTACGGGCCATCGCCCGACCGCGGCTGCCGACAAGCCTGTGACCTTGCAGGGCCGGGTCGGTGATGACGGCGTGAACGGCACGGGTTACGGTCTGGTCAGTGCCTGGGACGGCGGGGCGCTGTGCGCAGACCGAGGTCCGTGGGCTTCGTCATGAGCACACTGTCGTGGAGATGCAGGCGTGAACCATTCAGACCCCCAGGCACGAGCCCGAACCGTCGTCCCGGCCGCCCGCACCGGCCCCACCGCGGCAGGGCTCCCGGCAGCGCGGGCCGACAGCACACGCGCCGAGATCCAGGCCCTGCGCGACCGGGTGGCCAGCCTGAACAAGCAGCTCCGCGCCCGCCCCGCCGTCTCCTACGCGCAGGGTCTGCTGGTGGGCCGGTACGGAGTCGACGGCCCGGAAGCCGCGTTCACGATGTTGCGCGAGGTGTCGCAGCGCAACAACATCAAACTGCATCAGATCGCCGCCGCCCTCACCACGACCACCGCCCCCGCCCCGGGCGCGGCACAGTGGTTCCCCGGGCGTGCCCCGACGCCCGTGCCGTCCCTGCGCGGCCTGGCCCCGCACGATCTGGACGCCCGCAACCAGGGCGCGGTACTCAAAGCCGCACTGCACCGGGTACTGGACGTGACACACGGCCGGGCGGGCAACGTCCAGCTCGTCGAGGCCGGCCTGCTGCGCCTGGCCCAGCACCACGGCCACAGCCCGCTGTTCACGGACTACTTCGCCTTCGTCGAGGACGGCACCCTGTGCGCGCGGGCCGCCGCGGACGGAGCGCAGGACACGGTCCTCGACATCGCCGCCGCACATGACGTCTTCCCGGACGAGACCCGCCAGTTCCTCCTGGACACCGGCAGCCGTGCCGTGCACAGCCTCCCGCTGACCGGCCCGGACGGCGTCGCGCGCGGCGTCATCTCCAGCCACTACCACCAGCGCCTGGACGAGGGGCTGGCACCCGCCCAGCTGGACGCCCTCGAACAGGTGCGGCAGCAGATCGGCGCCTACCTGCACTGGCACCACCACAACGTCATCCTCGACGCCCTGGAAGACCTTCATCACAGAGCCGGCCACCCGCCGCGCGACCACGGTTGAGCACGGAACCCGCGGCACACACCGACCGCGGGGGCTGCGCTTCCGAACCCCCGGGAAAAGCGCCGAGCCCTATTGTCGGCTGATGCACGCACACCGTATCGACCGCCCGTCCGATCTCGACGTCGTCCGTGAGTCCTATGACCAAGTGGCCGACACCTACGCCCACATGATGGTCACGACCGGTATGGGTGACATCCGTCGCCATCCCTGGCTCAAGGCGTCGATCGACGCCTTCGCCGACACCGTGGGCGGGCTCGGGCCCGTTCTCGACGTCGGCTGCGGCCCGGGCACCGTGACCGGCTACCTCGCCGAGCGCGGGCTCGACGTATCCGGGGTGGACCTCTCTCCCCGCATGATCGAGAACGCGCGGCGTCTCTATCCGCAATGCCGTTTCAGCGTCGCGTCCGCCACCGAGCTCGACCTCGGCGAAGCGTCCCTGGGCGGCGTACTCGGGTGGTGGTCGTTGTTCAACCTCCCCCGGGACGTGCTCCCTCAGGTGCTCGCCCATTTCGTGTACGCCCTGAAGCCGGGCGGGCACCTCATCGCCGCCACACATGTGGGCGACGAGGACGTGGTGCGCACCGAGGCCTACGGGGGAGTGCCCGTTCAGTGGACCACGCACAAGTGGCGCCCGGAGCAGCTGGTGGACATGGTCGAGCGGGCCGGACTGCGGCTGGTCGCCGAACTCCGGCTTCCCGCGGACGAGCAGACCGGACCCGGCGTGGTCGTCATGGCCGAACGCCCCGCCTGAGACGGCCAGCCGCACGCTGACTCCGGGCCGTCCGGCCCCGCCCGACCGTGGGCGGCGCTGCCGGAGCGGGTCACCGCTGCCGAGCCGGTCGGGCTCTGGTGCCGTGGTCGGTCATGGTGGTTCGACCGCACGCTCCGCGGCCCGGAACCGGGCGAGCGAGGCGAGGCGATGGTGTCCGGGACGGTGCGGCATCCCGGACAGCTCGGCTCACTCCGGCAGCACGGCCTCGATGGCGGCGATCAGCTCGGGCGCGTCGGGTTCGGTCTGCGGGGAGAAGCGGGCCACCGCGTTGCCGGAGGCGTCGATCAGGACCTTCTCGAAGTTCCAGCGGACATCGCCGGTGTACCCCTCGCCGTCCGCCACCTCGACGAGCTTCGCGTACAGGGGGTGCCGGTCCGCCCCGTTGACGTCGACCTTCGCCGTCATCGGGAACGTCACGCCGTACGTCGCCGAGCAGAACTCGGCGATCTCCTCGGCGCTGCCGGGCTCCTGGCCCATGAACTGGTTGCAGGGCACCCCGAGTACGGTGAAGCCGCGCGCCGCGTACTGCTCGTGCAGCTTCTCCAAACCCGCGTACTGCGGGGTCAGGCCGCACTTCGAAGCGACGTTGACGATGAGGACGGCCTTGCCCAGGTACTGGGACAGATCGGCGGAGCCGCCCTGGAGGCGGTCGATCTCTACTGCGTCGTAAACGGTCATGGTCCGGAGGGTACGCCGCCGCACTGTCATGACCGGCTCCCGCCCTCGCGGCCACGCCCGGGAGCGGGGGAGCGCCGCCCACGGGGACCATGTCAGGTACCGGCGAGCAAGGGCGCGACGGCGTCCCCGCCGAGCTGTGCGCGCCGCTCCGGATCGCTGACTCCGAGACCGGTCGTGGGCGCCAGCGCGAGGACGCCGACCTTCCCCGCGTGGCGGTTGCGCTGGACCAGCCGTGCCGCCTCCGCGGTCTCCGCCAGCGGATACGTCACGGAGAGAGCCGACCGGAGCTGCCCGAGCCGCAACAGCCGGTTCACCTCGGCCTGTTCCTCCAGGTTGGCGCCGTGACTGCCGATGATCCGCTTGAGGCGCATCCACAGGTATCGGTTGTCGAACTCGTGCAGATAGCCCGTGCTCGACCCGCAGGTGACGACCGTGCCGCCGCGCCTGACCACGAACACCGACACCCCGAACGTGGCACGCCCCACGTGCTCGAAGACGATGTGGGGGTCCTCGCCCACCGCACTCCTGATGCGTCTGCCGAGGCGTTTGCCGACCGTGCTCGGATCCGCCGGCTCGTCGCCGGTCAGGCCGATCTCCGCGCGGTCGATCACGACCTGGCACCCGAGGGTGCGGGCCCGCTCCGCCTTCTCCTCGCTGCTGACCACACCGACCGCGATGCCACCGCCCGCCCGCACCAGCTGTGAGGCGTAGGCGCCGAGGCCGCCGGCCGCCCCCCAGATGAGCACGATGTCCCCCTGCTTCATCCGGGCACCGCGGTCACTGACCAGCATGCGGTACGCGGTCCCCGCGCACAGCGGGTTGGCGGCCGCCTCCTCCCATGTCAGATGGGCCGGCTTGGGCAGTACCTGGCTCGCGCGGGCCACGCAGTAGTGCGCAAGGCCGCCGAAGTTCGTCTCGAACCCCCAGGCCAGCTGGCCCGCGCCCAGCATGCCGTCGGCGTGGGTCGCCGGGTCCTCGTCGTCCACGTACGCCGTGGTGATCACGACCTCGTCGCCGGCCTTCCACCGGCGCACCCCGGACCCCGCGCGGACGACGACCCCGGCCGCGTCCGAGCCGAGGGCGTGGAACGGCTGGTCGTGCCGTGCCGCCCAGCGGTCGCTCGCCCCGAAGTGTTCGAGGAACGTGAACGTCGGGATCGGCTCGAACATGGCGGACCACACCGTGTTGTAGTTGATGCCGCTGGCCAGCACCGCCACCAGGACCTCGTCCGGCGCCAGTTCGGGCATCGGCACGCTGCCGACGTGGATCGACTTGCGGACGTCCTTGTCGGCGACCCCGGCGAAACTGCCGACGTCCTCGACCCGCAGGTGCGCCGCGGTGTACTCCGTGGGCACGGGTAACCGCTCCAGCTCCTGAGGGGCGGCGCCGGCCACGACTGCCTGGGCGAGCGGGTCCATGGGTTTCTCCCTTGTCTCCGGTGTCTTGGTGTCCTGGGTGTCTCCGTGCGGCGCCACCGCGGATCGCGAGAGCGCGTCCGGCGGATCACGCCCCCTGTGGACGCGGGGGCGGAAGGAGTCCTGAGAGCCTGTCTTTGAACTCCCGTCTGCGCGCGGACGACGGGGGTTCAAAGACAGGCTCCAAGGGTGCGGTGCGATTCTTCGCGCCGACAAGGGGATCGCGGGTTGTTCGCCCCGATCGCCAATCGCCGACCGGCGGCTCATCACTTCCGGACAGCGCCGCGGGCCGGCGCCGCGGCGCTGTCAGTTGGGTGAGGACCGGTCGCTCCCGGCTGCGCGGCCGGTGCGTAGAACCGGAGGCGGCGGGCTCCGTAGTGTCCCGCTCACTCCCTCACCCGACCGTTCCACGAAAGGTGACACCTCTGATGGCACAGTCGCAGACGGCCGCGGCGCCGGACGACGCCTGGGGCGAACGCATGGGCACCTCCGACCGCGTCGTCGTGGGGTTCTTCGTCGGTGTCCCCTTCATCGCGGTGATCGCGTCCGTCGTGGTCCTCTGGGGATGGGGGGTCACCTGGCACGATCTGGTGATCGGCGCGGTGCTGTACGCGGTCGCCGTGCACGGCATCACCGTCGGCTACCACCGCCTCTTCACCCACAAGGCGTTCCGGGCGGTCAGACCCCTGAAGATCGCGCTCGCCGTAGCCGGTTCGCTCGCTGTCGAGGGCGATCCGATCACCTGGTGCGCCGACCACCGACGCCACCACCAGTTCTCCGACCGGCCCGGGGACCCCCACTCTCCCTGGCGGTTCGGCACCTCCGTGAAGGCCCTGCTGAAGGGCATGGCCTGGGCCCACGTGGGCTGGACGTTCAACAACGAGAAGACCAACCGGCGCAAGTACGTGCCCGATCTCCTCGCCGACCCTGATCTGGTCGTGGTGGGCCGCCTCCAGCCGCTGATCGTGCTGTTCTCCTTCGGCGCGCCCGCCGTGGCCGGCGGGCTGTGGGGCGACGGGGCCTGGGACGCGGGCGCCGCCTGGTCGGCGTTCTTCTGGGCGGGGCTGGTGCGCATCGGCCTGCTGCACCACGTCACCTGGTCGATCAACTCGATCTGCCACATCAGCGGCGACCGCCCCTTCCGCGCCCGTGACCGCTCGGGCAACGTCTGGTGGCTGGCCCCGCTGTCCGGCGGCGAGTCGTGGCACAACCTGCACCACGCCGACCCGACGTCCGCGCGCCACGGTGTGCTGCGCGGACAGCTCGACTCCAGCGCCCGGCTGATCCGGGTCTTCGAGGCGCTGTCCTGGGCGCGCGAGGTCCGCTGGCCCGACGAGCGCCGGCTCGCGGCGAGGGCCGTCGACGCGGACGGCCTCGCGGCCGGGCGACGCGCGCGGAGGCCGGTCCGCTGAACGCGGGACCGGCCCGGTCCTTCGCCGCCGCGCGTGGCCGTCAGCCTGGCAGCCCAAGACCCGCCGCCAGCGTCGGCCAGGAGGCGGTGAACTCCTTCTGCCAGGACGACCAGGCGTGCGAGCCCCCGCTGTAGTAGTGGATCTGCGCCGGAACACCCACGTCGGCGAGGTGGTCGGTGAACCGGTGGGCCTGAGTCCACAGGGTGCCCTCCAGGATGGCGCCCTGCAGATTGCCGAAGTCGGTGCTCGGCACCCCCGACCCCTGCGAGATGTACAGCCGGGTCCCCGCCAGCCGCGGCGCCTGCGCGTAGGGGTTGTGCTCGTTCCAGATGTTCCGGTTGAGCAGGTAGCTGCCCCACAGCGCGAGCGGCAGCTCCAGCTCCCGGGCGACGATCGCGTTCACCACCGTCGGCATGCCGATCGAGGTCGTGTCGAGCACACCGCTGTACGAGGCGGCGGCCCCGAACGTACCGGGGTGGCGGGCGGCGAACGCCAGCGCCCCGTAGCCGCCGGTCGAGACGCCCGCGACGGCCCGGACGGAACCGGCCCGGTAGTTCGCCCGGAGCAGCTGCATGACCTCCTCCACCTGGAACGTCTCGTAGTCCCTTGTGGACCCGATGCCGTAGTTCCACCACTTGGTCGGGATGCCCGTGGAACCCGACGACGGCATGACGGTGATGACGTCCTTGTCGGCGAGGAAGCCCTCGATGTCCGTCTCGCGCGTCCAGGACGTGTAGTCGTCGTGCGCCCCCTGGAGCAAGTACAGGACCGGCCAGGTCCGGGCGGGTTGTGAGGCGAAAGCGGCGGGGAGGATGACGCGCACGGGAAGCCGGGCACCGGCCGCGGGGGAGTCGACGGTGAGGTCGACCGTCCGCGGGTCGAGCCACTTCTCCGCGACGATCCTGGCGCCGTCGGCCGCCGTGGCGCTCGCCACGGCAGGGCTGGCATCGGGCGCGGCGCCCAGCGCGGCGGGCGCACCGGCGAGGCCGCCCGTGGTGAGCAGGGCGGCGGTGGCGAGCATGGCGAAGCCCGCGCGCGAGGGTCCGGACGGACGCGCCGGTGCGGTGGGACGCGCGGGTGGCTGGGTCGGTCGGGGCATGGGGTGACTCCTCATTCTTCGATGCCGTGAGGGGTGCTCTCGGTCCGGTGTGTACGCGGTGGATGCCGGTTCGTGCGGTGACGGGGCGGCCGGACGCCCCGTACGTCGTGACACGTACGGGGCGCCCCGCGGTCATACGTCGCGCAGGTCCCGGGTGAGCAGACCGGCGAGTGTGTCGACCACGGGCGGGTCGAGCAGGGCCAGATGATGACCCGGCAGGGGAGTGACCGTGAGGTCGCCGCAGTGGGCGTGCCAGCCCAGCGACTCGTCGGTGCGCTCGTAGCGGGGATCGCGGACTGTGTGCGGCGCCGGTTCGCTCGCCCGGTACAGGAAGGTCCGGCCGCCGTACGCGCCCGGCACATGGCGTTCGCCGCCGCACAGGTCGAGGTAGGACGTGCGCTGGTGCTCCAGGACGGCGGGCGGCAGGTCCACGGTCTGCTCCAGGACCTTGAGGACGAGGTCGACCTGCCCGGCGTCGTCCAGTCCCGCGAGTTCCTCGTAGGCGAGCGGCAGGGCGGAGCCGTAGGTGCGCTCCACGTGGGCGGCGAAACCCGCGAACCGGCGGCGGGCCGCCTGGGCCGGCGTGAGTCCGCCGGGCAGGGGCAGCGGCAGCACCGAGTCGATGAGGACGAGCGCGGACACGGAGCCGCGCCGCGACAGCAGCCGGGCCGTCTCCTGGGCGACCACCCCGCCGTACGACCAACCGCCGACCAGCCAGGGGCCGTCGGGGGCCACCTCGATGATCCGGCGTGCGAACTCCCGTGCCCGGTCGGCCACTTCGGGGAGTTCCGGCAGCCGGTCGAGGCCGAGGACGCGCCGCCGACCGGCCAGCCGCCGGGCGAGCCGCCCGTACACCTGCGAGGAACCGCCCGCCGCGTGCGCGAGGAAGAGCGGCGCGCCGGGCCCCTCACCGTCGAAGACGCGGAGCCGGCCCGGGACGCCCCGGTCACCGTCCGGGCCGGCGGGCGCGGAGGTGCCGGATCGCGTGTCCGGGAGCAGCGCGGCGACGCCGCGGAGCGTGCCCTGGCGCAGCAGCACCCCCGGTTCGACCACAGTGGCGAACTCCTGCTCGACTGCCGTCCTGATCCGTACCGCGGTCAGCGAATCGAGGCCGAGGTCCGTCAGCGCCGTGTCCGGGTCCATGCGCTCCGCGCTGTAGCCCATCACCCCGGCCACGCAGGCGCGGAGCCGGTCGAGCACACCGGTGCCGGAGCGGGCGACGGCCGCCGCGGGGGGCCCGGCCGGGGCGGACTCCTCCCCGGCCCAGAAGCGCCGGTGGCGCCAGCGCGGCGACGGGACGTCGACGACGCGGCCGCCCGGGGGCGGCTCGGCGGCCGGCCGCACCCCGTGGACGAGGAGCGTCGCCCGGGAGGAGTGGAAGGTGAGCGCGTCGTCCGTGTCACGGCGCAGCGTCCCGACCACGAGCGCGTCGTCCGCGCCCGCGTGCCGCAGCGTCTCCAGGAGCGGATGCAACTGGGTCGGGTGCGGGGCGACCTCGACGAAGACGCGGTGTCCGTCCTCGGCGGCCGCGGTCACCGCCTGGGCGAACCGCACGGGCCTGCGGAGGTTGGCCGCCCAGTAGGCCGTGCCGTGCTCGGCCGGCGCACGAGGATCGGCCAGGACCGTCGAGTACTGCGGGCAGAGGGGCGGAGCGTGCCCCACGTCCCCCAGTTCGGCCGCGAACCGGTCGAGCAGCGGATCGACGGCGGAGGAGTGCCCGGCGGCCGTGACCCGCATCGACCGCGCGAACCCGCCCTCCGCTCCGACGCGGGTGATGAGCCCCTCCACGTCGTGCGCGCTGCCGGTGACCACGCACTGGGCGGGCGAGGAGTGCACCGCCACCTGGAGCGTGGGGAACTCCCGGGCCAGCTCGGCGACGGCGTCGCCCGAGCGGTCCACCACCGCCATGGCGCCACCCGCGAGCGAGGCCAGCAGCCGCGAGCGGACCGCGACGATCCGGGCGCCGTCCGCCTCGTCCAGGGCCCCGGACACGACGGCCGCGGCGATCTCGCCCAGGGAGTGCCCGATCACCGCGGCGGGCCGGAATCCGTACGAGCGCCACAGGGCGGCGAGCGCCACCTGGAGCCCGTACAGGACGGGCATGACGGTGGTGGGTGACGAGAGGTCCGCGCCGGGCTCCAGGCTCGCCAGGAGTGAGATCCCCGCCCGGTCCAGCAGGATCGGCTCGATCCGCCCGACGGCGGCGGCGAACTCCGGTTCGGCGTCGAGGAGCGCCCGGCCCATGCCGGGCCACTGCGACCCGTAACCGGAGAACACCCACACAGGACCGGGCCCACCGGGGTCCCGGTCGGCGGTGATCAGCCGCGGATGTGGTTCGCCGGCCACGAACCGGTTGAGCGCCGCGGCCATGTCCTGCGGGGAGTCGGCCACCACCGCGGCCCTGCGCCGGCCGCGGCCGACGCGCCCGGCGAGCGTGCGGCCCACGTCGGCCGGGTGGGCGCGGGCGCCCGAAGGACCGGCCAGCCACTGGGCCAACTCGCCCGCGTACGCCCGCAGCCGGTCGTCGGTGTGCGCGTCCCACAGGACGACGGACGGCGCCCGCCCGGACCGGGCCGGGCGCCGCGTCCGCGTCCTCCTCCGGTGCTCGGTGAGGACGACGTGGGCGTTGGTCCCGCCGAACCCGAACGCCGAGACGCCCGCGGTCGCCGTGCCCGAGTACCGGGGCCACGGCTCGGACTCCGTCACCACGCGCAGCCCGAGCCCTTCGAGATCGGCGTGCGGACCCGGCGCGGTGAAGTGCAGCTGCGGCGGAATCTCGCCGTGGTGCAGCGCGAGTACGGTCTTGATGAGACCGGCGATGCCCGCCGCGGCCTCCAGATGCCCGAGGTTCGTCTTGGCCGAGCCGATGAGCAGCGGCCGCTCGGCGGCGCGCCCCCGCCCCGCACCGAGCGCCGCGCCCAGCGCGCCCGCCTCGACGGGGTCGCCCAGCGCGGTGCCCGTGCCGTGCGCCTCGACGTAGTCGACGCTTGTGGGGTCGGCGTGCGCCTCGGCCAGTACGGCGTGCTGCGCCTGGGAGTTGGGCGCGGTCAGGCCGTTGGAGCGGCCGTCTGAGTTCACCGCGGAACCCGTGATGACAGCGAGGATCCGGTCGCCGTCGCGCTCGGCGTCCGCGAGCCGCTTCAGCACGACGACACCGCACCCCTCACCTCGTACGATGCCGTCGGCCGCGGCGTCGAACGCCTTGCACCGGCCGTCCGGGGCGAGGGCCCCGGCCCGCTGGAACCCGTAGGTGATGGACGGGGAGAGCAGCAGGTTGACGCCCGCGGCCAGGACGGTGTCGCTCTCGCCCGCGGCGAGGCTGCGCACCCCGTGGTGGACCGCGACCAGCGACGAGGAACACGCCGTGTCGAGCGCCATGCTGGGCCCGCGCAGATCCAGTACGTACGACAGGCGGCCCGCCGCGACGCTCAGGGCCGCGCCCGGCGGGGTCCAGGCGTCGACGGAGCGCGGGTCGGCGGTCGTGAGATGGGCGTACTCGTTGCCGCTGATGCCGACGAACACGCCGGTGCGGGTCCCCGCCAGCGCGGCGGCGGGGATCGCCGCGTGGTCCAGCGCCTCCCGTGCCACTTCGAGGAGCAGCCGCTGCTGCGGATCCATGGCCGTGGCCTCGTGGGCCCCGATACCGAAGAACTCCGCGTCGAACCCGGCCACGTCGTCCAGGAACGCGCCGTGCCGGCTGATGCCCTCTGGCAGGTCGGCCTCGGCCGCAAAGCCGGCCCACCGGTCCTCGGGGACACTCCCCACGGCGTCCCGCCCCGCAACGAGCAGCCGCCAGTAGTCCGCCGCGGACAGCACCCCGCCCGGCAGGCGGCAGCCGATCCCGACGACCGCGACCGGCACCGGTCCCGGCCCCACCGACGGGGCGGACGGCGCCGGTGGCGTCGGCGTCTGCTCCGCGCGGAGCACACGCTCCACGAGAGCGCCGATGGTGGGTGTCTCCCAGAGCAGCGTGGCGGGCAGCCGCCTGCCCACCAGGTCCCCGAGGATCGCGGTGAGGGCGACGGCGTCGCGGGAGGTGAGCCCGAGTTCGGCGAGCGGCCGGTCCTCGCGCACCTCGCCCTCGGCCAGGCCGTACCAGGACCGCAGCCGCTCGACGACGACCGCACGGACCTCCTGGGCGCCGGGGCTCACCGGTGGTCCGTCGGTTCGAAGGCGCCCTCGGTGAAGCACCGACGGCTCGCCGCGCGCGAGACCTTGCCGCTGGAGGTGCGGGGCACCGCCCCGGGGGCCGCGAGCACGAGCCGGGACAGACGCAGACCGTGGCGCGCGAAGACGGCGGCCCGTGCCGTGCGCTCCGCGTCGGCCGCGAGGGCGTCGGCGATGTCCTCGCCGCCGCGGCGGAGCTCCGCGACCACCACCAGATCGTCCTCGCCGGAGCCGTCCGCGCGCGGAACGCAGAACGCGGCCAGCCGGTCGCGGCGCAGCGCGTCGACGGCACCCTGCACGGTCTCCTCGATGTCCTGCGGGTAGTGGTTGCGGCCGTCCACGATGATCAGGTCCTTCAGACGGCCGGTGACGATCAGGCGTCCCTCGTGCAGCGCGCCGAGATCACCGGTGCGCAGCCAGCCGGTCTCCTCGTCCGGGGCTCCGGGGGCGCGCACCTGGAAGACCTCGGCGGACTGGTCCGCCCGTTTCCAGTAGCCGAGGCCGACGTTGGGCCCGCGCACCTGGATCTCGCCGATCTCGCCCGCGGCGAGCGAGCGGCCGGTGGTGCGGTCCGCGATGCGCAGCTCCTGGCCGGCGGGTTCGCCGCACGTGCTGAGGCGGACCGCTGTCGGGTCGGCGGGATGGCACGGCGCCACCCGGCCCGCCGTGAGCGCGTCCGCGTCGCAGGAAACGGTGCGCGGGGCCGCGGTGCGGGAGTCGTTGGTCACGAAGACGGTGGCCTCGGCCAGCCCGTACGACGGGCACTGCGCCTCCCGCGCCAGCCCGGCCCTGCCGAAGGCGGAGTGGAAACGGTCCACGGTCGCGGGGCGCACCGGCTCACTGCCGTTGATCAGCACCTTGACGCGGTCCAGGCGCAGTTCGTCGAGGGCGTCGTCGTCGGCGCGCGAGACGCAGTAGTCGTACGCGAAGTTGGGAGCGGCACTGATCGTCCCCGGGTACGAGCCGAGCAGTCGCAGCCAGCGCAGCGGGTCCGCGAGGAAGGCGACGGGGTCCATTAGCACGGAGGGGAAACCGCCCACGACGGGTGCCGCGACGCTGAGGACGAGCCCCATGTCGTGGAAGAGCGGCAGCCAGCCGACCGTGGTGCTGGCTGTGGTCAGTGCCCCGAACGCGTCGACGGCCTGGCGGGCGTTGGCGACCACATTGGCGTGGCTGATCATCACCCCGGCCGGGCTGCGGGTGGAGCCCGACGTGTACTGGAGGTAGGCGATGTCCTGCGGACCCGGGCGTGGCATCACCGGGGCAGGGGCGGGCGGCGTCCCGGCAGGCGCGTCGACGGCGATGACCGGCAGGGCGGGGAGTCCGTGGCGGGCGGTGAACGTGTGGACGCCGGGCGCGGTCGCCGTGTCCGTGAGCAGACAGGCGGGCTCGCAGTCGTCGAGCACCCCCGCGAGCCGGCCCTGGTGACCGGGGAGTTCCGGCCCGAACAGCGGCACCGCGATGACCCCGGCGTACAGGCAGCCCAGGAACGCCGCCGCGTAGTCGAGGCCCTGGGGCAGCAGCAGGGCGGCACGGTCGCCCGGGTTCGCCGCTTTCGCCAGGCGCGCCGCGACGGCGAGGGCGCGTCGGTCGAGACCGCGCCAGCCGAGCGTGCGGTGCAGCCCGGGCGAGTCGGCCTCGGGGAAGTCCACGTAGGTGAAGGCGCGTTGCTGCGGGCGCTCGGTGGCCCAGTGCCGCAGGTGGTCGGTGAGCAACAGGTCTTCGGAGGGCTGAGCGGAAGTCATGGGAACTCCAGCTGGTCAGGCGTCGGGGACGGGGGTTGCGCGCCGGGGTGCGGGGAGCGGGACTGCCGACGGGGCCCCAGGTTCCGCCGCGATGTGACTGATGAGTAAGACGGGTCGCTGACAGTTCGGACCGAGTGAGCTGTCAGTCGAGTGACAAGCGGAGCGCGGGGATTCGGCGCCCAGACAGCAGTGGTGACCGCCCGGCGGCCCGGAGAATCGCATCCCGTCGCACGGACGGCGGGGGAGAGGACCGGCCCGGTGAGTCGCAGAAGGCTGCTCGCACTGCTGGCGCTGCTCGCCCTTGCGGGCTTCATCACCACCCTCGACAACACGGTCATCAATGTCGCCCTGCCGACGGTCCAGCGCGAACTCGGCCTGGACGTCACCGACTTGGAGTGGGTGGCCAGCAGCTATGTACTGACGTTCGGGGCGCTCCTGCTGCCGGGCGGCCGGCTCACCGACCTGGTCGGCAGGCGTCCCGTCCTCGCGGCGGGTCTCGCCGTGTTCGTCCTCGCCTCCGCGGCCGCCGCCCTCGCCGACAGCGGCGGCACGCTCATCGCCGCCCGCGCGGTCCAGGGCGTGGGCGCCGCCCTCGTGATCCCCGCGTCGCTCGCCGTCGTCGCCGCCGATCTGCCCGCCCGCAACCGGGCGATGGCCGTCGGGCTGTGGACGGCCGCGCTGGCCGTCGCGCTCGCCCTGGGACCTGTGGTCGGCGGGTTCGTCACCGAACACTGGAGCTGGAGCTGGGTGTTCCTGCTCAACGTTCCCTTCGGTCTGCTCGCCCTGCTGCTGGTCCCCGCCGTGCCCACCGTGCCCGGACCGGCGCGGCGCCCGCCGATCTCCCGGCTCGACCTCCCCGGCACCCTGCTGTCGGCCGCCGCGCTCTTCCTGCTCACCTACGGCCTGGTGCGCGGCGGCGAACACAGTTTCAGCGCCGCGCCCGTGCCCCTCTGCCTGGGCCTGGCGGGCGCGGCCGGGCTCGCCTTCCTCCTCGTCGAGACGCGGTCCGGGCTGCCGCTGCTGGAGCTGGGGCTGCTGCGCGACCGGGCGCTGAGCGGCGGCACGGCGGCCCAGGTCCTCTGGGGCATCGGCGTCAACGGCGTCTTCTTCTTCACCGCGCTCTACCTCCAGCGCGTCATCGGATTCTCGCCCACGAAGGCGGGCCTGGCCTTCCTGCCGCTGGCCGGCGCCCTCCTGGCGGTCACGCCCTTCGCCGAGCGGGCCGGACGCGTCCTCGGGGTCCACCGCTCGATCGCGGCGGGCCTCGCCCTGGTGGCGGTGGGCCTCGTCTACGTGTCGGGAACGGGCCTGCACGCCGGGTACTGGGACATCCAGCCCGGCCTGCTGCTGATCGGCGCGGGCTCCGCGCTCACCACCCCGCTGACGGTGCGCTCCCTCGCCGACGTGCCCGCAGGGCGCACCGGGATGGCCTCCGGCCTCATCAGCGCGGCCCGCGAGGTGTCCGGCGTGTTCGGTGTCGTCCTCGTCGGCGTGGTCCTCACCCGCACCGAACGCGCCGCGCTGCGGGACGGGGTCGCGCCGTCCCGCGCCTTCCTGGACGGCTACGACAGCGGATTGCGCCTGGCCGCCGCGTGCGTCCTGGCCGGGGCGGCGGTCACCTGGGTGACCCTGCGGCGTCCCGGGCGTCACCGGCGGCCAGGACGTCACCGGCGGTCCGCGCAGAGCGGGGGAGCGGCGCGCGGGACGGCCGCCGAGCGGGTCGCGCCGGCTGCGCCGCGCGGATGAACTCCCCTTGCCTCACAGTCCGTTGGCTCAGGACCCCTCTTGTGCGGCAGGCACAGTTCCCGGCGGCGCGCGTGTGGGTCCGCTGACTATCGAGCCTCAGTTACCGCTGCGTAACTTCACGGCTACCGCAACGGCCCACCACCGACCCCAGGGAGTACATGGTGCGCAGAGCAGAAGCGAGCCGATCGGCAGCGAGCCGGTCAGCGATGAGCGGCTCGGAGGCGAACAGCCCGAGAGTGACGCGCGGCCGGCGGGCGATCGGCCCGCTCCTCGCCGCGGTTCTGGTGGGCGGCGCGCTGGGCGTGCCCGCCACGACGGCCGGCGCGGCGCCCCGTGCGGCGGCCGGCTGCGCGGCGAGCGACGCGGACGTCTACCGCCCGCCCGCCGCCGCGCCGGGGACCCCGGGCAGCGTCATCGCCTGCCGGGCGACCGCCCTGCCGCACGTGCCCGGCTCCGTCCCGCTGCACGCGTGGAAGGTCCAGTACAGCTCCAAGGACAACGAGGGCGCCCCGGTCGCCGTGTCCGGCACGGTCGCCGTACCCGACGCGCCCTGGAAGGGCTCGGGCAGCAGGCCGGTCGTCGCCTTCAACCCGGGCACACTGGGGCTCGGCCCGCAGTGCGCCTTCTCCAAGCAACTGTCCGGGGCCTTCCAGGACGAGTACGAGGGCGAGAACATCGCCGCGCTCCTCAAGGCCGGTTACGCGGTCGCCGCGACGGACGGCGCCGGGTACCTGGACGGCCAGACCCACCCCTACGTCTCCGGCGGCGACGCGGGACACGCGCTGCTCGACGTCGTCCGCGCCGCATCGGCGGTACCGGGCAGCGGCGTGGCCAAGACCGCCCCGGTCGGCCTCTGGGGCTACTCCGAAGGCGGTGCGGCCAGCCTCTGGGCCGCACAACTCGCGAGCACGTACGCCCCGGAACTCAAGATCGTGGGCGACGCCTCGGGCGGCGTACCGGGAGACCTGAAGGTGGTCGCGTCCGGCCTCGACGGGGGCGCCTTCGCGGGCTTCCTCGCCGACGCGGTGATCGGCCTCGCCGCCTCCCACCCCGCCATGCCCTTCGACGAACTGCTCAACGACGCGGGCCGGGACGCCGTCGCCCGGGCCACGTCCCTCTGCCTGGCCGGGACCGTCGCCGGATTCGTGGGGCAGAAACTCAAGAACTACACCGAGAAGGGGCTGTCGCTCGACCAGATCTACGCGCTGACCGGCACCGACGGCAAGACCTGGGGCCAGGTCATCGACGAGCAGAAACTCGGCACCGGCGTCGGCCGAAAGGGCTCCGGCGCCCGCTACGAGGTCGGATTCCCCGTCCTGCAATACCGCGGCCTGCTCGAAGAGGTCATCCCCACCTCGACCGAGGACGCGACCCGCAGGGCGTACTGCGACGCCGGGATCACCACGCAGTGGAAGCTCTACCCCGGCGACCACCTGCTCACCGACCAGCAGGCCAAGGACGACGTGGTGAAGTGGCTCGGTGACCGCTTCGCCGGACGGCCCGAACTGGGCAGCTGCCTGCTGCCCTGAGAGTCGGCCCCCGGCAGGGGGAGCGCCGCGGCCGCCCGGCGGCTCGTCGGCGCCGGAACGCTCGTTGTCACTTCTGTGACAACGAGCGACTTCCGCACTGTTCGCCCGCGACGGGCCCCTCACCCGACGCGGCGGTATCGTCACCACGCCCCTGACCCCCGCGCAGAGGGAAGCCCCCCATGGTGATCGGACCACAGCCGCCGGCCGGTGAGTTACCGGTCAACGGGTCCGCCGAGGCGACCTACGCCGCTTTCAAGGCGCTGCCCTCCGAACTCTCCACACATCTCCAGCCGTTCGTCGCCGACGTGATCGAGGAGGTGGTACGCGCCATCCGCACCACCATCGCCGAGTACGCGCGGCCCATGGACGACACGTACATGCACGTCGTGCACCGCGGAGTGAAACAGGCGCTCGTCGGCTTCCTCGACCGGATGGTCAGGCCCGACGCCGACTGGGAACCCGTCAAGGCGACCTTCCACAGCATCGGCAGGGGCGAGGCGACCGAAGGCCGAAGCCTCGACTCGTTCCAGTCGGCGCTGCGCCTGGGCGCCCGCGTGACATGGCACCGGGTCAGCGAACTCGTCGAGACGGGACAGCTGCCGAGCAAGGTCCTGGCGACCTTCGGCGAGGCGATGCTGCTGCACCTCGACGAGATGGCCGCGGCGACGACCACCGGATACACCGAGGCCCGGCTGCACGCGGCGGGCGAACTCCAGCAGCGCAGGGCCCGGCTGATCGATCTGCTCACGGCCAGCCCCCCGGTCGCCGCCGAGGCCATCAGCGACCTCGCCCACACCGCGCAGTGGCCGGTGCCTAAGGAGCTGGCCGTCGCGGTCACCGACCACGGCGGGCAGCCCGGCGCCGGACGTCCGATCGTGCCGCCGGAGTTCCTGGCCCGCTTCGACGTGCAGCCCGGCATCATCGTCATCCCGGACCCCGCCGGGCCCGGTCGCGCCCGCGCGGTCGCCTCCGCGCTCCACGGGCTGCGCACGGCGGTCGGGCCGACCGTCACCCTGGACAGCGGGGCCCGGTCCCTGCGCTGGGCGACCGCCACGCTTGAGCTGTCGCGGCGGGGCATCGTGCCCGGGCCGGGACCCACCCGGTGCGCGGACCATCTGGCGACCCTGCTCCTCTTCCAGGACGAGTCGCTGGTCGACGCGATCGCGGAGCGGCACCTGCTGCCGCTGGAGGAAGTGCGCTCCCCGCAGCGGGAGCGGCTCGCCGAGACCCTTCTCTGCTGGCTGCGCTGCGGCCACAACGCCAGTGAGGTCGCCAACCGCCTGGCCGTCCACCCGCAGACCGTCCGCTACCGCCTGCGCCAGCTCGACGAGGTCTTCGGCGACCGGCTGCACGACCCGGCGACCCAGTTCGAGATGCAACTCGCTCTGCACGCCCGGGAGTTGCGCCGCACGGCCGTCGCCGGAACCTGATCGGGCCCTCGTCACGGACCCGCCCGCGAGCCCGCACACGAACATCCCGCGCACCGCCCACACCGAGGAGTGGACATGACAGTCTCGTCGACGGCGTTGCTGACCGGCGCCTGGGATCTGGTGAGTTTCGAGGTCCTGACAGCCGGCGGCCGGGTGGCGCACCCTTTCGGGGAGCATCCGACCGGCCTCGGCATCTACACACCGAAGGGCCTCGTCTCCGCCCAGCTCATGGCGGAGCCGGATCCCGCGGCGGCCGAACCCGGAGCGGGGGCATCAGCTCCCTTCCCCCGCTTCATCGCGTACGCGGGCCGCTACCTGCTCGACCCTGATTCCCGCACCGTCGAGCACCACATCGAGTGCAGCTTCGACCCCACCTGGCTGGGGCTGGTCCTGCGCCGCAGCTACGACCTCGACGGCGACCTGCTGATACTGCGCCCGCCCACCCGGGCCGAGGGCCAGCCCGTCCTCGCGTGGCGCAGACGCGAACCGTTCCTGTAGAGCGGCGGCCGGGGCCGGGCAGGGCCCACGTACCGCCTGAGTCGCGAGAGCGCACGGAGCGACGTACACCAGAAGGTATGAGCGACGCGCAGACGACATGGCACCCGGGCGAGATCGTGCCCGAGAGCGGGATCTACGAATGTGACTGCGGTGCGGGTCACCACTGGAGCACGGACGTGAAGGGCCACCGCTTCCCGCCCCTCCCGGCGGGCTGCCCGGGCGGCGCGTGGGCACTGAAGACGGACGCCCACCCGGACAGCTGAGCCCCGTGTTCGTCACCGCTGACGGAGCAGGCCCTGAGCCGCTCGGGCGATACCGGTACGGGAGAGGCCCGCTGCCTCGAGAAGCTCGTCGGTGGTGCCGGACCCCGGCAGGTCGATGACGGCGAGGTGAGCGAAGGCGGGCCGGCTCGCGGTGGCGGCGAGGGCGGAGAGGGCGGCCTCTCCGATGCCTCCTTCGGGGTGGTGGTCCTCCACGACGACGAGGGCGCCGGTCTCCCGCGCGGCGCGGGCGAGGGCGTCGGCGTCGACGGGCTTGATGGAGTACAGGTCGATCACGCGGGCCTGGACGCCTTCGGCGGCGAGATCATCGGCGGCGGCGAGGCATTCGTGCAGTGTCACGCCGGCGCCGACGAGGGTGACCTGGTCGTGGTCGCTCCGGCGGAGGGTCTTGGAGCCGCCTACGGGGAAGCTCTCGCCGTCGGCGTACAGGACGGGATAGGCGCCCCGGGTGGTGCGCAGGTAGGAGATCCCGTCGATGTCCGCCATGCCCACGGTCAGGGCGGCGGCCGAGGTGGCGTCGCTGGGATAGAAGACGGTGGATCCGCGGACGGACCGCATCATGGCCAGGTCCTCCACGCCCATCTGGGAGGGGCCGTCGGCGCCGATCTCCACACCGCTGTGCGTTCCGCACAGGGCCATGGTGATCTCCGAGACGGCAGCCATGCGGATGAAGTCGTGCGCGCGGGTGAGGAACGCGGCGAAGGTGGTGGCGTACGGACGGTATCCGCAGACCGCCATGCCCACGGCCTCCGCGACCATCTGCTGTTCCGCGATGTAGGTCTGGAAGAAGCGCTCGGGGTAGGCCTTCTTGAAGTCCTCGGAGTGCGTGGAATTGCCGACCTCGGCGTCCAGCGCCACCACGTCGGGACGCGCTCCAAGGGCAGTCAGCGCCTTGCCGAAGGCGACGCGGGTGGCCACCTTCTCGCCCACCTCGAAGCGGGGCAGCTCCACGGCCTTCGCGGTGGAGGCGGGGGCGGGCGCGGCCTCGGGCGGCTGCGGACCGCGCACCCGCAGATCACGGATCCCGCCCAGCTCCTCGACGGCCCGCTCGGCCAGGTCCTCGGGCAGCGGCTTGCCGTGCCACCCCTCCTGGTCGGCGACCTCGCTGACGCCCTGGCCCTTGACGGTCCTCGCGACGATGACGGTGGGGGCCTGGCCGTCGTCCGCGGTGGTCAGCGCCTGGTCGATCGCGTCCAGGTCGTGGCCGTCGACCACGAGCGCCCGGCAGCCGAAGGCCTCGGCGCGGCGGGCGTACGTGTCGGTGTCCCACCCCAGCTCCGTGGGGCCGCTCTGGCCCAGGCGGTTCACGTCGATGATGGCGGTGAAGTTGCCGAGCTTGTGCTGCCCGGCCTTGTCGAGGGCCTCCCATACGGAGCCCTCGGCCATCTCGCTGTCCCCGCACAGCACCCACACCCGGAAGGGCTGCTCGGCCAGGTCACGGCCGGCCAGCGCGATGCCCACACCGTACGCGATGCCCTGGCCCAGGGAACCGGTGGCCACGTCCACCCAGGGCAGCACCGGGGTCGGGTGTCCTTGCAGGCGCTCGCCGAACCGCCGGTAGGTGGTCATCAGCTCCTTGTCGCTGACGACACCGGCCGCCTTGAACATCGAGTACAGCAGGGGCGAGGCGTGGCCCTTGGAGAAGATCAGGTGGTCACCGGCGGGATGATCCGGGCGCTGCCAGTCGTAGCGAAGGTGCCGGGTCATCAGCACGGCCATCAGGTCGGCGGCCGAGAGACTGGAGGTGGGGTGCCCGGAGCCGGCCGAGGTGCTGGTACGCACCGAGTCCACCCGCAGCTGCTGAGCGAGCTCGAAGATCTGGGACAGGCTGCTGCCGGCGTCGAGGGTGCTCGGCTGGTCGGTGCTGCTCATGACGGGCCTTTCCGATGTCTGAGGGGTTGGTTGAGAGGTTCCCGGCTCGGGTCTCTGCTCACAGCGGGCACGAACTTGCGCTCGTTCGGCGGACCGGTCCGCCGAACGGCACCGCTGCCCCTGCCTCGAGTCCCGGCGATCAAGTAACCATTCCGGAAGGTTTAAGACATAGCTCCGGAAATCTTTTCGGATCGCGGGGAACCACTTGCACCCCCTCGGCTCGACGGCGACCCTGCCGCGTCGTGGCGAGGGGAGGACCCGAGGCGTCCGGGCCCTCCCGATCATCAACTGGCCGTCATGCGGTGTTAAGCGGTGTTAAGCAGTGTTATGCGTTCATCGTGTGGTCTTCAGGCGGTCGTCAGGCAGTCAGACGCGGTCGGCTGCGATCAAGACGTACTGGAAGGAGCCGTCCCTGTAGGAGTTGATGAACGCTTCCTCGATCCCCGTGACGAGCGAGGAGGTGGCGCGCAGCTCCCAGTAGGGCAGCGTGTCGGGGGTGAGGTCGATGACGGCCTGCGGCACGAGGCGGTTGTCGGCCATGGCACGCAGGTACTCCCGGCGCGAGTGGATGTTGCACTCGAAGTGCGCGTTGATCTGCGACACCCACTTCGAGGGCTGGCCGTAGCGCGGATTCCAGCAACCGGTGATGGTCACGTAGCGGCCGCCGACCGAAAGAACGCGGGAGTGCTCCGCGAAGAGGTCGTGGAGGTCGACGTACATGCTCGACTCGTTGTTCCAGGAGCCCGCGGCCTGCCCGGTCTCGAAAGGCGTGTCGAGCATGTTGCAGACGCGCGCGCGGACATGGTCCTGGATGCCGAGTTCGGCGGCCCGTCCGTTGGCGAAGTCGGCCTGCTTGGCCGAGAGCGTGACTCCTTCGACCGTGCATCCGAAGCGCTGGTGCGCCATCACCATCGAGCCACCGCGGCCGCAGCCGGCGTCCACCAGGGTGTCGTTCCGTCCGATGTCACCGAGGTGCTCCAGGAGGAGGTCGGCCTGTGCCGACTCCAGGCGGTGCAGCTCCGCGATCAGCTTCTGCTCGCTGTCGGCGCCCCGGCCGTCGCCGAGCGCGGAGCGGTCGACCTCACCGATGCCGTAGTGGTGGTGGTAGAGGCCGTCGACATCGCCGAGCCGCAGGTTCACCGGCCGGGCCTCCCCGTCCCAGTAACGGGCGATGTCGCCCTGGTAGGGCGTGGCCGGATGGGGGACGAACAGCGGCAGGTCGCGGGTGGGCTCGGTGAGTTCGGTGCTGGTCACAGATGGGTCCATTCTCTTACCAGAAATCGGGCAGGCTGTAGCGGTAGGTGTTGTTCTGGTGCCAGTGGTGGTTGCCGTCGACCCACGCGGCGACACCGCGCAGGAAGCGCTGCACGTTCGGCAGCGGGCAGTCGGCGGCCAGGGCCGCGGCGTTCTCCTCGAAGCCGTGCATGAGGTCGTTGTGGACCTCGACCGACTTCAGGTAGGCGTCCCGCTCGGAGAGGCCCTCGCGTTCCGCGATCACGACCGGCAGGTTCAAGTGCTTGCCGGGAGCGTTCAGTTCCTTCGTGTACGAGTACAGGTCGTTGACGATGGTCGTCGCGTTCCCCGCGAGTGCGATGACCTTCTGCATGGCCGGTTGTGCGTGCAGGTCGGCCGGCAGTTCGTAGCCGCCGACGGTGTCGGTGATGGTGGGGCAGGGGCGGAAGTTGTTGAACTGGCGCATCGCCAGGTACTCCCACACTTCGGGGACCTCGCCCATCTGGGCCCAGGCGGCCTCGGCGAGGTAGCCCAGGTGCAGCCGGGCCATGTCGTGCCGGTACCGGTCGGCCTGGGACGGGCTGCTCGCCCGGACGAAGTACTCCATCGCGGAGCGGTACGCGCGCCGCGGCGCGTCGGAGCCGAGCGACTTCACCCAGTCCGGCTGGTACTCCTCCGTCGTGTGCAGCGGGTCGAGGGCGGTGTGGGCCAGCAGCAGCCGCTCGCCGAGGCCGATGGGCGAGCCGCCGTGGTCCTCGCAGTAGCAGTCGTCCACCGCGTTCTCCGCCACCATCAACCGGGTGGCGATCATCACGTGGTCGACGGTGGGCGCGTCGGGGTGGCAGCCGACCATGTAGCTGCCCACGGAGAACCCGTCGAACTCCTCCTCCCAGTCGTCGGGGTAGAGGGAGACCTCGTCCAACGCCCAGGCCTTGATCCTTCTGCTGACTTCCTCGACCCGCACAGGATCGGGGTCGGGTACGGGGTGGTGGTACAGGCCGGGAATCGGCGTGCCCTGCCCGGCAGTTGACGCAGGCACCGGATGCGGCGGTTCCGGCTGGGCCGGCGCTTCCTCCCGCAGGCTCAACCGCAGGCCCGCCGTGCCGACGCCGCTGGGGCCGCGCAGGATCCGCCCCAGGTCGCCACTGGGCGCGGGGGCCGGGGCTGGCGGGGCCTCGGGGGCGGCCGTGGTGGGGGCGGGCACCGCGGGTGCGGCGTGCAGGGACGGTGCGCCGGGCGGACCGCCGGTGGTGGCGAGGATGTCGCGTGCGCGGGCTGCGGCCTCGGCCAGGACGTGGGCGCCGAAGCGGGGGAGTGCCTCTGACGCGCTCGGCTGCGCGAGCGTCGGATCAGGCGTCGGCTCAGGCGGTGGCATGCATGACTCCTTGAGGGCTCCTTGGCGGGATGGGCGGCCGTTCCCGGACCCCAGGGGGGCCTCGGACCTGCGTGACCCGTGCGCCCGGGCCCGGGGTGACCTGCCGTGCGGGACGGCCCGGATCGCTACCTGGGCCAGCGGGAGATCTGTACGTTCTCCAGGACGCCGACCGCGTCCGGAACGAGGATGGCGGCGGAGTAGTAGGTGCTCACGAGGTAGGAGGTGATCGCCTGCTCGTCGACGCCCATGAAGCGGACCGACAGCCCCGGCTCGTACTCGTCCGGCAGACCGGTCTGCTGCAGACCGATGACGCCCTGGTTCTCCTCACCGGTACGCATGATGAGGATCGAGCTGGTCCGCTCCTTGGTGATGGGAATCTTGTTGCAGGGGAGGATCGGGACGCCGCGCCAGGCCAGGACCTGCTGGCCGCCCACGTCGACATGGTCCGGATAGAGCCCGCGCGCGTTGAACTCGCGGCCGATCGCCGCGATCGTCCGGGGGTGTGCGAGGTAGAACTTCGAACCGCGACGGCGGCAGAGAAGGTCGTCCAGGTCGTCCGGTGTGGGCGGGCCGGAGTGCGTCTGGATGCGCTGCTTGAAGTCGGCGTTGTGGAGCAGGCCGAACTCCCGGTTGTTGATGAGCTCGTGCTCCTGCCGCTCCCGCAACGCCTCGATCGTGAGCCTGAGTTGCTCCTTGGTCTGGTTCATCGGCTGGTTGTAGAGGTCGGCGACGCGGGTGTGGACCCGCAGGATGGTCTGCGCGGCCGAGAGTTCGTACTGCCGCGGCTTCGACTCGTAGTCGACGAACGCGCCGGGCAGCTCGTGCTCGCCCCGGTGGCCGGCCGACATCGCGATCTCCGCCTCGCCGCGATGGTTCTGCCGCTGACGCGAGAGCGACGCGAACTTCTCCACGTGGTCCCGCAGGCCCGGCGCGGAGTCCCGCACGGCCGCGAAGTCGGCGCGCGACAGGGTGAGCAGCGTGCCCGGGGTCTCGGCGACGACGGTCTGCTCCCAGCGGGCGTCCTCGTCGAGCAGGGCGTTGTCCCCGAACCGGTCGCCGTCCGCGAGTACGTCGAGAGCGACCTCGGAGCCGTACTCCCCGACGGAGAACTGGCCGATGCGGCCGTGGGCGATCAGATGGAGCTGGTCCGCGGGCGCTCCGCGCTCGACCAGCGTCTCGCCGGCCCGGAAGTCGCGTTGTACGCACCGGTCGGCGATGGCGGTCAGCACGTCGACGTCGTCGAAGCCCCGGAGGGGGGCCAGTTCGCCGAGCTCACGGGGGATGACGCGGACGTCGGCGCCGTCCTGGACGAACTCCACGCGTCCGTCGCCGACGGTGTAGGTCAGACGGCGGTTCACCCGGTAGGTGCCGCCCGTCGTCTCCACCCAGGGAAGCATCCGCAGCAGCCAGCGGGAGGTGATCTCCTGCATCTGCGGTGCGGACTTGGTGGTGGTGGAGAGGTTACGGGCAGCCGCCGTGCCCAGGCTGGTCTGCCGGGGCGGCTCCAGGCGAGCTTCCGGGGTGGAGTCAACGGTCATCGGGAGAGCTCTCCTTGGTCGGACGGCAACGCGTATGCCTGGGGGTGATCGAGTGGGCGGCAGGAGGAAGCACGGGAACGCGGGAACGCGGGTGGAGCAGGGACAGAGGGCGTGGGAGCGCAGGGATGCGGGCGGGATTTCGCCCGGATTTCGCTAGAACAGTAAGGTTCGCTCCGGCGGTCGGAGCAAGCGAAGTCGTGGACATTAACCCGATACGTTGATCACGGTCGCCCGCATGTTTGCCAGGGTGACGGCGGATCTCGGCCTCGTTCTCGCACCGCGTCTCCTGGTGTGTCGACCGGGGATCGCCCCGCGCGCGGCCGACGGGTCACGGAACGCGCTGAGTGGCGTATGGCCAGGTCAGTGCGTTAGCTCGGGCCCTCGGTAGGACACGGGTTCGTTGCCGCGGCCGTCCACGCGCGGCACGGTCGACCACAGGTCACGACGTCGAGATCCGGACAGGTGGCGTCCTGTCCGTCACTTCGCGACTGATCCGGCCCTTGACGTGTCGGGCTCCACCGAAGGACCTCACTGTCCGTCCCGCGACGCTTCCTGATGCATCGCGGTCACGAGGGCATAGACGGCATCCCAGTAGCGGCGGATAGCGGCCTCATAGGAACGGCAGGCATCGGCATCCTCGGGGGAGCGCAAGAGGCACGTATAGATCTCGCGCGAGTACGTGAAGACGTCCCGCACCGCCAGCGCCACCGTGTTCCCGCCGTCAACGATCAGGACATCGCAGGCCCGCGTGAACGGCCCGTAGGCGGCCCGCAATTCCGCAGCCCGCGAAGCCACTTCGGCCTCCTTGCCCGGCCCCGAGGGCAGAGCCAGGACGGGAGGCAGCTCGCGGTAGAGGGCGCCCAGATCATGTGCCCTGTGGACGACCTCGATGTACGACGTACGGCGCGACTCCGCGCGCCACGACGTTCGTTGCGCCACGGCGATCAACTCGGCCTGCTCCCGCGCGGCGCGCAAGCCACCGCGGCTCGTCACCCAGCTCGCGGCGATTGCGGTGCACGCCGTGAGAACAGCGATCCAGACGGATCCATCCCCCATTCCTCGATTGTGGCCAGAGGCAGCGCCTCCACAACAGACGGTGGTACATGCCGTAGCCGATCGTCGAACTGACGGGCCCGCCTGAGACGGGCCCGGCAGTCCCAGGCGCCGCAGCCCGCGCAGGTCGTGCCCCTGCCACTGGCACCGGCGGTGCAATCGCGGAGGCCGCAAGATCGACCGGCTGTGCGGGAACAGTCGGTCCGGTCTGCGCTGTTGCATCGACCGAGGGCCCGGCGTCGTACAGGCGGGGAATGCGGAGACCACCAGGTCGTCCGCTCCGCCAGGATCCGGGCCCTCAAGGTCGCGGTCGCACGCCGCGCACCCGGACCTGGACGTTTCCCGTAGGAGGACTTTTTCATGACTGACCGCCCCTTGACGCTCATGGCCGTGCACGCCCACCCCGACGACGAGGCCACCGGAACCGGTGGGATCCTCGCGCGGTATGCGGCGGAAGGCATCCGCACGGTTCTGGTGACGTGTACCGACGGCGGCTGCGGGGACGGGCCAGGAGGTGTCAAGCCGGGCGACCCGGGCCACGATCCGGCGGCCGTCGCCTCGATGCGCCGGCAAGAACTCGAGGCGAGCCGTGACGTCCTGAAGATCAGCGATCTGGAGCTGCTGGACTACGCCGACTCCGGGATGATGGGCTGGGCGAGCAACGACGCCCCCGGGGCCTTCTGGCAGACCCCCGTGGAGGAAGGCGCCGCCCGACTCGCGGAGCTCATGCGGCACTACCGCCCGGACGTGGTCGTCACCTACGACGAGAACGGCTTCTACGGTCACCCCGACCACATCCAGGCCCATCGCATCACGATGGCCGCGCTGGAGATGACCGGGCTGACACCGAAGGTGTACTGGACGACGATGCCCCGCTCGATGATGCAGCGCTTCGGCGAGATCGTGCGCGAGCTGCACGAGGACATGCCGGAGCCGGATCCCGCCGAGGCGGCCGCGATGGCCGAGATCGGCCTCCCCGACGACGAGATCACCACATGGGTGGACACCACCGCGTTCAGTGGCCAGAAGTTCGACTCGCTGGCCGCTCATGCCAGCCAGGGCGAGAACATCTTCTTCCTCAAGATGGGCAAGGAGAAGTTCGGCGAGTTGATGGGCGTGGAGACGTTCCTGCGGGTCAAGGACGCCACCGGCGCGGCCGTACCGGAGAACGATCTCTTCGCCGGACTGCGCTGATCATCGCGGGCAAAGACAGCGAGGTCGACCTCAAGTCGGGTTGAGCTTCTAGGTTCGGGTGCAGGCTGTTGTTAATGGAGAATCGCGTAGGCCCCTCGGCCCCCACGCCTCGCGCTGTCCTCGCGCGGACGGCCGTCGGGCCTGGCCCGACGTGTGATTGACTGGCCCGTATGGCCTTGCCCCCGCACCTGTCCGTTCGGTCATGAGCGTCGAGTCGACCGCGGCCACGCGTCCCCGCAACCGCAAGCAGCTCATCGTCGAGGCGGCCGGCCGGCTCTTCAGCGAGCGCGGCTACCACGCCGCGTCCATGGAGGAGATCGCCGCCGGTGTGGGCATCACCGCCACGGCCCTGTACCGGCACTTCCCGAACAAGTACGCCTTGTTCGCCGAGTGCGCCCACGCCATGGTGGACCGGCTCGTGGCCGCGCTGGACGAGGTGGGGGCCGAGGCGGACTCGGCGGAGGTACTGACCGCCCTCGTCCGGGTCACCGTCGCGCATCGTGCGTCGGGCGGCGTCTACCGGTGGGAGGCCAGGTACCTCGACCGTGAGGACCGTCGGCTTCTGCGGGCGAAGTTCGCGCATGTCGTCGGGCGGGTGAGCGAGGCGGTGCGGCGCGAGTACCCGTCGGCCGACGCGGAGTTGCGGGTCGACGCCGCTCTCGGCGCGATCGGGTCCATCACGATGCATCACACCTCCATCGCCCGACGCCGGGTCGAGGAACTGCTGTTGGCGTGCGCCCTGCGGGTGATCGCGACCGACCCCGAGCCGAGCGCGGGGACCGGGCGGCCGGTCGAGCTCCCGGAGTTGCCGGTGCCGCGCTCGCGGCGAGCCGAGATCCTCGCGGCGGCCGTCCCGCTGTTCGCCCGGGACGGCTTCGCCAACGTCACGAACGGCCAGATCGCCCAGGCGGTGGGCCTCGCCCCCTCCGCGCTCTACCGGCACTATCCCGGCAAGGTCGACATCCTGGCGGCGGCCTGCTTGCAGGCCGCGGGACTGCTGGCGCAGGCGGTGGACCAGAGCCTGCGCGGCGTGGCGGATCCGCGGGAGGCCGTCGCCGCACTGGCGGCGACGTACGTGGCCTACAGCTTCGAGCACACCGCGCTCACGAGCGTCGCCGAAGCGGAGGTCGTCGGCCTGCCGCCCGACCAACGGCGCCCCTTGCTCCTCGCGCAGCGTGAACACATCGCCGTCTGGGAGCAGCAAGTACGACTGGCCCGCCCGGACCTCGACCCGCGCCAGGCCCGGGTCCTCGTCCACGCCGGATTCGGCGTGGTGGTCGAGGCCGGGCGCAAGCTGAGGTGGCAGGACAGCCCGGAACACCGCGCCGCCGTGACCGGGCTCGTCGTGGGCGCCCTGGGCCTCTGACAGGACCGTCGGGGCGGACCCGCGCGTCCGCCGCGCCTACTTGTTCGCCCTCCTGGTGGGAGGGGTTACTCAAAGCGCTGTTGTTCCAGTGCAGTTGATGGCTTCGCTATGTCCAAGAGCTTGTTCCCTCATGTGATTTTTGATTAACATACCGAGGTGTGCTGCTGTCGTCGGGAGAGTCGACGCCACCTCCGACGCGTTCCAGTCCCGTCCGACCGAGGAGCCCGTATGACCACGGAGCAGGACCAGATCCCCGCGCCTGCGGGCCCCTCGGCGGCGGGCTCCCGGCCCGCTTGGGTGACGGACGAGTTGATCGCGCGATGGTGCACGGGTGTGCGCCGGGACACCGCACGGCACAGGCCCGACGGAGCCGAGGCGGTGACCGCCGTCGCCCCGTACGACCTGACGCCGATCGCGGCCGTCCCCGCGTGCGACCCGGAGGACGTCGCGACAGCGCTGGCCGCCGCCCGAGTGGCCCAGGCGGAGTGGGCGCGGACGCCGTCGAAGCGCCGCGCCGACGTCGTACTCGCCTTTCACGACCTGCTGTTGGCGCGGCAGGACCAGGTCCTCGACCTGATCCAGTGGGAGACGGGCAAGGCGCGCTACCACGCCTGGCAGGAGGTCGCCCAGGTCGCGACGATCGCCCGGCACTACGCACGCCGCGCCCGGCACTACCTGGCCCCACGGCACGTCCGCGGGATGGTGCCCGGCCTGACCAAGGTCAAGGAGGTACGCGCGCCGAAGGGCGTCGTCGGGGTCATCTCTCCGTGGAACTACCCCCTCTACCTCGGTGTCGGCGACGCGCTGCCCGCACTCCTGGCAGGCAACGCCGTGCTCTCCAAAGCCGACTCCCAGACCCCGTTGACCATGCTGTGGACGCGTGCGCTGATGACGGAGGCCGGACTGCCGGCCGACCTGTGGCAGATCGTGGCCGGTCCCGGGGCCGTGGTGGGGACAGCCCTGGTCGACGCCGTCGACTACGTCTGCTTCACCGGGTCGACCGCCACGGGGCGCACCGTCGCGGAGCGCGCCGGACGGCGACTGATCGGCGTCTCGCTCGAACTCGGCGGGAAGAACCCGCTGATCGTCCGTGCGGACGCCGACGTCGTCGCGGCGGCGGCCGGCGCGGTGGTGGCCGCCTTCGCCAACACCGGGCAGATGTGCATCCACATCGAACGCGTCTACGTGCACGAGAACGTGTACGACGCCTTCCGCACCGCACTCGTCGAGGCGACGCGGGCGCTGCGCCTCGGGCGGTCCTACGACTACTCGGTGGACATCGGGTCGCTGACCTCGGCGGCGCAGCTCACCGCTGTCGAGGCCCATGTCGAGGGCGCGGTGGCCCAGGGAGCGACCGTGCTCGTGGGCGGCCGGGCCCGCCCCGACATCGGCCCGCTCTTCTACGAGCCGACCGTCCTCGAAGGCGTCACGCCGGAGATGACCGTGTGCGGCGAGGAGACGTTCGGGCCGGTGATCTCGCTGTACGCCTACGCCACGGACAGCGAGGCAGTGCGCCTCGCCAACCAGGGAAGCTACGGACTCTCGGCGTCGATCTGGTCGAAGGACACCCGCGCAGCCGGCCGGATGGCAGGCCGCGTCCGGGCCGGTTCGGTCAACATCAACGACGGTGCCGCAGCGGCGGCCGGCAGCATCGAGGCCGGCATGGGCGGCATGGGCGACAGCGGACTCGGCAGACGCCACGGGGCCGAGGGGATCCGCAAGTACACCGAGAGCCAGACAGTCGCCACGCAGCGACTCCTGCAGCTCGGACCGACGAAGCCGGGGCCGAGCGCGGCGCGGAGCTTCGTCCGCCGCACCAACGGACAGCTCGCCCTGCTGCGCCGACTGGGTGTGCGATGAGCAGCCGGACGCAGCACCTACTTCTCCTTGCCCGTGTACGAGAGCAGTCCGGATCGGAGTACTGATGACGAGTGCGCTCTTCGCTGAACGGTCGCTCTACGAGAGCGATCACGAGCTTCTGCGGAAGACGGTCCGTGCGTTCGCCGACAAGCACGCCGCGCCGCATGCCGAGCGGTGGCGGACCGAGGGCAAGGTCGACCGGGAACTCTTCGAGGAGGCCGCCAGGGCCGGAATCCTCGGCTTCAACATCCCCGAGGAGTACGGCGGTGGCGGCATCACCGACTTCCGTTTCAACGCGGTGATCGGTGAGGAGTTCTCGCGCCACCCCGCGTCGGACGGCCTCGCGGGGGTCGGGCTCTCCAACGACATCGTCGTGCCCTACTTCACCGACCTGACCGACGACGAGCAGAAGGCCCGCTGGCTGCCGGGCATCGCCGCCGGAACGCTCGTCGTCGCGGTCGCGATGACCGAACCCGGCACCGGGAGCGACCTGGCCGGCATCACGACCACCGCCGTCCGCGACGGCGACGACTACGTGGTCGACGGCAGCAAGGTCTTCATCTCCAACGGCCAGAACGCCGACCTGGTCGTCACCGCGGTGCGGACCGGTCCGGACCGCCACGGCGGGATCAGCCTGCTCGTCATCGAGACCGACCGGCCCGGCTTCTCGCGGGGCCGCAACCTGGAGAAGATCGGCCTGCACGCACAGGACACCAGCGAACTGTTCTTCCAGGACGTCCGTGTACCGGCCGCCAACCTGCTCGGCGAGGAGGGTTCGGGCTTCAAGGACCTGATGCGCAATCTCCCCCAGGAGCGGATCTCGATCGCCGCCAACGCCATGGCCTCCATCGAGGGCGTCCTGGAACGGACCGTGGAGTACGTCAAGGAACGCAAGGCGTTCGGCCGGGCCATCGGATCCTTCCAGAACACCCGCTTCGAACTCGCCGACATGGTCACCACCGCCCGCGTGGGCCGCGCCTACATCGACGACCTTCTCGCCAGGCACTCCCGCGGAGAACTGAGCGCGGTGGACGCCGCGTCGGCCAAGTTCTGGGCCACGGAACGGTACGTCGACATCGTCGGACGCTGCCTCCAACTGCACGGCGCCTACGGCTACATGCTCGAATACCGCATCGCCCACGACTACCTCGACTCGCGCATCACCACCATCTACGGCGGCACGACGGAAATCATGAAGGAGATCGTCGCCCGCGACCTGGGCCTGTTGTAGGCCCGGGGGAGCAGCCGACCGGCCTCGGCATCGGCGCACTCCTCGCCGTCGTCGCGGCGGCCCGGACGATCAGGAATGGAGAAGCGCGGTCGAGGAGGCTGCCTCTAATGTTCCCGTTATGGACATCACCATCCACATGAGTTCGCTCCCGCACGATGACCCGGACGCGTCGCTCGCCTTCTACCGCGACGTCCTCGGCTTCGAGGTACGCAGCGATGTCGGGCAGGGCAGGATGCGCTGGATCACGGTCGGCCCGGTCGGTCAGCCCGACACGGCGATCCTGCTGGCGCCGCCCGCCGCCGATCCCGGCATCACGGAGGACGAGCGCCGCACGATCACCGAGATGATGGCCAAGGGGACGTACGGCTGGGTCCTGCTGGCCACCCCGGACCTGGACGGCACGTTCGAGAAGGTGCAGGCCGGCGACACCGAGGTGGTCCAGGAGCCGACCGAGCAGCCGTACGGCATCCGCGACTGCGCCTTCCGCGATCCCGCGGGCAACCTCATCCGCATCCAGGAACTCCGCTGAGCGGTACGGGACCACCGGCGCCCGGGCCGCCTGTCGAAGCAGGTGCCCGGGGCCGACCGGCGAACGGCGGGGGAAGACGAGTGGAGGGGGAGGGTTTCTCATGTGTCAGCCCGAGTGGCGGCGCGCACGTGTGCAGGCGCAGCGCCTGACCGATCTCGCGAGGCTGCGCCGCGTACGCGACCGGATCGACAGGCGGTACGCCCAGCCGCTGAACGTGGAGGCGCTCGCCGGCGCCGCGCACATGCCCGCCGGGCATCTCAGCCGGCAGTTCCGCGCCGCGTACGGCGCATCGCCGTACGCGTACCTGATGGCGCGTCGCGTCGAGCGTGCCGCCGTGCTGCTGCGGCGAGGGGACCTCAGCGTCGCGGAGGTCTGCTCCACGGTCGGCTGTGCGTCACCGGCCACGTTCATCACGCGTTTCACCGAGCTGGTCGGCCTGGAGCCCGAGGCGTTCCAGCGCAAGGCGCGGGAGGCCGCGGCCGAAGGGGGCGGAGCCCACGCGTCGGGGTCTGCCATCAGGCCGGCTTATTGAGCCGTCTGCCGACCGCCCTCCAGCCCTGAACCCCGTACGAGGAAGAGGAACGCCATGCCGTCCACGAAGCCGTCCACCGAGAACTCCGGCTCCACCGGCGAGAAGTACGACGGATTCACCGCCGAGGAGCGGGCCGCGATGAAGGAGCACGCTCAGGAGCAGAAGAAGTCCGTGGCGCGGCGCGGTGCGTCCCGGGCGGAGAAGGACGCGGCGGCGGAGCGGGACGTGCTCGCGAAGATCGCCGAGATGCCGGAGGCGGACCGCGTGCTCGCCGAACGGATCCACGAGCTCATCAAGAGCGCCGCTCCCGGGCTCGCGCCCAAGCTCTGGTACGGCATGCCCGCGTACGCCAAGGACGGCAAGGTTCTCTGCCACTTCCAGAGCGCGCAGAAATTCAAGTCGAGGTACGCCACGCTGGGCTTCAGTGATGAGGCGGCACTCGACGACGGCGCCATGTGGCCCGCCGCCTACGCGTTGAAGGAGTTGACCGCCGCCGATGAACAGCGCATCAGCGCGCTCGTCAAGAAGGCGGTGGGCTGAGCCGTCCGGTCCTGCGTCGGCGGAACGTCACTGTGCCGCAGCTGTCCGGTGCGTGCGTCGGATCAGGTGCGGCTCAGGTGCGGCGCGCAGATGGCGTGCCGTGCGCAGGCCCTCCTAGGATCGGCGTCCGATCACGTCCGGTACGCCGCTCGTAGGCCCGCCGGCCACCGAGTCCGGTTCGGCCGCGGGTCCTCGTCGCCGTTCGATCATGCCCAGCGCCACGCCGGCGATGATGATCAGGCCGCCTGTCACCTGGGTGAGCCTGATCGACTCCCCGTTGATCACTATGGCGCCGATGACACCGAAGACCGGGACCAGGTTGAGGATGTTCACCGCGACGCTCGAAGTCATCCCGCGCAGGCCGTGGTTGTAGAGCAGGAAGCCGCCGACCGAGCACGCCACGGCCAGGTAGACCAGCAGCGACGAGGCCGTCGCGTCCGGCAGCCGCCACTCGCCGGCCTCCAGCAGTGAGGCGAGCAGGAACCCGGCCGCGCCCGCCAGGGTCTGGTAGTAGGTGACGCCCAAGGCGTCCTGGCCGGCGCTCGCGCGCTTGCCCAGCACGTTGTACCCGGCCCAGGCCACCCCGCCGAGCAGCAGCAGTACGTCCCCCAGCCAGCGCGAACTGCCGCCCACCTCGGCGCCGTTGCGGACGACGAGGAAGGCCCCGAGGGTGGCGAGGAGCACCCCTGCCACCCTCGGTAGAGGCAGCCGGGCCCGGAAGGCGACCAGCTCCACGAGCATCGTCATCAGCGGGTAGGTCGCCACGATCAGCGACGCGTCGGAGGCCGTGGACAGGTCGACGCCCACGTTCTCCAGGACGAAGTACACGGTGATGCCGAGAAATCCGCTCAGGTAGAGCTGTCGCCGCTGCGCGGGGTCCGGGCGGGCCGGCCGGCGCCGGCGCAGCCGTACGAGCGCGCCGAGGAGTATCGCCGCGAGGACGAATCTGGCGGCGCCGATGCTGAGCGGGCCGACATCGTCGAGGACCCGCTTGGTCACCGCGTACGAACTGCTCCACATCAGCGCGGCCACCATGACGGCACACACCGCCCCCGCCGTCGGTCCGCGTTGCCGCATCTCAGGTCGCCTCTCATCGCAGTCCGTCGGCGTCGATCCCATCGTTACCGAACAAACACCGGCCAATTGGGCTGGAGGCTAACAACATCATCGAGAATGATGTGAACAGTCCGAATTAGCTTCGGATTCCGGTGAGTTGGAGGACGCGTGGACGAACTAGATTCGGCGCTGGTGCGCATGTTGCAGGAGGATGGTCGGCGCACCAACCGGGACATGGCCCAGGAACTCGGTATCGCCCCCTCCACCTGCCTGGAGCGCATCCGGGCGCTGCGCAGAAGCGGCGTCCTGACCGGATTCCACGCGGAGGTGGACCTCGCGGCGATCGACCGCGGGTTGCAGGCGGTGATCGCCGTACGGGTCCGGCCGCCGACCCGCGCCGTGATCGAGTCCTTCCAGACCTTCCTGGAGCAGATGCCCGAGGTCATCTCGCTCTTTGTCCTCACCGGGAACGACGACTTCCTCGTGCACGTCGCCGTCCGGGACACCGACCATCTGCACGCCGTGGTCCTGGACAAGCTGACCAAGCGCCCGGAGCTCGCCGACGTACGGACCTCGGTGGTCTACGGGCACATGCGCAGGAAGGTCATCGGCCCGACGTGACCCCCGCGTCGGCCCGGGTCTTCATGGGCATCTGCCTGGGGAGAGTATCCGCGCTGTCCATGGCTTTTGGGTGATTCACCCTGATTTATATGTGACCCACATCATGTTACCGGAGGTATCTGAAACACGGTGTCGCAGGTAAGTTGCGGTAACACGCAGATGCGAACCAGTGCCTGAGCAACCGTCGGCTGCCTCTCCCGGGGCCCGCGAGTGAGAGTGAGGACCTCCGCGATGGAGCAGCAGCACGTCGACGTCCTGGTCATCGGCGCCGGTATATCCGGCATCAGCGCCGCCTGCCACGTCCTGCGTGACAACCCCGGCGCCTCGCTCGTCGTGCTCGAGCGCCGCGCCCGCGTCGGCGGTACCTGGGACCTCTTCCGGTACCCCGGCATCCGTTCCGACTCCGACATGCCCACCTTCGGATTCGGCTTCCGTCCCTGGCGCGACGCGCGCATCCTCGCCGACGGCGCGCGGATCCGGCAGTACGTCGAGGACGCAGCCGACGACCTCGGCGTACTGGAGCGCGTCCGCTTCGGCCGCCGGGCGCTCAGCGCCGACTTCTCGCACGACAGCGGCCGCTGGACCGTCGAGGTCGAGGACGAGACCACCGGCGAGCGCGAGTCGTACAGCGCCGGCTACCTCGTCGGAGCGACCGGCTACTACGACTACGACACCCCCTACCGCCCGCGGTTCCCCGGCGAGGCGGAGTACCGGGGGACCCTGGTCCATCCGCAGCACTGGCCCGAGGACCTCGACCACACCGGCAAGCGCGTCGTCGTCATCGGCTCCGGCGCCACCGCCATCACCCTGCTGCCCGCGATGGCCGACGACGCCGCGCACATCACCATGCTCCAGCGCTCTCCCACCTACATCCTCGCGCTGCCCGAGGTCGACCCGCTCACCTCGGTCCTGCAGAAGCTGCGCGCCCCCGCCCGGCTGACCCACCGGATCGTGCGCGCCCGCAACATCGCGCTCCAGCGCGGCAGTTACGCCTTCTGCCGCAAGTACCCCCGCCTGGCCCGCAAGGTGCTCCTCGGGCTGGTACGCGCACAGGCCGGCAAGAGCGTCGACATGCGCCACTTCAGCCCGACGTACAAGCCCTGGGACCAGCGGCTGTGCGTGGTCCCCGGCGGCGACCTGTTCAAGGTGCTCAAGAGCGGCAAGGCATCGATCGCCACCGACCACATCGACACCTTCACCGCCGACGGCATCCGCCTGAAGTCCGGCGCGGAGCTGAAGGCCGACATCGTCATCACCGCCACGGGCCTCAACGTCCGCCTCCTGGGCGGCATGGCACTCACCGTCGACGGCAGCCCGGTGGACATCACGGACCGCGTCCTCTACAAGGCCGTCCTGCTGGAGGGCGTCCCCAACCTCTCCCTCGTCATCGGCTACACCAACGCCTCCTGGACCCTGAAAGCCGACCTGGCGGCCGCCTACACCTCCCGGCTGCTCGCCCACATGCGGCGCCACGGGCACGACATCGCCACCCCGCTGGCCTCCGACGGCGACCGCTCGAAGTTCTCCGTCATGGGCGAGGCGCTCACCTCCGGCTACATCGCCCGCGCCGACCAGGTCATGCCGCGCCAGGGCACCCGCGACCCGTGGCGGCTGTGGAACAACTACTACCGCGACCGCGCCCTGCTCCAGGACACCCCCGTCGACGACAGCGCCCTGCGCTTCGACACGGCGGGCACCCCGGGCTCCGCACACCCCTCCGGTACGGACACCGCGGCCGGCGCCCAGGGTTCGACCCGCGCCGCCTGACCGACGGGCCCCGCACCACCAGCCCCGTACGACTGCCCCATCGCACCGGCCCGCGCACCCGCCTTCCCCCGGGCGGCCGAGCAGACAACCGAGGACGAAGATGACCGCGAATCTGACCAGGAAGCTCTACGACGAGCGCCTGCGGACCCTGTCCGAGGGCTCCGTGAACGTCAATTTCAACGCCTTCCTCGACATCAAGTGGGACGATCCGGAGTTCGCCGTGGACGAGAGCGACCCCCGCTGGGTGCTCACCACCGCGGACGCCCTCGGCGCCCACCCCTGGTACCGGGAGCAGCCGCTGGAGACGCAGATCCGCATCGGGATCTGGCGCTGGGCGGTGATCGCCAAGGTGGGCATGCAGTTCGAGAACATCCTCATGCGCGGCGCGCTGGACTACCTCTACGAACTGGGCAACAGGAACGAGGAATTCAGGTATCTCACCCACGAGATCACCGAAGAGACCCACCACACCCAGATGTTCCAGGAACTGGTCAACCGCACCGGCGTTGACACCGCCGGCGGGAAGCGCTGGTTCCGCAAGGTCAGCCGCTTCCTCCCGCTGGCGGGCTCCCTCTACCCGGAGGCGTTCTTCACCGGGATCCTGGCCGGCGAGGAGCCCATCGACCACCTGCAGAAGTCGGCCCTGCGCAGCGGGGAGCCGGTCCACCCGCTCCCGCAGCGGATCATGCAGATCCACATAGCCGAGGAGGCCCGGCACATCTCGTTCGCCCACGAGTTCCTGCGCCTGCGCGTCCCGCGCTTCGGCAAGGCCCGCCGCGCCGCTCTGTCCGTCCTCTTCCCGCTGATCATGCGGGTCCTCTGCGACGTCATCATGATCCCGGACCGGAAGTCCGCCGCCGAAGTCGGCATCCCCGCCTGGGTGATCAAGGACGTCTTCTGGAAGTCCGAGGCCGGCCAGAAGATGCTCCACGACCTCTTCTCCGACGTACGGATGCTCGCCGAGGACATCGGTCTGATGAACAAGGCGTCCCGCCCGGTGTGGAAGGCCCTGCGCATCGACGGCCGCCCGGCGCGCTTCCGCGGCGAGCCCGCCCTGCGCACCGACTGAGACAGGCTCCGAGCGCCCGCACGCTCCGCACCGCCCTTCCCCGAACGGAGACCAGCCCGCCGTGCCGTACGTCGTCACCCGATCCTGCTGCGCCGACGCCTCCTGCGTGCTGGCCTGCCCGGTCAACTGCATCCACCCCGCGCCGGGGGAGCCCGGCTTCGGGACGGCCGAGATGCTGTACGTCGACCCGCGCACCTGCGTGGACTGCGGCGCCTGCACGACGGCCTGCCCGGTCGACGCGCTGAAGCCACACACGGCCCTCGGTGAGGCGGAGTTGCCGTTCCTCGAACTGAACGCCTCCTACTACAAGGAGAATCCGCACCTCGACCGCACGCCCATGTACGTGGTGCCCCGGCAACGTGGGCTTCCGGCGGGCGAGTTGTCCGTCGCGGTCGTCGGAGCGGGCCCCGCCGGCCTCTTCGCCGCCGACGAACTGCTCCGCCACCCCGGCGTGCGCGTCACCGTCCACGACCGGCTCCCGACCCCGTACGGCCTCGCACGGGCCGGTGTCGCCCCGGACCACCAGGACACCAAACAGGTCGCCGAGCTGTTTAGGACCATCGAGTCGCAGCCCGGCTTCCGCTACCGGCTCGGCGTCGAGGTCGGCACCCACGTCACCCACGCCGATCTCCTGCGCGAGCACCACGCGGTCATCTACGCCGTCGGCGCCGCCACCGACAGACGCCTCGGCATCGAGGGCGAGGACCTGCCGGGCAGCGTCTCCGCGACGGACTTCGTCGCCTGGTACAACGGCCACCCCGACCACGCGCTCGACGACCACGCCCTGGACACCGAACGAGCCGTCGTCATCGGCAACGGCAACGTCGCTCTCGACGTCGCCCGCATCCTCACCGCCGACCCCGACACCCTCGCCCGTACCGACGTCTCCGACCGCGCGCTCGCCGCACTCCGCGGCAGCAAGGTCCGCGAGGTCGTCCTTCTGGGCCGGCGAGGCCCCGCCCAGGCGGCGTTCACGGTGCCCGAACTCCTCGCGCTCTCCGCGATCGAGGACGTGGACGTGCGCGTCGAGGGATGGCCCGAGGGCCTGGAAACCGGCGCCACCGAGAAGACCCGGCTCCTGTCGCGACTGGCCGCCCGCACACCGGTCGAGGGCCGCCGCCGTATCGTGCTTCGCTTCCTGACGAGCCCGGTGCGGCTCATCGGCGAGGCCGCCGTGCGGGCGCTGGAGATCACCGGCACCACGCTGCACACCGACGAGGACGGCACCGTCCGCGCCGTGCCCACCGACGACACGCAGACCCTGGAGACCGGCCTCGTCCTGCGCTCCGTCGGCTACCGCGCCCGGCCCGTCCCCGGCCTGCCCTTCGACGAGGACAGCGCGACGGTCCCGCACGAGGGCGGCCGGGTCGAGCCCGGGGTGTACGTCGCGGGCTGGATCAAGCGGGGGCCGACCGGTTTCATCGGGACGAACAAGACCTGCGCGCACGAGACGGTCGAGTCCCTCCTGGACGACTTCGCCGCCGGCCGTCTCACACCCCCGGCGCCCGGCGTGAGCCCCGCGGCGGACGCTCCGGGCCTGGACGCGTGGCGCGCGATAGACCGTGCGGAACGGGCCGAGGGAGCGGCGCAGGGCCGTCCCCGCGTCAAGTTCACGGACACCGAGTCCTTGCACCGGGCCGCGCGGGCCACCCCGGCACTGCGCGGCTGACCACCACGCCCCGAAGGGCCGACCTGGGGTGCCGACGGGCGGCGAGCGCGGTCAAGCCTCCAGGTCCGTCACCCGCTGCCGCGGCGACAGCTCCACTCCCAGATCCCGCAGTGTCGCGTCCAGCACGGCCCAGACGGAACGGCAGAGCATCGCGCGCAACTCCTCCTCGGACAGCTCACGCCGGGGGTCACGCACCCACTGATTCACCGCGGTGTCCACGAACCCCACGATCCCGACGGCCACCGAACGGATCGGCGCCTCCCGCAGACCGAGCGCCTTGAGCACGTCACCGAACCGCTCGCCCAGCATCAGCGCGATGGCCGTCTTGGTGTCCGCCACCAGCGAGCCGTCACCCATCGAGTGCTCCCCGACGCCCATGTAGGCGTACAGGCGCGGATGCTGGGCCACCCAGTCCAGATGCGCGCCCACCACGCGCTCCACGGCCTCTTCGATCGTCCCCTCGAAGGTGAGCGTGGGCTCCATCCGGCGCATGAACGACTCCACCACCCGGCGGCGGATCAGCTCGTCCAGAGTGGCCCGGTCCTTGAAGTGCCGGTAGAGCACGGACCGGGGCAGGCCCACGCGCTCCGCCAGGCGCTGCACCCGAAAGCGGACGCCCTCCTCCTCGATGAGCGCGACCGCCGCGTCCACCAACTGGACCTGGCGCTGCGCCTTGTGTTCGTCCCAGCGGGTGGAGCGCTTGTCGATCTGCGGCTCGCCGCCGGTTCTGTCCGCCATTCCGCCAGGATATCGGGGCAGGTGTGCGATCCCGGCTCGTCCCCCGCGGGCCGGTTCTGCGGGGCGCGCTGGTCCGCGAGGGCGAGGGCGCCTGAACGGCTCAGCGGCGCCCGCCGCCCCCTCCGCCCGTGCTGGAGCCGGTGTGCGTGGAGTCGACACAGCCGGTGCAGGGGCCGGTGCCCTGCCGGAGATACCGGTGTTGGTTCGCCAGGTCGACCGCGGGTGCCAGCGACGTGTCGCCGGCCGGGATGCCGATGCCGAACCGGCCGTAGAAGGCGAGCAAACCGGCATCGGCACGTTCGACGGCCGCCCGGGTGCGGTCGTAGGCCACGCCGGTCAGTCGGGGGACGTCGACGCGCACGAGCCGGCCGCCGTCGGGCGGGGGCCGGCCGACCCCTTCGCCCCAGCGCAGGAAGAGTTTCTTCACAGGGCCGTCCTCCACCATCCCGCCGAGGTACTCCTTGACGAGCGCCACGACCTGGTTGTCCCCCAGGTCCAGAGCGTCGAAGGTGCGGGTGATCGCGAGAGAGGCGAGCTCGGCGAACCGGTCGGTCTGCCGCTCCCGCTCCGCGGCGCGCTGTTGGCTCTCGTCGAGCCGGCCGAGGCTGTCGGACAGGTCGTCGTCGGACCCGGGCGCAGGGTCGGCCGCCGGCGGGTCCGGTTCCGGTTCGTCGGGAGCGAGTGTGGCGGCCTGGAAACGGCCGACCTGCCGGGCGATGTCCCGTGCGGTCCGGTCCACGGTGCCGCCGGGCTCCGACGGGGCGGCCCGCTGCACGGCCAGGACCATGTCCCGCAGGCGGGCAGCCGACCGGGGATGCGCCAGGACGTGCCGGTGGATCTCCTTGTACGCGGCCTCGGCGCCCTCGGCGTACTGCCGGCGCTGCACCTCAAGTGCGTACCGCTGGGCCACCGGACGCCTCCACGTCCCCTCGGACACCGGGGCCGGAACGACGAGGAACAGCAGCGCGACCATGATGCCGACGTTGATGCCCGACAGCGACCGCCGCCCGAAGTTGGCGGTCAGGCCGAGCGGCAACCGGGCGCCGCCGAAGCGCGCCGGACGAAGCCGCCGCCTGACCCGGGCGACACGGTCGGGCCACCGCAGGACGACGTAACTGCCGACGGCCAGCAGCGTGTAGGCCGCCAGCCAGTACCACCAGTCCACCTCCGTCAGGCCCTGCATCTTCTCCACCACGGCGCGCACGACGGTGACCTGGGGTGGCGTGAGAGCCAGCACGTTCGCCAGCCACACCACGAACACGGTCAGCACGAGGCCGAGCTCCACGGACACGACGATGTCGGCGACCGCCTGGACCGTCGGCCGTGCGGCGTCCTTCAGCCTCCGCCAGCCGCGCCAGGAGAGCCAGACGGCGAGCGGGAAGAGGAGCCCGGCGGCGGGCGCCGTGGTCAGTACGTCGCCGGAGACGAGTTGTTCGACGGCGAGGGCGACCAGGAAGACGCCGGGGAGATCCGGAAGGTGCCGCACGAGCAGGCGCTCGGAGGCGTGACACCGCCGCACCGCGAGCAGGAGGGCCCAGCCGCCGGAGAGGAGCAGCACCACCAGGGGGACCAGGTGGGAGGGGAGGGCGCGGAACAGGACGAGGAGCAGTGCCAGCGGCGGTACGACGGCGCAGAGGGCGAGGAGGGCCGCGGCGACGTACCGGCCGTGCCGGAACCACCGGATCAGCGCTTCGACGAGCAGCTCTCCCACCGCTTTAGGTACGGCACTGAGTGCTGCCGCGAGACCCAGGCCGAGGACCGCCCCGCCGATCCCGCCGAGAACCGTCGCGAGGACGCCGAGGAGTGCGGACCCGAGACCGTTGATCTCCTGTCGGCTGCCGAGTCGCCAGGCCGCCCACACGCTGATCCCGAAAGTGACGTACAGGGCCAGGAGGCCCGGTACGTCGTTCGTCGACCCCTCGTCCTCGGGGGCGCCCGGTGCCCGTGAGGCCGGAACGGGCGCGGTCCGCGGCGCGCGCTCGCACAGTCGGCGGGAGACGTCGAGGAAGATTTCCAAGTTGGGCACCCGGTAGCGCTGCCGCAGGAAATGTGTCGGGAAGTCGCTGCCGCGCGAGGCGACATGGAGAGTGCCCTCGGCCGTCACGGAGAGCGAGACCACGTCCTGCCAGGGCGTGAAGTCGTCCCGGCCCCGCCTGCGCCGCACGGTCAGCCCGTCCCGGCTCACCACGAGGTCCCCGAAAGGTACCGTGCCGCCGCTCAGGGCTGTCGCGAGGGCGGGGGCCGACTGTGCCTCCCGGACACCTCGCAGGATCGCCGGGCCCCACTCCTCCTCCTGCGGGAGCTGGGCGCCCCTGATCACCGTGCGGGTGCGACGGCCCCGAATCCTCTCCCCGCCGATCACGGGCCCGCGGTCCGCCGGCCCGAGCGTGATGACGGTCCCGTCGGGGTCGGCCAGCTTGTAGCGGCGCGAGCCGTTCGTGAACACAGAGGCCGACGGCCAGAGACAGACCGTCTCCCCGCCGTCGGCCGCGATCGCCGCGAGACCGCGCTCGTACAGGTGGAGCTCCACTCGGGAGTGCCGCCGGTGCCACTGCACCCTGAGGAGGAACGGCCCCAACAGCGCCAGCCCGCCCGACACTTCGGCAGGGACGGCCGTGTCCCATTCGAGGAGCGCGCCGAGAAGGATCGTCAGGAGGCACACCAGCGCGGCGAGCGGGACCAGACGCATCAGGAGCAGCGCGTACGCGGAGGGCTTCTTGCGCTGCGGCCGGTAGACGCGGCGCCGACGCCCCAACTCCGGCCGCTCCACGTCGGCTTCCGCGTCGGCCCCCGCGTCGGCTCCTGCACCCATGAACTCACCACTCCGGGAAGATCCGGCGCAACGCCCGTGGTACGGCGGCCCGTTGACGCCGCGCGGGCACGGTAGCACTCGCGCGCACGCTACCGGCTCAGCGCCGGTCGAGGGCGTTCGTCACGAGTTCGCGTGCGTAGGCGGCGTCCAGGTGGGCGGGGCGGAAGAGGATGCGGTACATCATCGGTGCGACGACCCGGTCGATCACCCGCTCCGTGTCGGGCACCGCTTCACCGCGCCGCGCCGCACGGTGCAGGACGGCGTCGATCTGCTCCACGGCGTAGGCGGAGCACTGCCCGGCATTGCTGCCGTCCGGGTCGCCGAGGAGCGCGTCCCTGATGTAGGCGCGCCCGGGCGGAGAGGCCATCTCGTCGAGGAACTGCTCCGCCCACGCGTCCAGGTCGGCCCGCAGACTGCCGAGATCGTCGGGGTCGGTCTCCGGGCGCAGCCGTTCGACCGCGACATCGGAGAGGAGTTCCTGCAGATCGCCCCAGCGCCGATAGATCGTGGAAGGCGTGACTCCGGCCCGCGCCGCCACCAGGGGAACGGTCAGCGACGCGCGGCCCGTCTCGGCGACGAGTTCGCGGACCGCGGCATGAACGGACTCCTGTACACGGGCGCTGCGCCCGCCGGGGCGCGCCATGGGCTTGGGGCTCATGCCTCCCACCTTAATGCGAATATGTTGCTTCTGGCCGAGCGTGAGTGGCCCTCCGGCCGTCCGCAGGCTCTCAGGCCGCGACCGGGGCGAGTCGCCGCAGAGCGCCGATCGACTCCTCGTACACCTGGCCGACGCGGAGCACCGTCGCGTCCTGGAACGGGCGTGCCATCAGCTGCATGCCGATCGGCAGCCCCGCGTGATCGTGGCCGACCGGCAGGGTGAGGGCGGGAACGCCGGTGATGTTGGCCGGGGCGGAAAGCCGGACGTAGCTGTCGGACACCGCCTCCACGGTGCCGTCGGCCCATTCGACCGTGTCCTGCCCGGACTTCACGGCCGTCATCGGCACGGTCGGGGCGGCGAGGACATCGATCCCGTCGAACATACGGGCCCACTCGTCGCGCATCATGGTGCGGGCCCGCTGGGCGCGGAGGTAGTCGCCGGCCGAGGTGAGTTCACCGGCTTCGAGCAGGATGCGTACGTCCGGGGTGTACAGCTCGGGGGCGGCCCGCAGCGACCGCTCGTGGTAGGCCGAGGCCTCGGGGACCATCAGCCCCCACTGGATCGCCTGGACATGGCGCGCCATCGGGATCTCCACGTCGACGAGGTGTGCGCCGAGCTCCGCTAGCCGCTCGATCGCCCGGCGTACGGCGTCCTCGACGTCGGGCGAGACCCTGTCGAAGTAGTGATTGCGGGGGACGCCGACCCGGAGCCCCTTCAGATCGGCGCCGCCGGTGAGATCCAGCGGGGGCGCGGACACGCTCGCCGGGTCGCGCGGGTCGTACCCGGCGGTCGCGGCCAGCACCAGAGCCGCGTCCCGCGCACTGCGGGCGAGGGGGCCGGCATGGTCCAGGGACCAGGACAGTGAGGTCACACCGGTACGGGGGACGAGACCGTAGGTCGGCTTGAGGCCGACCACGCCGTTGAGCGCGGCGGGGACCCGGATCGAACCTCCGGTGTCGGTGCCCAGGGCGAACGTCGCCCCGCCGGCGGCGACCGCCACCGCCGAACCCCCGCTGGACCCGCCGGCGACGCGGCCGCGATCCCAGGCGTTGCCGGTCTGAGGGGTGGTCAGACCATAGGCGAACTCATGGGTGTGCGTCTTGCCCAGGAGAACGGACCCGGCGGCCTTCAGGCGCGCGGCCACCTGGCTGTCGTGGTCCGCGACGTGCCCGGCCCGGACGTGGGAGCTCGCCGTGGTGGGCAGGCCCTCGGCGTCGAACAGGTCCTTGAGCGCCATGGGGATCCCGTGCAGCGGGCCGCGCGGTCCCCTCGCGGAGATCTCCCGCTCGGCCCGGGCCGCCGCGGCGCGGGCGGCGTCCGCCGTGACCGTCACGTAGGCGTGCAGCCGTCCGTCGACCGCCTCGACGCGGCCCAGTACGGATTCGGTGAGTTCGACCGGGGACAGTTCCCGTGCGCCTATCGCGCGGGCCGCCTCGGTGAGGGACAGCTCAAAGGGCTGCATCGACGTTCTCCTGTCCGGCTCGGTACGAGATCGCGGGGGGCGTGTCGGCGAAGTCGAGTTCCCTCAGCGTCGTGATGACGGAGTGGATGTGGTTGGCGGTCGCGGCGACTCCTTCGTGCCGGTCGTCCCTGAGGGCGAGTCCCGCCCGCAGTGCGGCCTCTCCAGCCTGCTGAGGAGTGAGTTCGCTGGTCATGAGTGTCGAGAGTCCTTCCCGCTCGGTGCGGTGCGTCCGTCCAGGTACCGGTCCGGGAGCCCCGCCCATCTAAAAGCGAATCGTTTGCTTTAGGTGACGGTAGGTCCTACGGTGACTTAAAGCAAACTCGTTGCGTTTAGCTCTCGTAGGGAAGATCACCATGTCCACGACCTCGCCGTTCAGTACCTCCGCCGGCTCGCCGACCTCGACCCCGGCCTGGGCCGTGGGGGACCACCTCGTGCGACGTATCGACGAGACAGCCCTTCCCGCCGCGACCGGCCCCTGGCTGTTGCCCGGGGCGACAGCGGAGGTCGTGACCGGGACCCCCTGGCTGCGCCCCGACTTCGCCGATGAAGAAGGCGTCCTGCGGCTGGCCAGCCACACCTTCGCCGTCGAGGCGGACGGGCTGCGGATACTGGTCGACACCGGCATCGGAAACGGCAAGCAGCGCGCCAACCCCGCCTGGCACCAGCTCGACAGTGACTACGAAGCACGGCTGACAGCGGCGGGCTTCGCACCGGAGACGGTGGACATCGTCGTCCTCACCCACCTCCACACCGACCACGTGGGCTGGAACACCCGCTCCGAAGGCGGCAGTTGGGTGCCCACCTTCCCCAACGCGCGCTACCTCACCTCACACGCCGAATGGGACTACTGGGCCGGCGTCGAGATGGAGGAGGCGCGCCGGCAGATGTTCCGGGACTCGGTGCTCCCCGTCCGCGACGCGGGCCTCCTCGACCTCGTCGACGTCGCGGACGAGGGGACGGACATCGCGCCCGGCGTCCGCCTGCTGCCCAGCCCCGGCCACACCCCGGGCCAGGTGACGGTGGAGCTGGGCAGCCGGGGCGAGACCGCCCTCATCACCGGGGACAGCATCCACCACCCGGTCCAGCTGGGGCATCCGGAGCTCTGCAGCTGCGTGGACATCGCACCCGAACTCGCGTTCAGGACCCGGCGGCGGCTGCTCGACTCGCTGGCCGGCACCTCGACCCTGCTGCTCGGCAGCCACTTCCCGCCGCCGACCGCCGGTCACGTGCGGCGTGCGGGTGACGCGTACCGGCTGGTGCCGGTCGAGCCCGCGGGCAACGGGCCGCTCCTGGGCAGCTAGGACAGTCGCCCTGCGCGCGGCGAATCCGCAAGGCTGATTCCCGCATCCGTCTCCCGCGTCCGACCAGAAGACCAGCAAAGGAAACCCCGGCGACCGCGCGAACGGCCCCGGGGTGCGGTATCGATCAGCCAAGGGGCTCGACCACATGACGCACGCCGACCGTCCCCCGCCCGGACGGGCACTACGCAGGCCGTTGCGGGCCGCGTACCACCGAGCCGTCCGCGCGGCGCCCGCCGCGCTCCCCACGGCGCAGGCCCGCTCCTGCCATGCGTGGGTACCCGCGCCGTCGCGGCACCCGGAGGTCGGACCATGACCCGCCAGCGCTTCCGGTTCGCCGTGTGGCAGCTGCGCCAGGCCCCGGCGCCGCCCCGCTACCGAGGCACCTGCCTCACCTGCGACGCGGTGTCGCCGGACGTCACGGGGCCGGAACAGGCTCAGCAGTGGTGCATCGAACACGCGGGCCAGACCCAGCACACGGCCTACGAAGTCGCGTTGGTCGGCCTGTTCGAAGCCGCCGTGGTCGACGACGCGCCGTCCGCGTCCCGCCACTGACGTCCCGTCGCGGGACGCACACGCGGCCCTGCCGCCCGTGGGCCGGTGACGCGCACCGGCCCACGGGCGGCAGGGAACCCGGGCGGGCCCGGGCGCACCCCGCGCCCGGGCCGGACGGTGAGATCGAGACGCCCGTGGCTCAGTTGCCGCCGACGGCGGTACCGGCACGCCCCGCGTTGGTGACGCCGCCCAGGCCCCCGAGGAGGCTGCCGAGCAGACCCTTCTCCTGCTTCGCGGTGTCGGGAGCGTCATCGGCCTTGCAGGGCGCGATGAAGGCCGACGACACGGCGTTGCTGTCGACGAGGGGGATGACCTGGATGATCTGAAGGATGTTCTGCACGGCCGGACAGATGAGGTCCGTCACCCCGGAGTTCTGGGTGGTGTCGGCGGCCGGCGGCGGCTCGGCCGCGGCCGCGGCGCCCGGTGCGGCGAAGACGCCGAGAGCCGCGGCGGCGGCCAGACCGACACCGGCCAGGGTGCTGCGTGTGCGCATGATTCTCCTCGGAACGAGACGGGTGGTGGTGCTCCCGTTCCATTCATGCGGCAGTCGGCGCGGGCCGCACTCGGGATGCGCCCGTTCGGCGGGACCGGATCGGCCACCCGGGAACGGGACGCGGCGCGGACAGGCCCTAGGCTGCCCTGCATGTCGATCTACGTGCCCGCGGCGTCGTGCCTTCTCCTGTTCCTCGCGGGCGTGCTGCGCGAGCGGAGACGCTTCAGCAACGCCGTCCTGCTGGGGCTGGCCGGTGTGTTCGCCCTCGCCGGGTGGCTCGTCGAACTGACCCGCGACGACGCGCAATTGGGGCGATCGGTGCTGTGGGCGCTGCTCGCTCTCGCGGCGCTGGTCATCATCGTCCTGGCCTGGTTCCTGGTCTCCAACGGCGTGACCATGCTGCGCAAGGAGGGCCGGAGCCTCGGCAACCTGCTGTCGCTGTTCGCGGGGCTCGCACTGGTGGGGCTGCTCGCGCTGCTGATCGTCGCCTACGTTCTGCGTACCCACACGCTGCTCGTCGCGGCGGGGACGGTGGTCGCGCTGGCGGGCTACGTCGCGTTCCTCTGCCTGTGCTTCCTCGTCTACGCGTTCCTCTACGCACGCCTGCAGGTGCGCCGGAAGGCCGACTACGTCGTGGTCCTCGGTTCGGGCCTCGTCGGCGGCTCGACGGTGCCACCGTTGCTGGCGAGCCGTCTCGAACGGGCCCGGGCGGTGCACGCCAGGCTCACCGCGCGAGGCGGACAGCCGGTGCTCCTCACCTCGGGCGGCCAGGGCCCGGACGAACACCTGCCGGAGTCCCACGCCATGGCCGACTACCTGGAAGAACGCGGTGTGCCGGGCGAGCTGATCCGGCGTGAGGACCGTTCGACCACCACCGAGGAGAATCTGAGGTTCAGTCGGGCGATCATGGAAAAGGCCCATCCGGACTACCGGTGTGTGATCGTCACGAACGACTACCACGTCTTCCGCGCGGCGGTGACCGCACGCCAGGTCGGCGTCAAGGGGGACGTCGTGGGCGCCCGGACAGCCGCGTACTTCTGGCCCAGCGCGATGATCCGCGAATTCGTGGCGCTCTTCCTCGCGTACCGGCGCACCAACCTCGGTATCTGCCTCGTCCTGTTCCTCGGCGGCGCGGCCATCTGGTGGTTCAGGTGAACCGCGGCGGCCCCGGCGCCCTGTGAAAGCTCGCGGTCACGCGCCCGTCCCCAGGTTCACCCAGCCGTTCGGGTAGGAGAGACTTCGCCGCTCAATCGTGAGCAACCTGACGCAGGTACGAGCCGAGCCGTTCGATCGCCGACGGGTTGCGCGGGCTCTCGACGAGATCGGCGTAGTCCAGGGTCTGGATCCGCTTGTGCTTGATCGCGGAGACATTGCGCAGCGGCGGGTAGGAGAGCAGGAACTTCCTCTTCTGCTCCGCGCTCGTGGAGCCGTAGTCGTTGATGACGATGACGTCCGGGTTCCTCTTCACGACCGTCTCCCAGCCGATCGTCGTCCAGGAGTCATCGAGGTCGTGCAGGATGTTGACGCCGCCTGCCTCGCTGATGATCTGCTCGGGCGCGGCGTAGCGGCCGGAGGTGAAGGGCTGGTCCTGGCCGCTGTCGTAGAGGAACACCGACGGCCTGTCCGCGCCCTTCGGGGCCTTCGCCCGCACCTCGGCGACGGTCGCCCTGTACCGCTGGACCAGTTTCCGCGCGCGGTACTCGACGCCGAAGATGCGGCCGAGGTTCTCCAGGTCCGTGTAGAGCGCGTCGAGCGGCGGCATGATGCCGCGCGAGGTGCTGGTGCGGGCGTTGCGGCAGGACTCGGTGAGCAGATACGTGTCGATACCCGCCTCGTGCAGTTCGTCCGGGGTCAGCGCGTTCTCGTTGAAGCCGTAGTTCCAGCCGGCGAGGACGAGGTCGGCGCGTGCGGAGAGCGCTGTCTCCTTGGTGATGCGGTCCTTGGCGAGCCACTTCACCTTGTCGTACGCGTCCTTGTACGGCAGGCCATCGGTGGAACCCTTGTCGGCGGGCATGACGTAACCGGCCATGCGGTCCTCCAGGCCGAGCGCGAACATGAGCTCGGTGATGCCGACATCGTTGGTCACCACCCGTTCGGGGCGCCGGTCGTAGGAGACCTTCTTGCCGCAGTTGGTGACCGTCACCGCCGTGGGGCCGGTGCTCTTGCCCTCGGGTGCCACCTCCGCCCCGCAGGCGGTCAGGGTGAGGACGGCGGCGAGGCCGAGCGAGGCGGTGGACACGAGCTTGTGCACGGGAGCCTTTCGGTGGAGGACAGAGTGGTCAGCAAGGCAGAGGGGGCAGGGGGCCAGGGCGGTCAGGAGGTCAGTGGGTCGAAGAGGAACTGGGTGGCGCCGGTCCCGGGGTGGCGCACCCGGTGCGCCCGGACGCCGAAGACCTCGGCGAGGAGCTCCGGGGAGAGGACGTCGGCCGGTGGGCCCGAGGCGACGACGCGGCCGCCGTGCAGGACGTGCAGCCGGTCGCAGTGTGCGGCGGCGAGGTTGAGGTCGTGCAGGGCCGCGAGCACGGTCGGTCCGCCGGCGCGAACCCGGCGCAGGACATCGAGCTGGTGGGCTATGTCGAGGTGGTTGGTGGGCTCGTCGAGGACGAGGACGCGCGGCTCCTGGGTGAGCGCGCGGGCGATGAGCACCCGCTGCTTCTCGCCTCCGGAGAGCGACAGGAAGGCGCGTGTGGCGAGGTGCGCCACCCCTGCCTGCTCCAGCGCCTCTCGACAGATCCGCCGGTCGCCCGCGGCGGTGCGCTCGCGGTGCGGCAGCCGGCCCATCGCGACGACCTCGGTGACGGTGAAGTCGAAGTCCGCGGCCGACTCCTGCGGCAGCGCGGCGATCAGGCGCGCCGCGGCCCGGGGCGTCATGCGGTGCACGTCCTCGCTCTCGACGCTGACGACCCCGGTGTCGGGACGCCGGGCCCGGTAGACACACCGCAATAGCGTCGACTTCCCGCTGCCGTTGGGCCCGACCAGCCCCACGAAGGTGCCGGCCGGCGCGTCGAGGGTGACCTCGTCGATGAGCCGGGCTCCCGCCACTTCGACCGAAACGCCTTCGATGTCGAGCCGCATGTCTTCTCCACAACCACCTTCGGTACGGATACGGGCGGGGACGCGGGACGCGTGTGTTCAGCGTCCCGTCAGCGCGTGGCCGCCGCGCTTCATGAGCAACAGGAAAGCGGGCACCCCGAGGGCGGCCGTCACGACGCCCACGGGCAGTTCGGTCGGCGCGAGCAGCACCCGTGACAGCACGTCGGCCCAGACGAGCAGGACGGCCCCGGCGAGCGGCGCGACCGTGAGGACCCGGGCGTGCGAGGCTCCGACGAGCATCCGCACGAGGTGCGGAACCATCAGTCCGACGAAACCGATCGCCCCGCTGACGGCGACGACCGTGCCCGTCACGGCGGCGGTCACGACGAACAGCTCACGTCGCAGCCGGTCGGGCGGCACCCCCAGAGCCGCCGCCGTCTCGTCACCCATCGAGAGCGCGTCGAGCGAGCCCGCCCGCGCTCTCAGCCACAGCCAGCCCACCGCCACCGTCGCGGCGGCCGGCGGAACCTTCGGCCACGTCGCCCCGCCCAGGCTCCCGAGCAGCCACATCATCGCCGCGCGAGCCGCCTCGCCGCGCTCCGCGCCGAACACCATGACGGTGGTGACCGCTTGGAACCCGTAGGCGAGTGCCGTGCCGGTCAGGACGAGACGCAGGGGGCTGAGTCCGATGGGGGAGCGGGCCACCGCGTACACGACGAGCGTCGCGGCGAGGGCCGACAGGAAGGCGGAGAAGGAGAGCGCCCATATGCCGAACCCGGCGAGCGCGCCGAACAGGATGACCGCGTTGGCGCCGACCGCGGCCCCGGAGGAGATCCCGAGCACGAAGGGATCGGCCAGGGCGTTGCGCACCAGCGCCTGTACGGCGACACCGATCGCGGCGAGCCCCGCTCCGACCAGCGCGGCGAGCACCACCCGCGGGAACCGGATCTCCCACACGATGGTGTACGCCCCCGTGTCGCCGGTGCCGAGGCTCCCACCGCTGAGCCCCGCCCACAGGAGCCGCAGCACCTGCTGCCAGCCCAGTCCGGTCGCCCCGAGCCCGACCCCGGCCACGAGCGAGACGAGCAGCACGAGCGCGAGCCCGACGACCAGAGGGGCGGTGGGCAGCCGTCCACCCGAGCAGGTCGGGGCGGCCGAGGAAGCCGGGGCGGCCGGGGCGGCCGAGAGATCGGACGGAGCGGGGGTGCGGGGCAAGGCTGGCGCACTTCCTCCGGGTTGGCGCCACCGGCACAACGCGCAGGGTGCCAGGAGAGCCCGGAAGGCTCCGGCGGTCCCTGCTCGCAGTCCACGGCGAGCGGTCGACGGGTCGCGCCTGCCGCGGGTGACCGGACTCGCGCGGCCTGACCGGGCCACGCACACCGTTGCGGGACAGCGCCGGATTCGCACCGGCTTCCCCCACGAGAGGCAAGCGAAGCGTAGCAACCGGAGTCAGGGGCGCACCAGGTGGATGGTGCTTACCGCCCCGCGCGTCCGGCCGCCTCGGGTGTGTTGCCGCGTGGGCGCTGCCGGAGCGGGTATCCGAAAAGCTCAGCCCCGCCGGCCGGCGGGCGCGGTGACGGACGGGCCCGCGGAGGAGCCGCGGCCGGACCGAGGGGGTGGGGTATGGAGCGCGTCCACGTGTTCTTGTCCAAGCATCTGTGGGTGCAGTTCGCGCTGTCGGTGCTCGTGGCCACCGTGCTGGTGCAACTGCTGTACCCGGGACGCTCGTTCCTCGCGGTGCTGGCCCGCATGGTGGTGTTGTCGGCGGGCGGGATCGGCGTGGTGCTGGCGGTACGCCGCCGGGAGAAACGCGCTGCCGGAAGTACCGACGGTCTCACGTCGCTGGACCAGAGGCTGCGCAAGGGGGAGACCCCGACCGATCCCGCTGAACGGCGGGCGATGCGGGACCTGGTCGACCAGCGCCTGCACAGGACGCGGCACCGCGTGCTCGCTCTCGTCGGACTGGCGCTCATGTTCGTGACGATCACGGTGCTGACGGCCTTCACGGCGGGCACACGCCAGACGGTCGGCTTCGCTGTGCTCACCGTGGTGTTCATCGGCTGGATGGTCTGCATCAGCAATCTTCAGACCCGCCGTCTACGCGCCATGGACGCGGCCCTGCACGACGCGCCGGGCGAGACGCGACCTGTCCACGGGCACCATCACGGAGCCCGGCATCAGGAGCGGAGCGTGCCGTAGCCGCGGATCTGTCCCGTCCGCTCCTCGGCCGTGAGCCCGCGGAGCGACCAGAGCCCGTACAGAGCCAACAGCGGTTTGGCGAGCAGCCATTCGCCAGGGCGGTAGTCCTGCGCGCGCACGAGCCTTTCGGCGAGATCGGGGCGCTGCCGCCGCAGGTACGCGCGGGCCTTGAGCGCATGCGCCGGCTGGGAGGCGATCTTGATGCGGTCGGCGCTCTCCAGCAGCGGGATCACCTGCGTGATGTTCTCCCACGTCGTCGCGCTGCGGTCTTCGAGCAGCACCACGCCGTCGAACGCAAGCACCGACCTCGCGTACTCCGCCATCAACCGGGCCTCCGCTACGGGACTGCCGGCCGGGCCGCCGCTGAAGATCACAGTGCTGCGCGTACGGCCGGCGGTGACGGAGCGAATGCTGGCACGGACCCGCCACCGGTTGATGCAGTTCACCGTCGGTCAGGGGTTCCGGTAGCCCAGCACCACCACGGCCTCGCACGCGCCCTCGCCGCTCCCCACGAGGGCGCGGGACCAGCGCCGGTTCACCCACTCGCCCCACGCCAGGACCGCGGCCCCAGCCATCGCCGTTCGTGTCCATCGCCGCATGCGGCGACTGTAGGACAGGGCCGTGTCGGGCAGCGAGGGCACCAATCGCGCACGCGGGGGCGGACACCTGTCACTGCGGAGGGCGGCAGGTGTCCGGCGTCAGCTCAGCACGCCGTGCAGAGCGGAGCGCAGAGCCCACGGGGTCGCGGCCGCCCAGGCCTGCGGGGAACACGAGTGCGGGTAGGGCACGGGCCTGGACGAGACCGCCCGGTCGTAGCCGCCGAGCACCTCGGGAAGGCGGTGACCGTGGTGCGCCGCCGCCTCCGCGAGGCCGTTCACCACTCGGACCACTTCGGCGGTGAGGCCGTAACGGGCGAGGCCCAGGGCGATGACGCCGTTGTCGTGCGGCCAGGCGCTGCCGCGGTGATAGGAGAGCGGATGGTAGGGCCGCTGCCCCGCGGCCAAGGTGCGGACGGCCCAGCCGGAGAAGAAGTCCGGTTCCAGGAGCCGCCGGCCCACGCGTCGACCGCGGTCCTCGTCGAGGATGCCCGACCAGAGGAGATGCCCCGCGTCCGAGGCGAGCGCGTCGACCTGGCGCCCGTCGCCGTCCAGGGCGAGGGCGGGGAAGTCGTCCTCCACCAGCCAGAAGTCCCGGGCGAAACGGGCCCGCAGCGCGTCGGCGAGCCGGTTCAGCCGCTCGGCGTAGGCGGGGTCCTGCCACACGGCGCCGGCCAGGCGCGCGGTGCGGCGCAGCGCGTCGTAGGCGTAGCCCTGGACCTCGGACACCGCGATCGGGCCGCGCGCCTGGGTTCCGTCCTTGTGGCAGACGGCGCCTGCCGAGTCCTTCCAGTTCTGGTTGACCAGGCCGCCCGGGTCCGGCGTGTACACCAGGTATCCGTGCTCGGTGAGGCCGCCGTCGCCGAGCATCCAGTCGACCGCCGACCGGGCGTGCCGCTCCAGGCGTCGGGCCAGGGCGGCGTCCTTCGTCGTCTCGTAGTGGGCGTGCAGCAGGACGAGGAAGAGCGGCGTGGCGTCGATCGTCCCGTAGTAGCGGCCGTAGGGCACCTGACGGAAGTGGGCGAGCTCGCCGTGGCGTATCTCGTGCACGATGCGGCCGGGCTGTTCACCGCGGAAGGCGTCGTGGTCCCGGCCCTGGGTGGCGGCGAGCGCGCTGAGGGTGCCGGCCGCCGTCGCGGGCCGGTAGGGCAGCATGAAGTACGAGGTCAGCAGCGAGTCCCGGCCGAACAGGGTCAGGAACCACGGCACGCCGGCGGCGGGCACGGCCACGGGTTCGCCGTCCACCCCGGTGGCGGAGATCGTCAGCAGGTCCAGGTCGGCGAGGCCCTGGGCGCAGGCCCTGCCCAGATCGTCGTCCGCGGTGTCGACCGCCTCGGTCGCCGGCTCGTCGGCTCCCCGCACGGCGAGTCGGGGGGCGCCGTGCGGGTGCGCCTCGACCCGTAGCCGCAGCTCGGCGCTGCCGTGCGGCTCCAGAGCGAGACGCCAGACCAGTACGTGGCCCTCGGCCCCGGTGCGTACGTCGTCGGGGGCGGGAGCGGCGCTCACCGTGGTCCGTACGTGCCAGTCGGCCCTGCGGTAGTCGAACGCCAGGCCCGTCTCCGTACGGTCCACTCGTCGCACGGCGTCGGGTTTGGGGTAGTGGCGCTCGTCCGCCCGCAGCTCGAAGGTGTCGGCGAAGTCCGCGTCCACGCCGACGGCCACCTCGGCGACGAGCGGAGCGGAGCTGTTGCTCACCACGCTGAGAACGTCCGTGAAGGCGCCCGCGACGACGGACTGGCGGCGCAGCACCGTGTACGCGGGCGGCGCGTCCCGGGTGCCCTCGGGGGTGAGTACGGATTCCCCGGCGCCGTCCCCCGCGGGCGTGACGGGGGAGAGGACGGCCGGTCTGCTTCCGTCGACGGTGAGGTGCCACCGGCTGAGGTGACGGCCGTCGCGGACGAACAGTCCGTCCGGCGAGGCGCCGCGCGCGCCGGTGATACCGCCGTCGGCGTCCAGGTGCACGAAGGTGGCGTCGCGCACCAACTGCGCGCGGGGGGCCGCGTTGCTCATCGGTCTGTCTCCTGATCGGCGGCGAGCAGGTCGAGGGTGAGCGCCGCCGTCCAGGAGAACGCCCGGGCGCCGCGGCCCCGGCCCGTGGTCGGGTCCACGTACTCGGCGAACTCCGAGGCACCGGCCGTCTCCAGGACCGAGGACCGGATGCGGTCGGCCTGGGCACGGCGCCCGTGGGTGCGCAGGCCGCGCTCGACGAGCCAGGCGGTGTTGAACCAGGCGGGTCCGCGCCAGTACCGGGTCGGGTCGAAGGCGGGGCCGGCCAGGTCGTAGCTGGGGACCAGGCCCGTGGCCCCGGCCCGGAACCGGGGCCCCTCCAGGGTCGCCACCAGACGGTCGACGAGCTCCGCGGGGAGGCCGGGGACGAGCAGGGGGACGAGCCCCGCCACGCTGCGCTCGGGCACCAGGGTGCCGCCGCGCAGGTCGCGTGCGAGGAAGATGCCCGCCTCGTCGTCCCACAGGCGGCTCACCAGGGCCCGGGTGAGCCGGGCGGCTCGCTCCTCGTGCGGCGCGGCCTCCTCGCCCACCTCCGCGGCGATCATGGCCAGGGCCCGCTCACCGGCGATCAGCAGAGCGTTGACGCACGGGTCCTCCAGCGCGAAGGCGGGCCGGGCTGTGCGGTCGTCGTAGCCCGCTTCGCGGTAGTCGACGGCGAGTTGGACGTAGCGGCCGTAGTCGAGGTCCGTGGGCCGGTCCGCGGGGTGTCCGTGCTCCAGGTCGGCGCGGCGGAAGGTGCCGGGCTCCGCCGGGGTGACACGCGCCAACGGGGCGTCCCAGCACGGGCTGTTGTCCATGCCGGCCTCCCACGGGTGGACGACGGCGACGAGCCCGCCGCCGCCCAGGTCACGCGCGGCCGTCAGGTAGTGGTGCCAGGCCACGAGCCGCGGGTACAGCCGCGCCAGGAAGCCGCGGCGCCGCGACTGCCCGGGGTCGGCCTGGTGGGTGAGCCAGACCGCGAGTGCGTGCACGGGCGGCTGGATGATGCCGGAGGTCTCCTGCGCCGCGGGCGCACCGGCGGCGGCGCCCGCCGTGGAGGACCGCCAGAAGTCGGGGCTGGGGAAGTAGGCGCCGTTCGGCACCGCGGAGTTGAAGACGATGTGCGGGACGCGGCCGTCGCTCCACTGGGCGGCGAAGAGCGACTCCAGCTCGCGCTGTGCGCGGCGCGCCGACAGGTGGCGCAGGCCGATCGCGATGAACGCGGAGTCCCAGCTCCACTGGTGCGGGTACAGGGTGCGGGAGGGCACGGTGCCGGTGCCCCGCCAGTTGTCGAGGAGGACACGCGCCGCCCCGCGCCGCAGGGTCAGGTCCGCGGCGCGGGTGCGGGCGGGCCGCTCGATCAGGGACGTCACGCGCCGGACCCCTTGAGGAAGGCGGGCACGGCACGGACCGCCTCGACCGGGTCACCGGTCAGCCGGCACTCGGCCGCGAGGTAGCCCTCGTAGCCGATGGTGTGCAGGGCGTTCAGCCAGGCCGGCCAGTCGAGGTGGCCGGCGCCGGGCTGCAAGCGGTTGGAGTCGGACACCTGGGCGTGCCCGATGTAGAGCGCGTGGGCGAGGATCGCGGCGGCGGGATCGCTCTCCTCGATGTTCATGTGGTAACTGTCGATGCCGATGCGGACGGAGTCGAGACCGACCTCCTTGATCAGGTCGGCGGCCTGTTCCAGGCGGTTGACCATGTGGTCCTCGTACCGGTTGAGCGGTTCGAGGTAGAGCGTGACGCCTTCTGCCCGGGCGTGCTCGCCGAGTTCCGTGAGCCCGGACAGCAGGATCTCGCGGTCCTGCTCCTCGGAGCGCGGCGGCTCGAAGGGCGGCAGCCGACGGGAGAACATGCCGTACGAGGCGGGGGTCTGGGCACCGAGCCCGCCGAGCTCGGCGACGACGGTGAGCTGCGACTTCATCTGCTCGATGGCGTCGCGGCGCAGGTCGTCGTCGAAGGCGCCGAAGAAGTGGAGCATCTCGACGCAGACGGTCGGCATGACGACGCCGTCCTTGCGGGCCTGCCGCAACTCCGGGAGCCGGGAGGCGAAGTGGAGGTCGCCCTTGGCGCGCAGCTCGATGGCGTCGTAGCCGGCCCGCTGCGCGAAGTCCCACTTCTCCTGGAGGGTCTCGCCGGGCAGCAGCTGTTCCTGGGCCGCGAACTTCAGCATGTCGGTTCCTCTCAGAATTCCAGGACGACCTGGAGGGCGTCGGCGGGCCGCTCGTCGAGCAGGACGTAGGCGTCGGCGGCGTCGGCCACCGGAACGACGTGGCTGACCAGGGAATCCACGTCGACCTGCCCTTCGGTGACCAGGCGCAGGAACGTCTGCTGCAGTCGCTCCACCGTCCAGCGGCCGGACAGCGGGGCCGGCACTCCGCCGATCTGCGAGCAGACGATCTCCACGCGGTTGTGGTGGAACTCGTCGCCCAGGCGCAGTCCGACGCCGTCGCCCTGGTAGAAGCCGGACGCCACGACCCGGCCGCCGGCGGTCACCGAGCGGACGGCCTCGTGCAGCGCCGGGTAGGCGCCGCTGATCTCGATCGCGAGGTCGGCGCCGCGGCCGCCGGTGGCCGCGCGGATGTTCTCTGCGACGGTCCCGGAGCGTGCGTCGAGCGTGCTGTGGGCCCCGTAACTCTTCGCCTTTTCCAGCCGGTTGTCGAGGGCGTCGACAGCGGTGACGCGGGCGCCGCTGAGCCGGGCGAGGCGGGTGGCGATCAGGCCGATGACTCCCTGGCCGAAGACGGCGACGTCCTCGCCGAGGTTGATGCCGCCGGCCAGGACCGCGTTGTACGCGATGGCGCCGACCCGGGCGAAGGCGCCGGCCAGCGGCTCCAGGCCCGCGGGCAGCGTGTGGCCGATCATCCGCTCGGCGGGGACGATGCCTTCGCTGCGGTGGCCCCAGATGCCCCACACGAGGTCGCCGACGGCGGGCATGCCCGGCGCGTCGGTCGACTCGGGAGAGATTTCGGTGACTTCACCGACCTCGGAGTAGCCCCAGCCGGCGACCGGGTAGCTGATGCCGGCCTCGTCGTCGCGGAACAGCCGGGCCCCGGCGTCCCAGGTCCGGGTCAGGTAGGGGTTCGTGCCCCGGTAGGCGGTGAGTTCGGTACCCGCCGATATGCCGGAGTAGCGGGTGCGGACGCGCAGATGGCCGGGCGGCAGATCGGCGCTGCGGTGCTGCGCCACCTCCACCTGGCGGGGGCCTGTGAATTGAACGACGCGTTCCACGAACGACTCCGAAAGGGGTGGTGCGGGTGTTGGTTGCGTCGACAATATCCCCAACTTATGTCTTGTCAACATGCAAAAGTAGTGCTGAGATGCCTCACGTATAGACGTAAGTCGGCGATGAGGACAGGCAATGCGCACCAGGACCCGGCGGTCGAGGACGACCGCGGCCGGCGTCACGGCGGCTCTGGGCATCGGACTGCTCACGAGTTGCTCCACCAGTACAGGCCCGGGCACCCCGGACCGCGAGATCACGGTGTGGTCCCAGGAGAACCTTCCGGACCGTGTCGCCGCGACACAGGAGATCGTCGACGGGTTCGAGAAGAAGACGGGCATCAAGGTGCATCTCGTCGGTGTCGACGAGGGCCAGATGCCCCAACTCATCATGTCGGCCGCGGCCTCCGGGCATCTGCCGGACGTGATCGGCGCCGCCCCCATGGGGCAGACCTGGCAGATGTACACCAACGGCCTGCTCAACACGGACATTCCCCAGCAGATCGTAAAGAAGCTGGGCCGCGACACGTTCGACAAGAACGCCCTGGACCTGACGACCGACGGGAACGTGAACCTCGGTGTCCCCTCCGACGCCTGGCTCCAGCTCCTCGTCTACCGCAAGGACCGGTTCGACCGGGCGGGCCTCGGCACGCCCGACACGTACGCCAAGATCCTCAAGGCAGCCAAGAAGCTCACCACCAAGGGGCACGACGGCATGTCCGCCGCCACCGACCCCTCGGACGTCTTCACGTCACAGAGCTTCGAGAGCCTCGCCCTCGCCAACGACTGCCAGCTCGTCGACGGGCACGGTGACGTCACGCTCGACTCGCCGCAGTGCGTCAAGGCGTTCGACACCTACGACCAGCTGGCACGCGAGTACGGCGCCCCCGGAACACAGACGGTCGACTCGACACGCGCCACCTACTTCTCCGGCCGCTCGTCCATGATGATCTGGTCGTCGTTCCTCCTCGACGAACTCGCGGGCCTGCGCAAGGACGCCCTGCCCAGCTGCGAGGAGTGCGGCGAGGACCCGCGGTTCCTCTCGGACCACACCGGGATCGTCACCGCGCTCAAGGGCGCGGACCCCGGCCGCACCGCCCAGCCGGCGCAGTTCGGTGAGGTCACGTCGTGGGTGACCACCAAGACGGCTGAGACGGCGGCCTCCCGCACCTTCATCGAGTACATGATGAGCAGCGGCTACGAATCCTGGTTCGGCATGGCCCCCGAGGGAAAGATCCCCGTCCGCCACGGCACGGCCGCTTGGCCCGACCGCTACGTGAGCGCCTGGCGCCACAGCAAGCTCGGCGTCGGCACCCGCAAGCCCCTCGACGAGGTGTACTCGCCGCGGCTCCTCGGGCAACTGGCCGCCGGCGTCGGCGACATCCGCCGCTGGGGCATCGAACAGGGCGAGGGCGCACTCGTCGGCGCCACCAACGGGGAGCTGCCCGTACCCAAGGCCATCGGCTCCATGACCAGCGGTCAGGCGACGCCCTCCGAGGCCGCCCGGGAGTCCGAGGAAGAAGTCGCCGCCCTCAAGAAGTCCCTGCAGTAGCCGCCCCCGTGCCTCGTGAACGCCTCGTCGAAAGCCATGCCATGACTACCGCCCCCGGCGCCCAGCAGCGCCGCAACCCTCCCGACGGATCGCCGACACCGCCCGCCGACGGCCGCCGGAGCCGTAAGCCGCTGACCGCGAGTCGCCGGACCAACCGCGCGGGACTCGCCTTCGTCAGCCCCACCTTCCTCGTCGTGCTCGTCGTCGTGGTGCTGCCGATCCTGTGGACGGTGCTGCTCGCCTTCCAGCACGCCAAGCTCGTCGACATCCAGGGCATGGGCCTGTTCGGGAACTGGAGCCTGCGCAACTTCGAGCAGGTTTTCGACTCCGCTGGCTTCTGGTCCAGCCTCGGCACCACCGTCCTCTACACCGTGGGCGGCACCTTCGGCTCGGTCGCGCTCGGCCTCGTCGCCGCCCTCGCTCTGCGCAAGCCCTTCCGCGGCCGCGGCCTGCTGCGCGCCGCGATGCTGCTGCCGTACGTCGCACCCGTCGTCGCCGTCGCCTTCGTCTGGGAGGTCGCGCTCAGCCCGCAGTACGGCATCGTCAACGCGTGGGGACAGAAACTCTTCGGCTGGGACGACCCCATCGCGTTCCTGTCGACCCGCGCGTACGAAGTGCACCTGCTCGGCCTGCACTTCGACATCCCGCTTGCACTGCTCACGGTCATCGCCTTCGAATGCTGGCGCTACTTCCCCTTCGCCTTCCTGTTCATCCTCGCCCGCCTCCAGGCGGTGCCGGACGGACTCGAAGAAGCGGCGAAGGTCGACGGCGCCACCCCCACCCAGCGCTTCCGGCACGTCCTGCTGCCCCAGCTCATGCCGGTGATCGCGCTGCTCTGCGTCCTGCGTTTCATCATGACGTTCAACAAGTTCGACGACGTCTACCTGCTCACCGGCGGCGGCGCCGGCACCGACGTCGCCGCCGTGCGCGTCTACGACTTCCTCACCTCGCGCTACGACGTCGGCGCCGCCGCCGCCCAGGCGCTCGTCCTGGCCGCCGCCCTCATGGTCCTGCTGGGCCTGTACTTCAAGCTCTTCGGCAACAAGACGCAGGAGGAGTCGTGACCCACAAAGCGGCCATGACACGAGCCCGGTTCGAGGAGCGGTTCTTCGGCGTCGCGCGCTGGGTGGTCATCGCGTTCCTCGCCCTGATCACCCTCGTGCCCTTCTTCTACATGCTCCTGCTGTCGTTGAAGCCCATCGACTCACTGCTGCTCGACCCCGGCTCCCTGTGGGTCTCCGCCGAGCAGCTCACCTTCGCCACCTACACCGAGGTGCTGCGCTCCACCGACGACGGCGGCCAGGGTTTCCTCCAGCTCCTGCGCAACTCCGCCCTGGTCTCGCTCGGCACCGTGGCCCTGACCCTGCTCGCCGCCGTACCGGGGGCGTACGCGATCAGCCGCCTGAAGTTCTCCGGCAGCCGCCAGGTCAGCGCGCTCTTCCTCGCCGTCTACCTGTTCCCCTCGACGCTCCTCGCCGTTCCGCTCTTCGTGATGTTCGCGAAGATCGGCCTGTCGTCCAGCCTCGTCGGCCTCGCGATCGTCTACGTCGCACAGACCGTCCCCGTGGCGATCTACATGCTGAAGAACTACCTGGTCACCATCCCGTACTCGATCGAGGAGGCCGCCGCCCTCGACGGCTGCAGCCGTGTGCAGACCGTGCGCAAGGTGATCCTCCCGCTGGCCCTGCCCTCCCTCATGGCGACCGGCCTCTACGTGTTCATGATCGCCTGGAACGAGTTCCTGTTCGCCCTGCTGTTCCTCGCCGCCGACCCCGGCAAGTGGACGGTCTCGCTGGGCCTGGCCCAGCTGTCCAACGGCATCGAGGTCTCCAAGACGGTTCTCATGGCCGGTTCCGTGGTGCTGACGATTCCCGTGGTAGTTCTGTTCTTCGCCGCCGAACGCCTGCTCACCGAGGGCCTGACCAGCGGCGCCGACAAGAGTTGAACAGGGGGAAGCAGCGATGATCACGCCGAGTCCGGCGAGCTCGGGCCGACTGCTGCAGCTGATCCGCAGCGGCCAGGCCAACACCCGGGCCGACCTGCAACGCGCGACCGGCCTGTCCCGGTCGACCGTGGGGCACCGCCTCGACGAACTCAACCGGGCCGGCTGGCTGCGCCAGGACACCGGCACCTCGACCGGCGGCCGGCCCTCGCACCGCCTCGCCTTCGACCCCGGCCACGCCGCCGTCATCGCGGTGGACCTGGAGACCCGGTACGCCCGCGCGGCGGTCCTGGACCTGGCGGGCACCGTCCTGGCCGAGCACAGCACCGAACTGGACATCGGGGACGGACCCGACCGCGTGCTCGACCGGCTGGCCCGCTGCTTCCCGGATCTCCTGGTCGCCGCCGGGACACCGGGCGAGCGGATCTGCGGGATCGGGCTGTCCGTACCGGGCCCCGTCGACTGGGAGACGGGGCAGGTCGTGCAGCCGCCGATCATGCCGGGCTGGGACGGGTACCCGATCCGCCGGCGCCTGCAGGAGGCGTACGCCCAGCACGTGGGCGCCGGCCTGGAGGGCGCGTCCGTACCCGTGTTCGTCGACAACGACGCCAACCTCATGGCCCTCGCCGAACAGCAGACGGGCCACCCCGACTGCGCCGCCTTCGTCCTCGTGAAGGTCTCCACCGGCATCGGCGCCGGTGTCGTCATCAACGCCGACGTCTTCCGCGGCATCGACGGCGGCGCCGGCGACATCGGGCACATCCGCCTGCACGACCGGCCCGACGCCGTGTGCATGTGCGGTTCCACGGGCTGCCTCGCCGCCGTGGCCAGCGGACGCGCCCTGGCCAGAGAGCTCAGCGGCCTGGGCCTCGACGTCTCCTCCGGAACCGAGGTCAAGGCGCTCCTCGACCAGGGCCACCCCGACGCCGTCCGCCTGGCCCGCGAAGCCGGGCGACGGGTGGGAGAGGTGCTGGTCACCGTCGTGACCCTGCTCAACCCCGGCGTACTCATGCTCGCCGGAGACCTGTCGGGCATCCCGTTCATGACGGGCGTCCGCGAACTCCTGTACCAGCGCGCGATGCCCCGCGCCACCGCCCACCTGAACGTCGTCACCTCCCGGCTCGGCGACCACGCGGGCCTCATCGGCGCCGCGGCGATGGTGGTCGGCGTGCTCTACGCGCCCGAGCGCGCCGACGCCCGGCTCAAGGCCCGGGCAGCGGCCCCGTCGCCCGCCCCCAGCGCGCGATGACCTCTCGTCCGTACCGCACAAGAACAGCAGGACACCACGTGACCGAGACCGAGACCGAGACCGGCACTGCGGTCTGGCCCCACCCACCCGTCCGCGTCGGACTCGTCGGAGCGGGGCCCTGGGCCCGCGCGATGCACGCGCGGACGCTCGCCGCGGGCCCCGAGACGAGGCTGACCGCCGTCTGGGCCCGCCGGACGGAGGCGGCCCGGGAGACCGCGGCGCCCCACGGCGCGCGGGTGGCCACGAGCTTCGACGACCTCCTGGAGCACTGCGAAGCCGTCGCCTTCGCCGTGCCGCCGTCCATTCAGGCCGAACTCGCCCCCCTCGCCGCCAAGAAGGGCAGAGCGCTCCTCCTGGAGAAGCCGTTGGCCCTGGACCTCGCAGGCGCCGAGCGGCTCGTCGACGCCATCGACGAGGCGGGGGTCGTCTCCCAGCTCGTGCTGACCAAGCGCTACCACCCGGTGACCCGGCGCTTCCTCGCGGACGCGCGGCGCCTCGACGTCACCGGCGCCCGCTCCTGCTACCTCCACGGCGCCTTCCTCGGCGGCGAGTTCGCCACGTCCTGGCGGCTCGAACACGGCGCGCTCCTCGACCTGGGCCCTCACCTGCTCGACCTGCTCGACGCCGCGGTGGGGCCCATCGCCGACGTCCGCGGCACCGGCGACGCACGCCGTTGGATGGAGCTGACCTGCGAGCACGAGAACGGAGCCGTGAGCCAGGCGTCGTTGTCCGGCGCGGTCTCCCGCGAGCGGGCGCTGACCCGGATCGAGCTGTTCGGCCCGCAGCCGGAGCTCGTCTACGACACCGCGGGCATCAACCACGAGGAGTGCTGGCCGGTGCTGCGGCGCGAGTTCGCCGCGGCGGTCAGGTCCGGGCACTCCGGCGACCTCGACGCCCACCGCGGCCTGCGTTTGCAGCGGTTGCTCGCGCAAGCGGCGACGCGGAGCTGATCCGGCCGCGGGGCGGCAGGTGCTCCGGGGGACCGTGCGACTCGGGGCATGCGGAAGAGCCTGCCTCGACCAGGCCGAACAGGCTGGAAAGGTGCATACTCGAAGTAATTCTGAGGGTCGGAGGACTCCATGATCGCACTCGGACTCATCCTGCTCATCATCGGCCTCATCGCCGGCATCTCCATCCTGTGGACCATCGGCGTCGTCCTCGTCGTCATCGGCGCGGCGCTGTGGATCCTCGGAGCCGCGGGCCACGCGGTGGGCGGTCGCAAGCACTATTGGTGATCGGCAGGGTAGCGCCCGAGGCTGCCATCGGCGCCCCGGGCCGCTGCCCCTGCGCCGTCCCCCAGGCTGCCTTCACCAGGCGAAAGACACGCTTCTACCATGAGGTCCGGTGTTCTTGACCGACGGACAGGAGGCGTGGCGGCGCGTGTTTTCGGTACAGGTCGAAGCCTTGGAAGGGGCTGTGTCGTTCCGGCTTCTCGGGGAACTGGACGTCGAGAGCGTGGTGCAGTTGAACGAGGCCGCGGAGACGGCGCTCGCCGCGCGACCGGCTCCGCGGCTGGTCGTGGTCGACTGCACGTCGCTCACCTTCTGCGACTCGTCCGGTATCGGAGGCTTGGTGCGGCTCTACCAGCGCTTGTCGGCGCAGGGAGGACAGCTGCGGCTGGCGTCCGCGCCGGCACCGGTCGCCAGGGTCTTCTCGCTGACGGGCCTCGACGTCGTGATCCCCGTGCACTCCAGCACCGGGGAGGCCCTTGCCGCCGCCCGGACCGGTCATGACAAGGTGTCCGGCGAACGTACGGGGATGGCTTCGGGGGAAGGGGGGACGGCGTGACCGGCACGCCCAAGAGAGCGGCTGCGGTGCGCAGTCCCAAGGGTGACGCGCCGTCCGCCGCGGAGGCGGACCTGCGAGCGCTGTTCGGCGAGTCGACCGTGGTGTTCGCCTCGATGTCCGGCCCGGCCCATCTCCTGGAGGCCGCGAACCCGGCCTTCTACACGGCCGTCGGCCGCGCTCCGGAGCGTACCGGGCTGCCGATCGGCGAGCTGGTGCCCGAGCTGGCCGAACAGGGCTTCACCGCCCTCCTGGACCGGGTCTACCGCACCGGCCGCCCCTACACCGGACGTGATGCCCGCGTGCTGCTGGGTGAGGGAACGCACCTGCGCGAGGCGTTCTTCGACTTCACCTACGAGCCTCGCCGTGACGAAGGCGGCAACGTCATGGGGGTGCGGCTGATCGGGGTGGAGACCACCCAGGTCAAGCACGCCCAGCGGATGACGGCCGAGCACCGGGCCCTGCTGGAGCAGATCGCCCGCCAGGCCCCGCTGGAAGACGTCCTGGAGGGTATGGCGAAGGCCATCGAGGACCTGTCGCCCGACGTGCTGGTCTCGGTCCTGCTCGCCGACGACGACGGTCGTCACCTGCGGCACGGCGCCGCCCCGAGCCTGCCGGACTTCTACAACCAGGCCATCGACGGCATCGCCACCGGAGAGGGCGTCGGCTCCTGCGGTACCGCCGCGTACCGTCGCCGGCGGGTCATCGTCTCCGACATCGCCACCGACCCGTTCTGGGACGATTTCCGCGATCTGGCCAAGCGCGCCGGGCTCGCCGCCTGCTGGTCCACTCCCATACTGGGCCGCGACGAGCAGCTGCTGGGGACCTTCGCGATGTACCACCGCGTGCCCCGCGCCCCCGACGAGGCCGACCTCGCGCTCGCCGGTGTCTTCGCCGACACCGCGGCGCTGGCCGTCGAACGCCACCACGCCGAGCGGGCCCGCCTCGCCGCCGAGGCACGGGAGAAGGCCGCCCGCAACGACCTGGCCTTCCTCCTCAGGGCCAGTACCGCGCTGAGCGCCGACCTCGACTACGCCCAGACACTGCAACGGCTGGCCGCGCTGTGCGTGCCGGCCCTGGCCTCGTTGTGCGCGGTCGACGTCGTCGAGCAGGGCCGGGTACGCCGTATCGCCACGGCCGCCCCGACCGAGCACGCGCGGCAGCAGCTGGCCTCGCACATCCCGGTCTACGACGCCGTGGCCCGCGTGCTGGCCTCCTCGCTCTCCGAGATCGCCCGTCGCGTCCCCACCGGGCCCGGCCCCTGGCAGGACCTGGGCGTCACCGGGTACCTGTGTGTGCCCCTGACCGACCGCGGACAGACCTTCGCCACCCTGACCCTGCTCACCACCGGTGAGGACGTCCTCGACGGGCGCGCCGTCGCCCTGGCCGAGGAGCTCGCCCGCCGCGCCGCCACCGCCGCGGGCAACGCCCGCCAGTACACCCGGCGCGCCGCCCTCGCCCGCGACCTCCAGGCCGGCCTCCTCCTGCCGGACCTGCCCACCCTGCCCGGTGCGGAGCTGGCCACCTATTACCACCCGGCCGGCGAGGGACTGGAGATCGGCGGGGACTTCTACGACGTCTTCCCCTTGGACGACGGCGGCTGGGCCTTCATGCTCGGTGACGTCTGCGGCCGTGGCGCGCTGGCCGCCACCACCACCGCCCTGGTACGTCACACCGCGCGGGCCGTCGCCTCGTTCCTGCCCGGACCACGGGCCGTCGTCGAGGCCATCAACCGCGCCCTGACAAAGCGGCACGGCAGTCACGGCACCGGCTTCGTCACCCTCGTCTACGGCCACTTCACGCCCACCGGCACCGGACTGGACATCGAACTCGTCCGCGCCGGCCACACCCTGCCCCTGCACCTCACCGCCGACGGAGCCCGCCCGGTCAGCAGTGACGGTCCGCTCCTGGGCGTTCTGCCGGACCCCGACCTCGGCTCCCGCCGCATCACCCTCGCCGCCGGGGAAAGCCTCGTCCTCTACACCGACGGCATCACCGAAGCCCGCAACAGCGCGGACGAGCAGTTCGAGGAGGACCGCCTCGCCCAGGCGCTCACCCCGCCGCCGCAGCGGGCCCCGGACGTCCTGAGCGTCCTCACCGCCGCGGTCGCCGCCTTCACCGACGGCCGTGACGTCGACGACGACCAGGCCGTACTCGTCCTGACCGCCACCCTCCCGGTTCCGGCCACCGAGCAGCGCACGGCGAACGAAGAAAGCAGGCAGCTCGCCGGCCCGGACGACGACAGGGCCCGCGCGGCGGCTCGACCGCGGGGCGGACCCGACACAAGCGGTGCGGAGAAAGTCGGGTGACCGGCGCCGGGGCCGCCGCAGGATGAGGTCATGGATGACACGACCTTGGTCTCCCGTTTCCTCCGCGACGGCTTCGTGAAGCTGGAGGGTGCCGTCGCGCCGCGCGTGGCCGCGGACTGCGCGCGCCTGTTGTGGCGGGAGACGGGCTGCGACCCGGAGGACCCGTCGACGTGGACGAAACCCGTGCACTGGGTGGGCGGCATGGCGCAGGGACCGTTCGCCGCCGCACCCAACTCGCCGTGTCTGCAGCGCGCGTACGACCTGCTCGTCGGGGAGGGGCGTTGGGAGCCGCGCTACTCGATGGGCACGTTCCCGCTGCGTTTTCCGCACGAGGAGGAGCCGGACGACGCGGGCTGGCACATCGAGGGGAGCTATCTGCCCGAGGGGGAGAGCTGGTACTTCACGAACCTGCGCTCGCGGGACCGGGCGCTGCTGATGCTCTTCCTGTTCAGCGAGGTCGGCGAGGAGGACGCCCCGACCCGGATCCGGGCCGGTTCGCACCTCGACGTGCCGAAGGTGCTGGAGAAGTACGGGCAGGAGGGAGCGAGCGGGCTGACCCTCGCCCCCGATCTGATGGCGGCCTCCGACCACCGGTCCGTCGCTCTCGCCACGGGCTCTCCGGGCGATGTGTTCCTCTGCCATCCGTTCCTGGTGCACGCGGCGCAGCCGCACCACGGGGCGCGGCCACGCTTCATGGCGCAGCCGCCGCTGCTGCCGGCTACGCCGTACGAACTGGAGCGGGCCGACGGTGCGTACTCGCCGGTGGAGATCGCGATCCGCCGGGGCCTGGGAAGCGGCGAGTGAGGGAGAAGGAGCCGGGCATGCTGGAGCGGCTGAACCAGGCCATGGAGCACATCGAACGCCATCTCGACCAGTCCATCGAGGTGAAGGAGCTGGCACGCATCGCGGCGACCTCGGAGTACCACCTGCGCCGGATGTTCTCCGCGCTCGCGGGCATGCCGCTGTCGGAGTACGTCCGGCGCCGCCGGCTCACCCTCGCGGGCGCCGAAGTACTCGCGGGACGCCGGACGTTGCTGGAGATCGCGGTGCGGTACGGCTACGGCTCCGGCGAGGCGTTCGCGCGGGCGTTCCGTGCCATGCACGGCATCGGACCGGGCGAGGCCCGACGTACCGGCGCCGCGCTCAACTCCCAGTCCCGGATGGCCTTCCGCCTCACCATCGAAGGAAGCAGCACCATGCGGTACCGCGTCGTGGAGAAGGCGCACTTCGCTGTCGTCGGGCTCAGGACCCGCATCCCGTTGGTGCACGCCGGCCCGAACCAGGCCCTCATGGACTTCGTGCGCGGGATCGATCCCCGGACCGTCGAGCGCCTGGAGAAGCTGTCGGACCAGGAGCCCTACGGCATCGTCTCGGTCTGCGACGACATGGATCCCAGCCGCGCCGAGGGTACGGAACTGGACTACCACCACGGCGTGATCACCTCCGAGGCCGCTCCGGAGGGCACGACCGCGCTGGCCGTCCCAGCCGGCACCTGGGCGGTCTTCACCACCTCCGGCCCGGCGCCGCAAGCCATCCAGGAGCTGTGGCGGGACGTGTTCACCGAGTGGTTCCCGTCGAACCCCTACCGCACCCGCATCGGCCCCGAGATCCTGCGCACCCGCCTGTCACCGGAGAAGAACGAGGCCGACGCCGAACTGTGGCTCCCGGTGGAGCCCGAGCACGGCTGAGACCGGTGTACGCCCGCGGGCCCCGGAGTTCGCGCCTGTCCGCACAGCACACAAACGCAGGCGCAGTCTCGCGCCCCGTGGGTACTGGATCTCCATGGGCGACATTCTTATAGGCACGTGTTCGTGGACAGACCCGGCGCTGGTGCGCAGCGGCTGGTACCCGACCGGGCACCGGGACGCCGAAGGACGGCTCCGGTACTACGCCGGGCGGTTTCCGATCGTCGAGGCCGACGCGTCGTACTACGCCCTGCCTCAAGAGCGCGTCAGCCGGATGTGGGTGCAGCGCACCCCGGACGGGTTCACCTTCGACGTCAAGGCGTTCTCGTTGCTGACGGGCCACCCCACGCGCGAGGCGGTGATGCCGGACGGACTGCCGGCCGACGCACAGGATCCCGGTGTGATCGACGAGGTGTGGGCACGGTTCACCGAAGGCGTCGCACCGTTGCGGCAGGCCGGGCGACTCGGCAGCGTGCTCTTCCAGTTCCCGCCGTGGCTGCGGCCCGGGGAGCGAGCCGAACGGGTACTGGCGCAGACCGCGCGGCGCACGGCCGGCTGGCCGGTCGCCGTGGAGTTCCGGCACCCGGACTGGTGGCGTGCGGAGCAGGCCGAGACGACGCGCGCACTCCTCGCGGACCACGGCATGGCCGCCGTCGCCGTCGACATGGCGCAGGGGCTGTCGTCCTCCCTGCCCCCGGTCACGCCTGTCACCGACTCTCGGCGAGCCATCGTACGGTTCCACGGACGGAGCGCCTCATGGGGCCGCGGGAGCAAGGAGGACCGCTTCCGGTACGCGTACTCCGAGGACGAACTGGCCGAGTGGCTGCCACGGTTGCGGCAACTGGCCGAGCGCGTCGAGCGGGTTCACGTGCTGTTCAACAACTGCTGCGGTGACGCCGCCGTGCGGGCCGCCGAACGAATGAGCCGGCTGCTGCGCGAGGCCCGCCTGCACGCGTAGCAACTTCCTCGGCGCTCTCGATGAGGGAGGGGCGCCCCGGCCCGGGGCCACCGGTGAAGGTGGCCCCGGAAACGCAGGTCACCTGGTCGGCGGCTTGACCCACCCCTTCTTGACCAGCTGGTCACAGTGCCACTTGCCCTGTGAAGGGCTCTCGCCCTTCTGCTTGGTCGCGTTGAGGCAGTCCTGGTACGGAAACGGGGGCCCCAGCACAGGGGATGCCGGCGCGGCCTCGGCGGACACCGCCGACAGACCGAGCCCACCTGCGGCCACCACGAGGGCCAGGGCCATGCTCATCCGACGCACTACGTTCTCCTCTTCTCGCGCCGAAGCGGAACGCTCCGGAGATCCATGCCGTCCTGCGTCGGCTCGACCACCGCCGTGCAAGATCAGCAATCGGTCAACGAGCGGGGTCGTCCGCAGGACATCGCCCATCCGTTTGACTCTCCGGCCACAGGCAGCCAGTACGCGCCGCCTACCGGCCGCCGGTGGCCCGGCGGCCTCGCCTCACTTCAGGTGCCGGGTGAAGAACTGCGCCGCGGCGTCCCCCGCGAACTGCGGGACGCCCGCGTGCCCGCCCATGTTGGCGTGCAACGTCTTTTCCTTCGAGCCGAAAGCGTCGAACAGGTCCAGGGACGTTTGCCGGTCGTTCCCCTCGTCGTCCCACTGCAGGAGCACGTGCAGCGGAACGGTGACCTGGCGGGCGTCCTCGAACGTGACGCGTGGCACGAAACTCCCGGCGAACAGAACGGCGGCCGAGATCCGCGGCTCGACCAGCGCCAGCCGGGTCGCGAGGGCCATCACACCACCCGAGTACCCGACCGGGCCGCCGATCTCGGGCAGCGACAGGAGGGCGTCCAGGGCGGACCGCCATTCCGGGACGGCCTTCTCGACGAGCGGGAGGACGAGGGCGTCGACGATCTCGTCGCTGACCGGCTCACCGGCCTCCATGGCCCGGCGCAGGTCGGCCCGGGCCTGCTCGGTGGCGGCCTGACGGGGCCGGTCACCACTGCCGGGGAGTTCGATGGTGGCGGCGGCGAAGCCGTCCGCCGCGGCGCGCCGGGCCCGGTCCGCCAGCCGGGGGTACATCTTGTCCAGCCCGAGCGGGGGGTGTCCGAGCAGGATCAGCGGCACCGGCACGGATGCGGACGAAGGTGTCCACAGGATGCCGGGGATCTCATCGAGGGTGAAACGGCGTTCGAGAGTGCTGTCGTCGAGACGCTGTTCAGAGGTGAAGTGCATGGTCGTGCCTTTCGCGAGTGCCTTGACGGCGCTCCCGGACGACCTATCGCCCGACCGTGACCCCGGAGGAGAGCACCCATGTGGAAACGTTCACGGGTACCATCTCCTCGTTCTCTCGCACGGCCTCCGGCAAAGTAGCAGCGGCCGGCACGCTCTGCCAAACGGTTTTACGTGGCGGCTCCGTGGCCGCATGCCCGGGCGACCACGGAGACCGGGGGTGACCGGGGTCAGAACTGGTCGTCGTCCACGTCGTACCGGCGGCCGGACAGGCGCATCGCCTGCGGGGTCTTCGCCTCCGCCGTCACGTCGACGCCCGGCCGGCCGGACTCGACGACGAACTCGGCGGCCGTCGCCATCGAGGTCCCGCCCGGCTGCCACACGGTGTCGACCGTGCGCAGCGACGCCACCATCCGCTCGCGCGTCACGTCGCACAGGACGTACGCGCGGCGGTTGTCGATGTACTTCCAGTGCGGGCTCTCGGCCATGATCGGGTCGTACGTGGTGTGGAAACCGGCCACGTCGGCGTCACCGCCCGAGGTGATCGACGAACCGGTGATCTCGGCGCCGACCACGGGGGAGTCCGGGTCGTCGAAGTCCGGCTTCAGGTCACATGCCCAGGTGGCGTGCCGGTCGCCGGTGAGGACCACCGGGTTGGCGGCGCGTCCCGAACCGAAGAACTCCAGGAGGCGGCGACGCTGGGCCTGGTAACCGTCCCAGTTGTCGAAGTCGTAGACCTTCTCGGGGCCTGCCTTGCGGTCGTTCTGCGCCCACATCACCTGGTTCGCGAGGAGGTTCCAGCGGGTGCCGGAGCGCTCCATGCCGCGCGTCAGCCACCGCTCCTGCGCGTCGCCCGTCATCGTGCGCGACGCGTCGTAGGACTCGGCGAGCGTGGTGATCTGGTCGCTGCGGTACTGGCGCGTGTCGAGGACGTGGACGGTCGCGAGCTGCCCGTAACCGATCGACCGGTACAGCTGTATGTCCAGGCCGCGCGGCATCGAGGAGCGGCGCAGTGGCATGTGCTCCCAGTACGCCTTGAGCGCGGCGACGCGGCGGGCGCGAAACACCTCGGGGGACTGCGCCGCGGGGTCCTGGGGGACATCGTCGGCCCAGTTGTTGTCTATCTCGTGGTCGTCGAGCGTGACGATCCACGGCGCGTGGGCGTGCGCCGCCTGGAGGGCGGGGTCGGTGCGGTACTGCGCGTGCCGGTTGCGGTACTCGGTGAGGCTGTACGGCTCGCCGGTGCCCTCGTGACGGCGGACGGTGGTCGCGCTCGGCGTGGACTCGTAGATGTAGTCGCCGAGGAAGGCTACGAAGTCCACGTCCTCCTGCGCCGCGTGCTGCCAGGCCGTGAAGTAGCCGTCCTGCCAGTTCTGGCAACTGGCGAACAGGAAGCGGAGGTTGGAGAGGCGGGCGTCGCGGGCGGGCGCCGTGCGGGTGCGGCCCGTCCCTGACAGCTGGGTGCCCGCGCGGAACCGGTAGTAGTACTCGCGGTCGGGGCGCAGGCCGTGCACCTCGGCGTGGACGCTGTGCGCGTGCTCGGCGCGGGCGACCTCCACGCCGGAAGCGACGACGCGGGTGAAGCGCGGCGAGTCGGAGACCTGCCAGTGCACGGGAACGTTGCGCCGCGCCATGCCTCCCCCGCCGAGCGGGTCCGGGGCGAGCCGCGTCCACAGGACGACCCCGTCGGGCAGCGGGTCACCGGAGGCGACGCCGAGCGTGAAGAGGCCGGCCGGCAACCGGTCGGCGCTGCCGCTGAGTTCGGCGGCCGTCGCGGTGGAGGGGGCGAGCAGCGCGGGCGCGGCGAACGCGCCGAGCGCGAGACCTCCGCCGGTGAGGACGGTGCGTCTGGCCGGGGTGGGGCTGTGGCTCACGAGTTCTCCTTCGCGGGTGGGGAAGGTGCGGCGACCCGGGTGAGCCTGGTGAGACGGAGGGACGGTGGAGCAACGAACAGCCCAACTGCGGGCGGTAGTTGGCGGAAGGGGAGGTGCGGGTGCCCTGCGCCTCGGGGCACCCGCCCCGGAACCGGTGCGGGCCACAGCGGCGGAGGAGCACCACGTCGCCTCGACCCGTGCCGCCGGTCACGGTCATGAGGGGCGCTGGCCCGCGGGGCGTGCCGGGGTGCGGTGGCGGGGGTTGGCCTGGCGGGGCGGGCGGGTGAGGGTGACCTGTCGGACGAGCTGCTGGAAGCAGGCAAGACAGGCCAGGGCAGGGAGCGCGGCCGCGGTGGCGTCGACCGGGGTGTGGGGCGCCTGCGCGACGCACAGAAGCATGGAGACGCCGGAGAACGCGATGACGACCGCCCAGGAGTGGGCCGCGCGGCGCCGGTGCAGGGCGGCGCGGAGGATCGACAGGGAGGCGACGGTCCAGGGTCCGTAGATCAGCAGGGGCCACCAGCCGACCGCGTGGGCGGAGGTGCGGTACAGGGCGAGGTGGCGCAGCGGGTCGTAGCTGACGATGCCGCCGAAGACGCACACCATGCACACGGCGACCGCGGCGGCCGCGGCGAGCAGGAAGCTGGTGGTGCGCAGCACCCCGGGCGCCCGCTTACGAGAACGGGACCGTCGACGACGTCGGCGGTCGGGGGCGGGGCGCAGCGGAGGCAGCTCGCTGGTGATCCGGGTCAGGTTGGCGAGCGGCTCCTCGGCGAACCGGTCGGCGTCCGGGAGGTTGATGTCCGGGGGGCCGATGTCCAGGGGACCGGCGTCCGGCAGACCGGCGTCCGGGACGCGGACGTCCGAAAGGTAGGCGTCCGAAAGGTAGGCGTCCTCCACGACAGGAGAAGTACCGTTTCGCTCGTCCTCGACGGCCTGGTGCAGCAGGTGGGCGAGTTCCTCCGCCGGATCCCACTGCATGTCCACCGCGTCCAGCGGGGCCGCGGATTGTTCCCACGCCGGCATGTGGTCGGCCGGCGCCTCGTACCCTGTGGCAGGGCCCGGGACGGACGGTTCCGGGCGGCTGTGCCGGCCTCGCGCCTCATACATGGGAAAGCTGCGTTCGAGGCTCGCGGGAGCGGTGTCCTGACCCCTTCGGGCGGTCGGCTCCGGCCGCGAAGTCGGCCTCGATGCAGCCGAGTCCGGTCAGAAGGGTGCCGATGAGTTCGGCGCAGTGGCGCAGGTCGACTCGTTCGAAGGCGTTGTGCAGGGTCGCGTGCCCGCCCTCGGTACGGGCCGGTGTGTACACCCAGCCCCCCATGCGAATCGCGGCGGCGGAACTGCTCGTCGTGCCGGCCAGGAGGTCAGCCGTAGCAGACCTCGGCCTTGTTGTCGTCATATCCTCACCAACGCGCCCGCATTACGTAGGGTGCGCGGCAATCGAGTGACCTCTTTGTCGCATATTGAGTCTTTCGGGCTAGTGAGTCGCGGCCACCCGCCCACCCACGGCTCCGCCGTGCCCGCCGAAGACACGCGCAGCGGCGATGCGATGGGTGGGACAGCCGAGCCGACCGGAACGCCTGCTGAGGGGAGGCGTCGAGCGAGCAGGCGTCCTGCCTCACAGCCAGATCGTGGCCAGCCGACCGAGGACGGCCGCCGAGGCGATGAGCCCGAAGTTGAGGGCGATCCTGCGGTCCTCGCCGGTCAGGTGGACGGCGATCGCACCGATCTGCAGGAGCACGAACCCGATGGCCGCGACCAGGGCGAGCCAGGGGGCGATGCCGGTCAGAGGCGGCAGGATCAGCCCGGCCGCGCCGAGTATCTCGACCACCCCGAGCGTCCTCACGGCCGGCAGGGGCATGCGATCCACCCAGGCCATCATCGGGCGGAGCCGATCCCGGTCACGGGTGACCTTCACCGCGCCCGCGTAGAGATAGAAGAGGGCGAGCAGTCCGGCGACGATCCAATATGCGATGTTCATGATTCCTGTCCACGCTCACCGGTGGCGGACTCGGTCGCGTAGCGGCTCATCGCGTGGGCGCCGGCCTGCGGCGTCAGCGGCCGGCCGGCGGCGATCACGTCCTGGGCGAGGCGGCGCCCGGTATGGCTGCCGTCTTCGAGGACGCGCATGCGCGCGGCCCCCAGGATGATCACTTCGCCGTCGCCGGGGCCGACCACCGATACGGCGGGGTCGGTCCGCGATGCGCCGGTCTTCGCTTCTTCGGTCATGATCCAAGTGCACCGCCGTTCCCCGCGACTGTCCAAGACCTGTTCCGCAGCGCCGATGCCGTGTGGGTATCGTCGCAGCGTGGAGCTACGTACCCTGCGCTACTTCGTGGCGGTCGCCGAGGAACGGCACTTCGGCCGGGCCGCCGCCCGACTGCACATGAGCCAGCCGCCCCTGAGCCGGGCGATCAAGCAGCTGGAGAGCGAGATCGGGGCCCTGCTGTTCGTCCGCTCGCCCCAGGGAGTCACGCTCACCCCCGCGGGCGCGGTCCTGCTCGACGAGGCGCGGGCGCTGCTCGACCACGCCGAACGCGTCCGGGTCCGCGTGAGCGAGGCGGCCGGAGCCGCGACCATCACCGTCGGCATCCTGGGCGACAGCACCGATCCGGGAGCGACGAGACTGGCCGCCGCCTACCGCCGGAGCCACCCCGGTGTCGACATCCGCATCCGCGACACCGATCTGACCGACCCGACGTGCGGGTTGCGCGCCGGACTGGTCGACGTGGCCCTGACCCGGGCGCCGTTCGACGAGAGCGCCCTGACGGTACGTGAACTGCGTACCGATCCGGTGGGCGTGGTCCTGCGTGCCGACGATCCGCTGGCCCGCCGGGGCCGGCTGCGCCTCGCCGACCTCGGGGAGCGCCGTTGGTTCCAGTTCCCGCAGGGCACCGACCCGGTCTGGCAGGCGTACTGGAACGGTGGCGAGCCGCGTGAGGGCCCAGTGGTGCGCGTCGTCCAGGAGTGTCTTCAGGCCGTGCTGTGGAACGGCACGGTCGGCCTGGCCCCGCTCGGACACGATCTGACCGCGGAGCTGGCCGTGGTGCCGCTGATCGACATGGCGCCGAGCCGAGTGGTGGCGGCGTGGAACGAAGGGGACACCAACCCGTTGATCCGCTCGTTCGTCGAGATCGCGACGGCCGCGTACCGCCCCTGAGGGAAACACGCCCTAAAGCGTGAGCCCGACAGCCCTGCCCGCGGCTCATTCTCAGGCGACTTCACCCACCGTCGGGCGAAGCTCGACCCGCACGCCGAGGACGGCTGCCACGGGTGTTCCGCGGCGCAGGAGCAGGAGCGCGGAAATGTCGTGGGCGTGAGCGGTGGCAAGGTGCATCCGGGAGTTCGAGCGGAACAGCAGACTCATGCGCTGATGGAAGGCCCGGCCCCCGAACTCCGCCGCGAGTTCGTGGTCTTCGGCGAAGCCCAGCGCGACGGCGGAGCGGGCGCGAGCACGCTCGGCCCGTTGCGCGTGGCATCCCGTACGCCGCGGCTGCGGCGCGGTGCTGGACTGCTCACAACTGACCATAATGTCCCGCCTCATGGATGCCTGGTGCCTCAGCATGTCAGCCTCAGGAAGGCGCGGCATGCCGTGACCGGCCCTCTCCGTGCCGAGCGGAGCCTGGTGGCTCGGTAGCCGGGAGCAACCACAACCCTACGACCTGCCTCGCCGGTCGGGGTGCCGCGTACGGCCCGTACGGTTGGCCGATGAACACTCATCCCACGCTCGGGCTGACCATCGACTGTGCTGATCCTGAGCTGCTCGCGGCGTTCTGGGCCACCGCGCTGGGCTACTCCGTGGAACCGCCGCCCGCACCGTTCGCGACCTGGCGCGCGTACTGGCTGGCGGAGGGGTTGCCCGAGGAGGAGCTGGGCGAAGGTGACTGCAGCGACTCGGTCATCGACCCGGGGGGCGGCGGTCCTCGGATCTGGTTCCAGCAGGTGCCCGAGCCCAAGGTCGCCAAGAACCGCCTCCACCTGGATCTGGGAGTGAGCGGAGGCCGGAGCGTCCCCTATGCCGTCCGTAAGGAACGCGTGCTCGCCGAGGTGGCACGACTGGAGGCCGTCGGCGCCCGAAGCCTGCGCGTCGAGGGCGACGAGGGGACGGGTTCCTGCTTCGTCGTCATGCGTGATCCGGAGGGCAACGAGTTCTGCGTGCACTGATCCGGTTCCCTGGCGTGACGGGCCGGCCGCGCGCTTCTCTGTTCGGTTTCCCCACCTCGTCTGCCTGACGTGTTGGCGTCTACTTTGTGTCACGAATCGAACACTTCTGCTTCACGCCTTCCGCATGAGGCCGCATCATGCGCAGAGAGAGCATCAGCGCAGGGGGGACCCATGAGCAACACCGTGCCACCGCCGCCGCCCGCCTTCCCGCCGCCTCCGCCGGCGAAGAAGGGTCTCAGCAACGGTGTCGTCATCGGTTCGGCCGCCGCCGTGATCGCGGCCGTCGTCGCCACGGGCATCGTCGTCGTCAACAGCCGGGACGACAAGGTGAGTTCGGACGTGGCGAGCACCGCCGAGTCCGCCACGTCCGATGACATGATCGCCGCGGACAACGAGCCGCCGGAGGAGCCGGAGCCCGCGGAGACCGGCCCCCAGGTGTCCGGCCTGAACGACACCGTCTCGTACATCAACAAGGTCGAGGTCAGCCTCTCGAAGTTCTCCCGCGGCGCGTCCGGGCAGTACGCCGAGCCGAAGAACACGCCCTACGTGAAGTTCGCGGTACGGGTGAAGAATGGCGGGACGTCGACCGTCGACACGTCGTCGTTCACGGCGAACTGCTCCTACGGCGAGGAGGGCGCAATGGGGGAGTCGATCTTCGACTCCGAGGACGGCTTGAACGGTGGCCCGACCACGCGGCTCCTCGCGGGCCGGTCGATCACGGTGACGTGGGCGTGCGCGCTCCCGAAGTCGGAGAAGACGATCCAGATCGAGGTGTCGCCGGACGCCGGGACGGAGACGGCGATCTTCACCGGAGACGTGAAGTAGCTGCCCCCCGGCACTGCGGCCCACCTGGTCATCCTCCGCTCCCGTTTGCCCTCGTGGCTTCTCGGCTCAGAGCGCGACGGACTGCCGGGCTTCGTGTCGTGCCCCGACTGACCGCGCGGGCACCGACCTCGTACCGGCCCGACATGCGGGGGGCCAGGTCTATCGCACGGCCGTGACGAGCGCGCCGGCCACCGTCAGTACGGATACGGCCGTCATCACCGTGTGCGTGTGCCGGCACCACACCGGTTGCAGCGGCGGGGCGTGGCCGGGGGAGACGGGGGCGCAGTACGGGCAGGGCTTGTGCGCCCTCAGGGCGGGCGGCGTGCTGAGCCAGTAGGCGTCGGTCAACTGGACCATTCCCGCCGCGGTGTTGACGTCGTCGTCGTGCATGCCCGGAGCAACGGTCCGGGAGGCGCCACGGACATGGCCTGCCGGCGAAGCGCCAGCCTTGCGCCAGGTTCGCCACGCGTACCCGACCCCGTGCGGTGGCCGGGCGGGATGTGCGGGGCGGCGGCTGCTCGCCGCAAGGGGCATCGCGGCTGCACGCCGCCCGCCGCCCCGTGAACGACATTGACCGCATGCCCTCCGTCGCCCCCATTGCCGACAGCTACGCGCCTCGCTATGTTAATCAAAAATCACATCTGTGCGACGAGGCTCCTCGCGCCCTTGTCGTGCAATGTGCTGTTCTGCAAAGGATCTTTAACCATCTGGCCCCCATCAGGGAGAGCAGGTAAGTCAATGGAGAATCTCAACAGACGGAAGATTCTTTCCCTCGGTGCCGCACTCGGTCTCGCCGGCGTGGCGAACCCCGTTCAGGCGTGGGCGGCGACGGATTCGGTGACGGGTGCCACCGCGGGGACCGGCCCGGCGTGGATCTGGGACGGCGCGGCTGACCCGCTGATGGCCTCGATGGTCGACAACGGCCACGTGCCGGCGATCAACACCGCTTGGGCGTCGTGGGTGAACAACAACGACCCGCTGCCCAGCGGCCTGCCGACCGAGTTCGCCGCCTACCTGGGACAGGTCAACCGGCTGCCCTCCTGGGCCGACCCCGTCAAACTGGCCCGCGCCGCCGACTTCAACCGGCGCAGGGACACGTACCTCTTCATGTTGTACGGCCTCGGCAGCGGGATCATGAGCACCGTGATTCCGCGCGAGGCCAAGAGCGTCTACTGGTCCGCCGGGGGCGCCAACATGCAGGACCGCGCCGCCAAGACGTTCACCTTCGGCTACGACCTGTCCCAACTGGGGGCCTTCAAGCCGACGGGTCAGTTCGTCGTGACCGCCAACAAGACGCGCGTGGTGCACGCCGCCGTACGCCACCTGCTGCCGCAGTCACCGCACTGGCGGGCCGTGGCCGACGAGACCGTCCCGATCAGCGCCGCCGACATCCTGGTCACCTTCCACAGCCTGGGCACCTACGTGTACAGGAAGTTGCTCGACTGGAAGATCCCGTTCCCGGCCGCGGACCAGGAGGCGTTTCTGCACTCGTGGCAGGTCGCCATCCACCTGCTCGGTGTGCCGGACGAGCACATCCCCAAGACCTGGGCGGCGGCCGAGAAGCAGGCGGCGCAGGTGCTCACCCCGATCCTCACCCCGTCGACCGAGGGCATCGCACTGGCCGAGGACCTGCTCGGACTGACCGCACAGATCGACCTCGGCGTCACACGCGGGTTCCTGAACGAGTTCGTGCGCTACGTCCTCAACGACCAGGTCGGTGACTGGCTGGGCCTGAAACGCGACTACGCCTCGGCGGCCCTCGTCCGTACCGTCTGGCCGGCGTTCATCTTGTTCCGTGAGGGGCTGTCGCCCGTCATGCCCGGCGCCTTCTACACGTTCGACCAGTTCATCCGCGCCCTGGCCATGCTGTTCCTCAACAAGGGCTCCTCGGGGACCACCACCCCCATCACGATCCCCACCGGAAACAGGGCAGCCTGAGCCGTCGCTCCGCGACCAGTGCCCCACAGGCTCGGGGCGCGGTCCCCAGGGGGATCGCGTTCCCCGTGTCGCCGCGGCCGTGTCAGGTGAAGGTGAGAACCGGTTTGATCACGTGGCCGTCCTCCATGGCGGCCACGGCCGCCCCGATGTCCTCGAACGGGAATGTGGTGACCAGCCGCTCCACGGGGAAGAGGCCACGCCGGTGCAGGCCGATCAGCTCGGGGATGAAACGGCGGGGGTCGGAGTCGCCCTCGATGACCCCGTGGACGCGGACACCCTTGGCGAGCAGGCCCATCACGTCGAACGTCACCTCACCGCCGAGGCCGAGGAGGGCGAGCTCGCCGCGCGGGCGCAGCGCGGCGACGGCCCGGCGGGCCATCTCCGGACGGCCGGTGGTCTCGACGACGTGGTGCGCGCCCCCGCCGGTGAGCTCCCGCACCCTCGCCACCAGCCTGTCCCCGGGGTCCAGGGCCTCCATGGCGCCGAGTTCGACGGCCAGGGCGCGACGGGCGGCGACCGGGTCGACGGCCACCACGGGGTCGCAGCCCACGGCGACCGCGGCCATGAGCGCGCTCAGGCCGACCGCGCCGGAGCCGAGGACGACCAGCGAGGAACCCGGTTCGGGGCGCAGCCGGTTGAGCACGGTGCCCGCGCCCGTCTGGCCGCTGCACCCCAGCGGCGCGGCGAGCACGGCCGGCAGGTCGGAGGCCACCTCGACCACGCCGCGTTCATGGACGACGGCGTACGTGGCGAAGCTGGACTGGCCGAAGAAGCCCGCGTGGAGCGGTGAGCCGTCGAGAGCGAGCGGAGTGGTGCCGTCGCGGCGTCCGCCGGACAGGTTCCGGGCCCGCGCGTCATGGCAGTAGGCCGGGTGGCCCGCCACGCACTGCGCGCAGACCCCGCAACTGGCGAAGGTGAGACAGACGGATGCCCCCGACGCGACGCCGGTCACCTGGGCGCCCACCGCCTCGACCCGGCCGGCACCCTCGTGGCCGAAGACCATGGGGGTGAGCTGCCGGGGCCAGGTGTCCCGCATCCGCAGATCGGTGTGGCAGACGCCGACCGCGGCCATCCGCACCAGCACCTCGTGCGGCCCGGGTTCCCCGAGGTCCGCGTCCCGGACGGTGAACGCCGCTCCCGGCGACTCGGCGACCGCGGCACGGACCCGCCTCATGAACCTTCTCCGGCGGGCGCGCCCTCGCGCGGCGCCCCGGTCGCGCGCTCCAGGAAGAAGTAGTAGAACGGCCCCTCGTCGGGCACCCCCTTGGTGTTCATGATCCCCATCAGGGTGGTGTCGTCCACCTGCTTGAAGTGGTCGAGGACCGGCCGGCCGTCGTAGACCATCGTGGCCGTCGACTCGCCGCGGAACTCGACGGTCCACAGGCTGGCCTCGCCCTGGCCGAGCTCGCGGTTGGAGTACAGCTCGCCGCTCTCGTTGCGGCACATCAGCGGCTTGGCGTCGGCCAAGGAGACGAACGTCTTCCCGTACCAGCCGGCCTCGGCCAGCATGCCCTCGAGGGGGTGGCCGGTGCGGAACTCGCCGCCCTTCCACTCGCCGAGTATCTCCTCGGGGCGGACGGTGGCCAACGCCCCCCAGATCGCGTCGAGTTCCGAGGCGGCGACCGGAACGTCCTTGTTCCGTAGCTCCTGGAAGCGGGCGCGGGCCTCGGACACGTCCATGCGGGGTCCTTTCGTCGGTGCTGACACACGGAGAAACGGAGAGGGGGGAGGTCAGGATGGTGCCGGTACGAGACGTGCGGCGACGGCCGCGCTGCGCCGAGTCACCGGGGGGTGTGCGGAGCGGGGCCCCGGGAGGCGGAGCTCCGTGCGGGGGAGGCGGGCCGGGCGGACGTGCGGCGCGGGAACGGCAGGGGAGGGGCGCCGGTGACCGCGCCGGGGTGGCCCACGGTGCCGAGGCTCAGCAGTACGTGGCGTTCGGCGACCTCCTCCGCGGTGAGCGGGCCGTCCGCGCGGAACCAGTTGGCGACTCCCTGGCACATGATGAGCACCGAACGCACCGCGTCGGCCGGGAACGGCGTGGTGAACACACCCTGGGCGCGGCCCGCCTCGACCGTGTCCAGGAGCATGTGCTCCAGGTAGTCGCGCAGGGCGACGTAGCGCGCCCGGTTCTCGGGCTCCAGGCTGCGGATCTCGGTGTCCAGGAAGGCCAGTTGCTGCCGGTGGGCCATGTAGAGCACGATCGACTCGACCATGCCGCAGAACCGCGCCAGCGGGTCGTCCCCGGCCTCGGCCGCCGCCGCCCAGCAGCGGTCCAGGACGTCCTTGATGGACGTCTCCAGCAACGTCACCAGCAGAGCCTGCTTGTTCTCGTAGTGGTAGTACAGCGCGGGCACGGTGACGCCGACCCGGCCGGCGATGTCCCGGACCGAAGTGCCGTGGTAGCCCTGCTCGTTGAAGGCCTCCATGGTGCGCACCAGGATCGGGTGCAGACCGAGCGGTCCGTAGGAGCGCCAGTGCTCCGCCGCGGGCGCGGTGTCCTGGCTCGGCTCGATGTTCAACGACTCTCCTCGGGGCGGGCGGCGATCGGCGGCAGCGTACGACCGTGCTTCCGAAAGCATCCTCTTCCGGCTACTTAGCGATCGATCAGGAAACCTAGCAGCAGGTGCCCTGCCCGGTGTCGTTTCCGGGCGGGGCATCGATAAAAACTCGTGCTGCGCGGGGAGTTGACCAACCCGCATCGCGATTCTACGTTTTTAGCGAGCGCTAAGTAAGACCCCGACGCGGCGGCAGTGAGCCCGCCGTGCACCGAGGGCCGTGCACCGCGAAGGGATCCCATGAGCCGGCGCGTACGGCACCACCCGGCTCCCCCGGCGCGCACACCCCGATGTGGCCCGCGACCGGGGCGTGCCCCGAACTGCCGAAGGACCACCGCTGATGGAACTGTCCACACCCCTGACCTACACGGGCGACCCGCGCGCCGCCGCGGACCGGGCCGCCGCCCTGGAGGCCGCGGGCCTCGACGCCGTCTGGGTGGCCGAGGCGTACGGCTTCGACTCCCCGACGATCATGGGGTACCTCGCCGCGAGGACCGAACGGCTGCGGATCGGCTCCGCGATCCTCAACGTCTACTCGCGCACCCCCGCCCTCATCGCCCAGACCGCGGCCGGACTCGACGCCCTCAGCGGCGGCCGCGCCCTCCTCGGCATCGGCGCCTCAGGGCCCCAGGTCGTCGAGGGCTGGCACGGCCGGCGGTACGACCGCCCGCTGGGCCGTACCCGCGAGGTGATCGAACTGTCCCGGCGGATCTGGCGCCGCGAAGTGATCGAGCACCACGGCATCACCGACCTGCCCCTGCCGGCCGAGAAGGGCGGCACGCTCGGCAAGCCCCTGAAGCTGCTGAACCACCCGGTCCGTGACACCGTCCCGGTCCACGTCGCGGCGCTGGGCCCGGCCAACGTCCGGATGACCGCCGAGATCGCCGACGGATGGCTGCCGTTCCTCTACGCCCCCGAGCACGCCGCCAAGGTCTGGGAGAAGCCGCTCGCCGAGGGCGCCGCACGCCGCGACCCCGCGCTCGGCCCGCTCTCGGTCGTGGCCGGCGGCCTGCTGGCCATCGGCGACGACGCCGGGGCCGTCCGCGACCTGATGCGCCCCACCGTCGCCCTCTACGTCGGCGGCATGGGCGCGCCCGGCCGCAACTTCTACCACGACCTGGTCCGTTCCTACGGCTTCGAGTCCGCCGCGGCCGCCATCCAGAAGCACTACCTCGCGGGCCGCAAGAAGGACGCGGAGGCCGCCGTCCCCGCCGAACTGCTGGAACAGCTCTGCCTGGCCGGCCCGGAGGGCTACGTCCGCGACCGCGTCGAGGTCTTCCGTGCGGCAGGCGTGACCATGCTCAACGTCACCCCCGTCGGCCCCGATCCCGCCCGGCTGATCGAGAAGGTGAGGAGCTGGCTGTGACAGCGGAACGGGCACCGGCCCCGGCCTCCCCAGACGCTCCCTTCCGACCCGCAAGGACGCCACGATGACATCAGCACCAGATATCACCGGCGACCCGGCCGACACCCCGGCCGACCGGACGCTCCCGCGGCTGCTGGCCCGCAACGCGCGCGAGCACCCTCAACTCCCTTGTCTGTCCTGGCAGTCGGCGGGCCCGGAGGGCGACTGGACGACGCTGAGCTGGGCCGGGGCCCACGAGCGCACCCGGGTCCTCGCCGCCGGTTACCGGGCCCTCGGCGTCGGCCGCGGCGACCACGTACTGCTGATGATGGCCAACCGGCCGGAGCACTGGCTGTCGGACCTGGCACTGGTCCGCCTCGGCGCCGTCCCGGTCAGTGTCTACGGCACCGCGGCCCCCGAGCAGATCAGCCACATCGCCCGGAACTGCCGGGCCCGCGTCGCCGTGGTCGAGGGGGCGGCGCAGGTGTCGGTGTGGGAGCCGCTGCTGGCCGACCCCGACACCCCGTTGGAGCGGCTGGTGGTGGCCGAGGCGGAGCAGGCGGGCGGACACCTCTCGTTCGACGCCCTGCTCCGCGCACCGGTACCGCAGCGGTTCGCCGAGGAACTGGACGCCGCCCGCCCCGACGATCCGCTGACCGTCGTCTACACCTCCGGCACCACCGGCGAACCCAAGGGTGTCGTCATCACCCACCGCCAGGTGATGTCCAACGCCGAGGCGCTCGACGCCGTCGTGGAGCTGCCCCCGCACGTCGAGCACATCTGCTACCTGCCCTTCGCCCACATCGCCGAGCGGATGCTGGGCATCTACCTGCCCTGCCACCGGGCCTCGCACGTCTACCTCTGTGCCGATCCGACGGGCGTCGCCGCCGTGGTGCGCAAGGTACGCCCCGCGCAGTTCTTCGGTGTGCCGCGGATCTGGGAGAAGCTGTCCGCCGCCGTGCGGGGACTCCTCTCGCTGATGCCGGCCGAGCAACGGGCGGAGATCGACGCGGCGTTCGAGGTCGCCCGCGAGCACGTCGGCTACCGCGACCGGGGCGAGACACCGCCGGCCGAACTCGACAAGCGGTACGCCCGTGTCCGCGAGGACGTCCTGCTGCCGATGCTGGCCGCGGGCGGACTGGACCGGGTGACGTGGGCGGCCAGCGCGTCGGCGCCCATGTCCGCCGAGGTGGTGCGGTTCTGGGCGGGCTTCGGCATCGTCATCATGGACGCCTGGGGGCTGACCGAGACCACGGGGGTGGCCACCAGCAACAGCCCCCGGACCGGGTTCCGGCTCGGCTCGGTGGGCCGCCCGGTGGAGTCCGTGGAGATCCGCACCGCCGAGGACGGCGAGATTCTGGTGCGGGGCGCATCCGTCTTCTCCGGCTACCTCCAGCGGGACGGCTCGGTGCGCTCGGCCCTGAACGCCGACGGCTGGCTGGCCACCGGCGACATCGGCCGCACGGACGAGGACGGCTACCTCTGGCTGACCGACCGGAAGAAGGAGATGATCATCACCTCCACCGGCAAGAACGTCTCGCCCGCCCTGGTGGAGAACGCGCTCAAGGAACACCCGCTGATCGGCCAGGCGTTCGTGCACGGCGACAACCGTTCCTACCTGGTCGCCCTGTTGGTGCTCGACGTGGACGCCGCCCCTGCCTGGGCCGCTGCCAACGGCGTCACCGCCGAAGGGGGAGCGGCCGGCCTCGCGGAACACCCCGCCGTCCGGGCGGAGGTGGACCGCGCGGTGGCCGCCGCCAACGCCAGGCTCAACCGCACCGAACAGGTCAAGCGGTACGAGCTGCTGGCCGGGGAGTGGGGCCCGGCGACCGGCGAGCTGACACCGTCGCTGAAGATGCGCCGCCGGGTCATCCGGGACAAGTACGCGGACCTGCTGCACGGGCTCTACGAGGCGCGGCGGTAACCGCTGCCGGGCGGGGGCGCGCCGGTATCGTTGGGCGCCATGAGGACTGACACGGACGACTCAGGGATCGCGCGCGTCATCGCCCGGCCGGAGGCGGAGGACCGTACGGCGCGCGCGATTCTCGACGCCGCGCTGGAGCAGTTCACCCTGCTGGGCCTGCGCCGTTCCTCCGTGGACGACGTCGCCAAGCGCGCCGGCGTCTCCCGCGTCACCGTGTTCCGGCGTTTCCAGACCAAGGACAAGCTGGTCGAGGCCACCCTGCTGCGCGAGCTCGGCCGCTTCTTCCAGCACCTCGACGCTGCGGTGGAGACGCTGCCGACCATGGAGGAGCGGGTCGTCAAGGGGTTCGTGGTCGCCCTGCGCCACACCCGCGCCCATCCGCTCCTCGGCGGCCTGCTGCGCCTCGAACCCGAGGTCGTGCTGCCCTACCTGACGGTGCAGGGCGGCTCCTCGCTCTCCGCCACCGTCGCTTACCTGACGGGACATCTGCGCCGCGCCCAGCAGGCCGAGGGCCGCCCCGGCGAGGACCCCCGGCCGATGGCCGAACTGATGGTGCGGATCGCCGTGTCCTTCCTGCTCAACCCCGCCGGCTGCATCGAGCTGGACGACGAGGACCAGGCCCGGGCCTTCGCCCGCCGCTACCTGGCCCCGCTCCTCAAGGCCTGAACGGCCCGCGCCGGCCGGGGCGGCGCCGGTCAGGAGCTCCCCTGATGGGGAACACGGGGTGCGGACAGCTGCTCCGGGACGGCGGCCCGTTCCGGTAGTGCCTCGTCCTGGAGCGGGGCCAGTGGGCGGGAATGCGCCCAGTGCGGACCCAGATCGTCCAGTGTCCAGCCGAAAGGGTAGGTGCGCGGCCTGGGTCTGCGCGGGAACCTCTCCGGCCGCCCGGGCAGGAGGCGGATCAGGGCGGCCCGGGCACGGAACACGCGGTGGACGACGGCCCGGACCGGGCGCGGCTCCGGCCGGAAGCCGAGCGCCTTCAGGAGCGGTTCGTCCAGGACCGCGAGCGAGGCCCGAATCGCCGACCGCCGTATGGGGGCCGGATACCAGGAAGCCATGATCCGCAAAGTGGCCGCCGCGACCCGGCGGTTGGCGGGGTGATAGGCGAACATCTGCCGCTCGTAGGCGTCGTGGAGCCGTTCGAACGCGGCGTAGGTGTCGGGCACGCCGGAAATGCCCATCATCTCGCCCGTCCGGCGGCCCACCAGGGCCAGCGTCTCGATCTCCTGCGCGGACAGGCGTCGCCAGCCGAACCGGTCGATCCACCGCTTCGGACCCACCACCGTGGTGGCAAGGACGTAGAGGAAGTCCTCGTTGGGGATCTGGTAGCGGCCGTGGATACGGTTCAGGTGGCGGGCGGCGGCCCGGCCGTGCTCCGAGTCCATTCCCTCGCGGACCATCTCGTACGCGAGCAGCACCGTGTCGTCGTACCGCTTCTGACCGGCGCGTTCGAACTCCTGCGTGCGATCCAGTAATTGGGATATGCGGGGGATGCCGTAGTCGCGCAGGAACGCGATCGACGTCCCGTGCAGATAGTCCCGGGGGAACTCGTACAGGGTGATCCACCGGTAGATCTGCTCGAAGTCCTGCCGCGGATCCATCTGCTGGATGCGGCGGAGCCGGCTGTAGCGCCCCATGGGTGATCCCTCCTGCGGCAATCGCGGCCGTCGGTTCGCGGTGCGAGCGGTCATGCCCCCGCTGCGGAGCGGATCGTCGTGGTGACGACTGTGCCGGACTGCATGGGGAGCCCCCTTATGAGTCGAAGATACTGAAACTATTGAAGTGTTTCACCGGGCGTCAATACTCCGGACGCGACGGGGCGCGAAGGCGCCCATGGCTGTGCCCCGGAAGCCGCGTACGCCACCAACTCCCTTATAACTAAGCGCAGATGACGGGCCGTCTGGAACATGCGCGGCCCGCCGGTCACCGGCTCGGTGGTCGGCGCCGACACCTGACATGTCGGCCTGAAGGCCGGGGGCCACGACGTTCCCCTGGACCTCCGCCGGCAGCGGGTCACGGGTGCGGTTCATCACGGGCACTGGTGATTTAGCCGATGGCGCGCGGACCCGGCCGCACCACCCTGGTCGGGCCAGGTACCCGCACCCCCCAGGAGGGCTCCATGGGCTCCACACCTCGTCGTTCCCCGCGCCGGCTGCTCGGCGTACTGGCGGCCACCGCCGTCGCCTTCACCCTCTTCTCCTCGGCCTCGGCGGCAGGCGCCGCCGACACCGCGGCCACCACCGTGCAGTCCGCTGCCGCGCAGCCGTTGTCCACCAGTACGCCGGTCGTCTTCGTCCACGGCTACACCGGCAACGCCTCCAACTGGGTCACCGCCATGAGCGTCTTCCGCGCGGGCGGCTGGTCCAGCTCCAACCTCTTCGCCTACGAGTACAACTCGTACGGCAACAACATCACCAACGCCCAGGGCCTGGCCACCTACGTCAACACCGTGAAGGCGCGGACCGGCGCGAGCAAGGTCGCGATCGTCAACCACTCGATGGGCGGGCTGGTCAGCCAGTACTACCTGAAGGTGCTGGGCGGGAACACCAGCGTCAGCCACCTCGCCTCGATCGCGGGCGCCAACCACGGCACCACCTCCGCGGGCGCGTGTCTCGTCTACGTGACCTGCCAGCAGATGTACCCGGGCTCCTCGTTCATCTCCCAGATCTCCTCCGGCGACGAGACGCCCGGCTCCACCAAGTACGCCACCTGGTACTCGGCGTGCGACGGCATCATCCTCCCCTACACGAGCACCCGGCTCACCGGCGCGACCAACAACAACGTGGCCTGCCAGACCCACATCGGCTACCTGACGGACACCGTCGTACTCGGGCAGATCGCCCGCTTCGTCGCTTCCTGACCCTCACCTCCCCGAACTGTCCGCCGCAACCCGGCAGGCGAGCCTCGTACCGTGGTCGAGGGGACCCGACCGACCGGCGTACCCGGTCCGGTACAACCTGGGTCCCTGACCTGATACGACCTGAGCCACGCCGGGCCCCCGAACCCGGCGTGGCTCATCCGTTCGAGGAGCACACTGTGCAGATCACAGCCGCCGACACCCTCGTCACCAGTCCCGGCCGTAACTTCGTCACCCTGCGCATCACCACCGACGAGGGACTCACCGGCCTCGGCGACGCCACCCTCAACGGCCGCGAACTGGCCGTCGCCTCCTACCTGCGCGACCACATAGCCCCGCTGCTGACCGGCCGCGACGCCGGAGCCATCGAGGACACCTGGCAGTACCTCTACCGCGGCGCCTACTGGCGACGCGGCCCGGTCACCATGGCGGCCATCGCCGCCGTGGACACCGCCCTGTGGGACATCAAGGCCAAGGCCGCGGGCATGCCTCTCTACCAGCTGCTCGGCGGCGCCTCCCGCACCGGCGCCCTCGCCTACGGGCACGCCTCCGGCCGTGACATCCCCGAACTCCTCGACTCCGTCCGCGCCCACCTGGAGGAGGGCTACCGCGCCATCCGCATCCAGAGCGGCATCCCCGGCCTGGACTCCGTCTACGGCGTGGCCGCCTCCGCCGCCGGACAGGGCGACCGGTACGACTACGAGCCGGCCCGCCGCACCGAGGCCGGCCCCGCCCTCCCCGCCGAGGAGACCTGGGACACCCGCGCCTACCTGCGGCACATGCCCCGCGTGTTCGAGGCCGTACGGCACGAGTTCGGGCCCGAACTGCCGCTGCTGCACGACGGCCACCACCGTATGACGCCGATCCAGGCGGCCCGCCTCGGCAAGGACCTGGAGCCCTACGACCTGTTCTGGCTGGAGGACGCGACCCCCGGGGAGGACCAGGCGGCCCTGCGCCGCATCCGCGAGCACACCACCACGCCCCTGGCCATCGGCGAGGTCTTCAACTCCGTGCACGACTACACCACGCTCTTGTCGGAGCGCCTCATCGACTACGTGCGCTCCGCGGTCACCCACACCGGCGGCGTCACCGGGATACGCAAACTCCTCGACCACGCAGCCGTCTTCGGCGTCAAGTCCGGGATGCACGGTCCCACCGACATCTCTCCCGTCGGGATGGCCGCCGCGCTCCACCTCGACCTGGCGATCCACAACTTCGGCATCCAGGAGTACATGCGCCACTCCGCCGAGACCCTGGAGGTCTTTCGCACTTCCTACCGCTTCTCCGACGGCCTCCTGCACCCGGGCGACGGCCCCGGCCTGGGTGTGGAGTACGACGAGGAGACCGCTGCCCACTTCGCGTACCGACCGGCCTACCTGCCGGTGAACAGGCTGCGGGACGGCACGGTGCACGACTGGTAGCGGATCGGCCGAAGCGGCGGCCGGCCGGGCCGTGTGCGCGACCGCGCCGGGCCCTGGCGCAGGGAGCGACCCCTGCTGCTGTCTCGGCGAGACGGATCAGCTGGTGCTCAGAGCGGTTCTCCGGCCGCCACACTCCTGGCAAAGGCGGTCCCCGACGGACGGCGTGGCGTGATGAGGCGCGGTCTACGGAGATCACCGGTACGTCATCGAGCGGGATGGCCGGCTGGTCGAGCCGTAGGGTTCTCGCCGTGACAGTTCGCCGAATGCCCGCCGCGGAGGTCTCCGTCTCCGTCGAGCTGGTGCGCCGCCTGCTCGACGAGCAACACCCCGACCTGGCGACGTCGCCGGTCGAGGTGCTGGCCAATGGCTGGGACAACCTCGTGTGCCGGCTCGGCCAGGAACTCCTCGTCCGGCTGCCCCGGCGTGCCATGGCGGCCGAGCTCATCGCGCACGAGCAGCGGTGGTTGCCGGAGTTGGCCGGCCGCCTGCCGCTGCCCGTGCCGGCGCCGCTACGAGTGGGGCAGGCGACGGCCCGGTACCCGTGGTCCTGGAGCGTCGTGCCGTTCTTCCCGGGCCGGACCGCGGCACGATCGGAGCCCGACGATCCCTTCGCGGCCGCGGAGGCGCTCGGCGGTTTCCTGGACGCGCTGCACGCACCGGCTCCCTCGGAGGCGCCGGCCAACGCGTTCCGCGGGATCGCGCTGGCCGCAAGAGCCGAGGGCGTCCTGACCGGGCTGAATCATGTCGACCCGGCCGACCGCGCCACCGCCCTGCGGATCTGGGCAGCCGCCGCGGCCGCGCCCGCCTGGGACGGGCCACCGCTGTGGCTCCACGGGGACCTGCACCCGGCCAACATCCTGGTCGACCACGGCCGGATCAGCGCCGTGATCGACTTCGGCGACATCACCTCCGGCGATCCCGCCACCGATCTGGCCGTGGCCTGGATGCTGTTCACAGCGGAGCAGCGTGCCGCCTTCCGGCGGGCGTACGGTCGCATGGACGACGCGACCTGGGCGCGGGCCCGCGGCTGGGCGCTCGCCCTGGCCCTGGTCTTCCTGACGCACTCCGTGGACAACCCACTGATGCGCGACATCGGCGAGCGCACTTTCCGGGCGGTCCTGGAGGAGCGGCCGACCCCGGGCGCCGGTTGACAGAGCATGGGACCGCGCTCCAGGGTGGCCGCCGCGGGAAGGACGCGTCGCCGCCCCACTTCGACATCGGCGACGGTCCGGAGGGCGCCAGGCGTCTGGATTGGGCTCGGCACCGATCAACTGACGACGTTGAGGAGACCGCAGGTATGTCAGACGTCTCGCCACCCCGCGACGGAGGCGACGCCCGCACGACTCGACTCCGCACCGATGTGTCGCATTCGGCCCGGATCTGGAACTACTGGCTGGGGGGCAAGGACCATTACCCCATCGACGGGGAGGTCGGCGAGCAGATCCTGAACTTCGTCCCGGCCCTGCCCCGGTCCGCCGTGGCCGACCGGAGGTTCCTCGCGCGGGCCGTGGAGTTCCTCGTCGGCGAGGCGGGCATCCGGCAGTTCCTGGACATCGGCGCCGGACTGCCCACGGTCGACAACACGCACGAGGTCGCCCAACGCGCCGACCCGGCCTGCCGGATCGTCTACGTGGACAACGATCCCATCGTGCTCCGGCACGCCCACGCGCTCCTCACCAGCACGCCCGAGGGGACCACGGACTACATCGAAGCCGACCTGCACTCCCCGGACACCATCCTGGAACGCGCCTCCCGGACACTGGACTTCAGCCGGCCCGTGGCCCTGACGATGCTCGGTGTCGTCAACTTCATCATGGACACCGGCCAGGCGCGGGCGATCGTGCGCCGGCTCCTGGACGCCGTGCCGTCCGGCAGCTATCTGGTGATCTCCCACCCCACCGTCGAGGTGGACGGCGACGCGATGACGGAAGCCGTGCGCCACTGGAACAGCCAGGGTTCGGCGCCGATGACACTGCGCACCCGCGCGGAGGTGCTGAGCCTCTTCGAAGGCGTGGAGCTGCTCGAACCCGGTGTCGTCTCGTGCTCACGCTGGCGCCCCGATCCGTCGGACGGGGAGAAGACCGTGGACGTGACGCACTTCTGCGGCGTGGCCAGAAAGCCGTGAGGCGTTGAGGAGACCCGTCCTCCAGCGGCGGCGCGCTCGGCCGGCCCCGGTCCCGTGGGCTCGCGCCGTCACACGGTCGCGGCAGGCGGGGCCCATCGGCGAGCGCGGGGCACCGCATCGGAGACGCCGTACTCCTTCTTGAGCTGCTCGGGGATGGCGTAGTGCATGACGCGGCCGCGGGTGAGGGAGGACAGTTCGAGGATGGTGGTGAGGTGGCCGAGGCGGTCCAGGGCCCACGCGCCGAGAGGGGAGCGGTCCTCGATGCTCTCCAGGACGCCGAGGAGGTGGGGGACGGCCTTGACGACGGTGTCCCACGGGGTGCGGGACACCTGGAGCCAGTCGGCACACGTGTCGCCGACGAGGTGGCGGATGAGCGCGGAGACGATCGGGTCGAAGAAGGTGCCGGGCACGACCTCCTCGTAGAGATCGACCAGTTGCCGGGTCAGGTGCTCTCCCTCCGGGGAAGGCCCCATGTGCCGGATCATGTACAGGTCGAGGAACTGGCGTGCTGTGTCGAGGGTCCTGGGGACGGCCTCCTGGTCGACGCCGAGCATCGCGCCGACGACGCGCCAGGCGTAGTAGTAGGCCTCCGCGCCCTCCTGTGACATGTGGATCCCGAGGCGGTGCAGGCTGTCCAGGACGAGCAGGGAGAAGAACATCTGGCCGCCGATCATGTCCTCCTGACAGATCGGTGTCCCGTACCGGCCGGTGTCCCAGCGCTCTTCGCGTGCGAGGTGGTGACGGATGGAGGCGTGCAGGAGGCGGACCTTCTGCGCCGCGGGGATGAAGCGGCTGCCGGCTTCGAAGGCGCCGGGCTGCATCAGGTAGACGGTGAACTGGCCGGTCTCCGCCATCCGCTTGGAGGGGTACTTCAGTCCATGGGCGGCTGACAGCAGCTTCGCCACATGCGGGACGACGTAGCAGGCGGGCATGGACGCGAAGGACAGCGCGGTGGAGATGTGCACGTTGTTGTCGAGGAAGAACAGCCGCGCTTTCTCCATCTCTCCCCAGTCGACCCAGGCCGGCGGGGCACTCGTGGCCTGGAGGTACTCCCGCGCGACGTCGGGCAGCCCGTCCGGCAGGGGCGCGCCGGCGGTGGAGACGTAGCGCATCAGCGTGTTGAACTTGCCCACCTCGCCGCGCTCGAACAGGGTGGCGACGGTGGCGTCGGCGAGTTCGTCACCGGACTGGCGCAGGGCGTCCAACGACGCCTCGGTGTAGGTCATGGCAGGGTCTCTTGCCTTTCATGGGAGGGCTCACGACAGCCGGGAGGGTCGCGACCGGGGGTGGGGAGGGGGACGGGGACGGGGACGGGTGCGGGTACGAGCACAGGTCGGGGACGGGCACCGGCACGGACATGGGTACGGGTACGGGCCCGGGCCCGGGCTCGGAGGGGTGCCCGCGTGACCGTCAGGACGGGCGGACCGTCGCCGAACGCGCCAGCGAGGTCAGGACAGTCGCGGCTTGCGCGGGGACATCCAGCTCGTGCAGCGCGTCGAGGGCTTTCTCGACCCGCGCGGCGATCATGCCCTCCACGCGGTCGGGGGTCTTGAGCCGGAGCATGACCTCACGCACCTCGTGCACCGCGCTTTCCTGCGCGTCGCGCCGTCCCAGCAGAGCGCCGAGCTGCTTGCGGTCCGCCGCACCGGCGACGCGCCACGTCTCCGCCAGCAGGGCCGTCGGCCGGTGCCCGCGTACGTCGTCGGCGTTCGCCTTGCCGGTCCGGTGCGGGTCCCCGAAGAGGCCGAGCAGGTCGTCCCGCAGCTGGAAGGCCTCTCCCAGCGGCAGCCCGAAGGCCGAGTAGCCCGCGCGCAGCCGCTCACCGGCACCGGCCAGGGCACCGCCGATCAACAGGGGCTGCTCGACGGTGTACTTGGCGGTCTTGTAGCGGACCACCTTCAGCGACGCCGCGGTGTCCGGCTCGGATCCCGTGTGCAGGATCTCCAGGCACTCGCCCGCGATCAGCTCGCGCGCAAGCACCGCCCACAAGGGTCTGGCCCGGGACAGATACGCGGCGGGCAGGCCGCTGGTGGTGAACAACTGACCGGCCAGGGACATCAGCAGATCGCCCACCAGCATCGCCAGGGACCTGGCGGCGGCGCCGGGCCGCGGGCGACGGCGCAGGGCGCCACGCAGCGCGATGTGCGCGGTAGGGCGGCCGTGCCGCAGGGGGCTGTCGTCGATGAGATCGTCGTGCACGACGGCGGCGGCATGCACCAGCTCCATCGAGGCCGCCGCGCGCACCAGCGCGTCACTGTCCGGCTGGCCCACGGCGCGCCAGCCCCAGTAACAGAACGCCGCCCGCAGCCGTTTACCGTCCCTGACCGCCGCCAGAAGCTGTTCGGCCACCGGGCCCAGCACCGGGTCGATCGCCGCGAACCGCTCGGCCTCCTCACCGACGAACCCCTTGAGCACCCCGTCGACGCGGCTCTTGAACGCGGCCGGATCCCACCGGTCAGACGTCATCGGCAGCCCGCCGGGCCGTCGCGTGCCGGGCGAGGATCTCCAGATGCGCCACCGGCGTCGCCGCGTACCGGTCCAGTACCAGACGCCCACGCGCCACCAGGTCGTCCTCGGCCGCCGCCGCCAAGTCCGCCGTGTCCGATCGGCGCAGCAGCCCCCGCACCGTGCCCAGAGCCGTACCCACGGAGCTCACCGCCAGATCGGCAAGCCCGGCCACCAGCAGGACCGCATGCTCCTCCAGCCCGCCACGTCGTTCCGCTTCTCGCGTCATGTCGCTCCCCACCCCAGTGCCGTCGGCACTGCTTGCACACTTTCACCCCAGCATCCCCAGACAGCGGACACGGAAGGGCGGGAATGCACGATCGGGTGATCACCTCGCCCGGCCGTACGGATCGGGCTTCGAGCCCGCACGATGCGAACAACTGGTCCACCGGGATCCCCGCGTCGGGTCCGTTCGGGCCGGGTCAGGAGGGTTGCCCGAGGCCGGTCTCCGTCATGATCCGGTCGATGGTGTCCTCCAGCGGGCTGTCCGCGCCGATCACCGTCTCCAGGCCGCCGGGCAGTACGTCGCGCTCCCGGTACCAGGACCGCAGATGGTCCTCGGTCACCTGGGCCAGGTACGCCGCGTCGCCCTTCGAGGCGTGCCGCAGCAACGTCTCATCGAGCCCGATGTCGAGGTAGTAACAGCGGGAGATGCCCCGGTGCTCGGCGACCAGACGCGCGAGCATGTCGCCGTACCGGTCGGCATAGAGGATCCCCTCGACGACCACGTGGTAGCCGGCATCGAGGGCGTAACGGGCCACTGTGTCGATCAGCCCGATGTTCTTGCCGCCGGGCACGTCGTGCTCGCGCAGCACGGTCCGGCGCAGATTGTCCTGGCCGACCAGGGCCAGGCCCCTGCCGAAGCGGTCCCGGACGCCGGCCGCCACCGACGATTTGCCCGACGCGCTGTTGCCGCGCACGACCACGAGTCGGGTCTCTTCAGTCCCCACGTCCACGTTCACGTCCACGCGCGAACCGTAACCGCTACCCCTGACAGCGGTCGGCGGCCCACGCTGCGCAGGACCTCACCGGTGGCCCCGCCCCGCACGCCGGCCGGGGCCGGGCAGGAAGCCGGGAGGCCGCGGTCGCTCGCCGAACGAGCACCGCGGCCTTCCGGACAACTCGCCACCGCGACAGGTCCGCTTGATAGCGTGTCGCGATGAACGATGCGTTGGACGAGGGGCCGTTCTTCCACGGCACAAAGGCAGAGCTACGGGTCGGAGATCACCTCACCGCGGGTTTCCGCTCCAACTACCGGCCCGAGATCGTGATGAACCACATCTATTTCACCGCGTTGCGCGATGGCGCGGGGCTCGCCGCCGAACTCGCCGCGGGCGACGGGGTCCCGCGCGTGTACGAGGTCGAACCGACCGGGGAGTTCGAGAACGATCCGAACGTCACCGACAGGAAGTTCCCTGGCAACCCCACCCGCTCCTATCGCAGCACGGAACCGATCCGGATCGTCGGCGAGGTCACCGACTGGACGCGCCAGACACCCGAGGCCCTCCAGATGTGGCGGGACCGGCTGGCCGCCATCCGTCTGGACGACCGCACCGAGATCATCAACTGAGGGCGCCGGCCGAGCGGACGCGGTTCGGCCTCTTCCTCTCAGCCCAGTTCTTCGGCCAGGCCGATGATGATGCCTTCCGGGCCGCGGACGTAGCAGAGCAGGTAACTGTTCTCGAACCGGGCGATCTCGCCGAGGAGTTCGGCGCCGTGCGGGCGCAGGCGGGCGACGGTGTCCTGGATGTCGTCGACGGCGAACATCACGCGGTGCGTGCCGAGGATGTTGTGCGGCTGGTTGCGCGGTTCGGTGCCGACCGCCGCGGGGCTGCGGTACCTCGCCAGTTCGAGCCGACTGTGGCCGTCCGGGGTCCGGACCATCGCGATGTCACACCGGACGCCTTCGAGCCCGGTGCACTGGTCGGCGACGAGGCCCCCGACCTGCGCCCGGCCCTCCAGCTCCAGACCGAGTTCCACGAAGAACGCGATGGCGGCATCCATGTCCTCGACGACGATGCCCACGTTGTCCATCCGCTGAATCGCCATGCCGGCTTCTCCTCTTCCTCGTGCGGCCGGTGGTGGCCGCTGATGGTCCTGGGACGGAGCCGACGGCATGTTCTCGACATGCTCGGGCCACCGGATCCCGACAAATTTTGGATCGCGCCTCCGCACCCCACCAGAACCGCGAGCCAGGCGCCACCACCGCCGAGGCCAACAGGTCTGCGGCCCCGCGCGCGGAGAGCGGTGTCGCGGTCGGTCCGTCCGCAGCCCCTGGTGGAGCCTCGGTGCCGCCGGTAGCTTCTTCGCGGTGACTTCGGTGGAGACGCGGGGCCTCGTGACGATGACCGACGAGGCGCAGTTGCGCTGGGTGGCGCTCGGGGACACGACTTCGCGGCGGGCTGTGGTCCTGCTGCATGGCGGTCCGGGGCTGCCGGACTATCTGGGCGGTGTCGCTCCCATGGCCGCCGACCTCGCGCCTGTGTACCGGTACGACCAGCGTGGCACGGGCCGCTCCCCGTGGCGGGGCCGGCACTCCCTCGCGCGGCATGTCGACGACCTCGCCGAGCTGCTCGACGCCTGGGATGTGCCCAGGGCCGTGCTGATCGGACACTCCTACGGCTCCGACCTGGCGAGCCGGTTCTGCCTGGCGCACTCCGACCGGGTTGCCGCGATGTTGCTGATGTGCGGGCCGTTCACGGGTGATTGGCGTACCGGGGAGCGAGCGGAGCGAGGCCGCCGCATGTCCGCGGCGCAGCAGGAGCGGCTCCGCGTATTGCGGGAGTCGCCGGATCGCACGGAGGAGCAGGAAGTCGAGCTGCTCACGCTGGCCTGGTTCACCGACCACGCCGACCTCGAACGCGGATGGCACTGGGCCGCGCGGGATGCCAGGCGACGCCGTCCCGTCAACTGGACCATGAACGCTGAACTCGGCAAGGAGGGGCGCGCGGACCCGCTGGACGCGCACCTCGACGACCTGCGGGCGTGCCTGCCCGAGCGAGCGGAGCTGCTCGGTGGAGCCGATGACCCCCGCCCCATGTCGGCCCTTGCGTCGCTCGCGCTGCGGCTCGGTCTTCCCCTGACACGTATCGAGGGTGCTGGGCACGAGCCCTGGTTGGAGCAGCCGGACGCTGTGCGGGCGCACGTCCGCCGCTTCGTCAGGGAGGAGTGAAAGTGCTCGTATTCATATAATCGCCCTATGGCCTGAATGGTCATACTCTTCCGCCTCTTATGACTGCAAATAGCGACTACGGGTAACCAGTTGCTGTCGGCAGAGGAGAGGATGTCCGCTTGTTCGGAGAAGCCGGATGCGGCATGACCATGGGAGTCGAGGAAGAGTTCCTGTTGATCGAGCGGAACACCTACCGGCCTGCCGGGAGGAGCGCGTCGGTCGTCGCGGAAGGAAGTGGCCGGTTCGGCGTCGACCACGTGCAGACAGAACTGTCCCAGGCCATGGTGGAAACGGCCACCCCGCCCTCGTCGGACGGACGCGAACTGCTTCGGGAGGTCGGGCGGTTGCGCGCCGGCGCCGCGGCGGCCGCCGCCCGCCAGAACTGCCTCCTCGTCGCCTCGGGCACGGCGCCCCTGGGAGCGGCGGGACCGGCCACCGACGGCGAGCCCGACGGACTGCCCGAGCTTCTGGACATGCCGCGCTACCACCGCATCGCGGACCGCTTCGGGCCGCTGCTGCGCGATCAGGCGGTCTGCGCCTGCCACGTGCACGTAGGCGTCCCTGACCCGGCGGAGGCGGTACAGGTGGTCAACCACCTGCGCCCCTGGCTGCCGCTGCTGCTCGCGCTGAGCGCCAACTCTCCTTACTGGCAGGGCGTCGACACCGGCTATGCCAGTTGGCGGACGGTGTTGTGGAGCCGGTGGCCGGTCGCCGGGCCGCCGCCCTACCTGGAATCCGTCACGCACTACGAGGAGACGGTGGCCGCCCTCGTGGCAAGCAAGGCCGTCCTGGACCCGGGAATGCTGTACTGGCAGGCCAGGCCGTCCCGGCATGTGCCGACGGTGGAGGTACGTATCGCCGATGTGCTGCCCACCGCCGGCGAGGCCACGGCGTACGCCCTCGTGGTACGCGCACTGGTGCGTCTCGCCCTCGACCGGGTCCGGCGCGGGGAGCGGGCGCCCAGGGTGGAGCAGTATCTGCTGGCCGCGGCGACCTGGCAGGCGGCTCGCGAGGGGGTGAGCGGAAGTCTGCTGGACCTGTCGGCGGCTGCCGCGCCGAAGGTCACCTCGGTCCGGTGGCAGATGCGCCGGCTCCAGGGGGAGATCAGTCCCTACCTGCTCGCGGCCGACGAACGGTCGGTCGTGGAGGTGTGGCTGGACCGGTTGCGCCGGGGAGGGGGCGGAGCCGAACGGCAGCGCGCCGCACGGCAGAGCGCGGGGCGGCTGGAAGCCGTCGTCGACTGTCTGGCCGTACCGGTTGCCGGCCCTCTCGCGGAGGCGGGCGGCGCCCCGGACGCTCCCGGCGCTCCGCCCGCCGGCCTCGCATCGGATCCGACGAACGTGACGTAGGAGAAGCCATGACCACTTCGCCCAGCGGCCTGCTCCTGCCGCGCCAGATGTACTTCACCACCGGCACGGGAGTGCACCGCCGCGAACTGCAGGCGCACGACCTGATGTACATGGACGCGGGCCTGGGACGCGTCAACCGGGTCTCCGTCTCCAGCCGCGTCCCGCCCGGCTGCACCCTGGTGGACCCCCGGACGGGCGGCCGTCGGCTACGCGACGGCCAGATCCTGTTCGCCATCCAGGCGCTGGCCGAGACCAGCACCCCGGGTACCCGGATCGCCACAGCGGTCGGCATCGCCGTTCCCGAGGACGGCGGCCTCGGATGTGTCGCCGAAGTACACGAGGGCGACGCCGTCGGGAAGGACGCCCGGACGGCCGCCGACAAAGCGGTGCAGATGGCACTGCTGGCCATGGCGCTGGAGCTGGGTGAGCACGACTTCGACGAGGAAGCCGTGCACCAGAGCGGGCAGGACCGCTACCGGATCGCCGGCACGACAGTGCGTACCCATGCCGCCGCCGTGGAGGCCCGCGGTCCGGACAACGGCGACTGGGTCAAGATCGTCGCTTCCCTGGTCTTCCTGCTCTGACCGCACCGGCCCGCAACCGCTCACCCCTGGCCCGCAATCGCTCACCTCCGGCCTGACACCGCTCACCCCTGGCCCGACCCCGATCCCCCTGGCCTGACACCGCGCACCTTTGGCCCGCCACCGCATCCCTCTGGCCCGCCGCCGCTCACCCCTGGCCCGCTCGTTTCCCGGAAGCCGGTGAACTCACAGTGTCGTCAGACAGCGCCCCGCCCGCCTGCGATCTCCAGGTGGACTTCCCCTTCGACTACGCCGCTCACCTCGCCGACGACCGGCGCCTGGGCCGGCTGCCCGCTTCGGCGCTCGGCACGCCCGTGGCCGTGATCGGCGCCGGCGGAGCGGGCCTGACCGCCGCCTTCGAACTCCTGCGCATCGGCTGCCGTCCCGTCCTGTACGAGGCGGAGAGCAGCGACGGCGGGCCCGGCGGGCGGCGCCTGGGCGGCCGGATGCACAGCCGCCGCCTGCACCCGGACGACAGCGCCGTCGTGGAGCTCGGTTGCATGCGCTTCCCCGACTCGGCGCGGCTGCTGTACCACTACGCGGAGCGGTTCGGCCTGCACTGGGAGCCCTTCCGGGAGAACTACACCCCCGGCACCACCCCGGTGACCGTCTGGGACGTCGACGGCCGTAGTCACCGGGCGAGCGCGATCACGGACCTGTACTCCCAGCACGAGGAGTTCCGCCGGGCCCACGTCGCGTGGCAGGCAGCGCTGGAGCGTGTGGGGGCGACCGACATCCGCCGGGCCGTCGCCGCCCGTGACATGCCGGCCCTGCGCCGTCTGTGGGAGCGGGTGCTGGCACGTTACGAACTCTGGACCTTCCACCGCTTCCTGCGTGACCCGGAAGGCGCCGGCCTGAGCGAGGAGCAGACCCGCCTCCTGGCCACCGCCGGCATCGGCCCCACGGCCTGGGACTGCTTCTTCGGTATGAGCATGGTCGAGCTGCTGCGACTGCTCCTCTCCTCGGAAGGAGCCGGTCACCACTACCCGCGCGAGGGGATCAGCGCGCTCGCCGACGGATTCTGGGCCCACCGCACCACGGGCCCCGACGGACGGAGCACCAGCCTGGAGGAGACCAACCACGGATCGCCCCGGCCGGCGGTCACCGCCATCGACGTCTTCCCCGACGCCCGGCGCGGGGTGGTCGTCCACAGCGCGGACGGGCAGAGCGAGCCCTTCGCCGCCGCCGTGTTCACCCCCCAGTTGCAACTGCTGGAGACCAGTGTGGAACTCCGTTCCGCCGACGACGGGGGGCCGTCTCCGCTGGGCCTGCGACTGACGCGCGCGGTGCGCAACATCACCTACTGGCCGGCGGCCAAGACGTCCCTGGTGCTGACCGAACCCTTCTGGGAGGGCACATCCCTGGACGGTGTCACCCTCACCGACCGTCTCCCACGAGCCGCCTACACCCACGACTTCGGTCCACCCCGCCGGCCCGGCGGACGACGAGCCGTGCTGGACCTCAGCTTCACCTGGTCCTTCGACTCGGCGAAGATCGCCGCGTCCTCCCTCCCCGAGAGAGTGCGGTCCTTCACCCGCCAACTGGCGGCGGTCCATCCCCTCGTGGCCGCGGAACTGCAGCACGCCGCCGAGAACGCCGAGGCCGTCACCTACTCCTGGGGCGACGCCCCGAACTTCCGCGGCATCGCCCGCTTCTCCCGCCCCGGGGAGTACGCATACCAGCGTGACCTCTTCATGCAGTGCTTCAAGGACAGGGCGGGCAGGTGCGCGGTCCCGGGAGAACCCGCCAACGCCCTCTTCCTCGCCGGGGACGACACGTCCTTCTCGCCTGGCTGGCTCGACCACGCGCTCGCGTCGGGCGTCAACGCTGCCTGGGGTGTCATGTCCTTCCTGGGCGGCCAGAGCGAACCAGGAAACCCGGGGCCCGGCGACATGGTGACCCACCCCGACTACGCACCCCGACGCGCCCCCCAGTGAGAGGCGACCATGCACCCTCGCCACCCCCACTCCCACCCCCGCCTGATCCGCCCCGCCCGGCTGTGGGACGGCCTCGACGACCGGCCGGCCACCGGCATCCAACTCCTCGTCGAGGGCAACACGATCGCCCGCCTCGGTGAGGACATCCAGGTACCGCCCGGCACACCGGTGATCGACCTGCCGGACTGCACACTGCTGCCCGGGCTCATCGACTGCCACGTCCACCTGCCCGACGAGTCGGCCGACAGCGACTCCGCCGCCTACCAGGTGCTCACCGCACTGTCCCCGATGCGGGACCTGCTGCACCACGGCTTCACCACGGTCCGCGACCTCGGCAGCGCCCAATCGGCGCTCAACGTCGCCCTGCGGCGGGCCGTCGACGAGGGGCTGACCGCCGGCCCCCGCATCCTGGCGGCGCCCAACATCCTCTCCCCGCGCGGCGGTCACGGCGACAAATCGCCGGACATGGCCCAGCGATACGGCGCCCAGGTCGGCGCCGTGGCCGACGGCGACCACGAAGTGCGTCAACTGGTCCGGGAACAGGCCAGGGCAGGCGCCGACTGGATCAAGTTCGCGGGCAGCGGCGGTTTCTCCTCACCCGCCGACGCCCCCGACTCCGCGGCCTACTCCCAGGAGGAGATCGACGTCCTGGTGGCCACCGCGAGGGACCTGCACCTGCCGTGCGCCACCCACGCCTTCCCCGACGAGGCCGTCATCCGCGCGGTCCGCGCGGGTGTGCGCAGCGTGGAGCACGCCACCCTGGCCGGCGCCGACACCTACGACCTGATGGCACGGTCCGGCACCTACCTGGTGCCCACCCAGTACACGCAGCGCTTCTTCCTCGACAACCTGGACGACGACAGTTTCTGGGAACACCGCCCGACCACGATGCGGGCCTCCTACCGCCGCTACGCCTCGCGCATGCGCGAAGGGCTGCTGCGGCCTGCCCGCACCGAGGTCCGCATCGCCTTCGGCACCGACGCCGGCATGTTCCCGCACGCCGACAACTGGCGTGAGTTCCCCACGCTGGTCGAACACGGCCTCACCCCACTGCGCGCACTGCGCGCCGCCACCAGCACAGCCGCCGACCTGCTGGACCGCCCCGACCTGGGACGTCTGGTCCCCGGAGCCGTCGCGGACCTCGTGGGCGTGGCCGGCGACCCCTTCGACGACATCGACACCATGGGCCGCGTCCGCTTCGTCATGCAGGAGGGCCACGTCGTGCGCGACGACCGCTGACCCTCCGCACGAGCGTCACCGGAGCGCTCCGACACGACGCCCACCGTCCGCGGGGCGGGCGCTGCGCCCGAGCCCGGCCGCGGCGCGGTGTTCGACCCCGTCAGGAGCGTTGCGTGCGGGCCTCGTCGGGTGCAGGCGCATCCGTCGTCCGAAGACGACACGAGCTGCGACTCTTCCGTGGGGAGCTTGGTGTAGTCCGTCGATTCATATTTGATCTGGCGGTCACTGCTGCTCGTTCTGTAGGAGTTCTGTTGTCTCCCACACCCCCTTCCCCGTCGGGGCGCTTCACAGGCCGGTGCGCACTGGTCACCGGGGCGGCCTCCGGAATCGGCGCCGCGACCGCACACCGACTGGCCGCCGAAGGGGCGGGCGTGCTCATCGCGGATGTCGACGAACCGAAGGGCGAGCAGGTGGCCGCGGCGATCCGCGAGGTGGGCGGTCGCGCGGCGTTCCAGCACTGCGACGTCTCGGACGAAGCGTCGTGGGACGCGGCCGTGAAGGCAGCCCGTGACGCCTTCGGCCCCGTTCACGCCCTGGTCAGCAACGCCTGCACGGTGCGGGTCTCGGCTGCCCATGAGACCAGTACCGCGCAGTGGAACCAGCAGTTGGCCGTCTGCCTCACGGGGGCGTTCCTCGGAGTACGCGCCTGTCTGGGTGACCTGATCGCGACCGGGGGAAGCATCGTCGTCGTCTCCTCCGTGCACGCCCTGGCGGGTCCGCCAGGACGGCCGGCCTACGCCGCTGCCAAGGCAGGGCTCACCGGTCTGGCCCGGCAGTTGGCCGTCGAGTACGGGGGACAGCTCCGGGTGAACAGCGTGCTGCCCGGCCCGGTGCTGACCCGCGCCTGGGACGGCATCGGCGAAGCGGCCCGCCGGGAGGCGGCGGCCGAGACAGCCGCCGGCCGGCTCGGCCGGCCCGAGGAGGTCGCCGCCGCGGTGGCCTTCCTGGCCAGCGCCGACGCCTCGTTCGTCACCGGCGCCTCACTGGTCGTCGACGGCGGCTGGAGCGTCCTGAAGAACTCCTCGTGATCCGCCGACCGGACCCGCGCGGCGCGGTGACGGGCCCGGGATCACCGGGTGACCTATACGTAGTCCCATGACCACGTCGGCCGGCTCCGAACCCGCACCCCACGCCTTCCTGTTCGCCGCGGGGGTCTTCGCTGTCGGCATGACCGGCACCACGCTGCCCGCCCCGCTCTACGGCCTGTACCGCGAGGAGATCGGCTTCTCCCAGTTGATGGTGACGGTCGTCTTCGCCGTGTACGCCCTCGGAGTCATCGCCGTCCTGCTGCTGGCCGGCAACTACTCCGACCTCGCGGGCCGCCGCGCCACCATGCGCTGGGCCGTCGTCCTCTCCATGGCCAGCGGGGTGTGCTTCCTGTTCGAGGCGGGGCTGCCGGCCCTGTTCGCCGGGCGCCTGCTGTCCGGATTCGCCGCCGGTCTGTTCTCCGGAGCGGCCACCGCGTACGTCCTCGACCTGGCCCCACCCCACAAGACCCGCGCCGGACTCGCCGCGACCGCCGCCAACATGGGCGGACTCGGCTGCGGCCCGCTGCTCGCCGGACTCCTCGCCCAGTACGCCCCGTGGCCGCTGCGCCTGCCCTACCTGGTCCATCTCGGTCTGCTGCTCCTCGCGGCGATCACCCTCCAGTTCCTTCCCGAGACCGTCCGGGGCGCCGAACCGCGGTCGGGCCTGCGCCCCGAGGGAATGACGGTGCCGTCCGAGGTACGGAAGGTGTTCGTGCCCGCCGCCTGCGTGGCGTTCTCCGGCTTCTCGCTGTTCGGAGTCTTCACCTCCGTCGCACCCAGCTTCCTCGGCGAGACGCTCGACGTGACGAACCTGGCCGTCATCGGGCTCGTGGTCTTCCTGGTCTTCCTCAGCTCCGTCGCCGGCCAGTCCGCGCTCGGCCGGCTCGGTGTGCGCCGCGCCCTTCCCACCGGCTGCTTCCTGCTGGCCGCGGGGCTCCTCATGGTCGCCGCCTCGATCGCCTTCGAACTGCTGCCCCTGCTGGTTGTCGGCGGCATGCTGGGCGGGCTCGGCCAAGGGCTGGCCTTCCGCGCGGGAACCACCGTGATCAGCGCGAAGGCCCCGGAAGCCCAGCGGGGCGCGACGCTCTCCGCGTACTTCGTGGTGGCCTACGTCGGTATCTCCGTGCCGGTCGTGGCGGTCGGCGCCCTCACCGAGGCCATCGGCCTGAAGGACGCGGGGCTGCTGTTCTCCGTGTGCGACCTCGCCCTCGCCGCGGCCGTCGGCCTCTACGTCCTGCGCCCCCGCATCGGCGCCGCCCTGACGCGCTGAGTGAGCACGGTGGCCGGGCCCGGCCAGGACTCGCGCACCGCCACCCGCCGGACGAGCGGGTCCCGGCGGCCGAAGGGCAGGGCCGGGGGAGCGGCGAGGGCCTGAACCGCGGTCACGCGGACGTGCCGTTCTCGCACAGGAAGGTCTCGAGCCGTTCGGTGAAACCCGGTGCGGCGGCGACGAAGTGACCGGCGCCCGGATGGACGGTGCGCTCGCCGCCGAGCGCGGTCGCAAGGGCGTCGCAGATCCGCTCGAACGCGGCCGCGTGGTCTCCGGACGCGACCAGCACCGGGACACCGGCGGCACGGATCGCGTCCAGCTGCGGGCGCGCCTCGCTGGTCGGCCGGCCACCGTGCGCCCGTCGCACGCCGGCGATCACATCCGCGGGGAGCGGGCCGTCGCCGACGGGCGCACCCGCGAGACGAAGGAACGCGCGCAGTCGGTCCGGGTCCGTCTCCATGCCCTGGGCGAGGACCGTATCGCCGAGGCGTTCCAGCCGAGCCACCTCGGGGTCGTCAGGGACCAGGTAGTTGAGCGGCGGCTCGATCAGGGTGAGGGAGCGCACGCTGCCCGGCGCGGCCGCGGCTGCGATCAACGTCCCCAGGACGCCGTAGGAGTGGGCGACGACGTGCGGGCGGCCGGCGAGCAGCGGCGCCAGGTCCAGGGCGTCCACCGCGAAGTCCTGCCGCACCCGCGGTGGCGGGCTCGGCGGGTAGCCACGGCGATGGACGTACGCCAGTGTCCACCGGTCGGCCAGCGGAGCGACAGGGCCCCACGTCGTCCGCGGGCCGGCACCGCCATGCACCAGCAGGACCTCGGGCCCGGAGCCGTCACGTACCACCACGATCTCGCTCACGGGGTGAGCGTAGCGGCGCCGCGGCCCGCGCGGTCCCGGCGGTGTCGCGCCTCGATCGCACCCGACGGCCGCACCGCGGAGTACAGCTCAGCCGGGTCCGGCGTCAACTGCCGCCCAGCGTGCGGGCGAGGAGAGGAAGCAGGCGGTCCCAGTGGCGCCGTAGGCCGGCGGGGTCGAAGGCGTCGGTGTCGGACATGGTGAACCCGTGGACGGTGCCGGGGTAGATCTCGGAGGTGTGGCCGACGCCCGCGGCATCCAGGGTCTGGTTGAGCTCGCGCAGGGACTCGGGCGTCAGGTCGCTCTCGGCGTGGCCGAAGTGGACCTGGGCGGTGATGCCGGCGAGGGCGTCGGTCCCGTCCGCGCCCACGGGGCCGTGGAACGCGGCGAGGGCCGCCACCCGGCCGGGGTGGGCGGCGGCGGTGCGCGTCGCCAGCAGGCCGCCTATGCAGTAGCCGGTGACGGCGACCGGTCCCGATGCGACCTCGGGCCGGCTCGTGAGGAACCCGAGGTAGGCGTCGGCGTCGCGCCGCACACGTTCGGCGGTGTGCGCCTCGATCAGGGGCATCAGCCGGGCGAGGACGGCGGGCCGGTCCTCCTCCCCGATGTGCTCGGGAAGCTCGATCACCGGTGCCGGGCCGTGCCGGTAGAAGAGGTTGGGGGCCAGCACGTAATAGCCGTGCCCGGCCAGCTCGCAGGCCATCTCCCGGAGCACGGGCCTCAGGCCGAAGCCGTCCGCGTACATCAGCACCCCGGGGTGCCGCCCGCCGCCGTCGGGGAAGGCGGCGAACGCGTCGGCCCGGCCGTCCGCGGTGGGGACGTGCAGGGTCTTGGTGGGCATGAGGTCTCCTGTCGTCGTTGACGTATCGAACCGGGGTCGACACGACAGGAGGCGGAGCCCGCGCGGCAGCGCAGGATCCCCGGCGGGGCAGCGGACCGGCTGCGGCCCGCACGGCGCTCAGAGCGGCGCCGGGCAGCCGATTCGTGTGTGGCGCGATGCCGTCCCGGTAGTCATCGCCGCACAACGTAGCCCACCGGACGGGGCCGCTGCCACCCGCCGGCGGCTCAGCCGGTCATCGCCGCCCGTACCGCGGTGAGGAGTTCGTCGACACCGTGTTCCTTGAGCACGCTGTAGTGGTCCCCGTCCAGATCCACGACGGTCGGCGCGGCCGACGAGTAGCCGGTCCGGTTCTCGACGAAGGAGTAGTCGTCACCCCGCGCCTTGAAGATGGTCACCGGCGCTTCGACGCTCCGGTCCGCCAACTCGCGGAAGGTGTAGTCGAATTCGTACGTCGTGGCGACGATCTGGGTGATGCGGCGGACGACGTCCTCGCCCAGGGCGGGGAGCATGGCGTGGACGAAGGCCACGAAGCTGTCCTCGTCCCGGGTGGCGGCGAGGCACGCCTCCAGTTCCGGGCCGTGGACGGTGCCCGCGAACACGGAGAAGACGATGGTCACATACGCGGGGTTCGTCCAGGTGGCCTCGCGGCCCCACGTACGGCCGGCCGCTCCGCGTACCTTCGGGTTCCCGGGGCAGATCAGCAGGAGGTTCTCCACCTTCTCCCCGGCCTGTTCCAGCTGCCAGGCCGCCTCGAACGCCACCCGGGCGCCGAAGGAGTACCCCCACAGCGTGTACGGGCCCGACGGCTGGACGCGCCGGAGTTCGGCCACGTCCGCCTCGGCCATCTCGCGGATCGTGGCGTACGGGGTCTCACCGGCGTTGATACCGCGTGCCTGGATGCCGTAGAAGGGGCGGTCCAGGCCCGTCCGGCGGCCGAGGAGGCGCAGGTTCATCGGGTAGCCGCCGAGGCCGGGCCAGCAGAAGACCGGGCTGAAGTCGCCCTCGGGGGCCAGCGGCACCAGGCGCGAGACGACGCTGCGGCCACCACTGTCGATCCGGGCGGCGAGGTCGCCCAGCTTCGGCGACTCGAAGACGATCTGGAGCGGCAGTCTCGTTCCGAACGTCTTGTTGATCTTGTTGATGAGGGCGACGGAGATCAGCGAGTTCCCGCCGCACGAGAAGAACTCGTCCTCGGTCGAGACGTCCTCGTACTTCAGGGCCGCCCCCCAGGCCCTCGCCAGCCAGCGCTCGGTAGGTGTCTCGGGTGCCACGTACACACTCCGTGTCTGCGCGCTCGTCACCTCGGGGCGTACCGCCAGGGCCTTGCAGTCGATCTTCCCGTTGGCGCTCAGCGGCAGGGCGTCCAGGACGAGCACCCGGTTGGGCAGCATGTAGTCCGGTACGAAGCGGGCCAGCTCGTCACGGATCATCTCGGCGGGCCCCTTGGTGTGCACCGCGTCCTCGTACATGCCTTCTCCGGCCGCCTGTTCGGCGCTGATACGGCCGCCGAGGAAGAAGTACGAAGGGCCCGTGGGGACGCCGGCCGCGCCGAGGATGTCGTCGAGGCGGCGGGCGGCCGCCAGGGGGCGGCCGGTCCTGGAGGAGTAGCCCGACGACATGAGGCCGAGGCCCGGGGTGAGCTGGAGGTGGTGCAGTTTGGCGCCGAGGCAGATGTAGGACAGCCAGTCCTCGCGGGCCCGGCTGACGGCGCTGATCCCGAAGGCCGCCCTGGCGTACACGCCCTGGTTGATGGCGATGACGTGGCGCGGCTCCACCAGGTCGCCGCCGATCCTCGCCAGCCGGCCGTCCCGGTAGCGGTACTGGCCCGAGGGCAGCCCTTCCACCCGTCCCGGGTGTGCCTGCACATATATCTCAGTGGGGTCCTGGCGGCGGGTGCCGTCGCCGGCGGTGATCGTGAACGTGCCGAGGAAGTAGTCGTCCTCGGCCACGTCCAGATGGTCCTTGACCTCGGGCCGACGGCCCGCGGGTGTGATGGTCAGTCCGTGCCGCGGCAGGACCTCCTCGAAGACGCCCAGCATGTGGCCGGCCTCGAACTCCAGGACTTCCTGGACGTTGGTGGAGTAGACGGGTTCGATCGCCCGTCTCCTGCCGAGGAAGTGCACGCTCAGGCCGCCGTCCGCGCACATCCCCGTCCCGTCCCCGACCCGCACCAGAGCGTGGTCCACCGGGTGGTAGTAGTACACGCCCGCCGTCAGCCCGGCCACGCCCCCGCTCTCGACGTAGAGCTGCGTGGCGTACAGGGCGCCGGGGGAGGCGTAGGCGTACTTCGGCAGCAGTCGCTCCTGGCTGTGGAACTGGCCGAACCAGCGCAGGATCTCGCCCAGTTCGGCCGGCGTCACCTCGGCGAGGGACCGGGAGCGGTCGGGCAGGGGCCGGGGCGCGAGGAGGCCGAGGATGTCCTGCTCCGTGACGGGACCGCCGTCGTAGAAGCGGTAGGTCTTGCGCGCGAAGGCGTCCCGTCGCTGTTCGGGGGTCTCCCGCGCGCCGGGCAGCGGGAGGACCGGACGGCCGGCCAGCTCGGCCGCGTCCCGCACACCGGGGTTGGACAACTGCGCCTTGACCTGGAGCTTGGACGCCTTGGACTGGTGGTGCGCGCCGTGCGCACCCTGGTCCATGACCGATGCCGTCCGCGGGTTCAGCTCGACGCACGCCACCAGCGCCTGATGCCCGGTGCGCGCGTCGTCGGTGACGAGCGCGGCGGCACGTCTGACCCACGTGTGCTCCTCGATCCGGGCCGCCACCTCCTCGAGCTCCACCCGGTAGCCGCGGAGTTTGACCTGGTTGTCGGTGCGGCCCGCGAAGTGGAGGGTGCCGTCGGGGTTCCAGAAGCAGACGTCTCCCGTGCGGTACAGACGCTGGGACGGGTCGAACGGCGACGGCACGAAGCGCTCCGCGGTCTGCTCCGGGCGGCCGAGGTAGCCGCGGGCGAGCTGCGCTCCGCCGATGTACAGCTCGCCGCACTCGCCGATGTCGACCAGCGCCTGGTTCTCGTCGAGGACGTAGCAGATCACGTCGTCGACGGGCACGCCGATGGCCACGGTGGCGGAGCCGCCACCGCCGGTCTGTCGGGGGTCGACGTGATGGGCGGTCGCGTTGATCGTGGTCTCGGTCGGCCCGTAGAGGTTGACCAGCGAGGTGTCGGGCAGCTGCGCGAAGAAGTCCCCGGCCAGCTTGTGCGTGAGCGCCTCGCCGCCGGAGAAGACCCGTTGCAGCGCGCCGCACGACGGTAGTTCCTCGGTGTCCAGGAGGGCCTGGAGCAGGGTGGGAACGCATTGCAGGGTGGTCACTTCATGCGCCTTGAGAGCCGCGACGAGGGCCTCCGGGTCGCGGTAGACGCCGGGGGCGCCCATCACGACACGCGCGCCGGTGGCGGGAGCGAGGATCTCCCACTGGGCGGCGTCGAAGCTCATCGGCGTCTTCTGCAGGATCGACACGTGCGGACCGAGGTGCCCGCAGGAGACCATCCAGCGCAGTTGGCTGACCACCGAGCGGGTCTCGATCATCACGCCCTTGGGTTTGCCGGTGCTGCCGGACGTGTAGATGACGTAGGCCAGGTCGTCGCCGCCGTGCCGGGCCGCCGGGCGTGACGGCGCGTCAGGGACCGGGGCGGCGGCGTCGGCGCGGGTGACGATGGTGGTGCCCGGCGGAACCATGGCGGCCAGCCGCTCCCGCAGGTGCTCCTGGGTGACCACGACGGACGTACCCGAGTCCTCGATCATGTAACGCAGCCTGTCCTCCGGGTACTCCGGGGACAACGGCAGATAGGCGCCGGCCGCCGCGAGAACCCCCCACGCGCCGACCATCAGGTCCAGGGACGGCTCGGTGAACAGACCGACGCAGGTGTCGGGGCCGACGCCCAGGCGGATCAGGTGATCCCCCAAGAGGCCGCTCTCGTCGGTCAGTTGACGGTAGGTGAGCGTGTCCGTCCCGTACACCACCGCGGTCGCGCCGGGCCGCAGCGCCGCCTGGCGTGCCAGCAGGCCGGGCAAGGAGCCGCCCGTGATCGGTATGCCGGAGGTGCGTGCACTCACTGTCTTCATTTGCGTGGTCCCCGAATCGTCGTGGCAGTCGGCTCCCACGACGGTGGACGCGGCGGTTCCCGAAGGCCTCCCGGTCCGTTCCCGGGCGGCGCGGGAACGGACCGGGAGGCCTTCGGGAACCCGGCCGGTCAGGATCGGGTCAGTCGAAATCCGCGAAGGAGGAGCCACCGTGCCCAAGATCGTCCTAGTCTCCGGAAGCATCCGCCGGAACTCGCTGAACACCGCTGTCCTCGACACCGTGCGCGGAATGCTCACCGCAGGCCCGGAAGGAGACGCGTACGAGGTCGCCACGTTGTCCGTGGGCCTCCTGCCGTACTACGACGAGGACGTGGAGCGGGCGGACAGCTCGGTCGCCGTGCGCGAGGCGCAGCAGTTGGTGCGCGACGCGGACGCCCTGATCATCAGTACGCCCTCCTACAACGGGGAGATGCCCGGCGTCCTGAAGAACGCCCTCGACTGGCTGTCCCGGCCGGGCGGGGCCGGCCCCCTCGCCGGAAAGACCGTCGCGATCGCCAGCGCCTCACCGGGACCGCGCGGCGCGGTCGACGCACAGGCCGCCCTGGCCGGCGTACTGACCCGGTGCGGGGCCCGCCTCGTCGCTCACGAACCCGTCGCCGTCGGCACCGCGGCGGCGCTGCGCACGGACGCGGGGGAGTACGCCGCCCCCGCCGTCGTGGCCGCCCTGCACAGCCTCGTCGACGCCACCCTTTGCGCACTGCGCGTCCCCGCCGGCGCGCAGGCGTGAACGGACAAGGGACCCCCATGCCGCAACGGACAGGCATCCTCCGCACGCTCCGCGAGGACCTGAACGTGGTCGTCGCGCGCGACCCGTCGATCCGCAACCGCCGCGAGGCGCTCCTCCACCCCGCGCTGCCCGCGCTGTGGACCCACCGCATCGCCCATCCACTGCACCGGCGCGGAAGGCGCATGACGGCACGGATCCTCGCCTACGGTGCCCGCCGGGCCACCGGCGTCGAGATCCATCCCGGCGCGGTCCTCGGCCGGCGCGTCTTCATCGACCACGGCGCGGCCGTGGTGATCGGGGAGACCGCGGAGATCGGCGACGACGTGACCATCTACCACCAGGTGACACTGGGCGCGGTCGGCTGGTGGAGCGACATCCGCCGCCCCGAGGGGGAGCGCAGGCACCCCAAGGTCGGCAACGGAGTGGTGCTCGGCACCAACGCCACCGTGCTCGGCCCGGTGACCATCGCCGACCACGCCGTCATCGGAGCCCAGGCCCTGGTCAACAAGGACGTGCCCGCCTACGCGAAGGTCCTCGCGCCCACCGCGGCGGTCCGGCCCGCGCGGACCTCGCTGCCCGCCATCGAGGACCTCGTCGCCATGACCGCGTCGACCGGGTCGTGGTGACCGGATCGGGCCGATCTCCGCTTTCCGCGCCACCTGCCACCCGCCGCCCCCACCACCAAATCCCTTGCCCCGCCCCCCTTCACGTAATGAGGACGCCATCATGCCCCCTGCCATTGCCGACGGCATCGAAGACCTCGTCGGCTCCACCCCGCTGATCCGGTTGCGCGTGGACGGCGCGGCCGCCGGCAGCGAGGTGCTCGCCAAGCTGGAGGCCGCCAACCCGCTGTCCAGCTCCAAGGACCGCGCCTCCCTCTTCATGCTGCGCGCCGCCGAGGAGCGCGGCGACCTGCGGCCCGGCGGCACCGTCGTCGAGGCCACCTCAGGGAACACCGGGATCTCGCTGGCCGCGTTCGCCGCCGCCCGCGGCCACCGGTGCGTCATCGTGCTGCCCGACAGCGCCACCGCCGAACGGGTCGCCCTGCTCAAGGCGCTCGGCGCGCAGGTCGTACGGACGCCGCGCGAGGAGGGCTACCGCGGCGCGATCACCAAGGCCGAGGAGATCCACGCGGCCACCCCCGGCTCCTGGTTCCCCCGCCAGCACGAGAACCAGGACAACGTCCGCGCCCACTACGAGACCACGGGACCCGAGATCTGGCAGGCCACCGGGGGCCGCGTCGACGTCTTCGTGTGCGGGGTCGGCACGGGCGGCACGCTCACCGGCATCGCCCGCTACCTCAAGGAGCAGGACCCCTCGGTGCACGTCGTCGCCGTCGAGCCGGAGAACTCCCCGGTCCTGTCCCAGGGCACGGGCGGGCTGCACCGCATCCCCGGCCTCAACGGCGGCTTCGTCGCCGACACCACCGACGTCTCTCTCATCGACCAGGTCGTCACCGTCGGCGACGAGGACGCGATGGAGACGGCGCGCTCCCTCGCCCGCGGCCAGGGCGTCTTCGTCGGCGTCTCCTCCGGCGCCGTGGTGCACGCCTGCGCCGAACTCACGGCGAAGCCGTCGTACGAGGGCAAACGCGTCGTCACCCTGCTGCCGGACACCGGCGAGCGCTACCTCAGCCTCTTCGCCGCCGACGCCGAACCCGCGGCCGCCGCGAACACCACCCGCACCGAGAGGGACCTCTGACATGCCGGTGATCACCGTCGACTGGTGGCAGGGCAACGACCGGGCCGCGCGCCGTGCGGTCGTGGCCGAACTGACCGAGAGCGTGTCACGCATCGCCGGCTGTCCCAGGGAGGCCGTGACCGTCATCGTCCGCGATGTCGCCCACGATCACTGGGCCTGCGGCGGCACCCTCGCGGACGAACTCGTCGCCGCGCCCCGGTGACCGCAGGCGCGGGCCGGCCCCGCCGGTTGCTGCTGGTGCTGCCCTGCCACCGGCTGGTGCGCGAAGCGGTGGCCGCCGGGTTCCGGGTGTGGGCGGTGTGCGACCCCGCCCGGAGCGATCCGGACTGCCTCGACGAGGTCCGGCGGCTGTCCGAACTGCTGGCGCAGGCCGACGCCGACGACGCGGCCGGCCTCTCCGCGCTGATCATGGACACCGCCCGCCGGTACGACATCGACCACGTCCTCTACCTCGGCGAAGGCCCCGGCCGCGCCGCCGCGTCGGAGGCGGCCGACGCGCTGGGGCTGTCGGTGACCGGGGCCCGCTCGGTACGCCACCTGGCCGATCCCGCCTCGACGCGGCGGCTGCTCAACGAGTCGGGCACGACGAGCGGCCATCGCGTCGACTCCCCGAGCGAGGCCGCGTTCGGCGTCCAGACGCTGAGCGTGGAGGGCGCGCATCACGTCCTCGGCATCGTCACCCGGCACGGCGCCGGCCGGACCGCGACCACGCACGTGTATCCGGCCCCGCTCACACCGTGCGAGCGGGCGGAGGCGCGGGCCGTCACCACCGCGCTGCTGGACCTGGCCGCCTACCAGTTCGGCCCCGCGTACACCGAGGTGATCCTGACCGCGCGCGGCGCACGCGTCGTGGCGGCCACCCCCGGGTTCGGGCCGGACCCCGTCCCGTACCTCATCCGCCTCGCCAGCGGCTCCGACCCGCGGGCCTGGCTCTTCCGGGCCCTGGCCGGCGAACCGGTCGCGCGGCCGGTCCCGCACACGGCCGCGGCCGCGCTCTCCTTCGCACTCGACCCGGCCGGCGGCGACGGGGGAGCGGCCGATGACGCCTTCCGAGCGGTCGGCGCCCTTCCCTACCTGCGGGCGCTGCACGTGCCGACGGGCGGGCGCCCGGCCGCGCGCGTCGGTCACGCCGTCGTGGCGGCGGCGACCCCGAGCGAGGCGTCCGCGCGCATCGCCACGGTCCGCGGCCTGCTCGCGGACGCCCTGCGCACCCCCGCCGCGCACACATCCTGACCCCACTTCCTGGAGACGTTCCGTGACCGTCCTCGTCCTGCACCGCTTCCCGCTCGAACCCTTCCCCTACGACCGCTGGCTGGACGGTCACGACGGCGGCGTCGTGATGATCGCCGCCCGCGACCGGATCGAACAGGGCGGCGAGCGGGTGCCGGCCGGCCACGGCGGCTATCGCCACCTGGAGCTCATCGACAGCTTCGACGACGAGGAAGCCGTCACCCGGCTCGCCCTGAAGCTGAGCGCGGAACACGGCGTCACCCACGTCATCGCCCACCACGAGGCCGACTTGCTGCGCGCGGCCCTGCTGCGCGAGACGCTCGGCCTGCCCGGCCCGCGCCGCGCGGACGTACTCCCGTTCCGCGACAAGGTGCTCATGAAGCGGCGGGCCGCGGAAGCGGGGATCGAGGTCGCCGCGCACACCGTGCCCGGGACCGCGCAGGACGTGCGGGACTTCGCGGCCGGGCACGGGCTGCCGCTGGTGTTCAAGGCACGCGACGGGTTCGGCTCCATCGGGCTGCGGATCGTGCGCACCCCGGAGGAACTGGACGAGCACATCCGGGCCGAGTTCCCCCCAGATCATGCCCGGCGGGAGGACCTCCTGCTGGAAGCGTACGTACCGGGCCGCATGTGCCATGTCGACGGCGTCGTCGCGGGCGGCCGCGCCGTACTCGTCTCCCCTTCGCAGTACCAGTACGACCTCGCGTCGTTCCGGACCGACCCCGGGCCGCGCGTCGATCTGACCCTGGACCCGGACGACCCCGTCAGCGGCCGGCTCGCCGAACTGGCGGAGCGGCTCCTGAACGCGCTGGGCGCACCCGCCGACTGCGCCTTCCACGCGGAGGTGTTCCTCACGCCCGACGGCCGGCTCGTCCTGTGCGAGGTGGCGTGCAGGCCGCCGGGCGGGCGGATCAGGGACGTACTGACCGCCGCGTACGGCATCCACCCGGTGGAGTACGCGGCCCGCGCCGAGGCCGGTCTCGAACTGCCCGCGCTCACCGGCCTCGCGGCGGGGGAGCGCCTGCGCCCGCAACGGATGGCGGGCCAGGTGCTCATGATGAAGCGGCCGGGCCGGGTGCGCGCGGTCCCCGCGCCGCCGCGGGAGCCGTGGCTCGAGTTCTACGGCGTGTTCGCGGCGCCCGGCGAGCAGGTGGCGCCCGCCGCGATTTCGTCGGACTTCCTCGCGGCGGCGGTCCTCACAGGCCCCACGCGCGCGGTGTGCGAGGAGCGGCTGAGGGAGATCGGAGAACGGTTCGCGCGGGAGATCGTCCTCACTTGAGTCGCACTCGGTAACCGCTCGGGAACGGATCGGGAACGGGGCCCGCCACTATGAGGCACAACAGCCGACCAGGGCTGAGCACCACACGGACGAAGAACAAGGAGCAGGACATGCGCAGGAAGTTGGCCGGACTCGTGGGGACCACTGCGGCGGTTCTCGCGTTCGGCTGGGGGACGACGGCCACCGCGCACGCGCAGGAACTCGTCAAGGGGGCTGACGGCGGATCGCACACACACTCCGTGGCGGGTGTGCCGGACCTCAGATCCCAGGAGACGACGCTGAACGGCCTGACGAACAACGGCGGCCCGGACAGTCCGCCCAAGCGGACTGTCAGCGGGTCGGTCGTGGCGAACCTGAACAACAACGGGGGCCCCGACAGCCCGGGGCAGCGGAGCGTGGGGGACTCCGTGGCGAGGACGCTCCTGAACAACGGGGGCCCCGACGCCCCGTAGACCGCGTCGAGCGACCCCGCCCCGGGCCCCGAGGCCCGGGGCGGCCTACCTCCGGTGTCCCACGGGGATCCGCAGCGCCTCGAACATCTCCTCCGCACGCAACCGCCGGACCTGTGCGGACAGTTCCTCGCCGAGCGCCGCCTCGGCCTCCGCGATCCCGTGCAGGGCACGCGCGGCCTCGATGCGGTACCCGATCGAGTCCGCGCAGCGATGCGCGCAGGTGTGCAGTTCCAGCGCGCCCTTCGCGTCGCCGCACCCGAGAAGGAACCGGCCGACCAGGTTCTCGACCTGACTGCGGCGCATCAACGTGCCCTTCGTACGGGCCAGTTCCAACGCCCGCTCCGCGTACTCCGACGTACGCTCCGGGCGTCCGAGCGCCAGCCCCGCCTCCGCGGCGAGGGCGAACGTGACCGCGAGGTCCTCCGGCATCCGGGAGTCGTCACCGAGCTGCACCGCACGGTCGAGGCAGGTCATCGCCGCCTCCGGGGCGCCCTGGGCGAGGTGGGCGGCGGCCAGGTCGTTCAGGGCGGGTATCTCGTTGGCGTCGTCGCCCCCGGCGCGATGCAGCGCGACGGCTTCCAGCGCCGCCGCCACCGCGGCGTCGTGCAGACCCAGCCAGCCGCACACCGTACTGAGATTGCACAGCGCCATCGCCTTGCGCAGCGGGTTCGTGTGCAGGCCCAGGCTGCGCCGCAGATGCTCGCGGCCCTCGGACAGGTTCCCGGCGCAGCTGTGCAGCAGACCGAGCTGGTCGAGACTGACGGCCTCCCCGTGCTGGTCACCGATCGACCGGGCGAGGGCGAGGGCCTCCTCCGCCGCCCGCAGCCCGTCCCCGAACCGGCCCAGCTTCCAGTGCGCCGACGCCAGGTTGGACAGGCTGGTGCGCAGCGGGAGCGGGGCGCCGAGCCGACGGGCCGAGACCACCGCGAGGTGCGCCACCCGCTGGTACTCCTCGAAGTAACTGCGCAGGTTCAGATGGAAGAGCACGTTGCGGGCCAGCTGGACCGCCTGCCCGTGCAGGTCCTGCCGCTGCGCGAGGACCACCGCCGACATCAGCGCCGTGTACTCGCGGTCGAGCCAGTCACCGGCCCGCTGCGCGTCGTTCAGAGCCGGCAGCTCCGCGGCCGGTCCCGGCGGCGCGGGCGGACGGCTCGCCGTCTGGCTGACGCGGCCGGGGAAGAGCACGGCGCAGGCCTCGTCGGACGCCGCCACGTAGTACGCGAGCAACCGCTCGACCGCGCCGTGGTCCGCGGCCTCGGTGTCGGCCGTGTGCAGGCTCAGCGCGAAGCTGCGCACCAGATCGTGCAGCGAGTACAGCCCCATCTCGTGCTGCTGCACCAGGTGCACGTCCAGGAGCCGCTCCAGGACGTCCTCGGTGTCCCGCAGATCCGCGCCCAGCAGCGCCGCGCTCGAATGGACGTCGACATCGGCGCCGGGATGCTGGCCGAGCAACCGGAAGGCAGTGCGGTGCCGCTCCTCCATCGCCTGGTAGGAGAGCCGGATCGTCGCGGCGACACTGCGCTCGCCCGAGCTCAGCTCGCCCAGGCGCCGGGTCTCGTCGCGCAGCCTGTCCACGAGGTAGCGCACCGTCCAGCGCGGCCGGTTCCGCAGCCGCGCGCTGGCGATGCGCAGGGCGAGCGGCAGATGGCCGCAGAGCTCGGCCAGTTCGGCCGCCGCCTCGGGCTCGGCCGCCGAACGCTGCTCACCGAGAGTCTCGGCGAGCAGGACGGCGCTGTCCTGAGGCGGATAGACCCCCAGAGAGATCCACTCGGCGCCGTCCAGGTCGACCAGGCGGGCCCGGCTGGTGACCACGACCAGGCAGCCGGGCGCGGCCGGCAGCAACGGCATGACCTGCGCGGAGTCCAAGGCGTTGTCGAGCAGGATCAGCAGCCGCTTGTCCGTGAGCGCGGCGCGCCACAGCGCAACCCGACCGCCCTCGTCCTCGGGTATCTGCTGATCGGGTACGCCCACCGTGCGCAGCAGCGAGCCAAGGACGGCCACGGGGTGCAGGGGCTCCTCGCCCGGGGAGAACCCGCGCAGGTTGAAGCTGAGACGGCCGTCGGGGAACGCGTCACCCAGCTGGTGCGCGGCCCGCACCGCCAGGGAGGTCTTGCCGCAGCCGCCCATACCGTCCACGGCGATGATCCGGGTGCCGCTGCGCGTCGACTCGCTCGCCGCGCGCAGCAGTCTGCCCAACTCCTCCTCGCGGCCGGTGAAGTCCGCCAGGTCGTAGGGGAGCGTGCACAGATTCCCGCCGGGCCGCGGTGCGGGCGGCGGCGCCACCGGAGCGGCGGCGGCCGGGCGCTCCGGTACGGCGAGTTCGGCACTGTCGCGCAGGATGGCCTCATGCAGCCTGGCCAGGCGCGTCCCGGGGTCGATGCCCAGCTCGTCGGCGAGCAGTTCGCGTACGCGCCCGTACTCCTCCAACGCCTCCGCCGTCCGGCCCGACCGGTGCAGGGCCAGCATCAACTGCCCGCGCAGCGTCTCCCGCAGCGGATGACCGGCCACCAACTCCCGCAGGTCCCCGATGAGTTCACCGGAGTCGCCCTCGGCGAGCCGGAGGTCGAAGAGCTGCTCGGCCGCGGTGATCCTGCGCTCCTCCAGAGCGGTGGCCGCGGCGCCGATCGTCCGGCCGCCCTCACCTGCCATGACGGGGCCGCGCCAGAGCGCGAGCGCCAGCCGCAGGGCGTCCGCGGCGTCGCGGGACGCGCCCGCGGCCAGATGCCCGCGGGCCAGCGCGGTGTGCCGGGCGAACAGGCTCAGGTCGAGCCGCTCGTCCTCGACGGCGCTCCGGTAGCCCGGCCCGTCCGTGACGATGAGGCCGCTGCCGCCGGGGATGCGCCGGCGCAGGTCCGCGACGGCCTTGCGGACCTGATGGGCGGCGGTCGTCGGCGGCTCCTCGTCCCACGCCGCCTCCACCAGACGGGTCACCGGCACCACCCGGCCCGGTTCGAGGAGCAGGCTCACAAGGACCCGCTCCTGGATCGGTCCGCCGAGCCGCAGTCGCTCTCCCGACACCCAGATCTCCAGCGAACCGAGAATCTTGAGATGCACCAGGGGCGCGGCTGCTTCCGTCATCGCATTCCTCCGTCTAGGTCACGCAATACCTCGGGAAGAAGGCTTGCCGGCGCTCAACGATACGAGAACGGCATGGCCGGGACCGATCCGGGAGGCGATCGGGAACGCCGCACGGCACGCTGCACGGCGTGATACGACCGACCGCGTAAGGCCAGGTGAAAGGGTTCGAACGCGCGCCGGTCACCTGAAGAACCGAGGAGCAGTCTTGCCGAAGAACCCGCCCAGCGACGGCCAGGTCCGCCGCTACCGATACCTGACGGCGGTCTCCGCCGAAGCCGTCGGCAGCGGCCTGTACGTGCCCGTCTCGCTGCTCTACTTCCGCCACGTCACGGACCTGTCGATGCCCCGCATCGGCACCGCCATGACCATCGCGGCACTGCTGGGCCTGTGCGTCAGCCCGCTCGCGGGCGCGGTGATCGACCGCTGGGGAGCGCGCGGCGCCGTGGTGGGCGGCTTCGTCGTCCGCGCGGTGGGCTTCTTCAGCTACCCGTTCGTCCACAGCTTCTGGCAGGTGCTGCTCGCCACCGCACTCGTGGCGGTCGGCGACCGCTCCTTCCAGGCGTCGGTGCAGGCACTGGTCTCCGAACTGGCGCGGGGCACCGACCGCGACCGCCTGCTGGCCTCGCAGTACAGCCTGCGCAACGCGGGCATGGGGATCGGCGGCCTGCTCGCGGGCGTGGTCCTCGGCGTCTCCGCGGACTGGGCCTACCAGGCGGTGGTCCTCGGCAGCGGCGTGGGCCTCACTGTCGCCGCCGTGCTCATCGCGACGCTGCCGATACCCCGGCGCGCCCCCGCCGCGGCGACCCCCGACGCCAGTGCACCGAAGGCCGGCTACCGCACCGTGCTGCGCGACCGCGCCTACCTGCGGCTGACGGCGGCCAACATCCCGCTCGCCCTGTGCTACTCGTCACTGAGCGTGATCCTCCCGGTGTACGTGACGCAGTCGCTGCACGCCTCCCCGTCGGTGCCCGGCCTCCTGTTCACCCTCAACACCGTGGTCGTCGCCCTGGCGCAGATCCCGGTCACGAGGGTGCTGGTCCGCACCCGAAGGACCCGGGCGGCGGCGCTCGCGGGCGTGGTCTTCGCGGCCTCCTTCGGCTGCTTCGCCCTGCTGGACCAGGTGGGCACGGGGCCCTGGCTCTACGCCGGTCTCGGCCTGGCCACCCTCGCCTACACCGGTGGCGAACTGATGCACAGCACCACCTCGGGCGCGCTCGCCTCCGACGCGGCGCCGGACGCGCTGCGGGGCCGCTACCTGGCCACGTACTTCCTGTCCTGGTCGATAGCCAAGGCGGCGGCGCCGGCGATGTTCACCGCGCTGCTCGCCGCGTCGGCCACCCTCACATGGGGCCTGCTCGCGGCAGGTGTGCTCCTCGGCAGCCTCGCGCTGCTGCGGGTCGAGCCGAAACTGCCCCCGCACGCGGTCCGCGCCACCCCGCCCGCAACGGGCGAGGGGTCCGTGAAGGACGAGCGGAGCGCGATGAACGAGCCGTACGGAGAGCCGGTGGCCGCCGAACCGGAGTGCCTGCCCCGGACACGCGAACACTCCGCCGAGCGCGGCTGAGGGGGCCGATGAGGCGCGAGAGGGTGAAAGATCAGCCCCGCATAGCGAATTGGGGCTATCAAAGGGCGCCTTGTCGCGCTATGGCCGACGGAGGCGGAGACGGTGGATGCTGAGTACACCGACGATTTTCCGCGCCATATCCTGACGTGGCTGCCGTGTCCCCGATGAACGGTTCGCGTGACGCGGCCCGACTTCTGCATCCGACTCACCTCGTCACCCCGGTCCGGGCATCATGTGCGGCTACACCTACACCGGCCGGGATTTCTCTTTCCGTACGTTCGATCCGTTCCTCTCCGGCATCGAGGGCGGTGATCCGCACCCGCCGCTGAACCGCCGGTGGCTGACCGACCACAGCGCCGCGCAGCGGCACATCGGATCGCCCGCTACTTCGCCGCAGCCGCCCGGTATCCCGGCAGCCGGCCTGGAAGTCGGCACACGGCCGACGTCGGTCCGCACGGCACAAGGGCTGCATCTCGGTGCCATGGCCGCCGCGCTCCGGCTCACACCTCGGCACCGCACGAGACCGACACCTGCACGGACACCCACACCGTCGGCACACGCCTGTGCGGCGTCGCACCCGGCGCCGCCACCCGACCTTCCGACCTCCGAGCCATCCGCGCCCGCCCCGTGAGCCTTGCGAGAGGACACCATGGTCGATCAGACCCAGAGGCCCGACACCCCACCGGAGATACCCGAAGGCGTCGACGGGGCGTTCGCCACCGCCCGGCGCGTCATACTCCGGGAGATCGAAGCGCTGCTCCAGCTCACCCGGGAGGAGCAGGCCCGCGCCCTCATCGACGTACTCACCGAAGCCGACCGGATCTTCGTCGTCGGCGCCGGGCGGTCCAAACTGGCCGTCGACGCGTTCGCCATGCGGCTGATGCACATGGGGTTCGTCGCGCACGTGGCGGCCGACACCACCACCCCGGCCATCGGTCCGGGAGACCTGCTGATCACGTGCAGCGGGTCCGGTGAGACCCCGAGCGTCCTCTGCCTGGCACAAGCGGCAGCCCGGGCCGGCGCACGGATCGCGACGATCACCGGCACCCCCGAGTCCGCCCTTGAATCCCTCGCGGACCTGGTGGTGCACCTGTGTGAGTACAGCGAGAACTACGAGCCGCGCGCCTCCAGCCAGTTCGTCGGCACCTTGTTCGAGCAGGGTGCCTTTGTCTTCTTCGACTGCCTGGTCCAGGTCATTCAGCAGACCCGGGGCATCGACCCCGACGCCATGTTCAGCCGCCACGCCAACCTGGAGTGAGAAGCCTGTGGAGGAGCACGCCACACCCCTGACTCTGACCAGCACCAAGATGAACCTCGGCCGTGAACAGACCATGGACTGGCTGGACCAGGTCCTCCTGCCCCACTCGCAGTCGCTGGCCCGCCTCTCGTTCTTCGCCTGCCTTCCCTACCCGCTCATCCCCGCCGCTCTCGACAAACTGTCGGGCAGCGGCATAGGGGTGGGCGCCCAGAACTGCTGGCACAGTGACGGCGCCGTCACGGGGGAGGTCTCGGCCGGCCTCCTCGCCGAGATCGGCTGCCGTCTCGTCATGCTCGGCCACGCCGAACGCCGCCGCCTCTTCCACGAGAACGACCAGGACATCGCCCGCAAGGCCGCCGCGGTCGCTGACGCGCGCATGACCCCGCTGATCTGTGTCGGCGAGGACCGCCGTGTCTCCGCCGACGCCGCGGCGGCCCATGTCGTCGCCCAGGCGAGCGCCGCGCTCGCCGACCTTCCCCCGCACAGTCCCGCCCGCGTCCTCTACGAGCCGGTCTGGGCCATCGGCAGCTCGCAGGGCGCCCACCCCGACCACGCCGCCGCTGTCCTGGAGGCCCTGCGTACCGGCATCGCCCGTTCCACGGTGCGCTACCTCTACGGCGGCGCCGTGACTCCCGGCACCTACACCGCACTCCGCGCGGCGGCCCCCTGGGACGGAGTGGCGGTGGGCCGCGCGGCCCAGGACCCGGGCATGCTCCACGAGGTCACCGCCGAACTCCTCGCGAACGCGTCGGACGGCGCGGCCGTCGCGCGATCCGACAGCACACCCAAAACGTGAATCACCCCGCACCGCACGGTCGAAGGAGCACCAGAAATGTTGGCCAAAGCCGTCAAATTCGATCGGACCGGCGGACCCGACGTGTTGCACCTGCGCGAGACAGAGGTGGCGGACCCCGGGCCCGGCGAGTTACGCATCAGGGTCGACGCCATCGGCCTGAACCGCGCCGAAGTCATGTTCCGCGAGGGCACCTACTTCTACCAGCCGACCTTCCCCTCCGGCCTGGGCTACGAAGCCGCCGGGGTGGTCGAAGCGGTCGGCAGCGACGTCAGCACCTTCGCGGAGGGCGACACCATCGGCGTGGTCCCCGCCTTCCAGCAGAACCAGTACGCCACCTACGGCGACCACGTACTGGTGCCGGCCGCAGCCGCTGTCGCCCGGCCCGACGGCGTCGCACCCGAGACGGCGGCCGCGGTGTGGATGGCCTATCTCACCGCCTACGGAGCTCTCGCCGAGGACGGCTTCCTCCGCCCCGGCGACCACGTCCTGATCGCGGCCGCCTCCAGCAGCGTCGGGCTCGCCGCCCTCCAGACCGCCCACCGCATCGGGGCCGTTCCGATCGCCACCACCCGGACGGCGGACAAACGACGACGTCTCCTGGAAGCCGGCGCGGCCCACGTCATCGTCACGGACGACGAAGACCTGCCGGCCCGGGTCGAGGAGATCACCGACGGCGCCGGCGTACGCAAAGTGATCGACCCCGTCGCCGGACCGGGCATCGAGACCCTCTCCGAAGCCATCAGCCCTGGCGGGCGCCTCCTCGTCTACGGAGCTCTCGACACACGCCCCACACCCCTGCCGAGGGCCAAGGAGTTCCCCGCCCTGTCCACCAGCACGTACACCGTCTTCGAGATCACCTCCGCCCCCGAACGCCTGCGCCGCGGTGTCTCCTTCGTCAACACGGGCCTTGCCGCCGGCGCGTTCACACCCGTCATCGACAAGACCTTCGACCTCGAAGACATCGTCGACGCCCACCGCTACATGGAGTCGGGCACTCACGTCGGCAAGATCGTCCTGACCGTCCCGCACTGAGTGCAGGTCAGGGCTTGAGGAGGGTCTTGATGGCGCGGCGCTCGTCCATCGCCTTGTACCCCTCGGCGACCTGGTCGAGGGGCAGAGTGAGGTCGAAGACCTTGCCGGGGTCGATACGGCCGCTCAGGACGCGCTCGATGAGGTCGGGCAGGTAGCGGCGTACGGGGGCGGGTCCGCCGCGCAGGCCGACGTGGGAGAAGAAGAGTTCCTGCCCGTCGATCGCGACCTCGTGCGGGAGCCGACGAACCCGACGTTGCCACCGGGGCGCGTCGCGTGCAGGGCCTGCTGCATGGACTGGGCGGTGCCGACGCACTCCAGGACCGAGTCGGCGCCCGTCCCGTCGGTCAGATCCTTGATCCGGGCGACGCCCTCCTCACCACGCTCGGTGACGATGTCGGTGGCACCGAACTCCCGGGCGAGCTTCTGCCGGGGCTCATGGCGCGACATGACGATGATCCGCTCCGCCCCCTCTCCTTGGCCGCGATGACAGCGCACAGACCGACCGCGCCGTCCCCGACCACCACCGCGGTCGAGCCGGGCCCGACCTCGGCGGCGTCGGCGGCCCACCATCCGGTGCCCAGCACGTCGGACACGGCGAGCAGACCGGGCCAGAACTCCTCGCCCGGCACGGAGTCGGTGGCGACCAGCGTGCCCTGGGCGTTGGGGATGCGCACGTACTCGGCCTGGCAGGTGCTCATGAACTCACGGTTCAGACAGCTGGACTGGAAGCCGTTGCGACAGTTCGCGCAGGTGTTGTCCGAGGTCGCGAAGGAGCCGACGACGAACTGGCCCGGCCTGACCGCCGTGACCTCGGATCCGACCTCCTCCACGAAGCCGACGTACTCATGACCCATGGGGTGCGCGTGCTCGGTCGGCTCCGCGCCGCGATAGGGCCACAGGTCGGAGCCGCACACGCAGGTCACCGCCGTGCGAATGACCGCGTCGGTCGGCTTGAGGATCTTGGCATCGTCCACGGTCTCGAAGCGCACATCGCCGGGGGCGTGGATCACTGCTCCGCGCATGAGAAAAGGCTCCTTACGGTTGTGTACTCGGCGGCCGGTACACGGGCGTACCGCTGTCCGCCGGATGTCGTCCCGGCCCGGGGGCGGCCCCGCGGCCGCCCGCCGACCCGGGCCCGGCGCTCTTGCCGACCCCGGGACCCGGGGACGAACGCGAAGCGCCACCTCATCCAGAAGAACCCAGTTCCGCGTGCGCAGCGAGTCACCGACGAGGGGTGTACCAGCAGTGCATCCCTCACACGCCGCCAGGGCCGTAACGTCGAGGGTGTGGACAATCGTGAAGAAGTCCGCGAGTTCCTCACCTCGCGGCGCGCGAAGATCAGCCCCGAGCGGGCCGGCCTGCCCGCCGGCCCCCGGCGCCGTGTGCCGGGGCTGCGCCGCAGCGAGGTGGCGGCGCTCGCCGACATGAGCGTCGAGTACTACGCCAAACTCGAACGCGGCAATCTCGCCGGCGTCTCCCCGGCCGTCCTCGAAGCCCTCGCCCGCGCCCTCCGGCTCGACGACGCCGAACGCGCCCACCTGCTGAACCTGGCCAGGGCCGCAGACGGCTCCGATGCCCTCACGAGACCCCGCCGCCGGCGTACCCAGGACCAGTGGACGCCCCACCGCAGCCTCCAGTGGACCCTTGACGCCGTCACGGCGGGACCGGCGTTCGTCCGCAACGGCCGCATGGACATCTTGGCCGCCAACCAGCTCGCCCGCGCCTTCTACGCCGACGTCCACGCCACGCCCGGCAACCAGGCGAACCTGGCCCGCTTCAACTTCCTCGACCCCGCCTCGCGCCGCTTCTACCCGGACTGGGACCTCTTCGCCGACGTGGCTGTCGCCATCCTGCGCACCGAGGCAGGCCGCAACCCGCTCGACAAGGACCTGCACGACCTCGTCGGGGAGCTCTCCACCCGCAGCGACGAGTTCCGCACCCGCTGGGGCGCACACGATGTCCGGCACCACGGCACCGGCAGCAAGCGATTCCACCACCAGGCCGTCGGCGACCTCACCCTCGCGTTCGAGGGCCTGGAGATGGCCGCCGAACCCGGCCTCACCCTCACCATCTACACCGCCGAACCCGGCTCACCCTCCGAAGAGGGTCTGCGCCTCCTCGCGTCTTTGGTCGCCACCGAGGAAGCCGACCCGGCCGACGAAGCGCCGCACACGAGGACCAGCTAGGGCGTGTTTCGAAAGTCCCGTCGTCCGCCCGAAGGGCGGGCCCCGCGGCGTCTGGTGCGTGCGATCGCAAGGCGCCGGGGCGCCCTCATAG
>NZ_JBVIFR010000019.1:0-155636 GCF_055571235.1 Streptomyces sp. NPDC030991
GGAGGGGTTTTTTTTTTTTTTTTCTTTGGGGGGGGAGGGGGCGGCACATGGGAGTCCCCAAACCCCACCCCCCCCGTGGGGGCAGGCTGGGGGGTTCCGGGGCGGGGGCCCCCCCCCCCCCCCCCCCCCCCCCCCCCGGCCCATGACCTGTCCGTACGCGCCACGACGGCACGTACCGCCCGGGCCCGTCAGCCGAACTCCCCGACCATGAACCCGAGATGGAACGATGACGACACTGCGCAGTGATGGGACGGCCCGGGCGCTCCTTGCCGGGTCGCCGTCCACGGACAGCCGGCCGCCGAACCCGCGATCCAGGTGGGGGGAGGCCGTTCGTGACAGGCACTGATCCCTCGGCACGGCAGGAAGGCGGCCCGGCACCTCTCGCCAGACGCCGGTTCCTCGGTTACGTGCTGGCCGCTCCGACGCTGACGGCCGCGGCCGAACTCGTCTCCGCACCCGGGGCGCGGGCGGACATCCCCTCACCGGAGATCACCGAACTGATCGATCTCAACGACGTGATGACGGCGGCAGCCCTCCCGACCTCCGGTCTGATCACCGTCGAGGTGAACAAGGACGGCACCGTGTCCTTCGCGTTGCCGCGTGCCGAAGTGGGCCAGGGCATCACCACGTCGACGGCCATGCTGATCGCCGAGGAACTCGACGTGCCCCTGGAACGGGTCCACGTCACCCTGGCGGACGCGCGACCGGAGCTGCTCTTCAACCAGCTCACCGGCGGATCCAACACGACGTTCTCGACGTACACCCCGATCCGGGTCGCCGCGGCCATCGCCCGCAGCCGACTGCTCCAGGCGGCGGCAGCACAGTGGAAGGCCCCGGTCGGCGAGCTGGCTCTGAAGGCGGGAGTCGTCACCGGCCCCGGCAACCGGAAGGCCGACATCGGGACGCTGTCCGAGAGGGCCGCGAGTGTACGGACCGAACAAGTGACCGTGGACCTCAAGCCGCGTGAACAGTTCAGTGTCATCGGAAGACCGCACAGCCGCGTCGACGCCCTCGCCGCGGTCACCGGACGCAAGAAGTTCACGCTGGACCTGGACGTCCCGGACGCCATGCCGACCATGGTGTGCCGCCCGCCGACGATCAACGGCAAGGTCGGATCGGTGTCCAACCTGCCCGCGGTCCGCTCCATGCCCGGCGTCACCGACGTCGTCGTGATCTCGACCGGGGTGGCGGTGCGCGCGGCCACGTTCGGACAGTGCATCGACGCCGTACGTGCCCTGAAGGTGTCGTGGAAGGCCGGGAGCGCGGAAGGCAAGTCCGACGATGTGGTGCTGAAGGAACTGAGAGCGGCCGAACTGCCCCTCGGGCTCCCGCCGCTGACGCCGAGCGTGGAAGGCAGGTTCACCTTCCGCTTCCGCAGCAACAGCGCACTGGAGCCGAACTGCGCCATCGCCGACGTCCGCCCCGACCGTGCCGAGATCTGGTCGAGCCTGAAGGCACCGATCGTCGCGAGGGAGGCCATCGCCGCCAAGCTCGGCCTGCCGCTGCGTTCGGTGACCGTCCATGTCACCGAGGGAGGCGGCTCCTTCGGCCGCAAACTCTTCTTCGACGCCGCGCTGGAGGCTGTCGAGGTCTCCCAAAAGATCGGCAAGCCGGTCAGGCTCATGTGGCATCGCGCCGACGACTCCCGCCAGGGCCGCACCCATCCCATGGCGATCTCCCGGGCGCGGATCGCCTACCTCGGCAACACCGTTCTCAGTTACACCCAGCGGCACACCAGCGTCTCCACCGATCTCAGTCACGGCCTGGGGGAGATCTTCACCGCCCTGGCCGCGAGACTCCCGGTGGGCGACATCGGATTCTCGGAGCTCTTCTTCCAGCTCTCCCAGTCGATGCCGTACGACTTCGGCTCCAACAGCCGGCTCCTCAGCGAGACCGACAAGGGCTTCAACACCGGCAGCATGCGCAACGTCTACTCTCCCGATGTCACCTGTGCCCGGGAACTCCTCGTCGATCAACTCGCCGCCAGGATGGGCAAGGACCCCTACCGGTTCCGGCACGACTTCCTGCGGGACGACCGCTTCCGCTCGGTGCTGGACAAGGTCGCCGAGGTCGGGAACTGGGGCCGGAGCATGCCGGCCGGTACGGCTCAGGGCATCGCCTTCCACTCCGAGTACCACGCCGCCAGCGCGGTGCTGGTGGAACTCGACTGCCGCCCGGAGACGGTCGACCGCCCCGTCCGCGACGGTGTCGCCGGCCCTCGCGTCACCAGAGCGGTCATCGCCGTGGATGTCGGCCTCGCGGTCAACCCGCGTGGTCTCGAGGCGCAGATGATGGGCTGTCTCATGGACGGCATCGCGCTGACCCTGACCTCCAGCCTGCACCTGCGCGACGGACACTTCCTGGAGGCCAGCTGGGACAACTACTTCTACACCCGGCAGTGGAACACACCACCCGAGCTGAAGGTCGTCGTCATGCCGACCAGTACCGGCGAGCCCGGCGGTGCCGGAGAACTCGGCGTGGCCGCGTCGATGGCCGCGGTCGCGTGTGCGTACGGCCGTGCCACCGGAGCCATGCCCACCGACTTCCCCATCAATCACGGCACCCTCTCCTTCACCCCCAAACCCACCGTCCCGCCCGTTCCCGCATCACCCACCGACGGCCTGGACCACGTCCGCTGATGTGCGTCGAGACAGGGAGTTTCCGTGCCTGAGCACACGTTCCGCCTCAACGGCGAGCAGGTCACCGTCGACGCCGCGGACGACGAGCGGCTGCTCTGGGTCCTTCGCGACATCCTCGGCATCACCGGACCGAAGTACGGCTGCGGCATCAACGTCTGCAAGGCCTGCACGAGCCACCTCAACGGCAGAGCGGCCAACCCCTGCGCCATCCCCGTCGGCGATCTGCGGCCGTCCGACGAAGTCACCACCATCGAAGGGCTCCCGGCCACCGTGGGAGCGGACCTGCACCCGATGCAGGAGGCATGGCTCGACCAGGACGTGGCCCAGTGCGGCTACTGCCAGCCCGGCCAGATCATGGCCGCCGTCGCCCTGGTCCGCCGCGTCAAGGAGGAAGGCCGTTCGGTCACCGAGACCGACCTGGACGGCATCCGCAACATCTGCCGGTGCGGCACCTATCCCCGTATCCGCGAAGCGATCAAAGCAGGCGCCGAGAACATGTGACCACCACCGTGCCCAGAACAGGAAGAGAGGACTACGTGTCCGCTCGTCGTTCGTCGATCGTGCTCATCACCCTGGCCGTCGTCCTGGTCGCTGTCGCGACAGTCGTCCGCTTCGTCCTCGCCCCTGACGCCACGAAGCTGCCCGATGACACCGACCAGACGGTGCACTACGCGGGTGAGGCCATGATGCTGGACAGCAAGGCCCTGCAGTCCGCAGACACCGCGCACGCGCTCAAGTCCGACATCCCCATCACCGTCGACCGCCGGGTACAGGTCACCTCCACCCACGGCGACACGGCCGTGCTCAAGGACGCCACGACGATCCACCTCGGCAAGCAGTCCCTGCCCAGCGCCAAGACGTACGCCCTCGACAGGGACAGCAGACGGGGAACGTCACCCCCTGCCTCGAAGTCCGTGGAACCCTCACGCGGTGCGCTGAGCTCCGCCTTCCCCCCGGACGCCGCACAGGACAACTCCTACAGGTACTACGACTCGACGACGCGCTCGATCGTGCCGGTCCGCTACACCGGAACCGCGAAGCGTGAAGGCCGAGCGGTGAACGTCTACGACATCACGGTGTCGGCCCCGGTCAAGGACCCCGCGGTACTCGCACCACTGCCGCCCGCCCTGCCGAAGAAGCTGGTCGAGAAACTTCTGCCCCAACTCGACTCCACGGCCCGGGCCCGTCTCACCCCCGCGGCGCTGTCCGCTCTGCCGGACCCGGTGCCGATCGCCTACCAGGGCCGCTCGACGCTGGTCGCCTACATCGACCAGCGGACCGGCATCGCCATCGACCAGACGGTGAGCAGAACCGTCGTGGCGAGCACCACCGTCGGCGATGAACCGACCTCCCTGATGCCGGTCTCCTCCTTCACGTTCCGCGTGACTCCCGCGAGCATGCGGGAACTCGGCGACAAGGCCGACTCGGCCGGGCTGCTGCTGACCCTCCTGGCCGACGTGACGCCACTCGTCCTGATCGCCGTCGCCGCCGCACTCCTCCTGATCTCTTTCCTGCGAAGGAGGAAGCATCAGCCGGGCGCCCGCTTCCGCCGCATCCGGCCGGTCTCGGATGCCTGTTGAGGGCTGCTCACCAGGGTCGTCTGCTCGGCCAGAATCACCGCCCCTACCTCTGACCAGCGAAAACACCGCCCTCAGTCCGGAATGACAACAACTGCTCACGTTCACCGGTTGCATACACGTTTCGGAAGAGAGAAGGAGACCGTTGTCTTCCGGCGCCCCTCAGGACGTTGGTCCTGCTCACGGCCGCCCACGCTGTCCCCAGCGCCACGGCCAGCGCGGTCAGGCCGATGACCAGCAGCTTCCGTCGCCGCCGTGGTACATCCCCTGCCGCCATGAGCACCGGCTCGGGCTCCGTCGCCGACGCGGGCCTGGGACCAGGGAGGGGCGCAGGTTCCGGTTTCGGGTACTGCGCCGAGCCCCGGCTGGCATCCGCCAGGGCCCAGAGTCGGTGCAGACGCCGAAGTTCCTCCGGTGAGGCACCGCAGACCGCAGCGAACCGGTGTGCGGGCCCGTAATCCTGGGGGACACAGGAGCCGGAACAGTATCGGTGCAGGCTGGAGCTGCTGATACCGGTCTTGTGCGCAAGCGATTGATAACTGAGATCCACACGTTTTTTCAACGCCCTCAGGCAAGCAGCGAATTCGTCGAATTGCACCGTCTGAGCCATGGCGATCCACCCCTCGGTCCCTACCGCCGTCCAGGCCAGCTACCCGATCCCGGGCCCCTGCGTCGTGTGGCATCTCCATCTGGTCGAGTCCACGGTCCGTCGGCGCACCGCTGTTCGGTGCCGACGACCGGGATCGCAGTCTGCTTCGGGTGCGCGTCCCACGCGCATCCCAGTAGGTCGTCCCAAGCGCCAGGTCACCGAATGTGCCGCGTCCAGGCATCCCATCCGGCGCTGATCACCTGTCGGCGAACAGCGGCGCCTGCCAGTGTCCACGTCGCTGGACCGGTACACGGCATGGCACCCCCGGGGGAGGGCCCGGCCGTGTCGGGCTCGACAGGCGGACCGGTTGTCGCCCAGGCGAGCCGGAAAGCAGTGCGGGTGGCTCGGGGCATGCCAATCCCTGGTGGACCTCGGAATGGAAAGCCTGCTGACACAGCATGAACGGACCTGAGCGCTCATGGCAATGCCAAACGCAGTCACCTGCCTCGCGCCACCGTTTGATCAGGGCACTTTTCCGCCACATCACCGACCCTTAGAAGGGGAACATCGTGAAAAGAATGCTGGCCGTGCTGGCAGGAGTCTTCCTGCTGCTCGGTTCGCTGGTCGGCACGGCCGCCGCCAGCTCGCCCGTACCGGCGAACAAGGACAGTTCAGCGTCCGCCTCGTCGTATCTGACCGCCACGGTCGTCAAGCCGTTGGCAGCGCCGTCCGGTTGCGCGTCCACGAATCTCTGCTTCTGGAACGGTACGGGCTACGTCGACGGCCCTGGGCAGCTGTCCGGGACGAATTCCAACTGGACCGCGTTCTCGCACAGTTCCTGCCCCAGCAGGACATGGAACGACTGCGCCTCGTCCGACTACAACAACGGTACGAGCTACAACGCCGTGGTGTGGACCGCCGCCGGCTACTCGGGGACCCCTGGTCTCATCGCCCGTGGAACGGGAGGAAACTTCAACTCCACCTTCAACAACGCGGTCTCGTCGAACTCCTGGCAAGCACCCTGACCGCATCCGGGTTCCTTGCCGGCCCGTAAGTGACCCTCTGGGGGCCGGGTGGCCGCTCCGGTCCCCGGCCCCCAGGGCGTCCCGTTCGAGGGAGTTCCAGCCTCATGTCCCCTGCCTTCCGCTCACGCCCACGTACCTCCACAAGCCGCGCGCTCCTCGCCTGCGCCGTTGTCGGCGTGCTCGCCTTGACCGGCTGCGCGAGTCACGCCGCGTCCCGGTCCACCACCTCCGGCATCACCCCGGCCGCACTCGATCTGCTGACCAGATCAGGCTCCTACACAAGGAACGAGGAAGCACTCTCCCTCGCTGAGTCCGAACTCATCCGTTCCTGCATGCAGGCCCAAGGATTCCCCTACGTGATCGATGCCGTTGCGCCGCAGGGTCTCGACGTGAACCTCTCCCAACGACGCGTCCACGGCTACGGGCTGTACGCACAATTCGCTTCCCATGCGGCCCGTAAATCGACGTCGAGCGTAGCTACGACAACGGCGATAAAGACGAACGACCAATACGTTCAGCAGCTTCCCGACAAGAAAGCGGCCGCTTTCATGGCGGCCCTGCGCGGAACCACCTCCGACCTGCGCGACATCCGGATGTCCGGCACCACCCTGACCCTCTCCACCAGAGGCTGTGAACCCGCCGCCCGCAAACGGCTCTACGGCACCCTGGTGACCTACGCCCAACTGAGATCCGTTCCGCAAAACCTCAGCGCTGCCCTCGGCACCCGCGTCCAGCACGACACCGGCTATTCGGCTCTGATGCGGAAGTGGAGCACCTGCATGACCGCCACCGGCTACCGCTACACCCTCCCGGCCGACGCCCAGGAGCAGCTCAAAGCCGCCTACGGCAAACAGGGGGCCACGGCCGCGCTACGACGGCGGGAGATCGCTGTCGCGACGGACGACGCCACATGCGCCCTGCGCCTTCGCATCCCCACGCACGTCATCGCGATCCGCAAACGCCTGGCCGCGACCACACTGACTGCCCAACAACGGTCTGCCATGAACCAGTTGGTCCACGAGCGGCTGACCGCGGCGAAAACGGCCGAACGCCTGACGGCCGACCAGTCCAGGCAACGGTGATGCGGCCGGCCGCGGTGTTCGAGCCCGCGTTTCCCGGCCTGAGCAGGGCCGCCACCGGCTCCCCGGTGCCGCCCGGCCCGTGGTCGACGAACCCCATCAGCGAGTGGTGCCCGTAGGCACGCTTCGACGAAGTGGCGGCCCCGTCGACGACCTGCTGTCCGGAGCGCCGCACCGTCCCCCGGACGCCGATTCCGGATCGTGGGTCAAGGCTCAATTGCGCACGATGCGCCAGCGGTTGTCGGCCGTCCCGTTGTCGGCGTCCTGGACCGCGAACGCACCCGCGGCCGTGGAGTTGCCCGTGATGGCGAGCAGCTTTCCGCTGTGCTCGTTGCGGATCTTGTAGGTGCCGTCGTTCTGGTCGAGCAGGGTCCAGCGGTGGTCCGCGGTTCCGTTGTCCGCCCATTGGAGGACGGTCGCGTTGTCGGTCGTGGCCATGTCGAGGACGCCGAGGACCTTGCCGCTGTGGGCGTTGCGGAAGCGGAGGGCGGCGCCGTCAGCGATCATTTCCCAGTTGTGGTCCGCGGTGCCGCTGTCCGTCCATTGGAGGGCTCGGCCGCCGTCCGCCGTGGACATGTCCTGGATGCCCAGGACGAGGCCACTGCCCGCGTTGACGAGGCGCGCGCTGGGTGTGGTCGGGGCGGTGCCGATGTTCCAGTAGACGGTGTAGTTGTGGCCGTGTGCGTTGTGGAACGGGCCTAGGGCGACGGGCGCGCCGTTCGCGGTGGCGGTGAACGTGAGCGCGTCGGTGCTGGTTCGTCTGACCGTGGCGGTGTCCAGGGAGGGCAGGGCGCTGAGTGCGGTGTCACCGTAGACGCCGGACAGGACGACCGGACCGTAGGTGACGGCGGCGACCTTGGGATCGTCGTTGGCAGGCCGCACGACGACCCGCATGGGCAGGCGGACGGTCACCGTGTCCCCGGCGGTCCAGGAGCGGGTGAGAGCGGCGTAACTGCCGGGCGTGGTGGTGACGTTCTGCGGGACGCCGTTGACGCTGATGGAGGCTCCGGTGGTCCAGTTCGGGACGCGGATGCGCATGGTCCAGGTCCCGGTGGCGTCGCCGGTGACGCGCAGCGTGCTGGTGTCGCTCGCCGGGAAGGACGTGGTCTGCGTGACGGTGATGCCGCGCCGGCTCCAGGTGAGGACCGAGGGGACGAACAGGTTCACGGTCAGGGTGGTGCCGCCGTCGTGGAAGTAGACGGAGTCCATGAGCCGGGTGTGCATCTCAAGACCTGTGCCCTGGCAGCACCAGAAGGTGGTGTAGTCGGTGCTCCAGGTGCCGCCGCCCCAGGCGGGGCCCACGCCGCGCCGCCCGCCCGGGTTGAGCGGGGTGAAGTAGGTGACGTGGCCGTGCGGGTCGGCCGGGTTCTGCTGGCCGGTCATCTGGTTGAGCCACGCCTGTTCGTAGTAGTCGAAGAGTGCGGCCCGGTCCGGGTCGAGGGTGTACAGCTCCCGGGTGAGGCTGAGCATGTTGAAGGTGTTGCAGCTCTCACAGGTGTCCTGGTTCAGGTAGGCGGCGATCGCGTCGGGGGCACGGAAGTGTTCCGCCTGGCTGTTGCCCCCGATGGCGTAGGTGTGCGTACCGACACACGTGTTCCAGGCGTTGACGGCGATGGTCCGGTAGCGGGCGGTTCCGGTGGCCTTGTACGCGCGGGCGGCGCCGATCCACTTCGGTACCTGGGTGTTGGCATGCAGACCGGCCAACCGGTCCTGTCCGGCCGCCAGCGGATCGAACACCGCGGCGTGGTCGAAACGCTGGGCCACGGTGAGCCAGCGCGCGTTGCCGGTCTGCTGGTAGAGGTCGGTCAGTACGGCGTTCATGCCGCCGAACTCGGTGCCCAGCATGGCCTGCACCTGCGCCGTGCTGAGCCGGCCGGTACGGGTGTCGACCCAGCCCGCCAGGGCCAGCAGCACGTCCCGGGCCTGGAGGTTGCCCATGTACCGCCACACGTCCAGCAGCCCGGTGAGGGTCTTGTGGATCGTGTAGTACGGCACGTTGCCGTTGTTCAGGGTTCGTTGTTCCAGGGCGGTGAAGTCGGATTCGGGATAGCCGGAGAGGTATCCGCCACCGAAGCCGACGGCGCCGTTGTTGGCCTGGCACTTCGCGAGCTCCGCGACCATGTACGTGGCCTTGTCCCGGCTCACGGTGTCTCCGGTCACGGCGTACAACTGCGCCCAGGCGGTGAGGAAGTGCCCCTGGACGTGGCTGCGGAAGGGGAAGGTCGGCGCGTCCCAGCCGCCGTTCGCGGCGGCCCCGCCCGTGGACAGTCCGTGGTTGGCGCGGAAGACGTACAGCAGCCTGTTCACATCGACGAACCGGAGATACGCGGCGGTACGGTTCTGGTTGTCCAGCCACCGGCTCGCGGTCAGGCGGACCTGTCCCGGCTCGAATCCATGGGCCAGAACTCCCGTATCGGCACGGGCCGGCAGGACGACCGCCGCCCGCGCGACCGAACCGCCGACAAGGGAGGGAGCGGTCGACGCCACGGCCGTGGCCCCGGCGATCGCGAGGAGACGGCGTCTGCTGACGGAGGACGACATGACGTGCCCTTTCCAGGAGGGGAGGGGGAGGGGGAGGTGGGCAGATGTACTGACGGGTTCAGGGGGTGGCCACTTCGAACCGGGTGACCTTGACGGAGCCGCCGAGCGACCCGGTCGTGAAGTTGAAGAGGGCGTAGCGGTAGCCCATGAAGAACTGCCAGGCGTTGGTCAGGGTGAACGCGGGTCCCAACGAGGTGAAGGAGGTGCCGTCGGTGCTGTACGAGAACCTGGCGGTCCTGTTCGCGCCAGGGGTGATGTCCGCTTTCGCCCGCAGCCAGATACGGGTGCCCGAGACGTCGGCGCTCGCCCGTACCGTGCCTGTGCCGGTCGTCTTCCAGTTGGCGTCCATGGTGAGGGCGTCGACCATGACCACGCGGGTGCCGTCACCGTCGCGCATCAGGCCGATACAGGCGGAGGAGTCGCGAAGCAGCGCGAGGCCCGCCCGGTCCCCGTCCCGCATCCCGGAGAACTCCAGGAGCGCCGTCGCGGTGGAGGTGGGCCCGGGAATGCGGTGGGTGAGGGTGTTGCGTGCCCAATAAAGGTCGCTAGTGACGGTCGCGGTGCTGAGCATGAGTCCGTCGCCCACCGACCACTTGGTGTTGTCGGGGTTGTGGTTCCACTCCCACTTGGGCGCCAGAGAAGTCCCGGTGAAGTGATCCACGCCCGTCATCGGCTCCACCGCCCGGGGCGGCGCGGGCACGACGGGGAGCGGATACGTCCTGCCCCAGGCGTTGTTGACGAGCTGCACGGTGGGCCAGCCGTCGGCGGTCCAGGTGACCGGGGCCAGGACGGGGATCCGGCCGCCTGGATAGGCGTCGACGAACGCCATGTAGTACCACGCCCCGTACTGGGTCTGGACGAGCCCGCCCTGGTGGGGGACGCCGCCGCCGGAGACCGGCCCCGGCAGGTCGAGCAGCACCTGCCGGAGCGTGTAGGGCCCGAAGGGTCCGCTCGTCGACTTCAGCACGTACTGGCCGTTGGCGGGACGGGTGAGGAAGATGTAGTAGCTGCCCTTGATCTTGTAGAACCGGGAGCCCTCCAAGGTCCCGATGCTCGACGGCGTGCTGAACACCTGCTGGGTACGCACCTGGGTGCGGCCGTCCGCGGAGAGCTGCGCCACGTTGATCGTGCTGTTCCCGTACGCCACGTACAGGGTGTCGTCGGTGTCGACGAGCATCCCCGCGTCGTAGTAGGCGGTGTCGATGGTGGTCAGCCGGTTCCAGGGTCCCTCGACGGCTGGGGCGGTGTACACGTAGGACTTCGCGAAGTCGATCTGACCCACCCAGTAGAACGTCCTGCTGGACGGCCGATAGGCCAGTGACGAGGCCCAGATGCCCCGGACATAGCCGCGGGCGCCGTTGAGGTCGTACTTCGTCCCGAAGTCCAGCCTCGGAACGGAGTGGCCCGCTAACTCCCAGTTCACGAGGTCGTACGAGCGCAGGATCGGTGCGCCCGGCGAGTAGTGCATGGTCGAGGCCGAGCAGTAGTAGGTGTCTTGCACGCGGATGATGTCGATGTCCGCGAAGTCCTGCCAGAGCACGGGGTTGGTGTAGTTGGCGGCCAGGGGCGGGGAGGAGCCGGCGGCCGGGTCGGCCGACGCCTGTCCGGGTGTCACTGCGGGCAGGATGCCTCCCGCGAGCAGGCCGGTGCCCGTTGCGAGCGCGGCACGGCGGTTCACCGGATGACGAGAACATGACATGTGGTGCTCCTTGAGGCGGCGGTCGTGTGGCCATGGTCTGCGTGCCGACGTGCGCGGGCACAGCTCGGCAGTCACCGCATGTTCGATGTTTCGAACGTGTAACGACTGCTCGGACGCTAAGGATGCTGGGTGACCGTCGGGACGCGTCAACCCCTCTGCATCATTCGCCCATGGATCCGAAACGTTTCGACCGGCAGCGGCGGTGGCGGCATCTGGCAGGCGGCCGAGGTGAGTGCTCGGGTGACGGCGGACGCATCATGGCCGGACGCACTGGCATCCGTCCCCCTGGACACCGCGTCGTCCTCATCACTCATCTCCGACGACGCCATGCCTCCGGCCCTGGCGTCGAGTGCCGGGGCCCTCGCGGTGACCCCGCTCGGCCGTGGACCGGGGCGGAACCCGACTCTGTAGCGCGACTGTTGCGGCACAGATGACAGATACAGTCCGCTCTTTCGGTATCTTTCCGGGGACTTCGGGGATCGGGTGGCGTCGGCTGCCCTTGAGCAGGGATGAGTGCGACATGGTGACACCTTCGGCGGAGCTGTTCCAGCCGCTCGGGGCCGACGATCCACCGGTGGTGGGCGGGTACCGCCTGGCCGCCGTTCTCGGCACGGGCGGCATGGGCAAGGTGTACCTCTCCTACACGCCGGGCGGCAGGCCCATCGCGTTGAAGGTGATCCGGCCGGAGTTCAGCCAGGACCCCGAATTCCGGCGCCGGTTCGAGCAGGAGGTCACGCTCGCACAGCGGGTGCAGGGGCTGTACACCGCACCTGTCATCGACGGCGACACGAAGGGGGAACAGCCCTGGCTGGCCACCGCGTACGTGCCCGGGCCCTCGCTCGCGCACGCCGTCGGCCAGCACGGTGCACTCCCGCTGCGCAGCGGGCTCCTGCTCACGGTCGGCGTCGCCGAGGCCCTGACGGTGATCCACGGTGCCGGGATCGTCCACCGCGACCTCAAGCCCGCCAACGTCCTGCTCGCCGCGGACGGCCCGCGCGTCATCGACTTCGGCATCGCCCGCGCCGCCGACGCGACCTCGCTCACCGGCACCGGCGTGTCCGTCGGCACGCCCCACTTCATGGCCCCGGAACAAGCGGCGGCCGGCACCGTCACCCCGGCCACCGACGTGTTCGCGCTGGGCCAGATCACCGCCTTCGCCGCCATCGGCGCACCGGCCTTCGGCGAGGGCTCCTCGCACGCGGTCCTCTACCGGATCGTCCACGAGGACCCCGACCTCAGCCAACTCCCCGATCTGCTGCGGTCGTTGGTGTCCCACTGCCTGAGCCGCGACCCCGCCGACCGGCCCAGCCTGAACCAGATCATCGAAAAGTGCCACGAGCTGTCCCCGACCCCCCTGCGCCAGGGCGAGGACTGGCTCCCGCAGACGTTCGCCAGCTCCATCACCGAGCGGCTGCGCCTGCCGGAACCCGCACCGACGCCCCCACCCGCCGCGAGTATCCCCACCGCGCACCCGCCGACCGCGCCGGCCACACCCGCAACCGGTATGCCGCCCCACGCACCCACCGCGTTCGGCCCCCACACACCACCCCCTTCCCCGTACGCGAACACGGCGCACTACCAGCCCGTCGCGGGGCCTGCCCCGTATCCGACGCCCGCCCCCGGGCAGGGCTACCCGACCCCGCACCCGCAGTGGAACCGCGGCTACGCGCAGCCGCACCCGGGCATGCCCGGCCCCCGGCCCTGGAACGCGCCACCCCCGCCCAAGAAGAGGACGGGGCTGATCGTGGCCGGGGTGGTGATCGGCGTGTTCGCCGCACTGGCGGTCATCGGCGCGCTGCTCCCCGACGGTGACAAGGATGACAGCCAGGCCGGATCCTCCGGTTCATCGAGCTCCGGCACCTCGGGCGACTCGGCCAAGGGTGCCACGCGGCCCGACCCCAAGCCGGCGACCTACAAGGGCATCGACCTCACCGAGGACTACTACCTCAAGCTCGGAGACAACCCGCCCAAGCCGCTCGACGGCGGCGACACCGGGGCCATGTACATGGGCGGCGACCTCTACTACTACTACGACGACACGGTCACCAGGAACCAGAATCTCGGCACCGACAACGGCAAGTTGGTACTCCTCAACAACGCACAGAAGGGCTCCTTGCAGACCTGCCGCACGGAGACCCGCTACACCGACAAGATCAGCCTCAACCAGCTGACCCCCGGTTCACAGATCTGTGTCCGCAGCGACGCCGGCCACATGGCGGTGGTCACCTACCGCGGCAAGTCCGGCGAGAACGACCCGAGCAAGTACGTCACCGTCGACGTGACGGTCTGGCGCAACGCCGAGGAGCCGACGGAAAGCAACTGACCCACCCGGCCCACCCCCCTTGGGACCCCGATCATCCGGGGGTGGAGCGCGCTTGAGGGGAAACCGACCTTGGTGCCGGGCGGCGGATAAGCCGTGGACTTTGATCCGATCTAGAAGAAGCCCAGCTTCTTCGGTGAGTACGAGACGAGGAGGTTCTTCGTCTGCTGGTAGTGCTCCAGCATCATCTTGTGGTTCTCCCGGCCGATCCCCGACTGCTTGTACCCGCCGAACGCCGCGTGTGCCGGATACGCGTGGTAGCAGTTCGTCCAGACGCGGCCCGCCTGGATCGAACGGCCCGCGCGGTAGGCCGTGTTGATGTCGCGGGTCCATACGCCGGCCCCGAGGCCGTACAGCGTGTCGTTGGCGGTCTTGATGGCGTCGTCGAAGTCCGTGAAGGAGGCGACCGAGACGACCGGGCCGAAGATTTCCTCCTGGAAGATCCGCATGCGGTTGGAGCCTTCGAAGATGGTGGGCTGGACGTAGTAGCCGCCCGCCAACTCGCCGTCGTACTCGATGCGTTGGCCGCCCGTGAGGACCTTCGCGCCCTCCTGCTGGCCGATGTCCAGGTAGGAGAGGATCTTTTGGAGCTGGTCGTTGGAGGCCTGGGCGCCGATCATCGTGTCGGTGTCGAGCGGGTGGCCCGGCTTGATGGCCTCCGTGCGGGCGATCGCCGCTTCGAGGAACTCGCTGTAGTGGCCCTGCTGGATGAGCGCCCGGGACGGGCAGGTGCAGACCTCGCCCTGGTTGAGGGCGAACATCGTGAACCCTTCGAGGGCCTTGTCCCGGAAGTCGTCGTCCTTGGCCCAGACGTCGTCGAAGAAGATGTTCGGGGACTTGCCGCCGAGTTCGAGAGTGACCGGTTTGATGTTCTCGGACGCGTACTGCATGATCAGCCGGCCCGTCGTCGTCTCACCCGTGAACGCCACCTTCGCCACGCGCGGGCTGGAGGCCAGAGGCTTGCCCGCCTCGACGCCGAAACCGTTGACGATGTTGACGACGCCCGGCGGGAGCAGATCCGCGATCAGGCTCATCCAGAGGTGGATCGAGGCGGGGGTCTGCTCGGCCGGTTTGATGACGACCGCGTTCCCGGCGGCGAGCGCCGGGGCCAGCTTCCACGTCGCCATCAGGATCGGGAAGTTCCACGGGATGATCTGCGCGACGACGCCGAGCGGCTCCTGGAAGTGGTACGCGACCGTGTCGTCGTCGATCTGCGAGAGGTTGCCCTCCTGGGCGCGGAGGGCGCCCGCGAAGTAGCGGAAGTGGTCGACGGCGAGGGGCAGGTCGGCGGCGAGGGTCTCACGGACCGGCTTGCCGTTCTCCCAGCTCTCGGCGACGGCGAGCTCCTCCAGGTGGGCCTCCGTCCGGTCGGCGATCTTCAGGAGGATGTCGGCGCGGGCGCCGGCGGAGGTGCGGCCCCAGGCGGGCGCGGCGGCGTGGGCGGCGTCGAGAGCGCGCTCGACGTCCTCGGCGGTGCCGCGCGCGATCTCGGTGAACGGCTGCCCGTTGACCGGGCTCGGGTTGTCGAAGTACTGGCCGCGGGCCGGCGGCACGTACTCACCGCCGATGAAGTGGTCGTAGCGGGCCTGGTAGGAGACGACGGAGCCCTGGGAGCCGGGCGCTGCGTAACGGGTCATCGTGGCTGGCCTCCTGTGCGGGCTGCCCGCCGTCGGGCAGCGCTCGCTCCGCAGGCTAGGGATCCGGACGTTGCAGCCACGTTGCGTACGGGTCCCGCACGGCGCGCTGCTCCTCGTCGAGCGCGGCGAGCCGGGCCAGGACCGGCGGCGTCGGCCGCACCGCCGCCAGCGCCCGCCACACGTCGAGGTCGTCCTCGCCCCAGGGGGCGTACGCCCAGTCCGCGAGCAGGTCCGGGTCGCCGCGCGCGACGAGCGCCGCCCGCAGGCCGTCGGCGAGCCTGCGCCTGATCCGGGCCACCGCCGGCGCCTGGGAGGCCGGGAGCAGCGGGCCCGGGTAGGCGGAGGCCGCCGCGGTCACCGCGCCCGAGCCCAGACGCCGCTCGACCGTCGTCAGGTCCGAGTCGACCGCGACCGCGAGGCGGTAGGGGCGGGAGGCCAGGATGCCGGGCCCCAACACCCGGCGCAGACGCGCCAGTTCGGCCCGGAGCGTCACCGGTGTCACCGACTCGTACTCGTACAGGCAGCACAGCAGCTCGTCGCCGGTCAGCCCCTCCGGGTGGCGGGCGAGGAGGACGAACAGTTCACTGTGGCGGCGGCTGAGGCGGATCCGGCGACCGGACCCCGTGCACAGCAGCGCCTCGTCGCGGCCGAGCGCGCACAGGCGCAGCTCGGGCGCGCTCGCCGGAGCGGGGGCGAGCAGCGCCAGCTGGGACTCGGCGGCGCGCGCCACCGCCTGCACGAACGCGAGGCTGTGCGGATGCGCGAGCCCGGCCCCGCCGGTGATGTCGACCGCGCCGAGCACCCGGCCCGTACGCGGGTCGTGCACCGGGGCCGCCGCGCACGTCCAGGGCTGCACCCGGCGGATGAAGTGCTCGGCGGCGAAGACCTGCACCGGCCGGTCCACGGCGACCGCCGTACCCGGCGCGTTCGTGCCCATCGCCGACTCCGACCAGCGGGCACCCGGCACGAAGTTCATACCGCTCGCCCGCCGCCGGGTGGCCGGATGCCCCTCGACCCACAGCAGTCGGCCGTGCGCGTCGCACACGGCGAGCAGATGCTCCCCGTCCGTCGCGAACGTGCCCATCAGCTCACGGAAGAGCGGCATCACCCGGGAGAGAGGGTGCTCCGCGCGGTACGCCCCGAGGTCACCGTCGGTCAGTTCCACCGACGCCGAGGCGTCGGGGCTGACGTGCGCGCCCGCCGAACGGCGCCACGAAGCGGCGACCACCGGCCGGACCGGGAGGCTGACGGTGCCCGCCGCGGTGAACCGGTCGTGGGCGCGGCGCAGCACCCGGGCCCGCTCGTCGGGATCGGCACCCGGCTCCAGGGCGACCCAGGGATCGGTCAACTCGGCCTCCAGGACGGCGATGCGGTGGGAACATCGTCGCCCCGGCGGCGCGCGCCGACAAGGAGCCGGACACGGAACGGGCCCCTCGGCCCGTGATCAGGCGTACTCGGGTCCGCTCAGGCGAAGTTGACCATCCTGATGTAACGCGACCAGTCCCAGTAGGGGCCCGGGTCGGTGTGATCGGTCCCGGGCACCTCGACATGGCCGATGATGTGCTTGCGGTCCTTCGGAATGCCGTACCGGGCACAGACCGAGGCGGTCAGCGCCGCCGACTTCTCGTACATCGCGTCGGTGAAGTACTGGGGCTTGTCGACCCAGCCCTCGTGCTCGATGCCGATGCTGCGCGTGTTGTAGTCCCAGTTCCCCGCGTGCCAGGCGATGTTCTTCTCCCGCACGCACTGCGCGATGTGCCCGTCGGCCGACCGTACGAGGTAGTGGATGGAGACCTGCTTGGCGGGGTTCTGGAAGATCTTGACGGTGTCGGCGTACGTCTCCTGCGTGACGTGGATGACCACGTAGTCGACGGGATACGACGAAGGGCGGCCGGAGACCGTGTAGTTGGAGGTGCTGGCGGGGACGGACTCGGCCGCCGGGTAGTCGACGGCCTGCGCCTGGGCGCCCGCCCTGCCCGCGGGCAGCAGCGCACCGGGCACCGCGGCCAGGGCGCCGGCCCGAAGGATGCGGCGGCGGCTCGGGCGGCCAGGAAGGTGTCTCGCTCGGTCCATGGCGATCCTGCCTCTCTCGAACTTCTCGAACTTCTCGGACGAATGGCGTCGGGCGGTGGAGGGAACCGGTCGGCGGCGCTGCCGGTCAGTGCTAGGGGTGCGGCAGCGTCGCCGTGATCTCACGCGGCCGCGCGTGCGGCTACGTCAGCGTGCGGGACAGGGCAGGACAGGAGGGACGGGAGGGACGGGAGGTCGGCGCCTCGCGTGCCTCACGGTACGGGGGCCGCCGGTCGAGGCGGAAGAGGGCGCGGCGGAGCTGTGGACAACCCGTCGATTGTGCACAACCGCACGTCAGAGGTCCGAACCACTGGCATCGGAGGTGGCCGCCCGGGCGGCGTGAGCGGCGTGGGCGGGCGGCGCGAGCGGTGAGTGTCACGCCGCCTGCGCCACCCCCGTCGGATCGTCGAGCACCGCCCGCACCACCGAGTGCGCCGCCCCCAGCAAGGGCCCGTCCGAGCCGAACCGGGAGACAGCGACGCCGTCCGCCGGAGTCGCCGTACGGCGCGTCAGCTCACGCTCCAGGGCCGGCAGCAGCCACGGCGCCAGCCGGGAGAGCGCGCCACCCAGCACCACCGCGCGCGGGTCGAGGAGATTGACCGCGCCGGTGAGCGCGATGCCCAGCGCTGTACCGGCACCGCGCAACGCCCGGCGCGTGTCCGTGTCGCCCGCCGCGGCCCGTTCGGCGAGCAGCGACACCCGGTCCGCGCCCGGCGCGACGCCCGCCGCGCGCAGCACCGCCTCCTCGCCCGCGTACTGCTCCAGACACCCCCGTCCGCCGCACGGGCAGGCCGGACCCTCGGGGCGCACCGGCATGTGGCCCAGCTCGCCCGCGAACCCCCGTGTGCCGCGCAGGAGTTGCCCGTCGACGACGAGGGCCGCGCCGATGCCGATCTCCGCCGACACGTGCAGGAAGTCCGCTGGGGACTCGGGGGCGAGCCAGAGTTCGGCGAGCGCGCCGAAGTTCGCCTCGTTGTCGACGCGCAGCGGCATCTCGCAGGGGAGCAGTGCGGCGACGTCCGTGTCGTGCCAGTCCAGGTTCGGGGCGCGGACGACGGTGGGGGTGCCCCGGGCCACCAGGCCGGGGACGGCGACAGCGAGCCCCGCGGGGCGCAGCCCCTCGGCCGCGGCCTCCTCGGTGACCTGCCGCACCAGCGCCGCGAGATCCCCGAGCACCGGGCCCGGGGCCCGCCCCCGGTTGCCGACCCGGAGTTCGGCGCGGACCCGGACCTCGCCGCGCAGATCCACCGCGCACACCGCGAGATGGTCGACGCCCACCTCCGCACCGAGCCCGGCGGGGCCCCGGCCGCTGACGGCGAGGGCGGAGCCGGGCCGGCCCACGCCGCCGGGCCGCTGCGGGCCCAGCTCCTCCAGGAGACCGGCCCGGATCAACTCGTCGACCAGCGTGGAGACGGCGGCCCGGGTCAACCCGATGTGCCCCGCCACCGACGCCCGGGACAACGGCCCCTCGGCGGCGACCGTGTGCATCACGCGGGACAGGTTGCGGCGGCGCATGCCCTGCTGGGTGTCGGGCGTCCCCGGTCGGGACCGGTGCAGTGGTGCGGTCATGCCGTCATGCTCCCAGGGCGCGCGGCGGGCGATGCGCGCAGGTAGGAATGGGCCCCGGCGCGTGCGCGGCGCCCGGGGCGGGCGGGCCGGACCGTGGCCCGCCTCGATGCGGACCGGGGATCGAGCACGGCCGCCGCGCGCGAGCCGGCAGGACCGGTCGGGTGTGGTGGCGGTGTGCGGCGCTCGGGAAACCCGCCGGGTGCCACGGATGCGCGCTCACCGGAGCCGCCGAGACCGATCGCCCAGTGGCGGAACGCCCCGCGCCACCGCCGTGAGCCCCAGCACCGGCGGGCGACGCAGCCCTACGCCGCCGTGAGCCCCGGCACCGGCGATGCAGCGCTCGCCCCGCGGCTCCGGGCCGATCCGCCCGGCTCCGGGCCGATCCGCCCGGCTCCGGGCCGATCCAGCCGGCTCCGGGCCGACCCACCCGCGCCCATCCCCGAGCGGCCCGGCTCAGGCCCGCTCCAACAGGGGCCCCGCGTCCGCAAGCACCCCCGAGATCCGTTCCAGCGTCGCCTCGTCCCGCTCGACCGGGTCGAGGAGCGGGCCGCGGGCGGTGTCCCAGCGGCGGGCCACGGCTGCCGGGTCCTCGCCGGTCAGGAGGCCCGCTGCCTGGGCGGCGGCGCCGAGTGCCACGAGTTCGCGGGCCTCGGGGACCTGGACGGCCCGCCCCGAGAGGCGCCGCACCGTCTGCTGCCAGGCAGTGCCGCGCGCGCCGCCGCCGATCAACAGCAGGGGAGTGGTCCGGTCGGCCTCGTCGTCCAGGACGCGGTCGAGGGCGCCGAGCAGCGCGTGCACCGCTCCGTCGTACGCCGCCTGGAGGAGTTGCCCGCCCGTCGTGTCGTGCCGCAGGCCGGTCAACAGGCCGCTGGCACGGGGGAGATCGGGGGTCCGCTCACCGTCCAGGTAGGGCAGGATCGTCGCCGCGCCGCCCCCCTCGACGGCCTCCCGGTCCAGGCCGAGGAGCGCGGCGATCCGGTCCACCGCGAGGGTGCAGTTGAGTGTGCAGGCCAGCGGCAGCCAGTCGCCGCGGGCGTCCGCGAACCCGGCGACGATGCCGCTCGCGTCCGTGGGCCTGCGCCGTGACACCGCGTACACCGTGCCCGAGGTGCCGAGGCTCAGTACGGGCGTGCCCGGCAGCAGGCCGAGGCCGAGCGCGGCCGCGGCGTTGTCCCCGGTGCCGGCGGCCACCAACGTGCCCTTGGAGAAGGGGAGTTCGTGGTCGGTGTCGCGTACCGTGCCCGCCACCTCGCCGGGCCCGACCACCCTCGGCAGCAGCGCGGGATCGAGCCCGACCCGGCCGAGGACGTCCTCGGCGTACGCCTCGGTCGCCGATGCCCACCACCCGGTGCCGGACGCGTCGCCCCGGTCGGTCGTGCCCGCGCCCGTCAGCCGCCCCGTCAGGTAGTCGTGGGGCAGCCGCACCGCCGCTGTCGCGCGTACCGAGTCCGGCTCGTGCTCGGCAAGCCACGCCCACTTCGACACCGTGAACGAGGCGCCGGGCACGCTGCCGAACCGGTCCGCCCACACCTTCGCCCCGCCCAGCTCGTCGGTCAGGCGCCGGGCCTGGGGCGCGGAGCGCACATCGTTCCAGAGCAGCGCCGGACGCACCGGCCGGCCCCGCGCGTCGAGTGTGACCAGACCGTGCTGCTGCCCGCCGACCGACACGGCCGAGGCGCGGCGCGCTGCGTCACCGCAACCGGCGAGTGCCGAGCGCAGTGCGGTGTACCACTCTTCGGGGTCGCTCTCGCGGCCCGCGCCCGAGGTCACCGTGTGCGGCGCCTGGCCACTGGCCACGACCGCGCCCGTGGCGACATCGACGACCAGGGCTTTCGTGGACTGCGTGGAGCTGTCCACCCCTACGACAAAGGGCCCATCGGCGACTGACATGCGGCTCTCCTGATCTCCGGGTTCCGGTGAGCGGAACGTGACCGAGAAGGGTCCGACACGGGTCGGCTCTTCCCAGCGGCGTGCCCGCATACTAATTTGTAAAGTGCCATGACGAAATAGGCAGTGGCACGGCATCGCCGTGTCCGCCGACGGCGAGGGAGCCGCAAGATGACGTACCAGCCCACCCCCGACGACAAGTTCAGCTTCGGCCTGTGGACCGTCGGCTGGCAGGGACGCGACCCGTTCGGCGACGCCACCCGGCCCGCGCTCGACCCGGTCGAGTCCGTGCAGCGCCTGGCCGAGCTCGGTGCGTACGGCGTCACGTTCCACGACGACGACCTGATCCCCTTCGGCGCGTCCGACACCGAGCGCGAGGCGATCGTCAAGCGGTTCCGCGCCGCCCTGGACACCGCCGGCCTGATCGTTCCGATGGCCACGACGAACCTGTTCACCCACCCGGTCTTCAAGGACGGCGGCTTCACCGCCAACGACCGTGACGTCCGCCGCTTCGCGCTGCGCAAGACGATCCGCAACATCGACCTCGCCGCCGAACTGGGCGCGAAGACGTACGTCGCGTGGGGCGGCCGCGAAGGCGCCGAGTCCGGTGGCGCCAAGGATGTCCGCGCCGCCCTCGACCGGATGAAGGAGGCGTTCGACCTCCTCGGCGAGTACGTGCTCCAGCAGGGCTACGACCTCAAGTTCGCCATCGAGCCCAAGCCGAACGAGCCGCGCGGCGACATCCTCCTGCCCACGGTCGGCCACGCCCTCGCGTTCATCGAGCGCCTGGAGCGCCCGGAGATGTACGGCGTCAACCCGGAGGTCGGCCACGAGCAGATGGCGGGCCTGAACTTCCCGCACGGCATCGCCCAGGCGCTGTGGTCCGGCAAGCTCTTCCACATCGACCTCAACGGCCAGTCCGGCATCAAGTACGACCAGGACCTGCGCTTCGGCGCCGGTGACCTGCGCGCCGCGTTCTGGCTCGTCGACCTGCTGGAGACCGCCGGGTACGAGGGCCCCCGGCACTTCGACTTCAAGCCGCCGCGGACCGAGGACTTCGACGGCGTGTGGGCGTCGGCCGCGGGCTGCATGCGCAACTACCTGATCCTCAAGGACCGTGCGGCGGCCTTCCGCGCCGACCCGGAGGTTCAGGAGGCGCTGCGCGCGTCCCGCCTGGACGAGCTGGCGCAGCCCACGGCGACCGACGGCGTGGCCGGTCTTCTCGCGGACAAGGGCGCGTTCGAGGAGTTCGACGTCGACGCCGCCGCCGAGCGCGGGATGGCCTTCGAGCGCCTGGACCAGCTGGCGATGGACCACCTGCTGGCCGCGCGCGGCTGACCCTGCCGAGGTGCGGGCCCGGGGGGCGGGCCCGGCGGGGAGGCGTTCGGCGGGGCTTTCCGTCGGGAGGCTGTCGCCGGGATCTCGTGACGGGATGCCTCCGCCGGGGCTCCCCACGGGGGCCCGTGGGCTCCTGCACGGGCGCGTCCAACCGGGGCCGCCCCGCGAGCTCCTGCCAGGGCGCGTCCCCCAGAGCCCTGCTCATAGGCGGCCCCGGGGCCCTGCCGGGGGCGCCACCGGCGCTCCCCGACGGGATATGTCCAGCGGGGTCGTCCACCCGGGCACCCCCGACCCGGCGCCCCCGTCGGGACGCGGCGTGCGACAACTTTCGTCAGGGGGTCGCGCGTTGGGCCTCCGGGCGGGGAGTCTGGGGGCATGTCCGTGCCCCCGCCTCCGCCGCAGCCGCCCCCGCCGCCCAGTGACCGGCCGCCCCCGGGTGGTGGCGGGTTCGGTCCGCCGCCCGGAGGGCCGCCGTTCGGCGCTCCGCCGCCCGAGGGTCCGCGGCGCCCCGGGCACCGCCCCTACCTGTTGCTCGCGGTGCTGATCGCCCTCGTGGTGATCGTCGGCGCCGTCGTGCTCGTGACGACGCGCTCCTCGGACGGCGACGACAAACCCTCCCCGGACAGGACCAGCCGTTCGAGTACGGAATCACCGTCCGCGAACATTCCCAGCGAACTGCCGAGCGAGTTGCCGAGCGCGCTCCCCAGCGAGCTTCCGAGTGGGCTGCCCAGCGAGCTTCCGTCCGGGATCCCGAGCAAGGTGCCCAGCGAACTGCCCGGCAGCCTGTTGCCGAGCGACATCGGGTCCCTGCTGCCCTGACCCGCCGGGCGTGCGGCCGACGAGGGGCGGCCGACCGCTCCGCACCCCGTGGGACGCATGCCCGGAGCGTCCGTCAGAGCGCGCCCCTCGGCAGCTTCACGTACGTCACCTTCGTCTCGATGCCGCTGTCCACGAGCCGCCCGGCCGCGTCGAACGCACCCGCGCCGTCCGTCATCCCGAAGTCGTTGTCGTTGATCAGCGCGAGGGTTCCGCGCCCGGCGAGCGCCACGCCCTCGATCTTGTCCTGCACCCCGTCCACCGTGTTCAGGTCCACCACGAGCCGCTTGCCGAGCACCGGCACCCCCGCGGCCGCCGGGTCCGCCAGCTGTTCCAGCGACGGCGACGTGGCCGCGCGGTCGAAGGGGCCGCCCAGGATGTCCGCGCGGCGGGTGAGCCGCACCTCCTGGAGGCGGGCCGCCTTGTCCGTCCGCTCCTCGACCAGCAGCCGGTCGTCGCCGAGCGCGACCACGGACGAGATCTTCAGCTCGGAGGTGTCGTCCTCACCCGGGTCGACGACACCGACCGGGTCGAAGCGGTACGCGTACTCGGCCGTGACCGCCTGCCTCTTCGGCGAGAACCGGAGCAGCCGCGTCGTCCGCGAGGCGTCCCCGGCCGCCCCGTCGGGCAGCGACAGTGGACTCTGCACGGCCAGCACCAGGTCGCCCGAGGGGAGTCGGGCGAGCCCCTCGAAACCCCGGTTGGTCTTCCGGTGCAGCAGGACTGCCGGCAGCGACTCGACGACCGGATAATCCGCGCCCTTCAGGTTCAGCCCCCTCGGCACGTGCCGCGCGAGCACCTTCCCGTGCGCCGAGACGTGCACCAGCGACGGCCCGTACTCGTCGACGAGCCAGAACGTGCCGTCCGCCGCCCGCACGATGCCCTCGGTGTCCAGACCGTTCGGGTTGTACGGGAGCGGGGTCCCCGCGTCGTACGTGTACGGCTTCTCGTCCCTGCCCTCCTGGTTCGACAGGCCGGTGACGGGCTTGCCGGACGTCGTCGTCAGCGGTATCGACCGCAGGACGCGCACCCGGTCACCTGTGACACGGATCTTCACGATCGCCGGGTCGAAGCCGGGCACCGGGAATGTCCGGCGCTTGGCGCCGTCGACCTTGATCTGGCCGTTCGGACCGCGGTCGGTCACCGTCCAGAACTCGCCCGCGCTCCCCGCCGGGTAGAGATCGGAGCCGATGCCGCCCAGGTGGACGCCGCGGTCGTCGCCCACCGAGCCCGGCTGCAGGCCGTTGCTGAACGCGGCCAGCGGTATCTCGCCGAGCGTCGCGCCGCCCGTCACCACGGCCGTGTCCGGCCTGCCGGACCCCGCCGGGGCGCCGGTCGCGCTCCCGGCCATGGCGAACGCGGCCAGCGCGGCGAGCGGCACCCCCGCTGCGACGGTGCGGCGGACGCGGCGCTTGCCGGGGACGTGCGGGGACATCGAGCCTCCTGAGGCGCGGAAAGGTGAACTGCGCACACGGTCGGCCCCGGCGTCGAACTCCCGGTGACGGCAGGGTGAATACGGGTGAACGCATGGACGGCGCCTGTCGACCGCCCGGGGCCCGACCGCCCACGGGCCCGAACGCCCCCGGCCGACCCTCCGCCCCCGACCGGCCTCCCGGCCCGACCGCCCCCGGCCCGTGCTCTACCGCGGGTGTCGCGGGCCGGAACCAGGGGCCGGGCCGTCGGAGAAGTGCGGCAGGACCATCTCGACCAGCGCGTCGACGTCGGCGTCGACCATCGGCTCACCCGTCATGCCCATCCGGTGCAGCAGCACGCCGACCACGACGTCGATGAAGAACAGGACCCGGTGCTCCGGCTCGCCGAGCGCCTCCTGGAGCGCCAGCCGGTACGGGTCCTGGAGCCGGGTGGACAGGATCTCGCGCAGGGCGGGGTCGCTGACGGCGTCGCTGAACACGCCGGCGAACGCGTCGCCCACCCCGGGCTCGCCGATCTTCTCCGCGATCCAGCGGATCGTCGAGTCCATGAACGCGGCCCGGTCGGCGTTGGCCACTGGAGCCGGGCCGAACGCGTCCAGGAGACAGTCCACGATCAGCGCGCCCTTGGAGGGCCAGCGCCGGTAGACCGTCGATTTCGCGACGCCGGCCGCCGCGGCGATCCGCTCGACGGTGGCGCGGGCGTAGCCGAGCTCCTGGACCGTGTCCAAGGTCGCGGCGAACACCGTGTCGGTGACCCCGGCACGGGGGCGGCCGGGCGGTCTGGTGGGCGGATCGGTCGAAGGCATGCCCGGACGATACCGCTTTACGCTACCTTAGGTTTCGATACCTCAGGTCGCGTAACTGTCGAGGCGGCGCCACGGGTGCCGCAGGACGAGGAGAAGCCATGAGTGAGACAACTGCCGTGCAGAGGCCGCCGGAGCCGGACTGGTCCTCGGTCACCGCCGAGGAACTGGCCGTCTACCGCGAGGCGGAGAACCGCTTCCGCGCATCCGAGGCGATACGGAGCATCACCGGGGAACCGGACCCCGGCGCCACGATCGGCTGGGAGCGGATGGCGCTGCCCGGTCGTGAACTCCCCATCCGGGTGTACCGCCCGCTGCCCGGGCACGAGGGCGCCGTCCGCACCGACCTCCCCCTCGTGCTCCACGTGCACGGCGGCGCAGTGCGACTGGGTGACCAGCCATCTCGCCGCCCGGCTGCCCGCGGTCGTGGTCTCGGTCGAGCACCGCCTCCTCGCGCAGGACAGCCCGCTGGCGGACGCCGTGGACGACGGCTGGGACGCGCTCCGGCACGTCGTGGAGCACGCCGCACAGTGGGGCGTCGACCCGGCGCGGACGGTCGTGTTCGGCGAGAGCTGCGGCGCGTTGATCGCTGCCCTGGTGGCCGTCCGGGCGAGGGGGACCGGCCTGCGCCTGCGGGCGCAGGTGCTGGTCAACCCCGCCGTCGACGTGACAGGGACGATGTTCGACCACGACTCCGTCGAACGGTACGGCCACGGTCAGGCCCTGGCCCGGCCCAAGCTGGAGCTGTTCCAGCGGCTCGCCGTACCGGCGGGCACCGATCCCCGCGCGGTCTCCCCGCTGTACGCCGACGACCTGAGTGGCCTGGCACCGGCGCTCGTGGTGGTGCCGACCCACGACGCGGTGGCCGACCACGGCCGCCGCTACGCCGAACGACTGCGAGCGGCCGGGACGCCCACCCGGCTCACCGAATACCCGGGAGCGGAGCACGCGTTCCTCAGCACGCCGGGCCTGGAGCCGCAGGCCGAGGCCGCCCGTACGGAGATCCTCGCGTTCGTCCGGGACTCCCTCGCCGCGGAGACGGCCCCATAATCCACGGAGACGACCCCGTAAGTCACGGAGGCGACCTCGTACGTCATGGAGGCGACCTCGTGAAGCGCGTCGGCGTCCTTGGAGTCGTACCTCGCCACGCGCACGTCGTGGGCCGCCGCCCGTAGCCTCCCCGCCCGGATCGTTCCGATCGCTTGCGATCGATACGATGACGCGGCCGCCGCCGACGGTGGACGGATCATCGGCGGGGCACGTTGGGGGAGGGCCGGACTCATGCGGCTGCACGTCGACCGGCGCCACGCGCGCATCCTGGAACTGGTGCGGGAGCGCGGCACGGTGCGCGTCGCCGACCTCGCCCGTGAGCTGGACGTCTCCCTGGTCACCCTGCGCCGCGACGTCGAGGCCCTCGCCGTGAGCGGTCGGCTCCAGCGGCTGCACGGCGCCGTGGTCTGGCCCGGCGACGGGGCCGAACCCCCGTACGGTGCGGCCGAGTCGAAGGAGGCCGTCGTCGTGGGCATGGTGGTGCCGACCACCGAGTACTACTACGCGGAGGTGGTGCGCGGCGCCCGGGAGGCCGTGGAGGAGAGCGGCGCCCGCCTCGTCGTCGCACTGTCGCGGTACCTGCCCGGCGAGGACTCCGTCCAGGTCGACCGGCTCCTCGCGGCGGGGGTCGACGGGCTGCTCCTGACGCCCAGTTGGGAGCGTGGGGTGCCGGGCCCGGGGGAGGGGCTGCGGATCACCGAGCGGCCCGTGCCGACGGTCCTCGTCGAGCGCTCGGCCCCGCACGGCCACCCGGCCGCGGCGCTCGACCGGGTCCGCTCCGACCATGCCCACGGCGCCGCGGAGGCCGTCCGCCATCTGGCCGCGCTCGGCCACCGTACCCTCGCCCTCGCGGCCCAGGAGTCGCCCACCAGCGCCCAGTTGAGGCGCGGGTACGAGGCGGCCGTCGAGGCGCTCGGGCTGCGCCGCGCCCCCGGGCCGCAGGAGCGGCAGCCCGCCGCCACCGAGGCCGAACGGTTCGAGCGGACCTTCGCCTACCTGCGCGACGCGGTCGAGGAGCACGGCGTGAGCGCCGCGATCCTGCACAGCGACGCCGACGCGATCGTCCTGGTGCCCCGGCTGCGGGCGCACGGCGTGCGCGTGCCCGAGGAGCTGTCCGTGATCACGTACGACGACGAGGTCGCCGCCCTCGCCGACCTGCCGCTGACGGCGGTCGCCCCGGCCAAGCGGACCGTCGGCCGGCGCGCCGCCGAACTGCTGCTGTCCCGGCTCGCCGCGCCCCCCGGCACCCACGAGCCGGGGCAACACATCGACGTGCTCCCGGAGTTGCGGGTCCGCGCCTCGTGCGGAGCCCCGGTCAGCCGAGCCGGACGGTCACCTTCTGCGTGACGCCGCCGGCCGCGCTCAGGTCGCCGAAGGCGAGCCGCAGCTCGCGGCCGGTCCGGACGCCGGTCACCGTACCCGGCTTCGACGTCACCGACCGCACCCGGCGCCGCCAGGTCAGCGTGGCCGCCCGCACCGCGCGGTTCGGGTCGCTCACCGACACCGTCGCCGTGCCGTCCCCCTTCTCCCTGATCTGCACGATCAGCGGTGCGTCGACCGTCACCGCGCCGACCGTCCCCGGCTCCCAGAACGTCACCCCCGTGAACCCGAGCGACGGCACCCGCACCCCTTGCTGCGCACCGGAGTTGGCGCCGATCGCGAGCCAGCCCCGGTCCAGCGCCCGCGCCGCCGTGCGCAGTTCACTCGCGCCGGGCATCAGGATGTACGCGTACGCCGCGTCCGTGGGATCGGTGCCGTGGTCGGCGAGCAGGGTCACGTACCGGCGTGTCACCGGGTCCGTCGAGCCGCCGCCGTTGATGCTCCGCCAGGTGCCCGTGCGTTCCTCGCGCAGCGCCGTCAGGGACGTACCGCCGGGGAAGACGTAACCGCCGTGCCCCGCCACATGGGCCCAACGGGCGCGTGCGAAGCCCGAGTTCCAGGGGAGCCGGGTGGGCTGGGGGCGGCCGTCGACCGTCAGCCGGGCCGTGCCCGACGCCCCCAGGTTGCGGGTGTCGAGGACGCTCTCCACCCGCGCGCCGTCGGTGCCGGTGATGCCCGCGCCCAGGCACACCACCGCGTCGTCGAGGAAGAACCACGACTTCTTCGCCCGCAATGTCGACGACAGGCCGCGCACGTCCTGGGCGAGCACCGCGTAGGTGCCGTCCGTCGCGCCGCCCACCCACGTCGTGTCGGGCCGCGCCGCACCCCACGTGCCGCCCTCGGCGTCCGCGAGCGGTTTGCGCGAGACCGTCGTGCCGGGCAGCCGGTACGGGTCCACGGTGGGCCAGTAGCCGTCGCTGTACTGGCCGCCGCCGTCGCTGTCGCCCTCGGCCCACCACGAGAGCATGCCCGAACCGGTGTGCCAGCCGCGGACGTTCTCGCCGTTGCCGTTCTCGTAGAAGGTGATCGCCTTCGAGGACATCGACACCGACGCCGTGAACCGCTTGGTGCGGTGCGTGGCCCGCGCCATCGACGGGAACACGTGGTGGCCGAGGGGTTCGGCGGCCGGCTTCACCGCGGAGTCGCCGAGCAGCGACGTCACCCGGGAGAGCGCGGCGACCCCGAGGGTGCGGCCCGTCGTCACGTCGCTGTAGCGGTCACGGGTGTACCAGCCCTTGGCGAGCGCCTGCCAGCGCGCGTTCTCCTCGTTGCTCGCACCCTGTCCGAGCAGCAGGATCGAGGCGATGACCGCGTGTCCGCGCGCGTGATCGTCCTGCTGGATCCTCAGGGGATCGGTGGCGACCAGACCGCGGCTGATCGCCCGCCCGGACACGTTGTCCATCATCAACCCGTCGTGCAGGAACGGCGCGTACGCGCCTTCCACCGAGTCCAGGAAGATCTGCCGCCTGCTGTCGGTGATCGCCCAGGTGGATCCGCCGAGCAGCGCGAACAGTTTGCTCAGGCCGTCGATGAGGACGGCGCCGTAGGAGCCCGTGTACGGCACGTACGTGTGCTGGATCAGCGAGCCGTCCGCGTAGAGGCCGTCGCCGGAGGTGACGTACGGGAAGACCGGCGAGACGGCGTCGCGGGCCAGCGCGACCTTGGCCGCGGTGCCGTCGAGGATGCCGCGCAGCGCGAGCACGCGGCAGAGATCGATGCGGTTGGCGCCGGTGCTGGTACCCGTGTACGTCGCCACCAGCGAGTCCGGGACGAAGTGGTCGATCGCCTCGACCGCCGCTGTCAGCTGCTTGGCGCTCAGGTGCTCGTACATCAGGATCGCTATGTCGAGCAGCCGCTGCGGAGCGCCGATCTGGAAGTTGTACCAATTCCCGTACTGGGTCCGGGACGTGTTGTAGACCCGCGCGCTCAGGTGGTCGACAGCGGTGAGGATGGCGCTCTTGAGGGAGTCGTCGCCGGTGAGGCCGGTGCCGGGTTGGCAGAACGCCTCCGCCATGGTCCGTACGCGCTCGTAACTGGTCTGGATCTTCTCCGAGTAGCCGTACGACTCGGTGTCCGTGTCGGGGTCCGGGTCGCCGAAGACCGCGTCCGGCCAGAGCGAGCTCTCCGCCGGGGCCATCGCGTCGCGCCAGGAGCCGGCCTGCGTACCGAGGGTGGCCAGCTTCGACTTGAACGGTTCGGCGGTGGGGCTGAACCCTTCGCCGAGGTACAGCGCCCGCCACTTGGCCCGCAGCGCGGCGAACGCGTCGTCGTCCGCAGCGGCGGCCCCGCCCTCGCCCCCGTCCGCCGCTCCGGCCTGCTGGGGGAGCCCGACGGCCAGCGCGGCGCCCGCGGCGGCGGTCGAGGCGAGGAAGCCGCGCCGGGACCACGACGGAGGCGCCGAGGGGGAGGGGAGCGGGGAAGAGGGCGTCTGCGACGTCATGAGAAGCTCCGGGATGCTGGAGTGACCGCTGGGGGTAAGCGGTTTCTAGCACCCGGAGTTTCAAACGCTCAAGAGGAACGACCAAGTTGATCGTTTTGAGCGTTCCATGGGAAGACCTCCCCAGGGCCTCTCCTGCTCAGGCCGCGACCCACAGCGTGGTGATGTTGCAGAACTCCTTGATCCCGTGGCCCGCGAGCTCACGCCCGTACCCGGACCGCTTCGCGCCGCCGAAGGGCAGCGCCGGGTGCGAGGCCGTCATCCCGTTCACGAAGACCCCGCCCGCCTGGCTGTCGCGGGCGAACCGCTCGATCTCCTCCTCGTCACCGGTCCACAGGTTGGAACTCAGCCCGAACGGCGTGTCGTTGGCGACCTCGATCGCCTCGTCCAGGTTCGCGACCCGGTACACCGTGGCGACCGGCCCGAACGTCTCCTCCTTGTGGATCCGCATCTGCGGGGTGATGTCCGCCAGGACCGTCGGCTCGTAGAACCAGCCGTGGTCCGCGAAGTCCTTCGGCCGCTGTCCGCCGCAGAGCATGGTGGCCCCGGACTCGACGGCCTCGTCGACCAGCTCCTCCAGGTCCTTCCTGCCCTGCTCGCTGGCGAGCGGGCCGACGTCCGTCGACTCGTCGAGCGGATCGCCCACGCGCAGCGCCCGCATGCCCTCCACGAAGGCGTCCCTGAACTCCGTGAAGACGTCCTCGTGCACGATGAACCGCTTCGCCGCGATGCACGACTGGCCGTTGTTCTGCACGCGGGCCGTCACCGCGGTCTTCGCGGCCTTGGCGACGTCCGCCGACGGCATGACCACGTACGGGTCGCTGCCGCCCAGCTCCAGGACCGTCTTCTTCACCTCGTCACCGGCGATCGAGGCGACGGACCGGCCTGCGGGCTCGCTGCCGGTGAGGGTCGCCGCCGCCACCCGCTCGTCGCGCAGGATGTCCTCGATGGCGTCGGAGCCGACGAGGAGCGTCTGGAAGCAGCCCTCGGGGAACCCGGCCCGGCGGAACAGGTCCTCCAGGTAGAGCGCGGTCTGCGGGACGTTCGACGCGTGCTTGAGCAGACCCACGTTCCCGGCCATCAGGGCGGGCGCCGCGAACCGGACGACCTGCCACAGCGGGAAGTTCCACGGCATCACCGCGAGCACCACACCGAGCGGCCGGTAGCGCACGACCGCCCGCGCCGCGCCGGAGTCCTTCACATCCGCCTCGGCGGGATGCTCGTCGGCCAGCAGGTGCTGCGCGTTCTCCGCGTACCAGCGCATCGCCTTCGCGCACTTCGCCGCCTCGGCGCGGGCCGCCGCGATCGGCTTGCCCATCTCCGTCGACATGACACGCGCGATGTCCGGGGTGTCCGCGTCCAGCAGGTCGGCGGCCTGCTGGAGCAGCCTCGCCCGGTCGAAGAGCGATGTCGTGCGGTACGTGTCGAACGTGCGGGCCGCCTGGGCCAGCTTCTGCTCGATGTCCTCGGGGGAGAGGGCGTCGTACGTCTTGAGTGTCTCGCCGTTCGCGGGGTTGACCGTCGCGATGGGCATGGGGCGACCTCCTGTGCGCGGTTCCTTCGACCTTCCCGCGCGGCGCGGGGCCGCGCAACGCGGGGGGCTCCTCCGCGTACCCGGCCAGGCCGCCGTCAGACCTGCCCGGCGAGCCGGTCCAGGAACACGGTCTGCGCCTTGACGAGCGCCACCCGCGCCGCGTCCAGGCCGAACCACGCCACCCGGTCCAGCTCGGGGAACTCGGCGATGCGCCCCGAGCCGCGCGGCCACTCCATCGTGAAGGTGCCCGGCACCATGTCCGCCGGGTCCAGGTCGGCCTCCACCGCCCACACCGTGACGTGCTTCCCGCCGGACTGCACCGTCTCGCCGAGCGGCAGCGGCGTCCCCTCGGGCGCGGGCAGGCCCAGCTCCTCGCGGAACTCGCGCCGCGCCGCGTCCCAGGGCGCCTCGTCGGCCTCGTACTCACCCTTCGGGACGCTCCACGCCCCGGCATCCTTGCGCGCCCAGAACGGGCCGCCCATGTGACCGAGCAGCACCTCGGGCCCGGTGGGGGTGCGGCGGAAGAGGAGCAGGCCCGCGCTGCGTCTGGTGCGCTTCGTCCCGTCAGTCATGGGACCAGTCTCGGTGCGGACACCGGACGAGCGCGAGTACCCGGCGGAGGGAAGTTCGCCGACCCCGCCGGGCGGCTCCATGGCAGGAGCGGGTTCAGCAGCGGCCGCGGGGCACGATGCCGAGAGCCACGGCGTCCGCCAGATGCTGGCCCAGGCGCAGTTGCAGCGCTCCGGGCGGGCCGGTCCGCTCGGACAGCAGGCTGAGCGAGCCCACCGCCCGGTCCTGGCTCCGCAGCGGCACCGCCACCACGCAGGCGAAACCCAGCGAGCGCGCCATCGCCGTGTACGACGGCCAGTTGGCGCGGGCATAGGGATGAGCGAGCGGCACACCGCGGATGGGCTGCGCCGAGGTACGGCAGTCCGCACCGGGGCCCTCGCCCCAGGAGAGCGAGGCCCGCTCGAGGCGTAGGCCGCGGTCGTCCGACGCCGCCATCTCCACCCGCCCCGTCGGCGGCTTGAGGACGGCCGCCGCCGAGCCCACGCCCAGCAGCGAGGTACAGCTCCGGACGAGGGCGCCCAGAGCCTGGGTGGGGCCGCGCGCGGCAGCGTCCGCCACTTCCACGAACGCCGTCGCGAGCCGTTCGCTGTCCACCTGGTACGCCTCGTACGGCACGCCACGCATGGCTGTCCCCCTTGCCCCTCACCCGTTCGCCCCGCGCAGGCACAGTCGCCCGCCCGGCGCACGGCCGGACGGGCGGACTTTGCAGAAGGGGTATGCCCCGTGAACGGTCGCCCCGAACCGCGTCACACGGGCGCGGACGAGTCCTCGGTCAGCGCCGACTTCGGCACGCCCGGCCGGTACAGCACCAGCGTCACCACGAAGCCGACGACGAAGAAGAGCGCCGACCACCAGAACGCCGTCGAGTAGCTCTCCATCGACGCCTGCGCCTTCACCAGCGGCGAGGGCTTCTTCCCGACGAGGTAGTTCGTCGCGGCGGAGGTCGCGAGCGAGTTGAGCAGCGCCGTACCGATCGAACCGCCCACCTGCTGGCTGGTGTTGACCATCGCGGAGGCGACGCCCGCGTCGTGCGCGGCGACGCCCGCCGTGGCCAGGTTCATCGCCGTAGCGAAGATCAGTCCGAGCCCGAGACCGGCGATGAGCAACGGCGGCAGCACATGCGCCGCGTAGGTGCTGTGCAGATCGAGGGCGGTCAGCCAGCCCATGCCGCCGGCCGCGAGCGCCATGCCGAGCGGCACGATCGGTTTCGGCCCCAGCTTGGGGACCAGGTAGTTCGTCGTGACGACGGAGGAGAAGACCATGCAGGCCACCATCGGCAGGAACGCCACACCGGTGATCACCGGCGAGTACGCGAGGATCTGCTGCAGGTAGTACGTCAGGAACAGGAACACACCGAACATGCCCGCGCCGGAGATGAACATGGCGAGGTACGACGCCCCGCGGTCCCGGTCCAGGACCACGCGCAGCGGCAGCAGCGGATGCGGTGCCCGCATCTCCCACCAGACGAACGCGACCAGCAGCGCCGCACCGATGACGAGGAAGCCCCAGGTCAGCACATCGCCCCAGGCGTGCGACTCGGCGTTCGAGAACCCGTAGACGATGCAGAACAGGCCGACCGAGACCAGCACCGTGCCGGGCACGTCGAGCTTCGGCCGGTCCGTGGGCCGGCCGCCGTGCAGCAGCCGCATCCCGCCGACGATCGCGACCACCGCGAACAGCAGGTTCACGTACAGGCACCAGCGCCAGTCCAGGTACTCGGTCAGCACACCGCCCAGCAGCAGGCCGACCGCGCCGCCCGCGCCCGCGATGGCGCCGTAGATGCCGAACGCCTTCGCACGCTCGCGCGGGTTCGTGAACGTCGTCGTCAGTAGCGACAGCGCGGCGGGTGCGAGCAGCGCGCCGAAGACACCTTGCAGCGCCCGCGCGAACACCAGCATCCCGAAACTCGTCGCCGCGCCGCCGAGCGCGGAAGCGGCCGCGAAGCCGATCAGACCGGCGATGAACACGGTCTTGCGGCCCACCAGGTCGGCGATGCGGCCGCCGAGCAGCAGCAGGCTGCCGAAGGCGAGCGCGTACGCGGTGACGATCCACTGCCGGTTGCCGTCGCTGAAGCCGAGATCCTGCTGCGCGGACGGCAGCGCGATGTTCACGATCGTCGCGTCGAGGACGACCATCAGCTGAGCGATGCCGATGACGGCGAGGATCAGCCAGCGGTGCTCGTGCTTCCCACCGCCCGTGTACGCCGCCGATCCGCCGTCGGGCGGAGCGGACGGTATGCCGGGATCGGACGATGCCGCGGCGGAGTCGGACGAGCGATCCATGGTGGCCTCCAGACACCCCGGGTGCACTCCCTGATCAACCTCGTCCACCACGCTAAGCGCCCTGCCCCGGGTCGGCGACCGGGGAGAGAACGGCGCCGTTCCCCCGGCGGCCGCCGTCGTCGCCCCGGTCCGCGCCGCTCAGCCGATCTGTTCGTCCACCGGGGCCGAGTCCGCCGGAGCGGGGTCTTCCGCCGCGCGCGGCCCGGGCACCGCGGCCGTCGTCTGGACCGGCTCGGCGGCGCGCCGGGTGAACAGCCGCTGGGCCAGCGGCTGGGTGTAGCGGGCGGTGAGCGGCCCCACGATCACCAGGATCAGCACGTACGCGGTCGCCAGCGGACCGAGTCGCGGCTCGATGCCGGACGTCACCGCGAGCCCCGCGATGACGATGGAGAACTCCCCGCGGGCGACCAGCGCGCCACCTGCCCGCCAGCGGCCCTTCACCGAGATACCGGCGCGGCGTGCCGCCCAGTGACCGGTGAAGATCTTCGTGCAGGCCGTCACCACGGCGAGCAGCAGCGCGGGCAGCAGCACCGGCGGGATGCTCGCCGGGTCGGTGTGCAGTCCGAAGAAGACGAAGAACACCGCGGCGAACAGGTCCCGCAGCGGTGAGAGCAGCGTGTGCGCGCCCTCGGCGACCTCGCCGGAGAGCGCGATGCCGACGAGGAACGCGCCGACGGCGGCGGACACCTGGAGCTGCTGGGCGAGCCCGGCGACCAGGATCGTCAGACCCAGCACGACGAGGAGCAGCTTCTCCGGGTCGTCGCTCGACACGAACCGGGAGATGTGGCGCCCGTAGCGCACCGCCACGAAGAGCACGAGCCCGGCGGCGCCCAGCGCGATCGCCAGGGTGAGCCCGCCCGCGGCCCAGCCGACGCCGGCGAGCAGCGCGGTGATGATGGGCAGGTACACCGCCATCGCCAGGTCCTCCAGGACCAGGATGCTCAGGATGACCGGTGTCTCACGGTTGCCGAGCCGCCCGAGGTCCCCGAGCACCTTGGCGATCACACCCGACGACGAGATCCAGGTGACACCGGCGAGCACGACGGCCGCCACCGGGCCCCAACCCATCAGCAGCGCGGCGGCGGCGCCCGGCAGCGCGTTGCACGTCATGTCGACGAGGCCCGCCGGGTACTGCGTCTTGAGATTGCTGACCAGGTCGCTCGCCGTGTACTCCAGGCCGAGCATCAGCAGCAGCAGGATCACACCTATCTCGGCGCCGATCGCGACGAACTCCTCGCTCGCGCCGAGCGGCAGCAGCCCGCCCTCGCCGAACGCGAGTCCCGCGAGGAGATAGAGCGGGATCGGCGAGAACCGCATCCGTCCGGCCAGCCGGCCCAGCAGGCCGAGTGCCAGGATGATCGCCCCGAACTCGATGAGAAAGACAGCGGAGTGCATCCGATCACTCCCGCCCCAGGATCGCGGCCGCCGCCTCGACGCCCTCGCGGGTGCCGATCACGATGACCGTGTCGCCGCCCGCGAGCCGGAAGTCCGGCGTCGGTGACGGGATCGCCTCCGCCCGGCGCAGCACCGCGACGATCGACGCCCCCGTCTCGGTGCGCAGGTGCGTCTCCCCGAGGACCCGGCCGTTCCAGTGGGAGACGCCCGGGATCTCGATGCGCTCGGCGACCAGCCCCAGATCGGTGGTGTGCAGCAGGTTCGGGCTGTGGTGCGAGGGCATCAGCGCGTCGATGAGGTACGCGGCCTCGCCCGAGGTCAGCTTCAGCGACAGGGCGCAGGCGTCCGGGTCGTCGGCCTGGTACGCGCTGAGCGTGCGGCCGCCGTCCCGGTGGGCGACGACCGACAGTTGCCGCTGTTCTCGCGTGGTGAGGTCGTAGCGGAATCCGATCCCCGGCAATGGTGTCCTGCTCAGGCGTGAGGCGGGCACGTCTCTCCCCTTGTCCGTGCGTGTCCGGGCTGCGGTCCCGGCGGCCGTTACGTGGCGAATGCATCTTTCGATGCGACTGTCACCTTATACGGACCATGTTTTGGCAAAGAAATCGTCAGCTGTCGAGGGTCGGATGCGCGGCCAGCACCGTCTCCACCGTGTCCGCCTGCTCTGCCGTCTTGTCCTCCCGGTACCGCACCACGCGCGCGAACCGCAGCGTCACGCCCGCCGGATAGCGCGTCGACCGCTGCAGTCCGTCGTAGGCGATCTCCACGACCAGTTCGGGCCGGACCGTCACGACGTGCCCGTCGTCCTCGACGGCCAGCTCCCGCAGCCGCTCCGTCTGCCAGGCCAGCAGCGCGTCGGTGAGCCCCTTGAACGTCTTGCCGAGCATCGCGAACGAACCGTCCTCGCGCCGCGCGCCCAGATGCAGATTGGAGAGCTTCCCAGTACGCCGCCCGTGCCCCCACTCCGCGCCGAGCACCACCAGGTCGAGCGTGTGCACCGGCTTCACCTTCAGCCAGGACGCGCCCCTGCGCCCCGCGCTGTACGGGGCTTCGAGCCCCTTGAGGACGACACCCTCGTGCCCGCGCTCCAGCGTCGCGTCGAAGAAGCCCTGCGCCGCCGCCCGCTGCCGCGCCTCCGAGCTGTCCTCGACGACCGTGCGCCGCACCCGCATCGGTTCCGGCACGAGTGCGCACAGCCGCTCGTGCCGCCGGGCGAACGGCAGGTCCAGCAGATCGGCCCCGTCGACGTACAGCACGTCGAAGAAGACCGGCGAGACGGGCACCGCCGCCGCGGCCCGCGCCACGTCCACCCGTGACCCGACCCGGCCGGCCACCTCCTGGAACGCGCGCGGCCGCCCGGCGGCGTCCAGGGCGATGACCTCGCCGTCCAGAATGAGCCGCTCGCCCCGCAACTCCCTTACCGCCGCCGTCACTTCCGGCAGCCGGTCGGTGATGTCGTCGAGCGTGCGCGTGAAGATCCGGACGTCATCGCCGTCCCGGTGCACCTGGATGCGGATGCCGTCGAGCTTCTCCTCCACGGCACACGCGCCCAGCTTGTCCAGGGCCTCGCCGACCGAGCCCGCCGAGTGCGCCAGCATCGGCAGCACGGGGTTGCGCACGGTCAGCCGGAACTCCGCGAGCGCGTCGGGGCCGCCGGCCAGCAGCGCCCGCGCGACCGGCTGGAGCCCGCCCGCCAGCATCACCGCACGCCGTACGTCGCCCGGCGCCGCCCCGGTCGCCCGGGCCAGCCCTTCCAGCGCGACCGCGTCCAGGGCGCCCTGCCGTACCTCGCCGGTCACAAGGCCGAACAGGAACCGCTGCTCGTCCTCCGTCGCGGCCCCCATCAACTCGCCCACCAGGCGCCGCCGTTCGGCCTGCGACCCGGCACCGGACACCTCACCGAGCGTGGTCAGCGCCGCGTCCACGTCCCGCACGCTCAGCCCCGGCACGGCCGCCGGCGCCACCCGCTCGCCCAGCACCCGCCACCCGATACCGAGCCGCCCCTGCGGCAGCCGGCCCGCGAGATACGGAATGACGATCGGCACGTCGTCCGGCTCCGCGTCCCGGAACAGCTCCGCGAGCAGTTCGATCTTCCGGGACCGCGCCGAGACGGCGGCGACCTCCTGCGACACCTGAGCCAGCCGGGCAAAGAGCATGCAGCCATGGTGCAACGCGCACCCATGGGGCGCACCCGTACGGTCACCCGGGGGAGCGCGCCCGAAGCCCCTACCGGTGGGCGGCGAGGCCCGGGGGGCGGTCGCCGCACACCGCTTTCCGGCGGGCCAGTTCATCGCATGCTCGATCTGCCCGAACCGGACGTCCCGTTGAGGAAGACGATGCGGCCCTCGGCCATGCCGACATGCTCATATGCCGCGCCGCACGAACCGTCGGGCGCCGGGCGAAAACAAGGTGCGCGGGCCCACCGCTGTTGCCATGCTGCGCCCGTGAACCGTGAACAGATCTCCAGAATCGCGCACGCCGAGCACCCCATCAAGGCGCCGATGGACGACGCCTCGGTCCACCGGCTGCTCGAACGCGGGCTCCCGCGCGGCGACGAACGCGTCCTGGACCTCGGGTGCGGCGGCGCGGAGTGGCTCCTGCGCGCCCTCGCCCCCCGGCCGCGTCTGCACGCCGAGGGTGTGGACATCTCCGAGGGCGACCTGGCCGAGGCCCGACGGGCGGCGGCCGGACTCGGCGTGCACGAGCGCCTCGTCCTCCATCATCAGCGGGCCGAGGAGTTCGCCCCGGAGCAGCCGTTCGATCTCGTGCTGAGCGTCGGGGCCGCGCATGTCTTCGGTGGTCTGCTCCCGACGCTGGCCGCCGCCCGCGCCCACCTGGCGCCGGGCGGCCGGGTCCTGATCGGCGACGGCTTCTGGGAGCGCACCCCGTCCCCGGAGGCCGTCGGGATGCTCGGCGACTTCGCCGACCTGGCGACCACCGTCGACCGCGTCGTCGCCGAGGGGTGGACCCCCGTCGACGGTCACGTCAGCAGCCGGAGCGAGCTGGACGCCTACGAATGGTCCTGCTGGGGTTCGCTCGCCGCCTGGGCCCTGGACCACCCCGCCGACCCCGACAGCGCCCACGCGCTGGAGACGGCCGCCATCCGCCGTACGGAATGGCTGCGCGGCTACCGGGACACCTTCGGCTTCGTGACGCTGGTCCTGCGCCGCACCGCCGACGTCGCCTGAGGCGGTGTCGCCCCGGGAGGACCGGCCGCTATCCGGCCACGTTCTTGAGCGCGCCGCTGACCAGTGCCGTCACCGACTCCAGGTGCGCCGCCGGTGGCAGGCCGGCCGCCGTGAGGGCGAGGGTGGCGCCCGGGGGGACGGGGAGGTGGAACCGGGCGGGGGAGCGGGCCGCGGGGGTGAGGTACAGGTCGGCCCGCGCACAGCCGAGGGCCGGGGCCGCGTGCCGGGCGACCGCTCGGACGACGTCGGCGGCGGTGACGGCCGCGGTGGTCGACACGACGAGCGCGTGCAGATGATCCAGCCTGTCGTGGACCGAGACCAGGGACGTGGTGAGCGCCGTGCGGTCCTCGGTCGCGCGGAAGCGGAGGGTGCGTTCGCGTTCGAGGGCGTTGACGCGCTCCCGTAGGGTGAGGAAGCGGTCACCGGGGTCGATGCGCACGGCGCGCACGTGGACGGCAGGCGTCGGCACCCAGCGGGCCCGGGCGCCGAAGCAGCGGGAGCGGACCCGTGCGCCGTCGAAGCCGCGCAGTGTGAGACCGGCGGGCGTCGGGTGGCTGGTGCGCAGCCACTGCCGGACGAACCGGGTGACGTCGTCGGCGGTCTCCGAGACGAGGGTGCTCAGCGGCGGGCTCTCCCTGACCCCCGGCAGCAGCCGGACGGCCGCCGGGTTCGCGGCCAGGACCCGGGCGTCGGCGTCGACGAGCAGCACCGGCTCCACGAGCAGCCCGGTGATCTGGGTGAAGAGGCCGAGCGCTTCGTCGCGGATCACAGAGGGTCGCCGTAGTACTCACGCCCGGAGTCGTGGTCCGTCTCCGACGACGGGCGGAGATGGATGATGACGCGACAGCCCACGTCCCAGCGGGCGATGGTCTCGGCCAGCTCCACGCGCGCGTAGCCGAGGTTCTCCGCGGCGATGGTCCCGAAGACGTTCGACGTCATCATGCACATCGAGGGGCGTCCCACGACCTTCTCGCCGAACGGGCAGACATGGTTGCGAAGGACGATGCGCTGTTCGTTCTCCTCGATGACGAAGAAGGCGCCGCCGAGCCGCTTCTTGAGATCGACCATGACCTTGGCGACCTGCCCGCGGTCGAGCCGGTCGACCGAGAGTGCCTTGGTGTACTGGCGGTTGATGTCGCCGCCGATGGTCTGGCTGACGAGGCTGACGTAGCCCGCCGCCTCCTCCAGGCCGACCACGTCCTCCAGAACGCGCGAGAGTTCACGGATCAGACTGCGCATGAAGACGTCGCGGTCCAGGGCGACGGGTGCTTCGGACGGTTCCACTGGGCAACCCCCTCGCGGTGAGCTGCTGTACGGGAAGCGGCCACCTTGTGTCATCGAAGTATTGCTCACCGTGACGAGGCTCGTCGGCGGTTTCGGGCAGCCGCCCGGGGCGCGGTCCCGCTTGCATGCGAATTCGAACATGCGATCTAATCACGGACATGTGGCACACCAACACCGACGACCTCGTACGCACACGGCAGGAACGGACCGGGCGGCCTGGCGCGCGGGCGTACGACGCCGGCTCCCGGTCGGGCTCATGCGCCCCGCGGTAGTCGTGCACCGCCCCTCCCCGGGCGGTGGCCGCAGCGTCACGGTCGGGGCCGTGCCCCTCGGGATCGCCCACTCCGACGCGGATGTCATCGAGTTCCTGCGCCGCGCGGGGCTGGAGAGCGCGGAGGACATCGTGCTCGGGGACTCACCGCACATCGAGTGGCGCGGCGCGCCCGCCCACGCGTACGGGACGGTCTGACGCCGGGAACGACAACTACGCGCGACGGTCGGCGGGACGGCGGTGCAGACGGCCCCTGGCCACCAGGTCGACCGTCGCCGCCACCGCGATCGTCTGGACAGCCATGAGAGCTACGAGGACGAAGAGCTGGACCGCGCCGGCCAGTACCGGGGAGGCGCCGCCCAGGAGCATTCCGACGAACGCGCCCGGCAGGGTGACCAGGCCCACCGTGCGGGTCTGGTCGAGCCCGGGGAGCAGGGCGTCGGACGCGGCGGGGCGCGCGATCTCCAGCCGGGCCTCGCGGGGGAGGAGGCCGAGGGCCAGGCCGGCCTCCACCTCGCCGTGGCGTGCGGCGAGTTCGTCCAGGGCGCGCCGGCCCGCGAGGACCGTCGCGGTGAGCGCGCCGCCGATGAGGATGCCGGCAACGGGGATCAGCGTGATGCCGGCCGGCGGCAGCAGGCCCGAGGCGAGGAGTGCGCCGACGACCGGGACCACCGGCGCCGCGATCGGCAGCGCCGCCCACATCCAGCCGCGGCCGGGTGTGATGCGGCGGCCGGCCGTACGCGCCGCCACACAGAACATCAGCAGCACGAACCCGAAGGCCGCTGCGCCGTGGTGGACCACCCAGCCGAGCACCAGCGAGACCGCGCCGAGCTGGACCGCCGCGCGGACACCCGCCACCGCGATCTCCCCGGCCCGCCGCCACGAGGCGTCCGGCGCGAGCCGGAACACCGCCGCCGCGGCGACGGCCACCAGCAACAGTGCGACGAGCGCGACCGCGAGGACGCCGTTGACGGGCAGGAGGGCGGACGCCGCCACCGTTGGACCGGACATCCCCGGAGCCTAGGGTTCGCGACCTCCGACCTGGGCACCGGTGCTGTTCCGCACCTCGGGCATGCGCGACGATGGGCGGACAATACAGCGTAGACAGACGACGCCGAGAGAAAGAGGGCCGACCGTCATGGCACAGCAGGTGCAGGGCGTGATCGCGCGAGCCAAGGGCGCACCGGTGGAGATCGCGACGATCACGGTGCCGGACCCCGGGCCGGGCGAAGCCGTCGTGAGGATCCAGGCGTGTGGGGTCTGTCACACCGATCTGCACTACCGGGAGGGCGGGATCAACGACGAGTTCCCGTTCCTGCTCGGACACGAGGCGGCGGGTGTCGTGGAGTCCGTGGGCGCGGGGGTGCACGAGGTCGCCCCGGGCGACTTCGTGATCCTCAACTGGCGTGCGGTGTGCGGCCAGTGCCGCGCCTGCCGCCGGGGCCGCCCCGAGTACTGCTTCAGCACCCACAACGCGAAGCAGAAGATGACCCTGTCCGACGGCACCGAGCTGAGCGCGGCGCTCGGCATCGGCGCGTTCGCCGAGAAGACGCTGGTCGCCGCGGGGCAGTGCACCAAGGTCGACCCGTCCGCGTCGCCCGCCGCCGCCGGACTGCTCGGCTGCGGCGTGATGGCCGGGCTCGGCGCCGCCATCAACACCGGCGGGGTCGGCCGGGGCGACTCGGTGGCCGTCATCGGGTGCGGCGGCGTCGGGAACGCGTCGGTGGTCGGGGCCCGTCTGGCCGGCGCCGCGAAGATCATCGCCGTCGACATCGACGACAAGAAGCTGGAGACGGCCCGCTCGCTCGGTGCCACCCACACCGTCAACTCCCGCTCCACCGACGCGGTCGAGGCCGTGCGCCAGCTGACGGGCGGCTTCGGCGCGGACGTGGTCATCGAGGCGGTCGGCCGCCCCGAGACCTACGAACAGGCCTTCTACGCACGGGATCTGGCCGGCACGGTGGTCCTCGTCGGGGTGCCGACGCCGGAGATGCGGCTCGATCTGCCGCTGCTCGACGTGTTCGGACGCGGCGGCGCGCTCAAGTCGTCCTGGTACGGCGACTGCCTGCCCTCCCGCGACTTCCCGATGCTCATCGACCTGTATCTGCAGGGGCGCCTGGACCTCGACGCGTTCGTCACCGAGACCATCGGGCTCGAGGACGTGGAGAAGGCGTTCGAGCGGATGCACCACGGTGACGTGCTGCGCTCGGTGGTGATGTTCTGATGGCCGCCACGCCTGCCGCGCGGGTCGAGCACCTCGTCACCTCCGGCACGTTCTCCCTCGACGGTGGGGTGTGGGACGTCGACAACAACGTATGGCTCGTGGGCGACGACTCCGAGGTCGTCGTCATCGACGCCGCGCACGACGCCGACGCCATCGCCGCGGCCGTGGGAGGCCGGCGGCTCGTCGCGATCGTGTGCACCCACGCCCACGACGACCACATCGACGCCGCGCCCGAACTCGCCGCCCGCACGGGCGCGCCGGTCCTGCTGCACCCCGCCGACACGGAGCTGTGGAAGCGGACGCACCCGGACCGCGCGCCCGACGGTGAACTCACGGACGGTCAACAACTGACCGTCGCGGGCGTGGAGTTGACCGTGCTGCACACGCCGGGGCACTGCCACGGAGCGGTCAGTCTGTACGCGCCCGCGCTCGGCACCGTCTTCACCGGCGACACCCTGTTCCAGGGTGGTCCCGGCGCGACCGGGCGGACGTTCAGCGACTTCCCGACCATCGTCGAGTCGATCCGCGAGCGGCTGCTGACCCTGCCGCCCGAGACCGTGGTCCGCACCGGGCACGGCGACAGCACCACGATCGGGGCGGAGGCGCCGCAGCTCGACGAGTGGATCAAGCGCGGCCACTGAGCGCCCCGCGCCTTCGGCCGGGCGGCAGCCGAGCGCTGCCGCCCGGCCGAAGGCGTCGGCCGTATGTGTCAGGCCGCGGCGAAGACCGCGCGTACCGTCTTGCCGCCGCGCCGGTCCGGCCGGACGCTCCACCGCTGGGCGAGCGCGTGGACCAGGGCGATGCCGCGGCCCGACTCGGCGGTCGATGACGGGGCCTTGAGCCGGGGGAGTCCCGGCCCGTCGTCGCGTACCTCCACGATCAGTTCGCCCGCGTCCAGGCGCAGACTCATCCGGCAGCCATGACCGGACGCACGGGTGGCGTTCGTGACGAGTTCCGACACCACCAACTCGGCGTCCGTCGCCGCCTCGTCGGTGCGTCCCGCCAGGAACGACCGGGTCAGGCGGCGCGCCCAGCGGGCGGCTCCCGTGCCCTGCGGCATCAGGTACTCCACGCGTGCGGCGCGCCGTTCGGCGGTCCTGAGCGCACGCATGACGATCACTCCCTCTCGTTGTCTCCTACAGGGGTCCTGTCTTGGTCACGGGCACCATTCCCACGAAGCGTGATCGGCAAGCGGCTCCGCTCCGACGGCCCCGCCAGCGCGTGGAACCCGTGCCCGATGCGCCGGCCGACCAGGAGGTACGCGATCAGCGCGCCCGCCGTGTTGAGAATGACGTCGTCCACGTCGAACGCGCGGCCCTGCACGAGCGCGCCCTGCGCCAGCTCCACCAGCACCATGACGATCGCGGTCACCAGCAGCACCCGCATCATGCGCATCCGCCGTGCCACCAGCACCGGCAGCAACAGCCCGAACGGCGCCCCGAGCAGCAGGTTGCCGCCGATCTGCTTGCACGCGGCCGCGAACGTGTACGACTGCGCGTACTGCTGCAGCGAGGCGCCCGGCCGCAGATTGGACCCGGCGATCTTGTCGGAGGCCGGGGACGGGGTGAGCGTGAGACGTGCCAGTACGGCGGAGAAGGCGACGAGGGCGAGGAACGCGACGAGCGCGATCGCCGCCCGCGCCAGCACTCGCCACCAGCGTCCCGAACGTGGTCGGTCCGCCTTACCGGTCTGTGCCGTCACCGATGTCATGGACTCCGGATGCCCCGTCGGCGCCGGAACACGCGGGGTGACGGCATGTCAACTTGTCTCGGGGGGATGGGCCAGCGTGTCCAGGAACCGCTCAAGGGCAGGGGGCGACGCGCCGCCCCCGCAGCGCACCCGGTCGACCTGCGGTATCGGCGACTTCCCGAGATGCGGCGCCTGGGCCTCGATGGCCTCCGTCAAGTGCCGCCGCCCCAGCGCCCGTTCGGCTGCCGTGCGGCGAACGTACTCGGTGACCGTCACGCCCAGGTGATCGGCGTGCCCGCACACCGCCTCGTACTCGTCGGGCGTGAAGAGCTCCCGCAGAAGCGCAAGTCCGTCCATGGCGGCATGATGCCGTCCCCGGACCCGGTGCGTGGGCGGACGGCATATTCACCCCCCGTTCGTGGGGTGGACCCCCACCGACGATCTCCGCTAAGTTAGGCAAGGCTTACCTAATGGAGGTTCAGGATGGGTGTCCGCCAGATCGCTACCGCCGTGCCCACCACGGCGACCCGCGCACGCTCCGTGCTCGCCGCCGCGTGGACCTGCGGCGTCACCACCGACGTGGGACAGGACGACCTCGTCGGCGCCCACCACGTCGCCGACGACGGCACCGTGCGGATCACGCCGCCGCCGGACAGCGTGCTGGCCGCAGCCGTCCTCTGCTCACCGCACGGCCGCCCCACCGCACTCCTGGAGTTCGCCGACGCGGCACCGGTGCCCGTACGCGACCGGGTCCGCGCCCGGCTGTGGCTCTCCGGCGAACTCGTGCCCGACGGCGCCCGGAGCCCGGACGGCCGCGGCGACGGCGAGATGGTGCTGCGCCCCCGGCGCGCCGTGCTCCAGACCCGTACCGAGCGGATCGGCATCGACCTCGGTGAACTCGCCGCCGCCGCGCCCGACCCGCTGGCCGTCGCCGAGCCCCGCCTGCTGACCCATCTCGCCGACGCCCACCCCGAGGCGATCGAGCAGCTCACCCGCCTCATCACCCCCGACAGCCTGCACGGCGTCGTTCGGGTCCAGCCGCTCGCCGTCGACCGGCACGGCCTGACGCTGCGCCTGGAGCGGGCCCGCGGCCAGGCCGACGTCCGCATCCCGTTCCACAGCCCCGCCGACGACCTGACGGCGCTCACCGAGCGGATGCACTGCCTGCTCACCTCGGCGCAGGCGCTCACCCGCCGCCGGAGGTGACCTTCTCGCGCTCGGCCGCCCGCTCGGGCCCCGGCTTCGGCTCGGCGCGCCGGAACGCCCAGTCCATGCGGGGCTCGACGACATACCGGAAGACGCGCCGCACCGGGTTCGTGCAGAGCAGGGTGATACCGGTGACCGCCGTCGCCGTCACCGCGAGCGCGCCCGCGGGGGAGTGCACCCAGGGGTGGTCGTACCAGTCCCAGAAGCGCGAGGACTTGATGACGAAACCGTGCAGCAGATACGCGTAGACGGTCCCGGTGCCCAGCGCCGTGAACCAGAGCCTGCGCCCCGGCACCCACGCCAGGAAGCAGGCCGTGAGCACCAGCGCGAGCACGAACAGGGCGGGCGTGGCCAGCACCCCCGCCCACGCGGACACCCCGCGCCCCTCCACGCTCCCGCGGTGATAGAACCAGCCGGCGTCGAACCACGGCGCCGCCCAGTACGCGGCCACCACCGCGCCCAGTGCCACCGGCCCCGCCGCCCCGCGCACCCGCCAGGTCCGCAGCCGCGCGAAGTGCTCGGGCCGCAGCACCAGCCCCACCACGAAGAAGGGCAGGAACTGGATCACTCGCTGGAGCGCCAGATCACCGCCCGCGTCCGGCATCATCGACACCCCCGTCGCCAGCGCGAGCGACACCGGCACGGGATGGCGCATCTGCAACCACAGCGGGGTCGAGAGCCGCCAGATGAACAGAGCCGCCAGGAACCACATCAGATACCAGGGGTCCAGCAGGCTGATCGGATACCCGGGGTCGTCCTGCGCCCACCGGTAGAACAGCGTGTACGCCACCTCGAAGACGACGTAGGGCACGACGACGCCGGTCACCAGCCGCTTCAGCCGCCCGGGCGCCATGTCGAAGCTGCGGGAGAAATACCCCGACACCAGCGCGAACGCCGGCATGTGGAACGCGTAGACGGTGAGGTACACCGCCGTCACCGCGCGACTGCCGTACGTCAGCGGTTCCCACGCGTGTCCGCACGCCACCAGCACGATGGTCAGGAACTTCACGTTGTCGAAGTACGACTCGCGTGCCTTGCGCGGCCCCTGCGCCGTGGCCGTGCCGGTGCCGTCGGATATGCCCTGCGCCGCTGCCTGCCGTTCCATCGCGCCCCCTGCGCCCCTCCTGAGCCGGACCAAACCCCCCGCCTGCCCCGTGCAGACGGTTCCATGACTGGGGGCGGGGCACAAGCGCCGTCACGTGACGGACGTGACACGAGGGGGCGGGGCGCTCGCCGCGTCGGCGGCGGATCAGACGGCGGTGTAGGCGCCGTCCACCAGGTGGTAGCTGCCGGCGATGAACGAGGCGCGGTCCGAGAGCAGGAACGCGATCAGCTCCGCGACCTCCTCGGAGTGACCGAGCCGGCCCGCCGGGTGCAGGGCGAGGAGACCGTCGTAGGCCGCCTTGTCCATCTCCTTGAGCAGCGGGGTCTCGATGAAGCCCGGGCCGACCGCGTTGACGCGGATGCCCTTGGCCGCGTACTCGGCGCCCGCGGTCTTGGTCAGACCGACGACGCCGTGCTTGGCGGCGACATAGGCGGGGGAGCCCGCGAAGCCGACCGAGCCGAGGATCGAGGCGACGTTCACGATCGCGCCGCCCCGGCCGGTGGCCTCGATGGCGGGCAGCTCGTGGCGCATCGAGTAGAAGACACCGTCGAGGTTGGTCCGTACGACCCGGTCGTACACGTCGATGTCGTACTCGCCGGTCGGTGCGGCGGCGCCGCCGATCCCGGCGTTGTTCACGGCCAGGTCGAGCCCGCCGAAGGTGTCGACGGCGAACCGGACGGCGGCTTCGACGGAGGCGGGCAGCGTCACGTCGACGGCGACCGCGGCGGCCGTGATCCCCTCACCCTTCAGGGTCTCGGCGGCTTCCTTCGCGCCCTGCTCGTTGTGGTCGGCGATGACGACGTGCGCGCCGCCGCGGCCCAGGCGGCGGGCGGTGGCCAGGCCGATGCCCGAGGCGGCGCCGGTGACCAGGGCGGTCTTCCCGGCGAACTCGACGGCGTTCTCGACGACCTGACCGGTGGTGCGGGTGGTGCTCATGGTGCGTGTCACTCTCTGGTTGCGATGTCGGAGGTCGCCGCCGATCGGGCGGCCTCCCCGATGAGAGCGTCGTAGGCCCGCGCCACCAGAGCGGCGAGGTCCTCGGCGTCCTTGCCCGTGCCGCGCGCCCATGCGCGCAGCGCGGCGGTCAGCACACCGGCGGCGGCGCCGACGACGACCTCGGGACGCAGGTCCCGGGACGGGTCGGTGCCGAGCCGGCCGGCGATGATGCGGACGGACTCGTCCTGGGCGTCGACCCGGATGCGTTCGTACGCGGCGAACAGTGCGGGCTCCTTGTCCAGGACGGCGTACAGCGCGCGCGTCGCGGGGCGGTGGTGCCAGCCGGGGTCCTCCCGGTCGGCGAGCCAGTCCGCGACGGCGCCGCGGTACGCGAGCAGCGGGGGTTCGTCCTCGGGGCGGGCGCGCAGCGCCGCGTTGATGCGGGCGCCGTCCGCGCGGGTGAAGTCGAGCGCCGCGTCCTCCTTGCCGGTGAAGTGCCGGCTGAAGGTGCGGCGCGTGACGTCCGCGCGCTCGGCGATCGCCTCGACGGTCACGTTCCCCAGCCCCCGTTCGAGCACCAGCTCGACAGCGGCCTCGGCCAGCGCTTCGCGCGTCCGGCGGGCTTTGACCTGTCGACGGTCCTCGGGGGGCCGGACGGTGCCTGCCTCGTTCGCCTTCATGCCTTCAGGGTACACCTATATGTCCCGGCGGGACATATGTCTCAGCGGGACATACAGGGAACGGGCGCGTCAGGCGTGCCAGTGCCCGTGGACGGCCGTGGTGGTGAATCCGGGGCCGTACGCCACGGCGACGCCCTGGGCCCCCGGTGCGGGCGGAGCGCCGTGGAGGCGCTCCAGGACGCGGAGCACGCTGACCCCACCGATGTTGCCCTCGTCGCTCAGCGTCTCCGTCGAGTGGCGCGCGTGGTGCGCGTCGAGTCCGAGGACCTCGGCCGTGTCGATGATCATCTTGGGGCTGCCCGGGTGGATGGCGGCGAACTCGACGGAGCGGGCGCCGATCCATCCGGTCAGGGCGGGGAACGTCTCCGCCGGTGCCTTGGGCGCCTGTTTCGTCGAGTCGAAGTGCATGCCGTGGGCGTCGAGCCGGCCCCGATAACGGTCCATGCTCCCGGGCAGCGTGTACTCGAACGTGTCCTCGATGGCGAACCCCGTGGTCAGCGGGGTGGCGCTGACCACGGCGGCGCCCGCGGCGTCCGCGAACAGCGCCTTGTAGATCATGGCCTCGGTCGTGGCGGCGGTGTGGTTGTAGGCGGTGGACAGCACCTCGGCGGCCACCACGAGAACCGGCTCCCGGGGCCGGACGGCGACCAGGTCCGCCGCCTTGATGAGGCTGTGCACCCCGCCCGCGCAGGCCAGGGTGGTGAGGGGAACGCGCCGGGTCGTGGGACGCAGGTTCAGCCGGTGGATCAGATGGACGTCCAGATTCGGCACCGCGTAACCGGTGGCGTGGCTCGTGACGAGGGCACCGATGTCCTCAGGAGCGAGACCGGCGGACTCGATCGCCGCGATCGCGGCACGTTCGGACATGTCGAGAGCGTCATCGAAGGCGGCCCGGGTACGGACGTGCACATTGGCCGTGCCGGCGACCGTGTGGGAGTGCAGAGGGCGGCTGAAGTAGCGCGTGTGCACGCCGCAGTTGTTGACCACGCGCAAGAACGCGCCCAGCCGCGGATGCCCGCTGTGGTGCGCCCGGATGTCGTCGGCGATCTCCTCTGTGGTCACCTTGTGGGCTCCGAGCACGGAGCGCGGTGGCGAGACGTAGGCGGGCATGGGCAACTCCCACAGAGCTGGATCGGGGATGCGTGGGGGGCGGTGCCCAAATTACTGGACGGTCCGTGCGGCCCGTCCAGGGGTTCGAGGGGTCATCGAGTGGGGGTGTGAGCACGCAACATCTGCTGTTGGTGCAGGGGGCGGTCGAAACCGGGACGGAACAACAGGATGAAGAGGCGCGAACCCGGTGCCGTCATCGGCTGGGCCGCGCAGATCGACACCCAGCCGTACCCGCGCAGCGCGTGGCGGATGGGGCGCTCGTGCCCGTCGGCGTGGATGAGCGTGGCCCCGGTCTCGTAGATGCGGGCGGTGTCGGGGTCGGCCAGCACCTCCTTCTCGATCTGCTGCAGTGTCTCGTCGGCGGGGCGTGCGGCGAGGGCGGCGCGCAGTTGCGGCAGCACCCACGGTGCCCACGCGTTGTCCCAGTCGGCCAGCAACGCACGCCCCTGGGGCTCCAGAAGCATCCACCGCATCGTGTTGCCCGGCACCTGACGTCCGGGGAAGAGAGCGGCGAAGGCGTCGTTGTGGGCGATCAGGTCCCAGGAGGCGTCCGTCACGTACGCCATGTCGCTCATGCCGTTCAGCGCGTCCTGCCAGAACGCCGGGATCTCCTTGCCCGAGGACTGGTGGAGCGGGCCCGGCGGGTCCTGGAGGAGCGCGAAGCGGCACAAGGAGACCCATTCCTGCTCGTCGAGGCCGAAGAGCAGGGCCACATCGCGCAGGAGATCGGTGGGCGGATTGGGGTAGTTGCCTGCCTCGAGCCGGTGATACGTCCCCAGCGTCCGGTGCAGCAGCTGGTCGACCTGGTGCTGGGACAGGCCGGGCGCGCGCCGGCCCTGCCCCGTGGGCCGGGTGAAGCCGTGGGACTCGGGGGCTACGAGGGCGCGCCGTTCACGGAGCAGGGCGCGGAGCGCCTTCTTGTTCATGGTGGGTAATCCCTCTTCGTACACGCCGAGTTGAGCGTGAGCAGTCTAAATACTCCCATCGCCTTTGGTAATAAACATTGCCCGAAGAAAACGATCAGGCGGTCCGTCATGATGTCTGGTGCGGGGTTACCCACCTGCCGGTTTCATCATCTGTGGGCATGTAGACACAGTGATGGGGCACCTGTGCCAGGCCGCTCGAAAATGGCCGAAACAACCCGGCGCCGGGTAACTCACGAGCCTTCGGGCTGTTCGAGGAAGAGAGGGCGGGACCGGGCCACCAAATTCGTTCGATGTGGCCGGAAAATGCGTTGCACGACGCACGTCCCGCACTTGTCCGCGAGCGGTGGACCGAGGGTCACTGGCTGCGGTCGGTGCCGTCACTCGCCATTACGTAGCGGCCACGGCATCGGCCGCGCCCGGTCCTGCGCGGCCGCCCGGGCATACTCGGGCCCATGACGACACGAAGACGCGCCGCGGTGGCGGGAACGGTCCTCGCCGGGGGCCTGTTGCTCGCCGGATGCGGTGCGCAGAACGCGAGCGACGCGGCCGGAGCCGGACGACCCGCCCCCTCCGCGGCCCGCGCCGAACCCCCCGCCCCGTCCGCGACCGCCACCGACTGTGCGCCGCCCGCCGCTTCCGATGCCCCGCCGGAGCAACCCGACGCGGCCGGTGACGCCAACGCGAAGTACCGCGAGAACCACGCCTTCCAGAGCACCCTGGAGCTCAAGGGCGCCACCCTGTGCACGGCCCTGCGCCAGGAGGAACGGGTCAAGGGCGCCCTCGCGCGCCTCGCCGGACAGGACGGCGTGACACCGGAACAGGTCGCGTCCGCGCTGACCGGGCTCGGGTACGCGCCCGGCAAGGTGACCACGGACGGCGTCGGCTCCATCGTGACCTACGTCGTCGACCTCGCCCCCGTGTGCGTCGAGGGCTCCGTCGGCGGGGTCACGGGCGTCGTCGACGTGGAGACGCACGGCGTGTACATCGAGGGCACCGGCTGCGTGAAACCGCGGGGCGGGCACTGACCCGGCGGCGTCACTCCTTCAGCAGGCCGCGTACGTACTCCTCCGCCGCGGCGTCGAGCCCGATGTCGTGCTGGGCGCGCTCGGACAAGTACCAGCGGTGTTCCAGTAGTTCGTGGTACAGCTCGGCCGGGTCCACCGGGGTCGGAATCCGGTCGCGCACCGCGCGGACCGTCGGCCGGAACACATCGCGCACCCACCGGTGGGCCAGCACCTCGGGGCGGGCGTCCGGCGCGTCGTCCTGCGTCGCCATCCAGCTCTCCAGATCGGCGAGCAGCCGCCGCGCCTGGTTCTCCTCCGCGTCCATACCGGTCAGACGCAGGAGCTGACGCTGGTGGTGGCCCGCGTCGACGACCTTCGGCACGAACGTGACCGTGTCACCCTGCGGCGAACGGGAGATCTGCATCTCGGCCACGTCGAAGCCCAGGTCGTTCAGGCGCCGGATCCGGCGCTCCATGTAGTGGTGCTTGCCCGCCGGGTAGACCGAGGTGCGGGTCAGCTCGCTCCACAGGCCGGTGTAGCGCTGTTCTATCTCCGTGCCGAACTCGATCGGGTCGATGGAGGGGTGCAGCGCCCCGGACGCCTCCAGGTCGAGCATCTCGCCGCTGATGTTCACGCGGGCCAGGTCGATGTCGTACGCGCGCTGCCCGTCGCTCAGCGTCGGATGCAGCTCGCCCGTCTCCGCGTCCACGAGGTACGCGGCGTACGCGCCCGCGTCCCGCCGGAACAACGTGTTGGACAGCGAGCAGTCGCCCCAGGCGAACCCGGCGAGGTGGAGCCGGACCAGCAGCACCGCCAGCGCGTCCATCAGCCGGTGCACGGTGGAGGGGCGCATCGTCGTCTCGAACATCGAGCGGTAGGGCTGGGACCCGCCCAGGTGCCGGGTGATCAGCACCGGTTCGAGAGGGCTGCCGTCCGGCTGCTCGCGGCCCGTGACGACGGCCAGCGGATCGACCGACGGTATCCCCAACCGGTCCAGTGTGCGCAGCAGTTCGTACTCGCGCAGCGCCGGACGCTCGGCGAGTTCCTTCACGGCGACGACCTCGTCGCCCGCCCGCGCATAGCGCACCACGTGTCGCGAGATGCCGCGCGGCAACGGCACGAGGTACTCCTGCGGCCACTCCTCCAGCGGAATGTGCCACGGCAGGGCGAGCAGGAGCACCGGGTGCTCGGGGTTGGTGGCGCTGATCTCGAGCGGCATGGTCACCAGCGTAGAGGGCCCGCGCGCGCGACCCGCGACGCGCTGCGAGCGCCCCGGACCGCGCCCGGGTGCGGATCTCGCCGCCCGGGCCGCGGCGCGGGCGCCCCTGGTTCACCGGCCGGGATCCGCTGCGGACCCCTCCGATGCCAGGGAACGCTCCGCCGCGGCGAGGATCTCGGTGAGCCGCAGGCCGAACCGCGCGTCGCACGGTGCCGCCACGCCCGTCCGCGCCGACTCCAGCAGGGTGTCCACGGCGATGCCGAAGGAATCCTGCGCCGCGCCGCCCGCCGGCATCGTGAACAGCCCCGCCTCGCCCCGGAGTTCGACCGTCGTGCCACCCGCACCCCGAGGCGCTGTCAGGCTCAGCGCCGCCGTGCTGGAGGCCCCCGACGAGTGCCGCAGCACGAGATGCACGGTGTCGCCCGCGCCGCGCCGGGCCGTCACCGCCTCCACGTCGCCGAGGACCGGCAGCAGGACCGACAGGGCGTGCGGGCCCACGTCCCACAGGGCGCCCCGCTCGGCACGCCACGGCGTCGAGGCCCGCACCGCGGCGTCGTCGCCGGGCGTGTACAGGGAGCCGTACCAGTCGGCGCGGCCCGTGAACCAACCGCCCGTGGACGCCTGTTCGGCGATCCAGGCCGCGGGGGCGGGCGCATAGCGCAGCGTGCAGAAGACGGCCGAGGCGACGCTCGCCGCGTCGGCGGCCTCCACCACGGCGCGGGCCGCGGCCGGCTCGGTGGCGACGGGCTTGTCGAGCAGCAGATGACAGCCGGCCGCCGCGGCCCGCGCCGCCAGCGGGGCCTGCACGTCCGGCGGCACGGCGAACGCCACCGCGTCGCACGCCGCGAACAGCGCGTCCACGTCGTCGTAGGCCGTCGTGCCGTGCTCGGCGGCGAGTTCCGCGGCGGCCTCCGGACGGCGCCCCCAGACGCCCGTGAAAGCGGTGCGCGGATGGGCGGCGATCGCGGGGGCGTGGGTCCGCCGGGCCCAGGGGCCCGTGCCGACAAGTCCGAAGCGGGGCGCGTCAGTCGAAGTCATGATCGGCAGTATCGCCCGGACCCGCCGGGAACCGAAGGGCCCGGGCCCCCGCGCGCGGCGCGGCCGGGCCCGCCGGGGCGCAGACAGCGGGGCACAGGATGGTGAATACTGATTCACCTCACGAGTGAATGCTGATTCACCCGGACTCCACGACGCCGGGCCCGCCGGCCGCGTCCCCGAGCAGGAGACCCATGCCCTCCGCCACCGCCCCGCTGCCCGCGGCGCCGCGCCTGCGCGAGCGCCTCACCGTGCCTGTACTGGCCTTCGGCGGCATCCTCATGGCGGTTATGCAGACCGTCGTCGTGCCACTCCTGCCCGACCTGCCCCGGCTCACCGGCGCGTCCCCCGCCGCCGTCTCCTGGACGGTCACCGCGACCCTGCTCGCCGGCGCCGTCCTCACCCCCGTCCTCGGGCGGGCCGGCGACATGTACGGAAAGCGGCGCGTCCTGCTGATCGCCCTCTCCCTGATGACCTGCGGCTCCGTGCTGTGCGCGGTCACCTCCGACATCCGGGTCCTGATCTCGGCCCGCGCTCTGCAAGGCGCCGCCGCGGCCGTCGTCCCGCTCTCCATCAGCATCCTGCGCGACGAACTCCCGCCGCACCGCACCGGTTCCGCCGTCGCCCTGATGAGCTCCACCGTCGGGATCGGCGCCGCCCTCGGACTGCCGCTGGCCGCGCTGATCGTGCAGTACGCCAACTGGCACGTGATGTTCTGGGCGACCAGCGCCCTCGGCGCGCTCGGCCTCGCGCTCGCCTGGTGGGCGGTGCGCGAATCACCCGTCAGATCACCGGGCCGCTTCGACGCGCTCGGCACCCTCGGTCTCGCCGCCAGCCTGAGCAGCCTGTTGCTCGGCGTCTCCCAGGGCGGTCAGTGGGGCTGGGGCAGCGCCCGGGTCGTCGGCCTGTTCGCGGCCGCCGTCGTGATCCTCGGCCTGTGGGCGTGGCAGCAACTGCGCACCGCACGACCACTGGTGGACCTGCGGCTCGCCGTCGGACGCCGGGTGGGCCTTCCACACGTCGCGGCGCTCTTCACCGGCTTCGCGTTCTACGCCAACTCCCTCGTCACCGCACAGCTCGTCCAGGCCCCCGTCGCCACCGGCTACGGGCTCGGTCTCTCCATCGTCGCGACCGGCCTGTGCATGCTGCCCAGCGGCGTCATCATGCTGCTGTTCTCCCCGGTCTCCGCCCGGGTCTCCGCCGCGCGCGGGCCCCGCGTCACGCTCGCCGTCGGCGGGGTCGTGCTCGCGCTCGGCTACGCGGTGCGCATCGCCGACAGCACCGACCTGTGGGTCATCCTCGTCGGCGCCGCCGTCGTCTCGACCGGCACCACCCTCGCCTACTCGGCACTGCCCACGCTGATCCTGCGCGCCGTCCCGTCCGGCGCGACCGCCTCCGCGAACGGCGTCAACGTCCTGATGCGCACCATCGGCCAGGCCGTCTCCAGCGCCGCCGTCGCCGCCGTCCTCGTCCACCACACGACCCGCGTGGACGGCGCCGAGGTGCCGACCCTCCCCGGCTACCAGCTCGCCTTCACCATGGCCGGTGCGGTCGCGCTCGTGGCCACCGCCGTCGCCCTGGCCGTCCCGTCCGACCGGGCGCGCGAGGACACGGACGCGGGCGTGGCCCCCCGGGCGGCCACGACGAAGGGAGCCCTGAGTTGATGACCACGGCGTACCCCCGGGAACGGGAACAGGAACAGGGACGGGGACGGCAGCGGGGGCCGGGCACGAGGCGCCGCGACGCCGAGGCGACCAAGGCCGCCATCGTGCGGGCCGCCCGGCATCTGCTCGCCCGGCACGCGCACGGTGACATCACCCTCAAGGCGGTCGCCGAGCGGGCCGGTGTCAGCCCGCCGCTCATCCTCAAGTACTTCGGGAACAAGGATGCCCTGTTCTCCGGCGTCATGAACTTCGAGGCCGACGTGGAGACCTTCCTCGACGCGCCCCTGGACGGCCTGGGCGCCCACCTGGTGCGCCACGTCCTGACCGGGCAGGCCGAGCGCGGCGCCGACCCGATCCTGCGCATCGTTTTCGCCCCGCTCCAGGGCGAGCAGGGCGAGATCCTCCGGGCGAACTTCCGCGCCCAGGTCAGCGGTGCCCTCGCAGGCCGCCTCACCGGCGAGGACGCGGGCCTGCGCGCCGAACTGGCCGTCTCGATGCTGCTCGGCCTGGGCGTCATGTACGGCATCGCCCGCGGCCCGCAGGTACGGGCCGCGCCCATCGAGGAACTGGTGCGGCGCTACGCCCCGGCCGTACAAGCACAGCTGGCCCCGCCAGAAGCACGGGCCCCCATCACCTAGCGACGCCGCCGTGGCCGCGCCCCCGTCAGGATCACGGGACCCCATCGCCTAGCGACTCCGCCGCGGCCGCGCCCCCGCCAGGGGCGCGGGGACGCACCGAGTAGGGGCCGCGCTCCCGACACGCCCCCGCCTCAACCCCGCCAGGGGCGCGGGGAACTGCGCGACCAGCCCCCACTCACCCGCACTGGACGCGCAGCGGCTCGAACCCCACGACGGTCTCGAACCCATCGGCCCAGCACACCGTCAACTCCCCGCCAAAGAACCTCGTTCTGGTCACCGCCTCCGCAAGCGGCACCTCGGACTCCCCGCCAAGACAGGCCAGCGCCACAAACACCCCGCTCCCCTCGACACCGGCCGTGAGCCTGGGCACCCGCACCCACCCCTCATAGGCCGTCCCCTCGGGCGCCCGCACCGAGTCCTGCTCACCCCACCCGTGCACCCCCACCAGCTCCGAGCGGAGCGCCTCCGTGGCCCACCCCGTCAGCGTCACCCGGGCGCCGCGCGGGGCGCCGACGACCCGGTGGACCCGCAGCTCGTGGCGGCCCCGCGCCACCGTCACGCTCTCCACGCGCAGCCCGGGCACCATCGGCGGCCCGGCCGCGAACACCGGCCGGTGCCAGGAGGCGGCCCAGCCCCATCCGTCGCCCTGGCCCGCACCCAGCGGATGGATCCGGCGCCGGACACTCCCGGCGCCGCCGACCTCGACCGACAGGTGGTTGTCCGCGATGTTGGCCCGGGACGTGGGGCCGGTGTGCGTGGAGTACGCCTGACGGCCGTAGAGCGCGTCGTCCTGTGCCGCGAACTCGCCCTCGTGCGGCCGGACATGGTCGCTGCCGTGGTTGTGCAGCCGTACGATCCCGTCGGCCCGGGTCGACTGCACGAGCAGCCCCGGCGCCGGCAGCGCGAGCACCCGGTCGGGGCCCTCGCTCGGGGCCGCCTCCTCCGTCGCGGTCCACAGCGGATCGTCCTGCGGCGCGAGCAGCGCCACGAAACCCTTCGACGCCCAGTACGGGGACGCGGGCCCGGAGTACGGCTGGAGCGTGGCGGTGTGCGGGCCGTGCCAGCCCAGGCTCAGCAGACCGTCGTCCGTCACGCCGCCCCGGTCCAGGAAGTAACGCAGGTTGCCGCTGATCAGACGGCGCGACGTGCCGGGCGTCAGCGGGGTGTGCCCGGTGACCGCTCCGGCGCCGACCGCCGCCGAGGCCGCGAACCGGTACGTGAGCGAGCGCCCGAAGTGGACCGGCGCCCCGTCCCCGCCGAAGAGCAGGGAGAAGCCTTCGAGGTGTTCGCGCAGCCGGGGGCCGAAGCGGGCCGACAGCTCGGCGTCGCCCGTCAGGTGGGCGTGCAGCATCGGGTACAGGTGCAGCGCCCAGCCGTTGTAGTGGTCGAAGGCCCGCCCGTCGCCGTCCGCGTACCAGCCGTCGCCGCGGTACCACGTCTCCATCAGACCGAGTGCCCGCTCCATGGCCCGCGCCGTCGCCGCGTCACCGCGGCCCGCGGACTCCAGGAACGACGCCACCATGAAGGGGAAGAGGTACCAGTTGTTGGGGGCGGGCGTGTGGTCGACCGCGCCGCGCAGCCACGCCTCCGTCCGGTCCTGTACGTCGCTGTCGAGCCGGTCCCACAGCCACGGCCGCGTCAGCATCAGGCCGAGCGCCACCGACGCGGACTCGACCATCGGCTGGCCCTGCACATGGTGGTCGAGGATCAGCGGCCACGACTCGGCGTCGTCCGCGCCGGGTGTCCGGGTGCCCGCGGCGAGGCCGCTCGCGTACCGCTCCAGCCAGCCGTGCGGGTCCTTGCCGTCGGCGCCCGCGACCCGGAACCCGGCCGCCAGGAACGTACGGGCGAACCCTTCGAGGCCGTCCGAGCGGACCCCTGACGCGGAGGGGCGGCCCGGCAGGTCGAGCAGCGCGCCCCGCGGAGTGGCCCAGCGCCAGGCGGCGCCCAGCAGCCCGTCGGCGACGGCCTCCCAGTGGGCGCGGGTGTAGCCGGTGTACGGGCTCAACGCCCGGTCCTCCGCGGGAAGTTCGAAGGGGATGCTCATGCCAGGAACGCCAGCCTTTCGCGTCGTACGGGGTGGGCGAAACCGTCGCCCGCGGCCCACCGGGCCACCTCGCCGACGGCCGTGTCGGCGAGCCGCTCCCACTCGCTGCCCTGGGAACCGGCGAGATGCGGGGTGATCAGAGCGTTCGGGCAGTCCCACAACGGGTGGTCGGCGGGGAGCACTTCGGGGTCGGTGACGTCGAGCACCGCCCGGATGCGGCCCGCGCGCACCACGTCGGTGAGCGCCTCCTGGTCGACGACGGCGCCGCGCGAGGTGTTGATCAGCGTGGCGCCCGGCCGCATCGAGGCGAGCAGGCCACGGCTGACCAGCCCGCGGGTGGCCGGCAGCAGGGGTGTGTGGACGCTCAACAGGTCGCTGCGCGTGAACAGTTCGGGCAGTTCCACCCACTCCACGCCCAGCGCCGCGGCTTCCGCCGGGGAGACGTACGGGTCGTGCAGGAGGACCTCGAAGTCGAAGGGCCGCAGCAGTTCGATGACGCGGCGGCCGATCAGCGAGGCCGACAACAGGCCCACGGTGCGGCGGTAGTTGCCCACCTCGTGCGAGGTGAGCAGCCACTCGCCGCGGGCGCGGTCCCGCCGGAAGTCGCGGGCCCGCTCCAGGACGTGCTTGCCGTGCAGCAGGAGCATCGCGAGGGTGTACTCGGCGACCGGCAGCGCGTTGGCGGCGGCGGCCGAGGTGACCTCGATGCCCCGCTCCCAGCAGGCGTCGGTGACGTGCCCGCGCACCGAACCGGCCGCGTGCACCACCGCCTTGATGCGCGGCGCCGCCGCGAGGACCTCAGCGTCGAGCCGCGGGCACCCCCATCCGGTGACAAGGACCTCGACGCCGGCGAGTACCTGCCGCGCCCGCGCGCTCGTCAGGTCGTCGAGGACGGGCAGCGGCGCCAGGTCGCAGACCTTGGTGAGCGCGGCCATGGACCGTGGCGTGAAGACGGCCGCCGCGGCCTGGGGGGACATGGCGAGCGCCACGCGGGGTCGGCTCACTTGACCGCCCCCGCCGTCAGGCCGGAGCGCCAGAACCGCTGGAGGAGGATGAACGCGAGGACAAGGGGGAGCACCGCCAGGAGCGAGCCCATGATCACCACCGGGTAGTACTCGGGAGAGACGGTCGCCTGACTGTTCCACTGGAACAGACCGAGGCTGACGGGGTACAGGTCCTGGTCGGAGAGCATCACCATCGGCAGGAAGAAGTTGTTCCAGATCGTGGTGAGCTGGAAGAGGAAGACGGTGACCAGGCCCGGGCCGAGCATCCGCAGGGCGACCCGGACGTACGTCGTCAGCTCGCCCGCGCCGTCGACCCGTGCCGCCTCCAGGACCTCGTCGGGCACATAGCCCTGGGCGAAGATGCGGCCCAGGTACACGCCGAACGGGTTGAACAGGACCGGGACGAACACCGACCAGAAGGTGTTCACGACGCCGGTCTCGGAGGCGATCAGGTACAGCGGCAGCGCGAGCACGGTCTGCGGCACCATGACCGCCGCCAGGACCAGGCCGAACAGCTTCTCCTTGTGGCGGAAGTGGTACTTGTCGAAGGCGTAGCCGCACGCGACGCTGACCATCGACCCGATCGCCGCGCCGAGCACCGCGTACAGCAGGCTGTTGCCGTACCAGCGGCTGTAGAGGCCGCCGTCCATGGCGAACAGGTCCTTGACGTTCTGGACGAAGGAGAAGTCGCTGAACGACAGGATGCTGCTGCTGAACAGGGCGTCGCGGGACTTCGACGCCGCGAGGACCAGCCACAGCGCGGGCAGCATCGTGTAGAGGACGGAGATCGCGACGACGACGTTGACGGTCGCCCGGCCCAGCAGGCGGGGGCGGAGCAGGGTGGACCTGCTCAGCTCGGCGGTGGTCATCGGGCGCTCTCCTCGGCCGAGTTGACGCGATTGGTCCAGCGGGTGACGCCGAAGGAGACGGCGATCGTGATGAGCAGCAGGATCACCGAGGCCGCGGCCGCGAGCGAGTAGTTGTTACGGCTGAAGGCCGCGTCGTAGATGTACATGCTCGGCGAGAAGCGGGCGCCGATCATCTGCGAGCCCTGGTGGAGCAGTGCCGGTTCCGTGAACAGTTGCAGGGCCCAGATCAGGGTGAACATGGCGACCATGACGATGGAGGAGCGCACGAGCGGCGCCTTCACCTGGAGCGCGGTGCGCACCGGGCCCGCGCCGTCGACCACCGACGCCTCGAGCACCTCGCGGGGGACCGCCTGCAGGGCCGCGTAGAAGATGACCATGTTGTAGCCGAGGTTGCTCCACAGCGCGATGTTCACGATCGACGGCACCGCGGTGTGCAGACCGAGGAAGTCGACCGTGATGTCGGCCTTGCCCAGCACCTCGATGATCGGGCTGATGCCGGGGGTGTAGAGGTACAGCCAGATCAGCGCGGCGATGATGCCGGGCACCGCGTGCGGCAGGAACAGCCCCAGCTGGGCCCAGGAGCGCAGCCGTACGACGCCGGAGTCGAGCAGCAGCGCCAGCGTCAGCGAGCCGACCGTCATCAGCGGGATGTAGATGACGCAGTACAGCGCCACCGTGCCGAGCCCGGACAGGAACGAGGGGTCCGTCAGCACGGAGGTGTACGAGCGCAGGCCGACGAAGACCGTACGCTCCGGGCCGAAGCCGAGGCCCGGCTGGTCGTCGCTGAAGAAGCTCAGCCACACCGCCGTGCCCACCGGGAGCAGGAAGACGAGCGTGAGGAGGAGGAAGAACGGGGCCATCAGGACGCCCGCGGCGCCCCCGCGGCGCCGCTTGGCCGCACGCTGCGCCTTGCGCCCGAAGACGCCGGCCGCCCGAGGGGGCGCGGACGCCGCCGCGGGGGCATGGGTTGTCGCGGTCATCGAAGTCACCTGCCTTGTCCGGTGCGGGCGTTCACGTGGTGTGCTGGGTGGTGGTGAGACCGAGCGCCCGCAGGTCGGGCATCGTGCCGTCCTGCGCGGCGCGCATCGACGACTCGAGCGTGCCGGAGCCGGCCGCCGCGCGGGCGAAGGCGTCCTGCATCACCTGGCCGGTCGCCGTCATACGAGGGCCCCACGTCCAGTTGTCCCCGATCTTGTGGGCCTCCTGCTCGAACAGCGTGTAGATGTCCTGGCCGCCGTAGTACGCCCGGTCGAAAGCGGCGCGTCCCACCCCGATCAGCTCGGTCACGGCCGGGTACTGGCTGCTCGCGCCACTGGAGAGCCGGGCCTTGAGGGCGTCGGGGTGCGAGACCTGCCACTCGATGAACTCCATGGCGGCCTCGGGGTGCCTGCTGTCCTTGGTGACGGTGAACGTCGAGCCGCCGTTGGTGCCGAGCCGGGGCTTCGCCGGGTCCCACTGGGGCTGCGGGGCGATGCGCCACTTGCCCTTCCCCTCGGGGTGAGCGTTCATCTGCGCGCCCGCCTCCCACGCGCCGCTGTGCCGGGTGAGGATCAGACCGTTGGCGTTCTGGGCGTCGTTGGCGCGGCTGTTGGGGGAGTTGACGTAGACGAGGTCCTCGTCGATGAGCCGCTGCCAGTACCTGGCCACGCGGCGGGTGGCGGCGTCGGCCAGCGAGACGTTCCACGCGCCCTTCGACGTGTCGAACCACTGGGCGCCCGCCGCCCAGGCCCAGCCCGAGAACTGGCCCATGTCCGTGGCGAAGATGGTGACCTTGCGGTCGCCACCGGTGCGCCGGACGGCGCGGGCCAGGTCCGCGTACTCGTCCCAGGTGGTCGGAAGGTCCAGGCCGTACTTGTCGAAGAGGTCCTCGCGATAGTGCAGCACCATCGGTTCGACGTCGAGCGGCACGCTGTAGGTGCGGTTCTCGAACGTGGTCAGGGCGAGGGCCTGCGGCAGCAGCTTCGCCCGGAGCCTGTCGCTGATCATGTCCGTCATGTCGCGGGCCACGCCGTCTATGGCGTACCCGGGCACCTGGGGGTACTCGATCGTGGCGACGTCCGGGGCGTTGCCCGCCCGGGCCGCGTTGCTGAGCTTCAGATATCCGCCGGCCGGCCCGGAGGGGATCTGCTCGAAATCGACCTGGATGCGATCGTGCGTCCTGTTGAACGCGTCCACGACCTCCTGGCTGCCGCGCAGAGCGGACCAGAATGTGATGGTGGTGGTGCCTCTGGTGCTCTTGGTACCGGACTTGCTGCTGCTCCCGGATGACGCGCTGTCGTTTCCGCCGCAGGCGCTCAGGGCGCCCGTCAGTGGCAGCGCGGTGATCGCGGCGAGCACGGATCGACGGCTCTGTCGACCAGGCATGGGCGCCTCCCGCGGCTCCTGCGTGTTCGAGTCACGGGAATACTGATCGGCTGAGCGGACCTGGTCAATAGATCGATCAGAAGAGAATTAAACGGTCAAACGATCATTCGTGAGCGGAGGTCGGCCCGGAGGCGCCCGGGGCCCGGGTCGAGCCGCGGACCTTCAGCTCGGGCAACAGCTCCATCCGGCGCACCGGCCCCGGGGAGCCGCCGGACGCCCGGTCGGCGAGCCGGCGCAGCAGCAACTCCGCGGCGGCCCGGCCGACATCCGCCTTCGGCGGCGACACGGCCGTCAGCGGCGTGCTGCCGAGCGCCGCGACCACGTCGTCGTAGGCGATCGCCGAGCAGTCCTCCGGGACCCGTACCCCGCTGTCGCGCAGCGACTGCACCAGCATCAGCGCGTCCACGTCGCCATGGAGCACGGCGGCCGTCGCCCCCGACTCCCTGAGCAGAGCCGGGAGTTCGATCGCCCGCTGGGCGCTCTCCGCCACGGGATCGGGGGCGGCGCCCGGCGAGCTGAGAGCGACCTCCCACGCGTCGACGTCCGGGTGGGCCGCCGCTATGTCGGCGAAGGCCGCCCGGATGGCGCGCGCCGTCGGACTGTCGTCGCGCGCGGCGAGCACGATACGCCGGTGCCCCAGGTCCGTGAGGTGCTCGACGGCGAGATGGATGCCGTACCAGTGGTCGGTGCAGACGGTGTCGAGGGCGTGCAGCGCGCTGCCGCGCCGCGGCCTGCGCTCCATCACGACGGCGGGCACCTCCAGCCGTGCCAGCCAGGCGTAGTCCGCCTCCTCCGTGGCGCTGCTGCGCCAGCGCGGCGCGATCAGCAGCCCCCGCGCGCCCTCCGCCAACGCCCGCTCCACGATGGGCTGTTCGGCGCCCGGTGCGGTCGGCGCGATGTGCAGCGCGATGCGGATGCCGGCCTCCTCGAAGGCCGTGCGGGCGCCGTGCAGCGTCTCGTACAAGTAGGCGTGCCGCTCGGGTACGACGACGGCGACCGGGCCGCCGTCGGCCGGGGGCGGCGCGGGCGTCACGGGCCCCTCGGCCCGCTCGGCCTCCGGCAGCACCGGACGGGCCACCCCGTGACCACGGCGCAGCTTGCCCTCGCGGGCCAGCTCCTCCACGTCGCGGCGCAGGGTCACCACCGACACCGCGAGCTCCACGGCGAGATCACTGACCCGGGTCGCGCCGCGCGACTGCACGACAGCGAGGATCCGCTGCCGCCTGAGATCGACCGGTTCGCGCATGCTGAGGGCCCCCTCACGACTGCTGTTCGTTTGAGCGCTTCGCTGAACGCTTCGGCCGCAGCATAACCAGCGGGCGGGGGACGGGGTCAGTCCTCGGCGGGGTCCGGTTCCGCGGGGAGGCGGTCCAGGCCGAGACCGACGTACTGGTCGTAGGCGCAGAGGGCCGCCGCGTCCGACGGCAGTTCGGTATGCGTGCGCTCCGCGCCGGCCGTCGTCGTGAGCGTATGACCGCTGCATGTGATCCGGCCGCCCTCGGTCAGCGGCGAACAGACCAGGGGCCGGGTGAAGTGGGAGGCGGGGGAGGCGCGGTGGTACCAGGCGCCCTCGAAGTCCCGCGGCGCCCCGGCGGTCGGCGCGGCCGGGCGCGCGGCGCCGATGCGGGCCGGGCAGGCGTCGGCGCGGGCGCGGCTCAGGTCATCCGGGCGGCCGGTGTCACCGCTCACGTGCTTCGGGGCCCGGCCGGACCGGCAGCCGCCGGACGCTGTTGCCGACGAAACCGGCGTGCGCGGGAAGCTCCTCGTCCGGCACGGCGAGATCGAGGTCGGGGAACCGGGTGAACAGCCGCTCCAGGGCGACGGTCGCCTCCAGCCGGGCCAGCGGCGCCCCCAGGCAGTAGTGGGCGCCGTGCCCGAGCGAGAGGTGCCGGCTGCCCGCCTTGCGGGTGAGGTCGAAGCGGTCCGCGTCCGGGCCGTGGGCCGCCGGGTCACGGCCCGCGCCCGAGTATCCGGCGAGCACGGGCGTGCCCCGGGGGATCACCGTCCCGTCGATGGTGAGGTCCCGGGTCGGGTAGCGGAACGGGAAGTAGCTGACGGGGCTGTCCCAGCGCAGCGTCTCCTCCACGACGTCCGGCCACGACGCGCTCCCGGCACGCACCAGGCCGAGTTGGTCGCGGTGCCCGCACAGCGCCCGTACCGCGTTCGTGATCAGGTTCAGCGTCGTCTCGTGCCCGGCGACGACGAAGAGGATGAGCGTGCCGATCAGCTCCTCCTGGCTCAGCCGGTCACCGCCCTCCTCGCGCGCCGCTATGAGCGCGCTGGTGAGATCGTCCCCCGGGTCCGCCGCCCGGGCCGCGACCACCTGCGCGAGCACCGCGACCATCTCCCTGTTGGCGTCGATGGCCTCCTGCGGTGTGGTGCCCGTGGAGACGACCTGGCTCGACAGGTGATGCAGACGGTCTCTGAACTCCTCGTCCACGCCGAAGAGTTCACAGATGACGCGCATCGGCAGCGGTAGCGCGAACCGGGCCCGCAGCTCCACCACCTCCTCCGCGGCCGCCTGCCGGGCGACCCCGTCGAGCAGGTCGTCGACGAGCCGCTCGACGCGCGGCCGCAGCTCCTCCACCCGCCGCGTCGTGAACGCGCGGCTCACCAGAGACCGCAGTCGCCGGTGGTCGTCGCCGTCGGCCGTCGTCATGCCGCGCACCGTCGCGAACGTGCGCAGCGGCCAGCCCGGCGGTATCCGCCCCTCGGTCAGCGCTGTGAAATGCCGGGCGTCCTTGGCGACATCGGGGTGCGCGAGGAACTCCTTGAGCGCGTCGTGGCCGAGGACGAGCATCCCGGGCACGTCACCGGGGAGCACGACCGGGGCGAGCGCACCACGCTCCCTGAGCCGTGCGTTCCGCGCGTGCGGGCAGCCGCCCGAGGGGTCGATAAGGTGCGCCACGGAGGCATCGGCGGGGAGCGCGGCGGGTTCGAGGGCGTCGGCGTCCGTGGCATCGAAGGAGGCGGTCAACTGGGTCTCCTGACAGATCGGGTGACGAACACGGGGGAGTGCCCGGCCCGGCGCGACCCGTCGACTCCCCCTATGCGACGGCCTTCGGATCCTACGGCGCCTGCGCCCCGGGGCCCAGGTCGTAGATCCGCTCCAGCAGCCGCGCCTCGTTGCCCGCGAGGCCCGCCCGGCGCAGCGCCTCGTCGGCCTCCGCGATGGGCGCGGCGAGGACGGTCGCGGTCGCGGGTGGCTCGGTGCCGGAGAGCGCGGCGCGTGCCGTGTGCAGCAGCCGCAGACACGCCTGCGCCGCCGCCAGCTCGGGGTTCTTCGGCTGCCTGCTCTGCTGGTCGCTGTTCCTGATCCCGTTCATGTTCCCACTCTTGCGCACGGGTCTGACAATCCCTCTCCAATGGGGCAGCGCTAGCCTCGTGGAGACCCCGGTCCGCCCGGCGGGGCCGAGAACGTGTCAGGAGGGATCCGCTTTTGTCGTCGCTCGCCTTTCCCCTGTTCGATCCGGCGGCGGGTCAAGGAGTGCGGCAGCTGGCCGAGTTGGGGCTCGCGCTGGTCCTGTCCACCCTGATCGGCGCGGAGCGCGCCGTGCAGCAGAAGAGCGCGGGGCTGCGCACGCACACGCTCGTCGGCGTCGGCAGCGCCCTGTTCATGGAGGTGTCGCAGCACGGTTTCAACTCCGTGCTCGGCCTGGACGGCGTGTCGCTCGACCCGTCCCGGGTCGCCGCGCAGGTCGTCTCCGGTATCGGGTTCATCGGCGGCGGGCTCATCTTCGTACGAAGGGACGCCGTCCGGGGCCTCACCACGGCCGCGACGATCTGGCTGACCTGCGCCATAGGGATGGCCTGCGGTGGCGGACTGCCCCTGCTCGCGTTCGCCGCGACGGCCTGTCACTTCCTCGTCGTACGGGGATACCCCTGGCTGACCCGGCGCGTCCCGGCCCTGGCCACCGAGCGGCGCACGGGCCTGCACCTCGCCTACCGGGTCGGCAGCAGCGTCCTGACCCGGGTCCTGGAGGAGTGCACGAGCCGGGGCTTTCGCGTCGTGGAGCTGCGCACCGACCGCACCGAATGGGAGCAGGGCGCCGACCGCCCCGGCACCATGGCCGTCCGCATGGAGATCGAGGGCCCCGCCGGCGTCCCCGAACTGGTCGCGGTGCTGGCCGAGCTCGACGGCGTCCTCGACGTGGCGTCCATGGAGTCGGCGTCGGACGAGTAGCGCCGGGACGCAGGTCGCCCGGCCGCGCCGGATCAGCGGCGCGTCAGGCGCAGCCGCAGATCGCGCGGCATCAGTGTCAGCCGCTCGGCGATCCGCAGCCGGTACCCCGGCTCCGCGTGCAGGTCGTAGCGGCGCAGCAGCAGGCCGAGGACCAACGTGGCCTCGTGCAGGGCGAACTGACGGCCGATGCAGGCCCGGGCCCCCGTGCCGAACGGCTTGAAGACGTGTGCGGGGCGCGCCCGTACAGCCTGCGGCGCGAACCGCTCGGGGTCGAAGACCTCCGGGTTCTCGCCCCACGCCGCCGGGTCCCGGTGCAGCATCGTCGTCAGGACCAGCGCCCAGGCGCCGCGCCGCATCGGGTGGATCCCGCCCAGCGTCGTGTCGGCGACGGCCTCCCGCGCGAACGCCGGAGCCGTCGGCCACAGCCGCAGCGACTCGTCCAGGACCCGCCGCAGGTACCGCGCTTTGGCCACCTGCTCGTAAGCGGGCACCGGCGTGTCGCCCCAGACCCGGTCGACCTCCTCCCGCGCCTTCGCGAGCACGGCACGGTCCTGCGCGAGGTAGTGCAACGCGAACGACAGCGCGCCCGACGTCGTCTCGTGCCCGGCGACCAGGAAGGTGATCACCTGGCGACGGATGTTCTCCGGCGCGAGGCGCTCGCCCGTCTCGGGGTGCGCCACCTCCAGCATCCGGTCGAGCAGGTCGCCGGGGCCACCGCCCGCGGCGCGGCGCGCGGCGATGATCTCGTCGACGGCGCGGTCCAGGTAGGCGCGATCCGCGGCGTTGCGCTTCTCCGCGCCGCGCAGCAGCGGGGAGAGCAGCGGCGGCACCACGTTGCGGCGCTGGGCGAACGACAGCGCGCCCACCATCGCCGTCACGAACGGATGCGGGCCCTCCTTGTCGAAGTCGCGCTCGAAGGAACCGAAGTCGTGCCCGAAGCCGGTCCGCGCGATCGTCTCCAGGGTCAGCTTCGTCATGTCCCCGGGCACGTCCACGCTCCGCCCGGCCGCCGCACTCGCGTCCCACGCGGCGGTCAGCCGACCCGCCACGTCCAGCATCAGCGGGTGGTAGCCCGCCATCGCCTCGCGGCTGAAGCCGGGCGCCAGTATGTCGTGCGCCAGCTGCCAGTTGGGCTCGTGGTTGTAGGCGGTGAACAGCCCGTCGCCCGCCACAGGACGCAGGTTGGCGACCCCGAGCCCGACGTGCTTGGCGAACCGCGACTCGTCCGCGAGCTCCGCCGCCAGCTCCGCGCCCGCCACGAAGACGATCTCCTTGCCGAACGCCTTCCGCCGGAAGATTGGACCCAGCTCGGCCGCGATCCGCATGGAGTCCTGGAGCGGCGTGCGGACGTCGGCGCCGAACACATCGCCGATCAGCGGTACGCGGCGGGGCGGGTGCGGTATCCGGTCCAGGCGCGGCCAGCCCTGCTCGGCGCCGCGAAAACCCCGCGGCAGCACGCCCTCGGCCACCTGCGTCATCTGCGCCATCGTGCCCATCTCCCCTGCGCGACCGGCCGGTTGAGTCCGCGCCACCGCCTTGTTGGACGTGAATTCAACAACGCGCCTCAGTGTGGTCCCGTTGTTGAACCGACGTCAAGTAAGCGGAGGAACGTCCAGTAGGGTGCCCGCATGAGCGCAGAGCGAGGGGGAGCGCGGACGTCGGGGGAGCGGACCCGGCGCAGGCTGAGCAGCGAGGAGCGCCGGGAGCAACTGCTCTCGGTGGGCGCCAGGTTGTTCGCGCGCGATCCCTACGACGACGTCTGGATCGAGCAGGTCGCCGAGATCGCCGGTGTCTCGCGCGGTCTGCTGTACCACTATTTCCCGACCAAGCGGGACTTCTTCGCCGCCGTCGTCCGTCGCGAGAGCACACGCATGCTGCGGCTGACCGCCGCCGTCCCCGGCGTCCCGGTCCGCGACCAGCTCGGCACCGGCCTGGACACCTTCCTGGAGTACGTCGCCACGCACGCGCAGGGCTTTCGGGCCTTCCACCGCGCCGAGGCGGCCGGTGACCCCGCCGTGCGCACCGTGTACCGGGAGGGCCTCGCCGCCCACGAGGCGCAGATCATGGCCGCGCTCGCCGCCGACCCGCAGCTCGTGGACCGGCTCCCGGGGCCGGTCGCGCTGGGCCTCGCCGTGCGCGGCTGGCTCGCCTTCCTCGTCACCGTCTGCCTCGACTGGCTCGACGAGCCCGAGCTGACCCGCGCGCAGGTGCGCGACCTGTGCGCGCGAGCCCTGCTCGGAGCCCTGGAGATCTGACCCCCGGCTCCCCGCACGCCTCCCGCACCGCCGTAATCGCAAGGAAAACTTGCAAGGCTGCCTGTCTACCTCTTACGGTGGGAATATGTCAGGAACGCACGGACCCACGGCCGCGGAGCCCCCCACCGAGCAGGTCGCCGCCGATCTCGCCACCGTCGTCGGCCGGCTCTCGCGCCGGCTGCGCAGCGCGTCGCCGGACAGCCTCCTCACCCCCACGCAGCGCACGGTCCTGGCCCGCCTCGACACGGAAGGGCCCGCCACCACCGCCGCGCTCGCCCGCTCCGAGTACGTACGGCCGCAGTCCATGCGGCTGACGATCGGCGCCCTGGAGGACCAGGGCTTCGTGGCGCGCTCCCCGGACCCGAACGACGGGCGCCAGTCCGTCATGTCGATCACCGAGAGCGGCCGCGCCACGCTCGCCTCCGTGCGGGCCGCCAAGCACGGCTGGCTCACCCAGGCGCTCGCCTCCGAACTCGACGCGGCCGAGCGGCGCACCCTCGCCGAGGCGACCCTGCTCCTGGAGCGGCTGGTGCAGAAGTGAGCGGTGAGGCGTCGTGCCGCCGCCGTGCTCCGGACTGGTCGCGTGCGGGAGATCACCGGCGGGAAACTGACACTTAATACGGTGCGGTAGTGTGACCGGTCCCACCAGTACCACGAGGGACCGAGGAGGTGAGTCCGATCGCCGCTGTGTCAGGTCGGGAGCTCCCTTCTCCTGTCGTACGCACCGTCCGCCCCCTCTGAGCGGGACGGCGGCCGTCCGACGCCCGGGAGCCCCATCGGCTTCCCGAGAGGTCATACATCAGTCATGTCGCTCCCCCCGTCGTCCCCTTCCCTCCTGTTCCCCTCGGCGCCCCTTTCCGTCGACCCTGCGCCCGTCGTCACAGCCTTGCGCCGAGCCGGCTGCGTCTTCGCCGAGGACGAGGCGCGCATCCTGCTCTCCAGCGCCCGGGACGCGGCCGAACTGACCGCGATGGTCGAGCGCCGCGCCGCCGGACTCCCGCTCGAACACGTCGTGGGCTGGGCCGCGTTCTGCGGGCTGCGGATCACGGTCGACCCCGGCGTCTTCGTGCCGCGCCGGCGCACCGAGTTCCTGGCCCGGCAGGCGCTGGCCCTCTGCCCGCCCGACGCCGTCGTCGTCGACCTGTGCTGCGGCAGCGGGGCGGTCGCCGCCGTGCTTGCCGACCGGCGCCCCGCGCGGCTGCACGCGGCGGATCTCGACCCGGCGGCGGTGGTCTGCGCCCGGCGCAACATCGCGCCGCTCGGCGGTGAGGTGCACGAGGGCGACCTGTTCGAACCGCTCCCCGCCGAACTGGCGGGCAGCGTCGACATCCTGGTCGCCAACGGCCCGTACGTCCCCACCGGCGACGTGCCCCTGCTGCCGCCCGAGGCCCGCGACCACGAACGGCTCATGGCCCTCGACGGCGGCGCCGACGGGCTCGACGTCCTACGGCGCGTGAGCGCCGGAGCGCCGCGCTGGCTGGCACCCGGCGGCCACCTGTTCGTGGAGACCGGCGAACACCAGGCCGCGGCCGCGGAGGCGGCGGTACGCTCCGCCGGTCTGCGGCCGCGGGTGGTACGGGACGACGACCTCTACGCCACGGTGATCATCGCGACGCGGCCCTGACGGGCGCCGCCCCCCCCTTGACGGAGCCCGGGCTCACGCGTCGAAGGAGACCCGGACGTCCTTGAAGCCCAGGGAGTGCAGCAGCCCCTTCAGCATGTCGGTCGTGTTGCGTTCGGCGCGGGCCGTGAGGCCACTGTCCCGCGCCGCCTCCCCGATGTGCCGGGCGGCGAGCTTGCGTACGGCCCGCTCGTCGTTCGGGTTGTCGGAGAACAGGTCACCGAGCCGGTCGAGGAGGCCCCGCTGCTTCGACACGGCGTAGGAGCGGTCCGTGTCCAGGGCGGGGGTCCCGAGCCGGGCGTGCGGCAGCTTCAGCGTCGCCGACGTCCGCTCGTCGTTCACCCGCACGTCCCCCGAGCCGATCTTCCCGAGGTCCACGTACGAGTCCACGCTGCCGGCCCCGATGTACAAAGTCCGGGACCCGCGGATCGCGTCCGGGAGGTACTTGGTGTCCTTCTCCAGATCGACCACGACCTGGAAGTTCCCGGACGCGGCCTGGTAACGGCTCATATCGCGCACCGACTTGAGCAGCGCGGGACCCGACCGGTCGTGCGTCTCGGTACCGAACACGTCGTCCAGCCGGTGCACGAGGCGCAGCCCGGTGAAGACGAGCACCAGCACCACGACGAGTACACCCACGAGCTTCGCCCAACGGGGCAGTGCCACAGCTCTCGACGTCATGACGGAACCTCCTTTCTAGGAGGCCTAGTTCCACCGTATCCAGTGATCACGCCTTCGGCGGCGCCCCGGACGTCCGGATCGGACGGTCGCCCGACACCCGCGACCACCACACGCCCTCGCCGCGCGTGAGCCCCGGCAGTGCCAGCTCCATCTCCCGTACCCGGCGTGCCGTCAGCTCCCCGGTCACGAGCCAGGTCTCCCGCCCGCCGGTCGTCTCCCCGAACTCCGCGCCCAGAAAAGCCAGTTGCGCGGTGACCGGAGCGAGCGCGTCCAGCGGAACCTCCACCTCGAAGGCGTGCACCGGCTCGAAGACGCGCGTGCCGGCCCGCTCCAGCGCTTTGCGGGTCACGAGCGCGGTCACGGTCCGGAAGTCGCCCGCGACGCTGACCGGGGAGTCGAACCCCGAGCGGACCAGCGTCACCCGGCAGTCCGTCACGGGCCGGCCGTACGGCCCGCCCCGCGCCAGGGTGGCGTGCACCGTGTCCTCGACGGCCTGGTGGAACGCCCGGGGGAGCGCGCCCAGTTCGGTCTCGTACCGGAAGACGCGGCCGGAGCCGCGCGGTCCCGCCTCGATGCGCAGACCGACGGTCGCGGGCAGCCCGGTCGTGCTGCGGTGACCCATCTCCTCGACCGCCTCGCCCGTACCCACGGGACGCTCCACGCAGCGGATCCGGCTGGGCTCGAACTCCGCCTCGATGCCGAACTCCTGGGCCAGCGTGGCCCCCAGCACCTCCTTCTGCACCTCCCCGTACAGCAGGAGCGCGGTGCTGCCGTCGGGTTCCGGGCGGGCGTGGATCAGCGGGTCCTGGCCGGCGAGGTCGAGCAGGGCCGAGCGCAGGGCGGCGCCCTGTCCGGGCCGGACGGCGCGGGCCAGCGTCTCCAGGGTCGGCGGCGCGAACCTGGCCTGCTCACCCCGGAGTTCACCGAGCCGGTCACCCACCCGGATCCCGGCCGTGCCGCGCACCTCGGCGATCTGGCCGGGCCCGGCGGTCTCCCCTTCGGCGCCGACGACCCGGACCGCGGTGAGCCGTGCGGCGATGCGCTCGGTGCCGCCCTCGGCGTCGCGCCGCAGGAACACCACCTTCTGCCGGGCCCTCACCTCGCCCTCGTACAGGCGGAGACAGCCGACGCGCTCCCCGCCGGGTCCGCGTCGCACCGCGAACACGGTGCCGGCCGACCGCGCCGACGCGACCCCGGTGCTCGTGGCCGCGGGCACGAACGCCCGCACCGCGTCCACCAGTTGAAGAACCCCCTGGCCGCCGATCGCGGAGCCGAACAGTACGGGATGCAGGGATCCGTCACCGGTGTGGGCCGCCAGAGCGGCGCGTACGGTGTCGGCGTGCGGCGGCGGCCCGTCGACGAGCGCGGCCAGCATCGTGTCGTCGACCTCCGCCAGAGTGCGGGCCACCTCGTCCCGTACCGCCGGGTCGTCGAGGCGGCGGGCGGTGACGGTGGCGTGCGGCGTGCCGGCGTCCCGCACGTCCGTGAGCGGCACCACGTGCGGGGTGAGCCGGCGCCTGACGTCGTCGAGCAGCGGCGCGACCCGCGCGCCCGCCCGGTCGATCTTGTTGACGAAGACGAGCGTGGGCAGCCCGATCCGCCGCAGTGTCCGCAGGAGCACGCGCGTCTGCGCCTGTACGCCCTCCACCGCGGAGATCAGCAGGACGGCCCCGTCGAGCACGTCGAGGGCCCGCTCGACCTCGGCGATGAAGTCGCAGTGGCCTGGGGTGTCGATGAGATTGATCTGTGTGTCGCCGGCGGTGAACGCGGCGACGGCCGAGCGGATGGTGATGCCGCGCTGCCGCTCGATCGCACCGGTGTCGGTGCGGGTGTCCCCGCCGTCGACGCTGCCGAGCCGGTCGATGGCGCCCGTGTCGAACAGGAGCCGCTCGGTGAGGCTGGTCTTACCGGCGTCGACGTGGGCGAGAATGCCGATGTTCAGGGTCGTGCGAACCTGCGTGGTCTGCATGGAAGGTCGAGTCCTCGAAAGCGGTGGTCCGGCGGGGTCGCTGAACTGCTTCGAGGAATCGGCGCATGCGGGTCTCCTGAACCGGCGAGGACGTGGCCCGCCCATGATGCGCAGCGGGCCACCGCCGGCCGCAACTCAATTTCCGGCGGCCGGGAACCGGCGTACGAACCGCTTCTGCCACGGCGTCTCCACGGCGCGCCGGTCGTAGTGGCGGCGCACGTGGGCGACGGCGTCGGCGGCCGGGACCCCGTCGAGGACGGCCAGGCAGGCGAGCGCCGTCCCGGTCCTGCCCCGGCCGCCCCCGCAGGCCAGCTCCACCCGCTCGCCGGCGGCCCTGCGCCACGCGTCGAGCAGCACCACGCGCGCGCGTCCGGCGTCGGACGGCAGCCGGAAGTCCGGCCAGCGCAGCCAGGTGGACTCCCACTCCACCGGCGCCGGTGGAGTGCCCAGAAGGTAGACGCCATACGCCGGTGCGGAGCCCGGCGGCAGTGGTTCGCGCAGCGCGCGGCCGCGCACCAGCCGCCCCGACGGCAGGCGCAGCACGCCGGGGGCGTCCGGCTCCCAGCTCATCGCGTCTCCTGTGCCGCGCAGAGGAGGAACGCCGCGAGGCGACGGGCCCGCCCGAACGCGTCCGGGAGCACGTCGAGGCCGTCCGTGACGAGGGCACCCTCGTGCAGCAGCATCAGGGAGCGCCCCAACTCCCGTGCCGCGTCCGGTGCGACGTCCTCGGCGAGCCGGGTGAACAACTCCAGCATCCACTGCTTCTGCCCGGTGATCACGGCGTACGCGGGGTGTGCCGGATCGCTGATCTCGGCGTGCGCGTTGATCATGCCGCAGCCCTTGCCGCTGTGCTCGGCCATCCACTCCTTCGACGCGTCGAAGACGGCCAGCACCCGCTCGGCCGGGGAGAGTGCGGCCGGGGCGTGGTGCGTGGCGAGGAAGGCCCGCCAGCGCGCGTCGCGTGTGACGAGGTAGTCGACGACGATCCGCTCCTTCGAGCCGAACCGGTCGTAGAGCGTCTTCTTCGTGACGCCCGCCTCCGCCGCGATCAGGTCGACCCCGACGGCGTGGATGCCGCGTTCGTAGAACAGCCGCGAGGCGGTCTCCAGGACGCGCCGCGCCGCCGGGGTCAGATCGGTGCGGTCGGGGTCGACGGTCAGGGGCGCCGAGGTCGGGGTCGGGGTCGCAGTCATACGCATGCCCCCATAGTAAACCGATCTGTATAATCAGCCCAGTAAACCGATCTGTATACCTTCCCCCTGATGGATGAGGTGGTGTCCACGTCATGAACGTCCTGATGTCTCTCGGTTTCGTCCTGACCTGGAGCTCCGGCTTCATCGGCGCCAAACTCGGCGCCGGTGAGGCGAGCGCCGTGACCACGCTGATGTGGCGGTTCCTGCCCCTCGCGCTCGTCCTGGGGGCCGTCGCCGCCACCGCGGGACGGCGCTGGTGGCGCGGTCTGACGCCACGCGACATCGGACGCCAGACCGTCGTCGGCGCCCTGTCGCAGAGCGGCTACCTGCTGACCGTCTACTACGCCATCCAGCTCGGCGTCTCCAGCGGCACCACCGCGCTGATCGACGGCGTCCAGCCGCTCGTCGCGGGCGCGCTCGCGGGACCGCTGCTGCGGCAGTACGTCACCGCGCGGCAGTGGCTCGGCCTCTGCCTGGGCGTGGCCGGCGTCGCCGTCGTCACCACGGCCGACGCGGCGGCGGCCACCGGCGTCGCGGGATGGGCCTACCTCATTCCCTTCGGCGGCATGCTGGCCCTGGTGGCCGCCACCTTCGTGGAGAGCCGCTCACCCACGCGCGTGGAACCGATGGCCGCCCTGACCGTCCACTGCGCCACCAGCGCCGTCGTCTTCACGGCCCTCGCCGCCGCCGCGGGCCAGGTCGCACCCCCCGCCGAGCCGTCCTTCTGGCTCGCGATCGCCTGGCTGGTCGGTCTGTCGACGTTCGGCGGCTACGGCCTGTACTGGCTCGTGCTCCGCCGGCGCGGACTGACCCAGGTCAACACCCTGATGTTCCTGATGGCACCGGTGACCGCGGTGTGGGGCGCGCTCATGTTCGGCGAACCGTTCGGCGTGCGCACCGGCCTCGGTCTCGCGCTCGGTCTCGTCGCCGTCGTGGTCGTACAGCGGGGCGCCGCCCGGCGGCGAAGGTCCGCACCGGTCCGCGCCGGCTCGTCGTCACGGCCGGGCGAGCGCGCGAGCCGCTACCCCTGATCCGCCGCGGGGGCGACCAGGTGCCGGTTGGGGCGGATGGCCGCGTCGGCCAGCTCCGGCACCTCCGCCACGGCGACGCCCGCCCCGGCCAGCACCCCGATCCCGTCGGCGCCCGGCACGAACGTGTCCGGCTCCCGCCACGCCGTCACCACCCGCCGCACCCCCGCGTCGACGATCAGCCGCGCGCACGGCCTCGGCCGCGACGCCCGGCGCGCGCACGGCTCCAGGCTGCTGTACACGGTGGCGGTCGCGAGACGCGGATCGGCGGCGTCGAGCTTGCCGAGCGCGGCCTCCTCCGCGTGCACGACCGGGTCGCCGGCCTCCCGCGAGTGGCCTCGCGCGAGCTCCGTGCCGTCGGCCGCGACGATCACTGCGCCGACGCTGAACGCGGTCCCGGACGGCGGGCACTCCTCGGCCAGTTCACAGGCGGTCCGCAGCCAGTGCCGGTCCGCCGCCGTGGCCACGGACCCGGCGCCGGGCACGGTCGGCGCGTACCGCGTCACGATCACGTCGCCGACCCGTTCCGTGTCCAGCACCCGCATCCGCCCGCGCGGCCCGCCCGGGTACGAACCGGGACCGAACAGCCGGGGCGCGTCCGGCTCACCGACCACCAACGGGGCCATGGCGAGCCGCAGTTCGTCGGCGAAGCCGAGCTGCAACAGCTGCGTGTGCACCCGCGCCCCGCCCTCGACCATCAGCCGCCGCACGCCACGCGCCCCGAGATCGTCGAGGAGCGCCGCCCACTCCACCGCCGGGCCGAGCGCCACCACGTCGGCGGCGCCCCCCACGCGAGCGCGCGCGAGCCTCGCGCCGTCGTCCGTCGTGTAGAGGAGCCGCTCGCCGCCGGTCGTCCAGAACGGGTCACCGGGGTCCACGTCGCCTGACCCGCTGACCGCCACCTTCAGCGGGTACACGGGCCGCCCCTCGACGACCCGCCGGGCGCGCCGCTCGGCGCAGTTGACCAGCAGCCGGGGCCGGTCCGCGCGCAGCGTCCCCGCTCCGACGAGGATCGCGTCGCTCGCCGCGCGCTCCGCGTCGACCCGGTCGAAGTCCTCGGACCCGGAGAGCAGCAGCCGCTCGGGACCGGTGTCGTCGAGGCAGCCGTCGAGCGAGACGGCGGCGGACAGCAGCACGTAAGGGCGGGACATGGCGACTCCGGGACCGGCGGGACGTACGCACCGACCCTATCGAGCGGCGGGCGGCGTCCCGTCACCGAACGGCCGTCCGCCGAGCCGCTCCCGGCCGTGCGGCGTGTGCCAGCCCGAGAGATCCGGGCCCAGCGGCACGATCCCGGTCGGGTTGATGCCCGAGTGCACCTGGTAGTAGTGGCGCTTGATGTGGTCGAAGTCGACGGTGTCGCCGAAGCCGGGCGTCTGGAACAGATCCCGCGCGTACGCCCACAGGACCGGGTCCTCGGTCAGTTTGTTGCGGTTGCACTTGAAGTGGCCGTGGTAGACGGCGTCGAAGCGGACCAGCGTCGTGAACAGCCGCACGTCCGCCTCCGTGATCGTGGAGCCGACGAGGTAACGCTGCCCGGCGAGCCGCTCGGACACCGCGTCCAGGCGCCGGAACACGTCCCGGTAGGCGTCCTCGTACTCACTCTGGTCCGTCGCGAACCCGGCCCGGTACACGCCGTTGTTCACGTCCCGGTACACGTCCTCCATCACCGCGTCGATCTCGTCGCGCAGCGGCTCCGGGTAGAGGTCGGGGGCCCCGTCCCGGTGCAGCGCCGTCCACTCCGTCTCCAGGTCGAGGGTGAGCTGCTGGTAGTCGTTGGTGACGAGCCTGCCCGACGGTACGTCGACGATCGCGGGCACACTGACCCCGCCCGGGTAGTCCTTCTCGCGGGCGTCGTACGCCTCACTGAGGTAACGGATGCCGAGGACCGGGTCGCGGCCGTCCGGGTCGAGCGTGAAGCGCCAGCTGCGGTCGTCCTGGATCGGGTCGGTGACCGCCAGGGACAGGGCGTCCTCCAGACCGAGCAGCCGCCGCACCACGAGCGCGCGGCTCGCCCACGGGCAGGCCCGGCTGGCGACGAGCCGGTACCGGCCCGCCTCCACCGGCCAGCCGTCCCGCCCGTCGGCCGTGATCCGGTCGGCGAAGTGGCTGCGGGACCGCTTGAATCCCTTCCTGCCGTACGAGTCGTTGCCGTTCACGGGGTCTCCCTCCAGAGCCGGGCCCGGCACGGGCCGTGCTGTCGAGCCTGCCCGGGAAACGCGCCGCGCACCACTCGCGCCGCGGGCGGCCGCCCGCACGGTTCAGGGGCCCGGGTCCGCCTCCGGGGCGCGGGTGCCCGGCCCGGACGACCTGAGCCGCGGCGGCCAGGTCCCCGGCTCCAGGACCCCCGACGCGTAGGCACGGGCGACGAGTTCGGTGCGGTTGGCCGCGCCCCACCGCTGCGACAGGCGCCGCAGGTGGTAGGTGACTCCGTCGGTCGTCAGGCCCGTCTCGCGGGCCGCCCGCGCCGTCGTCGCGCCCGCGGCGAGCAGCGCGAGGATCCGTCCCTCGTGCGGGGGGAGCGGCGCGGGGGCGGGCGCGGGGCGCGGGGCCTCACCCGTCCCCCGCACCATCACCAGCAGATCGGGCAGCGCGTTCGGTGTCTCGCTCACCGGGTCGACCGTCAGGTCTCCGCTGCGGCCCACCCCGTCGGCGCCCCGCCAGGTCACCGCCACCGTGTAGCGCGAGCGGCGCCGCAGCCTCAGCGCCTCGACGATCCGGTCGACCTGTGTCCCGTCCCGGGGTACGAACAGACTCAGCAGCTCACGGCCCTTCAGCCGCCCCGGTGTCGTCCCCCACTCGGCGGCGAGCGCGGCGTTGGCCAGACGCAGCACCCCGTACGGATCGCACACCGCGACCGGCAGCGGAATGCGGTCGAAGAGGACCATCGCGCGATTGCGCCACACCACCGCGTCCACCGTCCCGCTCCTCCCTCTCCCGCCTGCCACGAACCCGCGCCGGACGCAAGGCCGCCACACGCCCGCCCGCTACACAATCATGTAGTGCACCGGCGCTGACCGGCGGGGGAGCGGGATCAAGCTGGAAGCGCCGATCCCCCCACCCGCGAAAGGCAGTTGCCCCGCCATGCCGCACCCCACGCCGCTCCCGCCGCCCCTCACCGACGGCGTCCCGCTCATCGACATCTCGGCCACCGGGCCGGGAGCGGCCCCGCTGCAACAGGTCATGGGGCTGATGCGGGAGCACGGCCCCGTCCTGGTGCGCCGCCTGCACGGCCGCGACGCCCTCTTCGTCGCCGACCTCGACCTCGTCACCGAACTCGCCGACGAGACCCGCTTCACCAAGCACATCGGGCCCGCCCTGGAGAACGTCCGCGCCTTCGCCGCCGACGGCCTGTTCACCGCCTACAACGACGAGCCGAACTGGGGCCGCGCCCACGACATTCTCATGCCCGCCTTCGCGCTCGGCTCGATGCGCGGCTACCACCCGGTCATGTACCGCGTGGCCCGCCGCCTCGTCGACACCTGGGACCGCGCCGCCCACGACGGCCGCCCCGTCGACGTGCCCGGCGACATGACCCGGATGACGCTCGACACCATCGGACTCGCCGGCTTCGGCTACGACTTCGGATCGTTCACCGGCACCGAGCCGCACCCGTTCGTCGAGTCGATGGTGCGCTGCCTGGAGTGGAGCATGAAACGCCTCGCCCGCACCCCGGGCGGCGACCACGCGGCGGCCGACGCCGCCTTCCGCACGGACGCCGACCACCTCGCGCGGGTCGTCGACGACGTCATCGCCGCCCGGCTGCGCGGCGGCGAGCAGCACACCGACGACCTGCTCGGCCTGATGCTGACCGCCGCACACCCCCGGGACGGCGCCACACTGTCCACCGCCAACATCCGCAACCAGGTCATCACCTTCCTGATCGCCGGACACGAGACGACCTCGGGCGCCATGTCCTTCGCCCTGTACTACCTGGCCAAGAACCCCGCCGTCCTCGACCTCGTCCGCCGGGAGGTCGACGACCTGTGGGGCGACACCGCCGACCCCGAGCCGGACTTCGACGAGGTAGGCCGGCTCACTTATACCCGCCAGGTACTCAACGAGGCGCTGCGGCTGTGGCCCACGGCGGCCGCGTTCAGCCGGGAGGCCCGCGAGGACACCCTGCTCGGCGGGTGCGTCCCCGTCCGCGCCGGGCAGGGCGTCACCGTGCTGGCACCGATGCTGCACCGGCAGCCCGTGTGGGGCGACAACCCCGAGCGGTTCGACCCCAACCGGTTCACACCCGACGCCGAGGAGGCCCGCTCGCCGCACGCCTTCAAGCCCTTCGGCACCGGCGAACGCGCCTGTATCGGACGGCAGTTCGCGCTCCACGAAGCCACCATGCTGCTCGCGATGCTGGTGCACCGCTACCGGCTGCACGACCACGCCGACTACCGGCTCACGGTGAAGGAGACCCTCACCCTGAAGCCGGACGGCTTCACCGTGGGCCTCACCCGGCGCACCCCGGCGGACCGGCGCCACGCCCCGCTGCCCGGCCACGCCGTGGCGCCGCGACAGGACCTCGACACCGCCCGGTTGCCGGTCCGGGTCCTGCCCGGGACCCGCGCCCTGTTTCTGCACGGCAGCAATTACGGCACCTGCCGGGACCTGGCCGCCCAGCTCGCCGACGAGGCCGCCGCCCTCGGCTGCACGACCGAGGTCGCCCCGCTCGACACCTACGCGCGCGAGCTGCCCACCGACCGTCCGGTGATCGTCGTCGCCGCGTCCTACAACGGCCGGCCGACCGATGACGCCCGGGAGTTCGTCGCGGCTCTCGACCAGGGCGCCGACGGCTCCCTCGACGGTGTGCTGCACGCCGTGCTCGGCGTCGGCGACCGCAACTGGGCCGCCACCTACCAGCACGTTCCCACCCGCATCGACGACCGCCTCACCGCACTCGGCGCCGAGCGCCTGTGCGGGCGCGCCGCCGCCGACGCCTCCGGGGACCTGACCGGCACCGTGCGCACCTTCACCGCGGGTCTGCGTGCCGCGCTCCTGGAGCGGTACGGCGACGCCGCCGCCGACGCGGGGCCCGCGCCCACGACGGCGTACGAAATCCGTGAGATCACCGGCGGCCCGCTGGACCTCGCCGCCGCCCGGCACGGGCTCGCCCCGCTGACCGTCACCGAGACATACGACCTCACCGCCGCCGGTCACCCGCGCACCAAGCGGTTCCTGCGGCTCGCCCTGCCGGACGGTGCCACCTACCGCACCGGCGACCACCTCACCGTGCTGCCCGCGCACGAACCCGCCCTCGTCGACCGCGCCGTGCGCGCGCTCGGCATCGACCCGGACGCCGTGCTCGACATCCGCTCCGACCGGCCGCGCCGTGCCGCCATCGCCGTGGACCGCCCCCTGACGGCCCGTGAACTCCTCACTCATCACGTGGAGTTGCAGCACCGGCCCACGCCCGGACAGGTCGCCGTGCTCGCCGCGGCCAACCCCTGCCCGCCCGAGGCCGCCGCGCTCAGGGCGCTGCCCGCCGACGACCGCCGGACCTTCCTCGAACTGGTCGAGGCCCATCCGGCTCTGCGCTCCGCCCTGACCTGGCACCAACTCCTCGACATACTGCCGCCGTTGAAGCCACGGCACTACTCGATCTCGTCGAGCCCGGCCGTGCGGCCCGGCCAGGTGGAGCTGATGGTGTCCGTGCTCGACGCGCCCGCCGCGTCCGGCACCGGCCGCTACCGGGGCACCGGCTCCACCCACCTGGCGGCGCTGCGCCCGGGCGACACCGTCCTCGGCCGTGTCCAGCCGTGCCGCGACGCCTTCCGCATCCCGGTCGACGGGTCCGAGCCGGTCGTCATGATCGCGGCGGGCACGGGCCTGGCGCCGTTCCGCGGCGCGATCGCCGAGCGGCTGGACCGTGCGGCGTCGGGCGCCCAACTGCCGCCCGCTCTCCTCTACTTCGGCTGCGACCACCCGGACCGGGACCTGCTCCACGCCGACGAGCTGCGCGCCGCCGACGCCGCCGCGGCGATCTCCCTGCGGCCGGTCTTCAGCGAGGCCCCCGTCGACGGGCACGCCTTCGTCCAGCACCGCATCGCCGCCGAGGGGGCCGAACTCCGGGAGCTGCTCGACGCAGGCGCCCGCGTCTACGTGTGCGGCGACGGCGCGAGGATGGCGCCCGGCGTGCGGGCCGCGTTCCGCGACCTGTATCGCGAGCACGTCCCCGGCGCCGACGCGGCCGCCGCCGAACAGTGGCTCTCCGCGCTCGTCGAGGAGGGGCGCTACGTGGAGGACGTGTACGGCGGCTGACGCGGCGGGCACCGGCGTGCGGGGACGCCGGGATGCCCGGTGCGGGGCGCGGCCATCGGGGCGCGGGATGCGGGGCTGAAGGCGTGCGCGTCACCCGATCGGCCCAGTCCCCTCGCGTTGGCGGGATCACCGAAGCGGACGCAGAATCAGTCTTATGTCCTTTATGTCCGCGGGTGTGACGTGGCTCGGACTGGGCCTGACGCTCAGCGCGGCCGGTGCGGTGACGTACGGTCTCGCGTCGCTGCCCTGCTCGGGGAGCGTCCGTCAGGAGGACGCCGAAGTGGTCTGCCGCCCGGCGCGGCGGACGGCCCTGGGGCTCGGGGTGCTGGGATTCGCGGCGTTGGTCGTGGGAACGGTGTGCCTCGTTCTCCACGTCACGGACTTCCGCTGAAACCGGCCGGGGTACACGGAGCGGGGCCGCGTCGTCGACGCGGCCCCGCAGTCGTCTCTCCGCGGTCGCCGCTCCCGCACCAGGCGGAGGGGGCCTCCGCGCCACGGACCGGCGGACCCTCGAAGGGGGCGCCACGGCAGACGTCGTGACGGTCGGTCTCGCCGGGCCGTCTGCCGTGCGGCTCCGCGCGGTGAGTGCTACCGGCAGCTTCCGCGCGGAGCGGCCCGCGGGGCCGGGCGGACTCAGTCCAGGACCAGTTCCGGCTTGTACATGTCCAGCCACAGGGCCAGGTCGAGGGTGCGTTCCAGGCCGCGCCGGGAGGCCTGGGTGATCTGGGGCGCCTCGCGGTGCGCGGCACGGGCCACACGGTCGCGGTCGACCAGGTCGAAGACGCGGTGCGAGGGCCGGGAGAGCAGGTCCTTCGCGTGGTCCTGGAGCGCGAGCGCGTACTTCGGGTCCTGCGTCGACGGGTAGGGGCTCTTGACCCGGTCGTACACCGACTGCGGCAGCACGTCCGCGGTCGCCTCGCGCAGCAGGCTCTTCTCGCGGCCGTCGAACGACTTGAGCGCCCAGGGCGTGTTGTACACGTACTCCACGAGCCGGTGGTCGCAGAACGGCACCCGCACCTCCAGGCCCACCGCCATGCTCGCCCGGTCCTTGCGGTCGAGCAGCACCCGCACGAACCGGGTCAGGTGGAGGTGGCAGATGCGCCGCATCCGGTACTCGAAGTCGCTCTCCCCGTCGAGGCGTTGGATGCCGCGCACCGCCCCCGCGTAGCTGTCGGCGACGTAGCCCGGAAGGTCGAGCCGCTTGCCGAGGTCGGGGCGGAGCACGTCCGCGTCGTCGCCGAAGTGCTGTCCCATCCGCACCAGCCACGGGAACGTGTCGGCGTTGCGGGCCTCCTCGTCGAAGAACTGGAGGTAGCCGCCGAAGACCTCGTCCGCCGACTCGCCGGAGAGCGCGACCGTGGAGTGCTCGCGGATGGCGCGGAAGAGGAGGTACAGCGAGGCGTCCATGTCGCCGAAGCCGGCCGGGATGTCACGGGCCCGGATCACCCGGGCCCGCACCTCCGGGTCGGCGAGCGCGTGCGAGTCGAGCACGATGTCGCGGTGATCGGTGCCGGCCGCCCGCGCCACGTCGTGGACGAACGGGGTGTCGGGTGTGCCGCGCAGCTCGTCCGCGACGAAGTTCTCCGCCTGGCCGACGAAGTCGACCGCGAAGCTCCGTACGGTCTCGCCCTGGAGACCCAGCTGCCGGGCCGCGATCGCCGTCATCGCCGACGAGTCGAGGCCGCCGGAGAGCAGGGTGCAGCGGGGCACGTCCGAGACCAGCTGGCGGCGCACGATGTCGTCGAGCAGGTCGCGGACCGTGGCGATCGTGGTGTCCCGGTCGTCGGTGTGCGCCCGCGTCTCCAGCGTCCAGTACGCGCGGCTGCGCAGCCCCGACCGGTCGACGGTGACGATCGTGCCCGGCTCGACCTCATGCATCCCGTCCCACACGGCATGCCCCGGAGTCTTCACGAACGTGAACAGTTCGCGGAACCCGTCGAGGGTGACCCGGGACCTGGCGAGCGGGTTCGCGAGGATCGCCTTGGGCTCGGAGCCGAACAGCACACCGTCCGCGGTCCGGTAGAAGTAGAACGGCTTGATGCCCATGCGGTCACGGATCATGAGCAGCTTGTCCACCCGGCCGTCCCACACGGCGAACGCGTACATGCCGTTGAGCCGTCCGGGCAGTTCCTCGCCCCATTCGAGGTAGCCGCGCAGCACCACCTCGGTGTCCGAGTCGGTCCTGAACTCATGGCCGAGGGCGGCGAGTTCGGCGCGCAGCTCGGTGTAGTTGTACGTCTCGCCCGAGTAGACCAGGGCGATGGTGCCGCTCGGCGTCTCGACGGTCATGGGCTGCCGGCCGCCCGGCAGGTCGATGATGGCGAGCCTGCGGTGTCCGAGCGCCGCGGGGCCTTCGATCCAGGTGCCGCGGTCGTCGGGGCCGCGGCACTCCATCGTCTGCGTCATCGCATGCAACGCGTCGGCCGAGGCCCGCAGGTCACGGTCGTAGGAGACCCAGCCGGTGATGCCACACATACGCTTCCTCCTGCTTCCCGTTCCGCCGTGGACAATCGGACACGACCGTGTGACCTGCGTGGATACAGGTGCGGTCGCCGTCGGACGGAGTCCGTTGTACACGGCATCTATATAACGAGCGTGTGTCATGGCGGCGGGCCCGGTCAACGTGCCCGTAACGCGCCGGACCGGGCGACCCGGAGGGTTTCGGCCGCCTGCCGACCCGGTGATCGATGTGATCCCCTTCGCAAATCCCCGGTCTACCCGGGGTATCGCGTTCGGTTGCCTCGGGCTACCAGTGCGATTCGGCCAACGGCAAAGGTTTGATCAATCCTGCCGCGGGCCGCCGGGACCCTTCCTCACGCCGTCGCGCGCAGAGACCCGTCGAACGTCGCCGCGGCCAGACCGAACGACAGCGTCATCCCGACCCCCGACGTCACCGAAAGGGCCCGCACGCCCGGCGCCACGTCCCGGACGAACAGCGGCCCGCGGGCGCTGCTCGCGTACACGCCCTGCCAGCGCTCGGTCACCCGGACCTCGCCCACCCCGAGGACGCGCGCCACCTCGCGCAGCAACAGCGCCGACACCGCCTCGTCCTGGAACGGGATCTCCGTGATGTCGTACGCGTGCGAGTCGCCGACCAGTACCGTCCCGTCGGGCAGCCGCGTGAACATCACGTTGGCCCCGATGCCGAGCAACTCCGCGCTGTGACCCGTCACCTCGGCGCGCAGTGCGCTCGCCGACGGCGTCGCCGTGAACGCGTCGTAGCGCAGCATCGAGGTGGCGGTCAGGACCGCGGCGTCGCCCCGGAAGCCGTCGGGCGCCTCGATGCGGGCCATCGACAGGCGGCAGCGCTCGATGCCGTGCGCCTCCGCCTCCACCGGGTACAGGCGGTCGAGGTCATGTCCGACGCAGAGCAGGACCTGATCGCCGTGGACCGGGCCGCGGCTGGTGTGCACGGTCCCGGTCTCGACCCCGGTCACATTGGTGCCCCAGGCGATGCTCACGCCGGGCTGCTCCGCGAGCCACGCGGCGAGCCGGGGCGCCGCCTCCCGCGGATCGACCCGCAGGTCGGCCGGGAGCAGCGCGCCGCCCGCCAGGTCGCCCCGCTCGTCCGCGGGACGGCCGAGGGCGTCGCCCACCTCGTCCCGCGTGCGCATCAGTACCGCGTCCGCCCCGCGCCCCTCGCGGAGCTCCTCCAGTACGGCCAGCTCGGTCGCCGACCGCGCCACCACGAGCGCGCCCGCCTCCGGCGCCCACAGTCCGGCCCGCGCCGCGGCGTCCAGCCAGCCCGCGCGCGAGCGGGTCGCGAGGTCGAGCAGTTCACCGCGCTGGGCCGTGACGCAGCAGTGCCCGAAGTTGCGTACGGAGGCCCCTACCGGCCGCCGGTCCCGCTCGACCACCGTCACGCGCAGGCCGCGGCGCACCGCTTCGACGGCGTGCGCGAGGCCGATGATGCCCGCGCCGACCACGACGAGATCGCTGCGGTCGCGCGGCAGAGCGGTGGGGGCGGAGGAGGCGATGGCAGAGGTCATGTCCTCAGCGTGGAGAGAGGTGACCGGCTTCGACAAGGGTGTCTATACAAGTTTCCTGGATATTTACCGAGACGCCGCGAAGGTATCTCTTGATCTTTCTGACCTCGGGCTGCGAGACTCAACTTGTGAATACAAGTGAGGACGGGCCGCTACATCAGCGGCTTGGTGCGGAGTTCCGGCGCCGGATCGAAGCGGGGGAGTGGCCCGAGGGTGCGCCCGTGCCGAGCGAGGCCCAGCTGTGCGAGGAGTTCGGCACCTCGCGCGGTCCGGTCCGCCAGGCCCTCGCCCAGCTCCGCGCCGAAGGGCATCTCGTCGGCGGCCGGGGCAGGCCGCCGGTCGCCCGCCGGATCACACCGTCCCAGCCGTTCGCCACGCTGATGTCGTTCACGCAGTGGGCGCACTCCATCGGACGCACCCCGGGACAGCTCACTGTCGAGGTCGCCCGCCGCCGCGCGGGCCCCGAAGCCGCCGCGCGCCTCGGCCTCGACGAGGGCGCCCCGGTCGTCGACCTCGTGCGCCTGCGCCACCTGGACGGGGTGCCCGCCATGGTCGAGCGGTCCACGTTCGTCCTCGATGTGGGCACGCACCTGTTCACGGTCGACCCCGACGCGGGCTCCGTCTACGAAGCCCTCACCTCCCGCGGCGTCGACCTCCACCACGCACGCCACACCATCGACGCCATCGCCGCGGACCGCGCCGACGCCGCCCTCCTGGCCACATCGGAGGGGCAACCACTGTTGCGCGTACGGCGGTTGGCGTTCACCGGCGACGGCGTCCCCGTGGAGTTCGCGGACGACCGTTATCTGCCCTCCATGGCCACTTTCACCATCGAGAACACCATCGAGGGCCGCACCGTCGCCGGCCGCGACCGCTCCGACGGCGCGCCTCCCCGGCCCAGCGTGAAGGAACCCCAGTGATCGAACTCGCCGTCTTCGACATGGCAGGCACGACGATCGAGGAGCACGGCGCGGTGTACGAGGCGCTGCGCCACGCCGTCGAGTCGACCGGAGCCCCCGTCGCCCGCGCCGACCTGCAGACCTGGATGGGCACCGACAAGCGCGAAGCCATCGCCGCCCTCGTCCGCATCGGCGGCGGCACCCCCGACGTCGAACTGGTCGAGCGCCAGTACGGCGTCTTCCGTACGTTCCTGAAGCGGCGGTACGAGGAGGTGCCGCCGGAGCCGATCGCCCACGCCGACAAGGCGCTGGAGGAGCTGCGGGCCCGCGGGGTCAAGATCGCCCTGACGACCGGGTTCAGCGACGACGTGGCCCTGCCGCTGCTCGCCTCGCTCGGCTGGTCCACCGGCGAGGGCGGCAATCTGGACGCCGTCGTCACCTCCGACGAGGTGCGCCGCGGGCGGCCCGCGCCCTACATGATCCACCGGGCGATGGAGAAGACGGGCGTCGTGGACGTGCGCAGGGTGCTCGTCGCGGGGGACACGGCCGTCGACCTGGAGGCGGGGGTGAACGCGGGAGCGGGTGTCGTCGTGGGCGTACTCACCGGGCAGCTGACCCGCGAGCAGCTCGAACGGCACCCGCACACCCATGTGCTGAACTCGGTCGCGGACATCCCCGGCCTGCAGGAGACCGCCCGCGACTGAACGCGACCGGCGTCGTGGGGTGGACGGTACGGACCCGCCCCACGACGCCGCGCACTGCCGTCGCTCAGGCGAGTGCCGCGTCCACGATCGCCTGCGCCTCGCTCTGCACCTGCGCGAGATGTTCGGCGCCGCGGAACGACTCGGCATAGATCTTGTAGACGTCCTCGGTGCCGCTGGGCCGCGCCGCGAACCAGGCGTTCTCCGTGGTCACCTTGACGCCGCCGATCGCCGCACCGTTGCCCGGGGCCTCGCTGAGCCGGGCGGTGATCGGCTCGCCCGCCAGGGTGTCCGCGGTGATGGCCTCGCCCGTCAGCTTCGACAGCCGCGCCTTCTGCTCCTTCGTCGCCTTCGCGTCGATCCGCGCGTACGCGGCGCCCGACGCCCCGAACTCCGCGGCGAGTTCGGCGTAGTACGCGGACGGCGTCTTCCCGGTCACCGCGGTGATCTCGGCGGCCAGCAGGGCGAGCAGGATGCCGTCCTTGTCGGTCGTCCAGACGCTGCCGTCCTTGCGCACGAAGCTCGCCCCGGCGCTCTCCTCGCCGCCGAACGCGACCGAGCCGTCGACCAGGCCCGGCACGAACCACTTGAACCCGACGGGGACTTCCACCAGTTCACGGCCGAGCGAGCCGGCGACCCGGTCGATGACGGCGCTCGACACGAGCGTCTTGCCGACCGCCGCCGACGCCGACCACTGCGGCCGGTGCGAGAACAGGTAGTGGATGGCGACGGCCAGATAGTGGTTGGGGTTCATCAGGCCGGCGTCCGGGGTGACGATGCCGTGCCGGTCCGCGTCCGCGTCGTTCCCGGTGAGCAGGTCGTAGTCGTGGCGGCGCGCGAGCACCGACGCCATCGCGGGCGCCGACGACGGGTCCATCCGGATCTTGCCGTCCCAGTCCAGCGTCATGAAGCGCCACGTCGGGTCGACGTCCGGGTTCACCACGGTGAGGTCGAGGTCGTACATCTCGGCGATCCGCGCCCAGTAGTCGACGCTCGCGCCGCCCAGCGGATCGGCGCCGATGCGTACGCCCGCCGCCCGGATGGCGTCCACGTCGATGATGGTCCGCAGGTCCTCGACGTAGGCCTCACGGAAGTCGTACGGCTCCGGGGCCGGGGTCTCGGCCGTGCGCGCCGTCCAACTCGGGTCCTCCAGCAGCTCGTTGGCGCGCTGCGCGATCCAGGACGTCGTCGTGGAGTCGGCGGGGCCGCCGTGCGGCGGGTTGTACTTGAAGCCGCCGTCGCGCGGCGGGTTGTGGCTCGGGGTGATGACGATGCCGTCGGCGCGGTCGGCCGGCTCCGTGCGGTTCCAGCGCAGGATCGCGTGGCTGAGGGCGGGCGTCGGTACGTAGCCGTCGTGCGCGTCGGCCATGACCCGGACGCCGTGCGCGGCGAGCACGGCCAGCGCCGTCCCGAGCGCGGGCCTGGACAGGGCGTGCGTGTCGGGGCCGATGAACAGCGGGCCCGTGATGCCCTCGGCCGTGCGGTGTTCGACGATGGCCTGGGTGATCGCGGCGATGTGCTTCTCGTTGAAGGCGCCGTCGAGGCTGGAGCCGCGATGGCCACTCGTGCCGAAGACGACGCGCTGCTCGGGGCGCGCGACGTCGGGTTCCCTCGAGAAATAGGCGTCGACCAGCTCGTCGAGGTCGACGAGGTCGTCCGGCCGGGCGGGGGTTCCTGAACGGTCAGTCATGCGAACAGTGTCCCACCTGCGTCTATGGGACGTCCGCAGGCGCCGCTCCCGCCCGGCCTGCTGGTGGCTCGCGACCGGGTGATCCCTCGTGGCCGCCCGCCTGGTTCCGGCTCGTGGCCGGGGCTCAGTCCTGGCCGTCCGCCTGCTCACCTGCGGCGACGAGCGCGGCGAGCGCGGCGAGGATGTGGGTCTCGGCCTTGCCCTTGTCGATCCCCAGGCCGGCGAGAAGCCCCGAGCCGTTCTCCTGTTCCAGGAGCGCGAGCAGGATGTGCTCGGTGCCGATGTAGTTGTGCCCCAGGCGCAGCGCCTCGCGGAACGTCAGCTCCAGCGCCTTCTTCGCCTCGGCGTCGAACGGCACCAGGGCCGGCATGTCGTCGCAGGCCGCCGGGAGCAGCGCCGTCGCCGCCGCTCGTACGGTGTCGAGCGGCACGTCCTGCGCGGCGATCGCTTCCGCGCCGAGACTCGCAGGCTCTCCCGTCAGACCGAGGACGAGGTGGGCGGTGCCGATCGTGCCGCTCTGCGCGGCGCGGGCCTCGTTCTGCGCGGAGACGACCACGTTCCTGGCGCGCGTGGTGTACCGGTTGAAGCCCTGGCTGGGGTCGAGGTCGTTCTCGGAGCCCTTGGGCACGAACCGCTTCTGCGCGGCCTGCCGGGTGACCCCCATGCTCTTGCCGATATCGGTCCAGGAGGCGCCGGAGCGCCGGGCCTGGTCGACGAAGTGACCGATCAGATGGTCGGCGACATCGCCGAGGTGGTCCGCCGCGAGTACGGCGTCCTGGAGCTGTTCGAGCGCGTCGGTGTGGACCTTCTTGATGGCTTCGATCAGGTCGTCGAGGCGGACGTGGGTGCCTACTGGGTTCACCATGAGGCAACCCTAGGTTGACAGTGGCGGGGTGTCAACGTCGGGTTGACACCCCGTTGCGACGTCCGCTCATACGGTCGGCGGGTTCAGCTGCCGGAAGCCGTCCTGGTTCCGGTACGGGTAGTACGGATAGGGCACCTTGACCTCGCTCGCCGCGTCCAGCCGGGCGACCTGCTCGGGGGTCAGCTCCCAGCCGACAGCGCCCAGGTTCTGCTTCAACTGCTCCTCGTTGCGGGCCCCGATGAGTACGGAGGAGACGGTGGGGCGGCGCAGCAGCCAGTTGATGGCGATCTGCGGGATCGCCTTCCCGGTCTCCTCGGCGATCTCGTCGAGCGCGTCGACGACGCGGTACAGGTGCTCGTCCTCGATCGGCGGGCCGAACTGGGCCGTCTCGTGCAGCCGGCTGTTCGCGGGCAGTGGCTGTCCGCGCCGGATCTTCCCGGTGAGCCGGCCCCAGCCCAGCGGGCTCCAGACGACGGCGCCCACGCCCTGGTCCGCGCCGAGCGGCATCAGCTCCCACTCGTAGTCGCGTCCGGCCAGCGAGTAGTACACCTGGTGCGCGGCGAACCGCGGCCGCCCGTGCTTCTCCGCCTCCGCGAGCCCCTTCATCAGCTGCCAGCCCGAGTAGTTGGAGACTCCGGTGTAACGGATCTTGCCCGCCCTGACCAGGTCGTCGAGGGTCGAAAGGAGCTCCTCCACCGGCGTGCTCGCGTCATAGGCGTGCAGCTGGAACAGGTCGATGTGGTCGGTGTCGAGGCGGTGCAGCGCCGCCTCGACCGCCCGGACCAGGCGTGAGCGGGAGACTCCGGCGTCGTACGGGCCCGCGCCCGTCGGCAGTGCGGCCTTCGTGGAGATCAGTGCCCGGTCGCGGCGGCCCTTGAGCGCCGCGCCCAGTACCTCCTCGGACGCCCCGTCCGAGTAGACGTCGGCGGTGTCGAACATCGTGACCCCCGCGTCCAGGCTCAGATCCACCATGCGCCGGGCCTCGTCCGTACCGGCGGTGCCCCAGGCCGAGAAGAGGGGGCCTCGTCCGCCGAACGTCCCGGCGCCGAAGCTGAGCGCGGGGACCTTCAGGCCGGATGTCCCCAACTGGCGGTACTCCATGACGATCTCCTCTTTAAATGGGCTGCTGGTTCCTTTAGTACGTGCCGCGACTGTAGCAGGGGATCGATCCGTAATGGAACCACAGTGCCTTTAACGCGAAAGTGGCCGGGCGAATCGCCCGGCCACTCCCATCATGCTGTGTCGCGCGCCGCGCTACGGCAGCGTGTTGATCTTGAAGGTGGACGTGGTGTTGCGGATGTCCACCGCGTTGTCGCTCAGCTTCAGGTTGTGGAAGGTGACCTCACCGACCGCCGGGCCCTGGCCCGACTCCGGCATCTCGTTCGCCCAGACTCCGAAGCCGGACTTGGCGTCGTACGCGTCGCCACTCTTGTGCGCGCCCGAGATCGTCACGTCGGTCAGGATCGTGTCCTTGATCGGGAACTGCGGCTGCCCTCCTACGTAGTTGGTCTGGAACATGATCCCGCTGTACGTCGGATCGACGATGTCGACGTCGGTGACGCGGATGCCCTGGAACACCTTCGAGGCGGAGAACATCCAGATCCCCGGGAAGGTCTGCCCGTTCCAGAAGTGCCCCCCGGAGCGGATGACCGAGGTGTTCTCCAGGGCGGTCGGGCCGGTGCCGAACCCGTTCATCGGATACCCGAAGTCCAGCGAGCTGATGGTGACCCCGGAGTAGACGAGGGTGTCGGCGACCAGGATGTTGCGGAACGTGTTGTCGTACCCGCCGTACACGGCGATGCCCGCCGCCCGCCACGTCAGCAGCGACGTCAGGTTCTCGAACACGTTGTTCTTCTCGTCCGCGCCGCCCGCGTCGATCGCCGAGAACAGGGCGAAACTGTCGTCACCGGTCGCCCGGGACTCGTTGTTCACGACGTGGTTGTCCGTCGAGCCGTTCGTCATGTTGACGCCGTCGGCGAACGTGTCACGGATCCGGGAGTTCTTGACGGTGACCCGGTCGGTGTTGGCGCCCCAGTACAGGCACACCGTGTGCTCGTTCCAGACGTCGTCGATGGTGATGTCCGCGACGTTCGAGAAGTCGAAGACCTTGCCGGGGCCGTCGATGCGCGAGGTGTAGTTCCCGAAGAAGGAGAAGTGCGCGAACGTCGACCCGTTGGCACTCGCCTCCGCGCGGAACCCGGCGTCCGTGTTCTCCTGCGACGCCGGTGTGTGGAACCGTGTGAACCACGGACCGGCGCCGACGACCTTCACGGCCTTCCCGTACACCTGGAACTTGTTCGACGTCTCGTAGTCACCGGCCGGCAGATAGACCCCGACGAGCTTGCCCGTCGTGTCCATCCGCGCCTTGTCCAGCGCGTCCTGCACGGCCTGCTGCGTGAATCCGGTCGGCACGGCGTAGGCCGCCGGGTCCGGGTTGGGCAGCTGGGCCGCCTGCTCCAGACTCACGAAGTCGACCGCGTACGTGGTGTCGTTCGCGGCGTCCTTCTGCAACCGAATTCTGCTGCCCTGCGGCACGGTCCGGCCGAGCAGCAGATTCGCCTCGTCGTAGATGTGCCGGGGCGCGCCCGCGCTCGGCGCGTTGCCGGGCCCGGTCTCCGCCCCGTACAGCCAGGCGTACTTCGACGTCAGGTCGATGGCCTTGAGGAACGTGCCGTCGACGTAGACGTTGAGCGTCGAGTTCCGGCCTCCGCCGCCCGCCGCGTCCGGGATCGAGAAGCGGGTGACGAGCGTGTTCGTCGGCGCCTTCGCGGTGAACTCGACATAGCTGCCCGTGCTGTCCAGGGTCACCGCCTTGCGGCCCGACGCCTCGCCCGCGAGGTCGCCGACCGTGCGGTTGGGGCCGAGCACCTTCGCGCCGCCGCCGACCGCAGCGTCCTCCGCCTCGTAGGTGTCGTACGGCATGCTCGCGCCGCGCCCCACGAACAGCGGCTGCGACGACGTGTTGTTGTCGCGCTTGACCGGCAGCTCGTTCGCGTCGGCGGCGATCACGGTCTTCACCGTGAACTTGCCCTTGCCCGCCGTCCACGTGCCGAGCTTCACGGGCGCGGTCGTGCCACCGGCCGCGATCGACCCGTCGTAGGAACCGGTGAGCGTCTTGACGACCGTGCCGCCGGAGTCGGCGACGGTGAGTGTGATGCTGTGGCCGCCCGCCGAACTCGCCTGGTTGCCCTGGTTCTTGAGGACGGCCGAGAAGGTCACCGTGTCGCCCTCGCCCGGCGCGCTCGGCGACCAGGAGACGGGCGAGGCGACCAGGTCGGCGCTGGACACCGGCTTGACGACGAGACCCGTCGGGCTCGTGTAGGCGTTGTTGCCCTCGTCGCGCTCCACGACCTTGTTGCCCGGGTCGACGACCGCGCCCACCTGGTACGTACCCGCGTCGCGCACCCCGATGTCCGCGCTGACGGTCGCCGTCGCCCCGGCCGCGAGCGCGCCCACGGACGCGGAACCGGCCTTGTCGGAGCCGAGCCTGAAGTCCAGGTCGGTGGCGGTGCTCGCCTCGCTGCCCGCGTTGCGCACGGTCGCCGAGAGAGTGATCCGGTCGGACTCCACCGGCGAGGCGGGCTGCGACGTGATGCCCGTGACCTGGAGGTCGGGGTTGGGTGCGGGCTCACCGATGACCTGGAACTCTGCCAACTGGCCTGCGGCGGACCCTGAGTTGGCCGTGAACACGAGACGTACGTCCGCGACGCGCGCGGTGACCGGTACCGTCACGGTGTTGCCGCTCGACGGGTTGAACGTGTACTCCTTCGCCGCGGCCAGCGTCGTGAAGTCCGACGCCCTCTGCTCACGGCCCTGCACCTCGATCTTCTGGGTGCGGGTGGACCAGGCGGCGTCCGGGTTCAGCTTCAGGACGAGCGAGGAGACATCCGCGTTCGCGCCGAGCTTCACGGTCAGGGTGTTGGGGTAACTGCCCCCGCCGCCCTCCCAGTACGTGCTGGTGCTGTCGTCGACCGCGTTCTCCGCCACGTACGTCTGTGTCGAGGAGGACGCCGTGACCGGCTTGCGCACGGCCAGGTTCGCCCCGACGGTCGTGGAGCCGTTGCGGGTGACGGTGTTGGAGTTCGCCGACTGGTTGCCCGCCGCGTCCTTGGCCCGCACGAAGTACGTGACCGTCGCCGACGCGGGCTGCGTGTCGGTGTATGTGGTGGTGTCCCCGGCGACCGACGTGCGCAGCGTGCCGTTCGCGTAGAGGTCGTACGCCGTGACCTTCACGTTGTCGGCCGACGCCTGCCAGGCGAGCTTGACCTGCCCCTTGGTCGCCTCGGTGAAGGTCAGGTTCCCGGGCGAGGTCGGTGCCTGTGTGTCACCCGAATCGCCCTTGCGGGTCACCGAGTTGGAGTTCGCCGACTGGTTGCCCGCCGCGTCCTTGGCGCGCACGAAGTACGTGAGCGTCGCCGAGGCCGGCTGGGTGTCGGTGTAGGTGAGAGCGGAACCGTCGACCGACGCGCGCAGCGTCCCGTCCGCGTAGATGTCGTAACCGGTGACCTTCACATTGTCCGTGGCCGCCTTCCAGGTCAGCTTGATCTGACCGGTCGCGGGCTCGGTGTAGGCCAGCGCACTGGGCGCGCCGGGCGCCTCGGTGTCACCGTTCGTCGGCCCGAACACCTCCAACTCGGAGAGCTGGCCCGCCGGTTGCCGGGTGTTGGCGGTGATCTGCACCCGCACGTAGCGCGTCGTGACCGTGTCGAAGGACAGGGTCTGCGACTGCCCGCCCGCCGAAGTGAACTCGTACGCCTTCGACGCGACCAGGTCCTGGAAGTCCGTGCCGTTCGTGCTGCCCCGCAGCGTCAGGGTCTGCGTCCTGGTCTCCCATCCCGACGGCAGCCGCAGCACCACGCGGTTCACGCGCACCGAAGCGCCCAGGTCCACCTGGACCCACTGCGGCAGTGCGTCGTTCCTGGACTCCCAGTAGCTGGCGGCATCACCGTCACCGGCGTTCGCCGCCGCGTACGTCTGCGTCGAGGAGCTCGCCGTGAACGTCCTGCCCCGGGCCAGGTTCACCGAGGACTCGCCCGCGCCATGCACCTCGAGCTCCGACAACTGGGCTGCCTGCCAACCCGAGTTGGCGCTCACCGCGATCCGTACGTAACGGGTCTGCGTCGCCGCGAACGACACCGTCACCGTGTTGCCGGAGCCCGGCGCGAAGGTGTAAGACGCCGACGGCTTCAGGGTGTCGAACGAGGAACCGTCCGCGCTGCCCTGCACCGACAGCGTCTGGTTCCGGCTCTCCCAGGCGCCCGGCAGGCGCAGCACCACCTCGTCGACGCGGGCCGTCGCTCCCAGGTCGGCCTGCACCCACTGCGGCAGGCCGGAGCCTGCGCTCTCCCAGTACGTGGCGGCGTTGCCGTCGGTGACGTTCGCCGCGCCGTACTCCGCGTTCGCGCTGCTCGCCCTTGCCGCGGCGCCCGCCGCGAGGTTCGGGCCGCCCGCGGCCTGCGCCGATATCGCCGGCAGACCGAGGAAGGCCAGGGCGAAGGCGAGGAACGCGACCGCGAGGCCCCGCCTTCTGCTCCGCCATCTAAATCCGAGCGATGACTGTCCGATCATGTTGCCCCTGTCCCTGCACCGGTCGTGCAGTGAAGCGAGTTGCAGCGAGTGATCCAAAGGCCCGTTACATCAGGTTCTTGCGTTTAGTTGTTGGAGAATTGCAGAGTGATGTTGCGGAGTCCACCGTTTGAACAGAGGTAGTTGCGATGCGGGAGAATCCGACGAGGCCACTGCCGTCCACCCGGCCCCACGACGGAGGAACGATCGAGATGCCCGCTGCCCATGTCCTGCTCGCAGAGCTCCTGAAGGGGGCCGACCCGGCCGCGACGGGGGCGTTGTGGCGCCTGGAGGGCGCGGCCCGGCAGCTCGACTCCAACGTCGTCCGGGTGCGGCCCGGCGCGCGGGGCGAGGCGTACGTCGAGAACGATCTCGATGTGCTGCTCGTCGTCGTCGAGGGGCACGGCACTCTGCGCCGGGCGGATCGCGACGAGGAACTGGCGCCCGGCACGCTCGTGTTCGTGCCGCGCGGTGAGCGGCGCGCCGTCAGCGCGGGTGACGACGGCCTCGTCTACGTCACGGCGCACCGCAGGCGGCCCGGCATGACGATCGGCCGGGCCGCCGCGGTGACGTCCGAGGGCGGCGAGGCGCCCTGTCTGCTGCCCCGCGTCTGCGCGGAGTGCGGCCGGGCCGCCGAGGACGCCGGGGCGAGCTTCTGCGGCCGGTGCGGGAAGCGCTTGCCAGGAGGGACTTCCGGCCGTACTTGAGCGCGAGGGATCAAGCCAGACGGCGGGTTCCGCACCCTGCCCGCAGCCCCGTACAAGGGGTCCGGCACGACACGTCCGTCACTTCTCGCCACTGATTCAACACACAATGTTACTGAAAGCCGGGGGTCCGGGATGAGTTCCCGGCCCGCCCACGGCAGACTCTGGCCCAGGCCGGTCGCCGACTCCCGTGGCGGCCGTCCTGGGGAGGGGAAGCACCACCGGGGGAGTCCGCACGTGTGGGGCGCGCGGACTCCCCACCCCCGTCAGGGCGTCAGGCCGCCGGGACCGTGTCCTCGAACGTCCGGCCCGCCGAGCGGTACGCGGCCACCTTCGCCGCCACCTGAGCCGGCGTGAGCACCTCGTCCTTGACGTGCAGCACGTAGTCGACCTGCTGGTCGTACGCGCGCGGGCTGCTGCTCGTCTGACCCACCAGGTCGATCAGCCACTGGTTGAAGTTGATCGACATCGGTCGCTCCGGCAGGTACGCGGCGTCGTGCGTGCCGAACAACTGCCCGTCGATGAAGTACCGGATGGTGCTGTTGTCGATGGTGAGCACCAGGTCGTGCCAGCCGGCGTAGCTCCGCCGGCTCTCGGTGTGCTGGTTCACCGCCTGCCACGGATCCGGGTTGTACGTCTCCCAGGACGTCGTGTACAGGATGTTCGACGGCTCGCCCCAGCCTCCGTTGGGGAGGTACTCGAAGTCGTACTCGGCGTAGTCGTCCGCCATCGGCGCCTTGAGGTCGTTGATGGTGAAGAACGTCTGCACCAGGTGGTCCCCGTCCGGGCCGCTCCTGGGCGCGTCACTGAACTTCACGCGCGCCGCGTACGTCCCGTTCCTGAACTTCAGGGCCTTGGTGAGGACTTCGGTCTGCTCCGTGCTGCCGCCGCTCCCCGCGGTCGACGTCTCCAGGTTCATCACCGCGTTGCCGTTCACGGTCGGGAACGTCACGTTCTCCGGCGCCCAGGTCGCGCCGGGAACGCCCGGGCCGCCGGAGTTGGAGCGCACGCTCCAGCCGTTCGCCGCGATCCGCGGGTCGTTGTACGCGCTGTAGGCGAAGTCGTCGAAGAGTGTGGCTCCGTCGCCGGGCGGATCGGTGGGGTCGGTGGGGTCCGTGGGGTCGGTCGGGTCGTTGCCCTCGGGGGCCGAGCCCCACACGACGGCGCCGTCGAGTTGTGCGGTGACCTTCGCCCAGTTCGCGTACCCCGACTGCGCCCCGCCGAACGAGTAGTCGTCGGCCTGGTTCAGCGGCTGCCAGTCGGCGCGGTAGAAGCGCAGCTGGAGGTCGCCCGTGTCCGCGCCCGCCGCCAGCGATCCGGCGCCGGAGGCGAAGCCGACCTCCAGATACCGGTCGGCGGTCGCCGTCGGGTGGGCGAGCGTGCCGAACGTGCCGGTGACGTTGGCGCAGCCCCTGACCGCCCACGAGCACGCGAAGCGGTAACTCGCGCTCGCCGCGTCCGACCTGAAGTAGTAGCGGACCTTCACCGCGCTGAGCGGGACGCTCGAACTCCCCGTGTTGCGGACCTTCAGCCACGGCTCGGCCTGGTCGCCGCCGGTGCTGCCCGTGTGGTACTGCACCGTCAGGCCGCCCGCGGCGGCGGAGGCCCCCGGCGGGAGCGCGACGAGACCCGCGCAGCCGAGCACGGCGGCCGAGGCGCAGGTGACGGCCCTGGTGACGATCGTTCTTCTCGCGATGCTCTTTCTCATGACGGTTCCTCTCCGGAACGGTGGGGGACGGGGACGTACGGGTCGAGCGGCCCGTGCCGCACGCCGAGCGCGGCGAGCCGGGCCGTGTGCGCGGTGAGCCGCGCCCGGAAGCCGGCCCAGGACGGCGAGCCGTGCCAGGCGCGGTCGGCGAGGGCGCAGAGCCGGGGGAAGGCCAGATGGTCGACGTGCCCGGCGGTCGAGGCGAACTCGGTCCACAACTGCGCCTGCATACCCAGGAGCCGGCCGGCCGTGTCGGTGTCGCCCGGCAACTCGTGGTCGTGGACCGCGCGGAGATCGACCACGGGGCCCGGCTGCGCCTGCGGTTCCGTCGGGGCGTAGGACTGCGCGTAGTCCAGGTAGCTCGCCCGGTGCTGGCCGCTGATCACCGCGTGGCCGCGCTTGAGGGCGAGGCGGGTGTGCTCGGGGTCGCGCCAGGTCATGACCGTGAAGTGCGGCGGCAGCCCCTCACCGGTCTCCGCCCACGCCATCGGGGTGCGGCCGCGCTCGACGAGGAACTCCCCGACGCGGCCCAGGAACCAGCCGCGCAGCGCGGCCGTGTCCGCCAGGCCCTCGGCGGCGGCCCGCGCCCGCGCCGCAGGGCTCGCCGCCCACTCCGTGGTGGGGCACTCGTCGCCGCCGAGGTGCACATGCGGCGAAGGGAACACCGAGAGGACCTCGTCGAGGACGGTGCGGCAGAAGTCGAACACCGGCTCGTGCACGCCGAGGACGCTCTCGCACACGCCCCATCGCGTCCACACGTCGAGGCGCCGGCCCGGCACGGTGCCCAGCTCCGGATGGGCGGCGAGGGCGGCCCGCGCGTGTCCCGGCATCTCTATCTCCGGCACGACGGTGACCCCGCGCGCGGCGGCGTACGCCACGAGGTCCGTCAACTCCCGCCGCGTGTAAGCGCCTTCATGCGGAGTGCCGTCGAAGTGGCGGCTCCCGGAGGGTCCCGCCATCGACTCGGCGCGCCGCCCGCCCACCTCCGTAAGGCGCGGATACGCCGCGACCGGCATCCGCCACCCCTGGTCGTCGGTCAGGTGCAGGTGCAGCACGTTCAGCTTGTGCAGGGCAAGCAGGTCGACGTAGCGGCGCAGCAGGGACACCGGCTGGAAGTGGCGGGCCACGTCGAGCATGAACCCGCGCCAGGGGTGCCGGGGCACGTCGGTGATCTCCGCACAGGGCACGCGCCAGACGGTCCCGCGCTGCGCGGTGCTCAACAGGGCGCCCGTCGGCAGCAGTTGGCGGATCGTCTGGACACCGCGCAGCAGGCCGGTGAGGTGCGCGGCCCGCAGCAGTACCGCGTCCGGCGCGACCGTCAGGCCGTACCCCTCGTCGCCCAGCCCGCCCAGCCGGGGATCGAGCGCGAGCACGAACGGCCCGTCGGACGCGGCGCGCAGAGGCAGCCCCGTGGCCGGCGCGAGGAGTGTACGGAGCAGTGCGGCGGCGGGTCCGGCGCCGGGGGAGACCCGGACCGTCGTGTCCGCCCGGAGTGTGAAGTGACCGGGGCGAAAGGCCAGTTGGGTGGGGAGCGGGATCAGAGAGGGGCGGTGTGCGGGCACTGCGGACCTCCGAGCGGGGAGCGGGCCTGCGGACGGCGCGGGCCCGCGGGCAGCGGAACCGGGCCCCGGGCAGGGGCGGGTCAGCCCTTGACGGCGCCGGCCGCGAAACCGGACGTGACGTGCCGCTGCATCACCAGGAAGATCACCAGGGCGGGCAGCGCGAAGAGGGTGGAGGCGGCCATCGTGGCGCCCCAGTCGGTGCCGAACGTGTTGTGGAACGAGGACAGCCACACCGGCAGCGTCCGGTGGTCCTGCTGCTTGATGATGAGGAAGTTGGCGTACGCGAACTCGTTCCACGCCGTGATGTAACCGAACAGCGAGGTCGCCATCAGGCCCGGCGCGAGCAGCGGGAAGGCGATGTGCCGGAAGGCGCCGGCGCGGGTACAGCCGTCGACCTGGGCCGACTCCTCCAGCTCGGCCGGGATCGTCGCGATGAAGCCGCGCAGCACGACGATCGTGAACGGCAGCGTCATCATGAAGTACACGAGGGTCAGGGTCGGCAGCCGGTCCAGCATCCCGGTGTCGCGGGAGATGATGTACACCGGGATGATCAGCGACTCCCAGGGCGCCATCTGCGCGACGAACACCATCAGCATGAACTGCCGCCGCCCCCGCCACCGCATCCGCGCCACCGCGAAGGACGCCCCGAGCGCCACCAGCAGGGCCAGCAGCACCGCGCCCAGCGTCACGAGCACGCTGTTGCGCCAGAACAGGCCGAACCCGTCGGCGTCGATCGCCCGCCGGAAGTGGTCCAGCGTCCAGCTCCGCGGCAGCAGCCGGGGACTGTCCGACTGGATGTCGCGGCTGGGTCTGAACGCCGTCGTCACCATCCAGTACACGGGGAAGAGGCAGACGATCACCGTGACCGTCGCGGCGACGTGGAGCGGGAGGCGCCGCAGCGCACGCGAGGTCGTCACAGCTCGCCCTCCTGCCGGAACATCTGCCGGAAGTAGGCGACGAGCACGCCGGACATGAGCAGCACCGTCACCATGGACGCCGCCGCCCCCAGGTCGTAGCGCTGCCCGGAGAGCGCGGTCTGCACCGCGTACACCGGCAGGATGGTGGTCGCGTCGCCCGGGCCGCCGCGGGTCATCACCCAGATCTGCACGAACGCCTTGAACGTCCAGATCACCTCCAGCGACAGCACCAGCATGAAGATCGGCCGGACGATGGGCAGCGTGATCGACCGGAAGACGCGCGGACCGGACGCGCCGTCGATGCGCGCGGCCTCGTACAGGTCGGCCGGCACGGTGGTCAGCGCCGAGTAGAGGGTGATCGCCGCGAACGGCACCGACTGCCAGACGACGAGCGTCACCAGGATGGTGAAGGCGGCCGGGCCGTGCGCCAGCCACGGATATCCGTCGAACGAGGAGAGACCGAGACCGGTCAGCGTGTGGTTGACGATCCCGAACTCCGAGTGGAACAGCCACTGGAACACGGTCGTCGCCGCCACCACCGGCATCGCCCACGCGAGCACGAGCGCGCTGAGCACCGCTGTCCGCCATGTCCGGCCGAGCCGCTCCACCATCAGCGCCACGAGCGTCGACAGGGCCATGATCAGGGCGACGCTGACGGCCATGAACAGGAACGTGCGGCGGACGACGGTCCAGAACCGGGGATCGGAGAGCAGTGTCGTGTAGTTGTCGAACCCCGTGAAGCGGGCGTGGCCCAGGATGAGCTGACGCAGGCCGAAGTCCTGGAAGGAGATCAGGACCGCCCGGCCCAGCGGGTAGAGCAGCAGGTACAGCATGCCGAGGACGGCGGGCGCCACCAGTAGGTACGGCCAGGCGCCGGACATCGTGGCGCGGCGGGACGGACCCCGTGGGTGCCGGGGCGGCCGGGTGAGGGGGCGGGGCGCGGTCCGCTCGCGGACGACCGACACGGCGCACACTCCTTTCGTCGGTTCTCGCGGGGGCTCGGCAGGGCTCGCGGGGTCGATCCGAGGGCGCCGGTCAGGAACCGGAGTTCATCGCCGACGTGATCGCGTCGGACGCCTTCGCCGCCTCCCGCGCCGGATCGGCCCCCGTGAGCACCGCCGTCAGGTAGTCCTTGACCGGGTTCTTCGCCTCGACGGCCGCCCAGCCGGGCGTGTTCGGCGTCGCGTGGCCCACCGCCGCGCCGACCGCCATCGCGGAGGCCCCCGGGTCCTTGGCGACGGCGCCGGCGAGCGTCGTCCTGTTCGGTACGTAGCTCATCGCGACGGCGAGCTTCTTCTGCCAGGCGGCGCCGGTCAGCTCCTTGACGAAGGTGTACGCGGCGTCGTGGTGCTGCGACACGGTCGGGATCACCAGGTCGGAGCCGCCGGTGAAGACCGCTCCCGGGGCGCCCGAGGTCTTCCCGGGGACGGGGAAGAACCCCAGCTTGCCCTTGAGCTCCGGGTTGTTCTGGGTGACGACGGCCGCGCCGCCGGGCACGCCGACGACCTGGGCGACCTGCCCCTTGGCCATCACCTCGGCTTGCGGCGGCTGCGCCTCGTCGGAGTCCTTGGGGCCTTTGCCGAGGGCTTGCAGCTTCTTGTAGAACGCCATCGCGCGCAGCGCCTCGGGCGTGTCCAGCGCGCCCTTCCAGCTCTTCCCGGACTCGATGGCCAGGTCGCCGCCCTCGTCCCAGACGAAGCCGGAGAAGGTGTACCAGTTCTGTCCGGGCAGGTAGATGCCCTGCTGAGACCCCTTGTCGAGCTTCTTCGTCGCGGCGATCCACCGGTCGCGCGTCGTGATCGACGCCGCGTCGACGCCCGCCTTCTCGAACAGGTCCTTGCGGTAGATGACGACCCGGTTGGCCGCGTAGTACGGGATGCCGTACTGCTTCCCCTCGTACGCGCCCGGCTCGGCCAGGCCCTTCAGCCAGTCCTCGCCGCCGAGCGCGTCGACCTTGTCGCTCAGATCCAGCAGGCCGCCGCTCTGCGCGAACTGGGCGACCTGGGTGTTCCCGGTCTCGATCACGTCGGGCGCGTCGTTGCTGGCGAGTGCGGCGGTGACCTTCTCACCGATGCCGTCCCACTCCTGGATCTGGACCCGTACGTCGATGTCCGGGTGCGCTGCCTCGAAACCCTTCTCGAACTGCTTCTGGAAGGCGGCCGACACGCTGTCGCGCATCAGCCACACGTCGATACCGGTCCGTCCGCCGTCGGCGGCTTCCCCGTCGCCGGAGCCGGACGAACTGCAGGCACTGAGCCCGGCGACCGCGACGAGCGCGGACAGACCGGCGAGCATACGGAGCTTCACGGTTCACCTCTGGGCGCCGGACCTGACCAGTTCTCCAACTGGTCAGGTGACCTCTGGTGGTGGAGAAAGCTGGCATAGACCATTGGGCGCGTCAACCCCCTTGTGAATACTGGGGAGTTGTCGATCAAGGCCGCCGCGTGGTCAACTGGTCAGACAACTGGTCGTACGGCACGAGGGGGCGGACGTGAACGCCGACGGGACCGTCGAGAACCCGGACGCGCCGGGTGCGGTGCTCAAGCGCGAGCGGGTGCGCGACCACATCCTGGAACTCATCGAGTCACAGCGCCCCGGCGACGCGATCCCCTCCGAGCGCACACTCTGCGCCCGGCTCGGCGTCTCCCGGCCCACGCTCCGCGCGGCGGTCGACGAACTCGTGGCCGCCGGCCTTCTCGTCCGCGAACACGGCCGCGGAATGTTCGTCGCCCCGCAGAAGATCACCCAGGAACTCGTCGCCCAGGAACAGGCGTTGACGGTGCCGCAGGCCGCCGGCGCCTGGTCGAGCCGGCTCCTGGAGTTCACCACCATCCAGGCGGGCGCCCGCGTCGGCCGCAAGCTGCGCCTCTCACCCGCCGCGAAGATCGTGTACGTGGCCCGGCTGCGCCTCGTCGACGGGGCGCCCATGGCCATCGAGCACCTGCACATCCGCGCCGACCTGGTCCCGGGGCTGAGCGCCCAGGAGCTGGAGAGCGGCGACCTCTACGCCCATCTGCGCGAACACCACGACGTACACGTCCGCGAAGCAGTGCAGGCCATCGAGCCGACCGTCGTCACCCGCGCCGAGGCCGACCTCCTCGACGTCCCCGAACTCTCCCCGGCACTGCTCTTCGAGCGGCTCACCTCGGACACGGCCGGGCGGCCCGTGGAGTACGTCCACTCGCTGTACCGGGGCGACCGCTACCGGATCGTCTCCCGCCTCACGCTCGGCCCCGCCGCGACCACCGCGGCGCCCTCGGCCGGCCACCATCCGGGGATCCCGCCCGGCGACTTCGCCCACCGCGACACCGTCGCCTCCTCCACCCGCGGCGACGTGCAGCAGGCGCCCTGAGGCCCCCGCCACGCACTCCGGGGCCGCCTGCGCGGCGCGGGCGCGGTACCTCGCTACGGTTCGGCCATGGCCGACTACCGCATCGAAACCGTCCGTAACGGCGAGCGCGACTGGACCGCCCGCAACGAGCGGGGAGCCGAGGTCCGGATCGCCCCCGCCGACGCCGCGCAGGCGGGCCCGCCCTCGTTCACCCCCGTCGAACTCCTCCTCGCCGCGTTCGGCGGCTGCGGGGGCCTCGTCGTCGACCGCACCGCCCGCGGCGCCGACCACGACGGTCTGCGCATCGTCGTCGAGTCGGTCTCCCGGCCCGAGGACGAAGGCCGTGTCGGTACCGTCCGCGTCTCCTACGAGATCGCCCTGCCCGAGGGCGACACCCGTACCGCAGAGATCATCGAGAGCGGCATCCGCCTCACCCACGAGAAGTACTGCACGGTCAGCCGCACCGTCGAGCACGGCGCACGCGTCGAGGCGCGGGGCCCCGACGGCACGGTGCTCTTCATGGGCGGCTGACGCGTCCGGCGACGACGTGCCGCCGGACGCGCCGGCGGCACCCGCCCCGGGTCACGGCAGGGTGTGCACCTTGGGCCCGACCGAGTTCGACCAGGCGTTCCCGGCCGTCGCGTCCCAGTTCGTCGACCAGGTCATCGCCCCGCGCAGCGCCGGATAGGTCTTCGCGGGCTTGAAGGAACCGCAGCCCGTACCGCGCGCCAGGCAGTCCAGCGCGTTGTTCACGACCGACGGAGCCACGTAGCCGCTGCCCGCCCCGCGCGTCGACGCCGGGACGCCGATGCCGACCTGCGACGGGTCGAGGCCGCCCTCCAGCTGGATGCAGGCGAGCGCGGTGAGGAAGTCCACCGAGCCCTGGCTGTAGACCTTGCCGTCGCAGCCGAGCATCGAACCGCTGTTGTAGTACTGCATGTTGACGACCGTGAGGATGTCCTTCACGTTCAGCGCGGTCTTGAAGTACTCGCCCGACGTGGACTGCATGTCGATGGTCTGCGGCGCCATCGTGAGCACCAGCTTCGACCCGGCCTTGGCGGCCAGCTGACGCAGCGCCTTCGTCATGTACGTCGAGTTGAGGCCGTTCTCCAGGTCGATGTCGACGCCGTCGAAGCCGTACTCCTGCATGAGCGCGTACGCGCTGTTCGCGAAGGCCGTCGCCGACGTGTCGCTGTTGACCGAGATGCTGCCCTTCTCCCCGCCGACCGAGAGGATCACGGACTTGCCCGCCGCGTGCTTGGCGGCGATGTCCGCCTTGAAGTCGGCGGCGGAGGCATAACCGACGGCCGGGTCGAGGTTGAAGGTGATCTGTCCCTGCGTGGTCGTGGCGTCGGCGAACGACACCGCGATGATGTCGTACTGCGCCGGGACGTCCCGCAGCTTCTGCACGGTCGCGCCGTTGTCGAAGTTCTGCCAGTACCCCGTCAGCGCGTGCTTGGGCACGGTGCCCCCGCCCCCGCCGCCCCCGGACGTGGCCGTCCGCGCGCTCACGGCCGCCGACCTCGCGGACTCGCCCGCCGCGTTCGTCGCGCTGACCTGGAAGCTGTACGAGGTGTCGGCCGCGAGCCCCGTGACGCTCGCCGAGGCGCCCGTGACCGAAGCGACCTTCGTGCCGTCCCGGTAGACGTTGTAACCGCTCGCCGTGGAGACCGGGGTCCAGGACAGGCCGACGGAGGACGAGGTGGTCGCGCCCGCGGCGAGCCCCGACGGCACGGCCGGTATCACGACCGGGTCGCTGCCACCGCCGCCGTCGGGCCCGAAGACGCTCACGTCGTCGGCGTAGTACGCGCTCTGCCCGTACCAGCCGTGCGTGTAGACCGTCACCGACGTCGTGTTCGCGCCGGTCTTGAAACTGGTGGTCAGCTGCTGCCAGGACGGACTCCCCGGCGTCCAGGTGGAGACGTCGGTGGTGCCGGTGCCGCTCGCGCCGAGGTAGGCGTAACCGCCCTGCACCCAACTGCTGAGCGTGTACGTCGAGTTGGGCTTGACCGCGACGGTCTGGGTGCACTTGGCGTTGTCCTGGCCGGCCGGGGTGCCCTTCAGCGCCTTGGCGCCGCCGTGCGCGGGCGAGGAGACGACGCTGCCGCTGCCCGCCGAACAGGTCCAGTTGGACAGGTCCGACTCGAAGCCGGCGTTCTTGGCCACGTTGACGTCCGCGGCCTGCGCGGGAGCGGCGAGCGCGGTGACGCCGAGCGCCGCGGCCGAGGTGACGGCGAGTGCGCCGCCGAGCCGGCGCAGGGGGCTGGGTCTGCCATGACGTACACGGTCCACGGGGGTGCCTCCGGGGGAGAGGTGGGGAGCGGATGTGAACGGTGGCCACCGCTGTGCGCCAAAGCTGGTCCAGACCAATCGAGTTGTCAAGACCTCTGGCGCGCGGCGGCCGTCACGGCGGTGCGCCCGGACGGCGAAACGGCGCTGAACAAGTAGTTCAGCGCCGTTCGGTGGTGGCGTGGGGAGGCGGCGGAGCGATCAGAGCAGCCCGCGTACGTAGGCGGCCTGTCCCACGTGCTGGAGGTCGTCCGCCAGCACGCTGACCAGCCGCGCGCCGAGGGTCACGGGCGGGTCCCAGTTCTCGTCCACGACGCGGTCGAACGCGGCGTCCTTCAGATCCCCGAGGAAGCCCAGCGTCTGCTCGTGCACCGCGTCGTAGTAGCCGAGCAGCAGCTCGCCGGAGTCGACCTTCACCTGGCCGACCTGTTCCGAGGTGTGGCCGTACCCGGTGTCGGACGCGGGCAGCGGCAGGGCGAAACGGTCGGCCCAGCCCCCCGCGAGCCAGAGCTGCTCCTTGCCCGAGGCGTCGGCGACGTGGTCGTCCTGCACGCGCGTGAGATGCCAGATCAGCCAGGCGATGGAATTCGCGCCGTCACCGGGCCGCGCGTGGAGATCATCGGCGGAAAGTCCCTCGACCGCCGCGTGTACTTCTTCCTGAATGCGGCCGTAGCCGTCGATGAGTACGTCATGGGAGTGCATGGAGTGCAGTTTCGTCGACCACGCCGATTTCGGCCAACGGAGTGCCTGAATATGCCAGGAGACTGGCCAGAAAAGCGTGGTGACAGTGCGTGCGAAGTGCCGATACTCGACGGGTGGGACGGTTGAATTCCGTTCCCTGGCGGCGCGCGGCAGATCGACAATCTTGATCGCTTCCGCCGCCGGGGTCGATCGCTGATCAATTGCCGAACAGGCAGTGATCAATGGCGCCGGGCATTGGGGGAGATCGTGCACGATGAATTCCTGTGCCATGTCACCGCGTACGGAATCTGCGGCGGACGGCGCGTCGGAGTTCCGCTCGGCACCTACCGCGCGCCCACCCTGCCGCTCGCCCTGTGGTGGCTGCGCGACCGTGCCGCCTGGATCGCCGAACGCCTCGATCCACGCCCCGGCCAGCCGCACCTGCCCGAGGGCGCCCTGATGCCGGTCGGCGACGACACCCCGGACGTGCCCGCCCTGCTGCGCGCCTGGTGCGCGGACACCGCCCAGCAGGAGCGCGTCGCCGAGGAGCTGGCGGGCGGCCGGCTCGTCCGTGTGGCCACCCGGGACGAGACCACCGAGTACGAACTCCTCGCCGAGTCCGTGGACGCCCTGCGCATGGCCCGCACCGCCCTACGTTCCCGCGCCCACGCCTCGGTCTGACAGTCCGACCCGTGACCGAGCCGGCGCGGCGGGGGTTCTCGAAGGACAGGCTCCTCAGAACTCGTCGAGCGTGTGGGGCAGCAGGTCCGTGCGGAGCGCGGCATCGAGCATCGACGCCGCGTCCGGCTTGTGCTCGACGACCAGCCCCGCCCGCACCAGGGCCCGCACCGGCGTCGCACCCATGTAGGCCGTCGCCAGATCGCGCACGTCCAGCGAGAGATCCGGGTCGTCCCCCGTCGGCGCGTAGGAGAACCCGTCGGGCGACGCGATCAGCCGGTACCTGCCCGCGTTCGCCGGCACCTGTTCGTCACGGACCGCGAGCACCATGTCCACGGGCGCCGCCCACGTACGGGCCTCCAGCGCCGCCCGCACATCGACGAGCCGCACCCACAGCGAAGGGAACGACTCCGTGACCCGCACCTGGTCCCGGTCCGCCGCGATCAACAGCAGCGGATCGTCCACCGGCCGGCCCCAGGCCCGCACGGTGCCGGTCAGGTCGATCGCGCTCAGATAGCTCCACAGCGCGGCCGCCTCCTCGGGGCCGTCGGCCTCCAGGTCGTCGACCCGCACCAGACCCGGGGCGGCCGTGTCCTCGTCGCCCGGCTTGGTGCGGTAGACCGCGTACCCGGCGAGCGGATCGCCCAGCGCCACGATCCGCGGCGGCGACAGAGCGTCGTCGCTCTCGTCCTTCTCGACCAGCCACTCCTCGCGCCACCACGCCTCCGTGCGCGCCTGCCTGCCCGCCCGCTGCGCCCGCGTCCGTTCGAAGTACGGGCCGAGCAGCGCGGGGGCGGCCGACGGGTCGACCAGCCGCAGGGGGCGGGGGTCGGGCGTGACGCGCAGCGCCAGCGGCCGCCGCGAGTCGATCCGCACGCTCGCGCCGTACGCGCCGGGACCGAAGCCGTACCGGCCGTAGATCGACGACTCCGACGCCCACAGCGCCACGAGCGGGGCGCCCTGCCGCGCGCACCGTGCGAACAGCTCGGTGATCATCCCGGAGAGCACGCCGCGCCGCCGGTGCGTCGGCGCCACCGACACGAACGTCAACCCGGGGCAGGGGAGTTCACCGCCGCCGGGCACGGACACCGAGAACGGGTGCGCGGCGGCGAACCCGACCAGCTCCTCGCCCTCGTAGGCGCCGATACGCAGGAACGCGGTCAGCGTCTCGCGGTGGTGCTCGCGCCGCTCGTCCCGCGGTGACTCGTGGAAGACCAGATAGGCGAGCGCGAGAGCACGCTCGATGTCGGACTCGGGAAGTTCACGGATCTGTACGGATCGGACACTCATGATCGCAGACCCTAGCCGGGAGCGACGCCCCGCGCCCGTGGGAACCCCCGGGGGACGGTGCCCGGGCGGGCACCGTCCCCCGGGGGCGTACCTCGGCGGCGCCGACTCCGTCGAGGACGCGAGGCGGCAGGGTCCGGGTCGCCTCGCCGTCGCGAGGGCGGTCACACGAGGCTGTCCGGTACTTCGGGCGCGAGACCCCGCACGGATGCACCCGGGCCGGAGATTTTTCCGTACTCCCGAAGCCGGATGCGCAACCGCCCCATCCCGCGCCGCGCATGGCTCTTGACCGTGCCCAGCGGCCAACCCGTGCGGTCCGCGATCTGCGGCTGGGTCAGATCCTCGTAGAAGGCGAGCCACAGGACCGTGCGCTGCGGCACCGGCAGCCGTGCCAGTTCCTGGGAGACCAGCACCCGGTCGAGCGCCGCCTCCGTCTCCTCCACCGCCACCGTACGTCTGGCGGCCAACCCCTCCAGCAGCTCCGCCCGCCGGGTGCGCGAGGCCAGCGCGTCCGCGATGTGGTGCCGGGCGATCCCCGTCAGCCAGGCCGCCACCGAGCCGCGTTCGGGCCGGTACCCGGCTCGCCCGCGCCATGCGGCGAGGAACACCTGCTGCGTGACGTCCTCCGCGTCCCGGCTGTTCCCCAGCGCCCGCCGGGCGAGTTGGAACACCAGGGGACCCCACCGCAGGTACAGGTCGGCCAGGTGCGCCGGGTCCGCCCCGGCCGCCGGCCCGGACGACCTGGACGCGGTGCCTGTGTCCGGCCGAACCCCAGCGCTCATCAACGGTGTGTCAACCCCTCGCGACGTCCCCGGACTTGACCTTTTCCGGACGGGAACCGGACGGCCGGGACGCCTCCCCGTCCATGGACCGGTCATCCTGGAAACAGACGCGGTCGAACGGCAACTCGCGTCGTTTGTGCGTCGTATCGTGAGCCGATGAGCGAGAAGCGGGACGGGCGCGACGCGCCGACGACGGAACCCGGGGTCACCACCGGCGCCCTCGCCCGGCGGCTGGGGGTCTCACCGACGACCCTGCGCACCTGGGACCGGCGCTACGGCCTCGGCCCCGCCGAGCGGGCCGAGGGCCACCACCGGCGCTGGTCCCCGCAGGACGTCTCGGTCGTCGAGGAGATGTGCCGTCTCACGGCCACGGGCCTGCCGCCCGCCGAGGCCGCGCGGCTGGCCGGCAAACGCCAGGACAGCGGCCGTACCGCCGTCGTCCCGGGCCCGCGCCGCGCACCGGCGAGACCCTCGGAGGCAGCGCTGGAACGGGAGCGCCGCGGCCTGGCGCGCGCCGCCACCCGCCTCGACGCGGCCGCCGTGGCGGAGCTGCTGGCCCGGGCGGTGGCGCGGCACGGCCTGGTCGCCGCCTGGCAGGACGTGATGGCGCCGACGCTGCACGCGATCGGCCGCAAGTGGGAGGAGGCGGGCGACCGCTACGTCGAGGTCGAACACCTGCTGTCCTGCCAGGTCTCGCGCACCCTGCACCGTGGCGCCACCGCGCACGGCCCCACGGCCGTACCGCCGCTCGTCCTGGCCTGTGTACCAGCCGAACAGCACTCGCTGCCCCTGGAGGCGCTCAGCGCCGCCCTCGACGAACTCGGCCTGCCGCAGCGCATGTTCGGGGCGGCCGTGCCCGTCGAGGCGGTCGCGGCGGCCGTACGCCGGACGGGCCCGCGCGTCGTCGTGCTGTGGGCGCAGGCCCGGTCGACCGCCTCCATGCCGCTGGCCCGGCACCTCACCGACACCCGATGGGGTGTGCGCGGCGCCCGGGGCGGCCCCGCCGTGCTGCTCGGCGGGCCGGGCTGGGCGGGGCGCACGGTCCGCGGCGCGCTGCGCCCGGCGACGCTGCCGCAGGCGCTGACCAGCATCGAACGGCTCTACCCCGAACTCACCGAACGTCCCGCGCCCGTCTGAACCGGGCCAGCCCGTCGGCCAGTTCGAGCAGCGGCTCCGGATAGTCGTACGCGGCCCGGTCCTTGCCCGTCAGCTTCCACGGCTCGTGCACCGCGCGTCCGGACAGCCCCGCCAGCTCCGGCACCCAGCGGCGTACGTACGCCCCGTCCGGGTCGTAGCGCTTGCCCTGCGTCACCGGATTCAGCACCCGGTTGGGCCGGCTGTCGGTGCCGGTGCCCGCCATCCACTGCCAGTTCATCTGATTGTTGGCGATGTCCCCGTCCACGAGCAGGTCCAGGAAGTGCCGGGCGCCGATCCGCCAGTCGACGTACAGCGTCTTGGCGAGGAAACTCGCCGTCAGCAGCCGGGCCCGGTTGTGCATCCACCCCTCGTGGCGCAGTTGCCGCATGGCCGCGTCGATCACCGGGAATCCGGTACGCCCCTGCCGCCACGCCTCGATCTCCCGGCGCGCCGACCGCTCCCCGCGCCACCGGTCGTGCCGGGTGCGGTAGTCGTCGTGCGCGGCGGCCGGGCAGGCGGCCAGCACCTGGTGGTGGAAGTCCCGCCACGCCAGCTGCCGTACGAACGCCTCCGCGCCGGGGCCGCCTGCCGCCCGCGCCCGGTGGACCGCCTCGACCGGGCTGACCGTCCCGAAGTGCAGATCGGGGGAGAGCCGCGAGGTCGCGTCGCCCGCCATGTCGTCGTGCCGGTCCTCGTACGCGGCGATCCCCGAGCGCAGCCAGGCGGCCAGGCGCGCCCGGCCCGCCCGCTCGCCACCCTCGGCGAGACCCGGCGACACACCGGGGACGGCGTCGCGCCCGGGCAGCGGCTCCGAGCCGACGCCGTCCGGCACGGTGACGGCGCGCGGCGCCCGGTGCACGGCCCGCGTGGGCTGCCGCTCCCACTGCCGGTGGTACGGCGTGAACACGGCGAAGTGGTCCCTGGCCGCCGGGGTGACCGCGCCCGGCGGCACACAGGTCACCACCGCGTCGTGGACGATCACCTCGCAGCCGATGCCGTGCAGCGCGCTCCGCAGCCGGTCCTCCCGCCGCCGGGCGTAGGCGCTGACGTCGCCCGCCAGATGCACCGCGCACGCGTCCGTCTCGGTCACCACCTTCGCGACCTCCTCCGCCACGTCCCCGTACCGGACCACGAGCCGCCCGCCGCGCCGCCGCAGCCCCGCGTCGAGGTCCCGCAGGCAGTCGGCGAGGAAGGCCTCCCGGTTCGGCGCCGGGTACCCGGTCGCGGCGATCCCCGTGTCCCGGACGAAGAGCGGCACCACCGCGTCGGAGGCGTTCAGGGCGGCCCGCAGCGGCGGATGATCATGGACCCGCAGGTCGGCGGTGAACAGAACGACACGGACACGCACAGAAGTACTCCCGGCAGAGGTGAGGGAACAGGGACCGGCTGACCGCACCCAGCGGCACCTCACTCCTTTCCTCCTCCGGGACCTGCGCGGATGCATGAGTCCCGGGCCGACACGGTGTCCCGTGCATGGTCTCTCCGGATGCGGGCAAGCGCAGCACAAGGGACAACGGACGGTCACCGGGTGCGAACCGTCCGTGCGGTGCGGACGGTGTGGAGGTGTCGGCGATATGCAGACAAAGGTGTTGCGGCGATTTCCGGCGGGGGCGCCCCGTGGATCCTGGCCGGCGGAGGAGTACGCCGCGCGGCTGCGAGCTCAGGGACGGTCCGCGAAGGTAGTGATGGACCTGGATTCGGACGCGTTCCTGGTGGTCGCCGGGGATGGTGACGTACCTGGCTGACCGGGTGTCGGCCGGCGCCCGGGCAGCGCGGTGAGCCGACGGACCCCCACACTGGGCCCCCGTCCACACGGACGGGGGCCCAGCGCTTGTCCTGGCTCGACCTGCTTGTCGTGCTTCTCCTCGGTCCGGGCGGCGCCGCTCAGGAACCGACCTCCGGCAGCCGCTCCCCGTTGTCCAGCCGCGCCGTCACCCGAGCCGCGCCCCGCTCGGGCGCCCGCACGGCCAGCACCCGGCCGTCGCGTGCGGTGTCCACCGCGCCGCTCACCGTGATCCGGGCGACCGCACGGCTGCCCGCCGCCACGAGATACCAGTGCCCCTTCGGGGACTCCCACCGGGCGGAAGCCACCACGTGCTGCCCGAACCGGCTGCAGGCGGCCGTGGACCGCGCCCGCCCGACGACCCGGGCGGGCGCGGCGGCCGACGAGGCGGGCGCGCGCAGCAGCAGGGCCACGTCACCGGGGCCGCGCCAGGTCGAGGCGCGGGCGCACGACCACACCGCGTGGCCGCCGTCCTCCGGCAGCTCCTGCTCGGCGAAGTCCCACGCGTTCACGGCGCGCACCGCGCCGCCCCGCCAGGGTGTGAGCCCACAGGCGGTCCGCGCCCACGCCAGCAGGGCCCGGCCGCCCGTCGCCTCACGCGGCTGACGCGGCGGGGGCGTGCCGTGTCCTGGCAGCGGCGTGTACGTGAGATGCGCCGGCGAGAGCCCGCCGAGATCCGCGACCAGGAACGCATGGTGCTCCACGATGCGCGCGGAGGAACGCAGTTGCAGCACCGGCCGCCGGGCGCAGCCCCCCGCCGGAGCGACCGGCACGGCGTCGGTCAGCCCGTCCCCGGAGAGGTGCACGGGCTTCGCGGGGGTGTCGGGCCGCAGCAGATCACGCCGGGTGACCTCGGTGACCCATGGGGCGGTGAGGTAGCGGGCGGCGCCGTCGGCACGGGAGAGCACGACCGCGGCCGCGGTCGTCACATCGGCGTCGTCCACGCGGGCCAGATCGAGTGTGGCGCGCCCGTCGCCGACGGGGTCGGCGTACCGGGCCAGCCGGTCACCGTCGTGGAGCAGCACCACGCCGTGCCCGTCGACGTCCCCGGCGAACAGCAGCTGGGGCGTGCGGGGCGGCGCGTCCGCCGGAGTACCGGGCGTCCTCGTCACCGCGACGGCGCCCGAGGACGCCGCCCAGGAATCCAGGGCCCGCGCCAGCAACGCCTCGTCGCCGGTGCGGCCGCCCCGTGCGGGCCAGACCGTGAAGTCGACCCGGGAGGTGTCCGCCCACTCGTCCGCCGCCGCGCGCGCCAACCGGCCGGCGTCCAGGGCGCCCGCCCGGGCCGCGGTCGCGCGGGGAGCCGGGTGGCCGGCGGAGTCGCCGCCGGGCGTGGTGAGCACGACCGCCGTGATCAGGGCGAGCGCGCCCAGCGCCCAGGCGAACCGCCTGCGGCGCGAGCGCCGGATCAGGTCCGTGGGCCGCGTCTGCACCGAGCAGGCGTCGAACTCCTGGGAGCGCAGCAGAGCCTCGGCGGCGGCGCCCGCCCCGGCGTCGAGACCCGCGGCCTCCCGGACGACGTCGCCGGGGTCCGTCACCCCGGCTGCGCCCAGCAGAGCCGCCGCGCGGCCGGCGGAGAACCCGTCGACCCGGCGGAGCACGAACGCGGCCCTGGCCGGCGCCGACGCCCCGGCCAGCGCCTGTCCGAGGGCGATCTCCTCGGCGCCGCCGGCCCGCGGGAACATCCGCAGCCCCCACACCACGGGCAGCCGCGGCAGCAGCGCCCGGGGCGGCGGCAGCACCGCGGGCCAGCCGGCCGGGCGGTGCGCCCCGGCCAGGGCGGACCGCAGCACCCGCACCCGCAGGGCGTCCTCCGCGTCGCCCGGCCCGGCGCCCGCGGCCCGGGGGCCCGGCACGCGGACCGGCCGCGCGCCGGGCAGGGCGCGCTGGGCCGCCGCGTGCGCCATGAGCACCCTGCGGTGCCGGGACAGGGCGGCGGGAAGTGTCAGGTAGGCGAGGCGGACGAGCGCGGTGTACTGGTCGACCAGGGCGGCCTCGGCCCGCTCGGCGGCTATCCGGGTGCGCTGGGCCGGTCGGCCACGGCGAAGGGTCGGCATGGGCGGATCTCCCGCGTCGAAGGGCGTGATGGGCTTCGTCCTTCAAACGACCGCACCGTGTGACAGTCACACCACGATCCCGTAGGACTGCCTCGCCCGACTCGGGGTATCAGCATGCCTGCGGGGGCCTGACCATCACGGGCCCGATCGAAAGAGACGCGAATGATCGAGCATGTGGACGGGGCAGTGATCCCAATTGGCTTCGACACGCCTGTCGAGCCGCTGCGGCGGATGACGCAATATTCCGGCGAACCGGGCTGCATAGCGCGGGCCCGTACCTTCGCGGAGACGTTTCTGGCGCAGCTGACCCAGGAGTGGTGCGTCGACGTCGACCGCAAGGCCGCGGGAGACGTGCTCCTCGTCGTCAGTGAGCTGGTCACCAACGCGGACCGGCACAGCCGCGGCCCGTACGTCCTGGAGCTCGAAGGGACCGTGGGCCAGATCACGGTCGCCGTCTACGACAGCAGCGCCGCCGTGCCGCGCCGCTACCCCCGGGACCCGGGCCGGATCGGCGGCCACGGCCTGGAGATCGTGGACATGCTCGCCGAGGTCACCGTCGAACGGGTGCCGGTCGGCAAACGCGTGAAGGCGGTCCTCACGCTCCCGGCCTGAGGCGGGACAGGGCCCCCGCTTCCCGCCCGTCGATGTCGCTCCATCATGGTGTCCGGCAGTGACCCCGCGAACCAGCCGGTCACCCGCACATGCTCTGGAGGCACGACATCAACACGGCAGGAACCACGGCGGACACAGCAGACAAGGTGCGCGAACTGGCCGACGCGCTGCCGGGGAGCACCCTGGTCACCGATGCGGACGTACTCGCCTCGCTCGGCCGCGACGACGCCGAGTGGGCGCCCGTGGGCCGCCCGCTCGCGGCGGTCAGGGCCGGCTCCGCCGAGGAGGTGCAGGCGGTGGTGCGGGCCTGCGCGGCGCGCCGGATACCCGTCGTCACGCGCGGCGCGGGCACCGGTCTGTCGGGCGGCGCCAACGCGGTCGACGGCTGCGTCGTCCTCGACGTCTCCCGGATGAACCGCGTCCTGGAGATCGACCCCGAGAACCTGCTCGCCGTCGTCCAGCCGGGCGTCGTCAACAACGACCTGAAGGCCGCCGTCGCCGAGCACGGCCTGTGGTACCCGCCGGACCCGGCCAGCGCCCCCTGGTCCACGATCGGCGGGAACGTGTCGACGAACGCGGGCGGCCTGTGCTGCCTCAAGTACGGTGTCACCCGCGACTACGTCCTCGGCCTCGAAGTCGTCATGGGCGGCCCGGCCGGTGAGTACGGCAGCCGGGTCCGGCTCGGCCGGCGCACCACCAAGGGCGTCAGCGGCTACGACCTGACGAGCCTGTTCGTCGGCTCCGAGGGCACCTTCGGTGTCATCACGGAGATCACGCTGCGGCTGCGGCCCGCCCCCGTCGCCGAACCGCGCACGGTCGTCGGCGCCTTCGACAGCCTGGTCGCCGCCGGCGCCGCGGTCGCCCTCGTCACCCGTCGCGGCCTCGCGCCCGCCGCCCTCGAACTCCTCGACCGCGCCTGCATGGAGGCCGTCGAGGAGTGGAAGCACCTGGGCATCGAGCCGGGCGCCGAGGCGATGCTGCTGGCCCGGGTCGACGCGGCGGGCGACGCGGGCGCCGTCGAGGCCGACGCGGTGACCGCCGCCTTCCAGGAGGCCGGGGCGCTCTGGGCCGAGCAGTCCACCGACGCCGTCGAGGCCGAGGCGCTCTTCGACGTACGACGCCTCGCCTATCCCGCGCTGGAGCGGCTCGGCCCCGTCCTCACCGAGGATCTCTGCGTGCCGCGTTCGGCCGTGCCCGAGATGCTCGCCACCATCGAGGAGATCGGCCACCGGCACGGGGTGCGCATCGCCACCATCGCGCACGCCGGGGACGGCAACCTGCACCCGCTGCTGATCACCCCGCCCGGCGACGAGGCGGCCCGTGTCGCCGCGCAGGCCGCCTTCGAGGAGCTGCTCCAGGCCGCGATCGCCGCGGGCGGCACCGTCACCGGCGAGCACGGCGTCGGCCTGCTCAAGCGCGGCGGCATGCGCGCCGAACTGGGTCCGGCCGTCTGCTCGATGCAGCGCGCGGTGAAGCGGACACTCGACCCGCTGGACCTGTTCAACCCGGGGAAGGTCGTCGGCGAGGACTGACCTCCCCCGGGTCCGGGCCGGGTCAGCGCGGCAGGCCCGCCGGATCGGTGATGCCGGGCTCGTTCGTCGGGTCGTGGCGCGCTGCGTTGCCGCCGAGCGCAGATCGCCGGGCCGCCGCGGGGAACGCCGCTGCGCACATCCGGGGTGAGCGCCTGATGAAGCCGGTGTGGCCCCCGCCCCTCGGCCCGTCCTTTCGTACGGCACGCCGTACCAAATGGGCTGTTTATCCGTTTGTCGGATTTACGGTGCGGAGGTCGGTGTCCGTGAGGGGGGACACACAACGCGCCCTGACCCGGCGCGGACGAGGATGCGCATGAGTGGAATCAGCCGCAGAGGCGCGGCGCGCCTGGGGCTCGGCATCGGCCTGGGCGCCGCGGCCACGACACTCACGGGCTGCGGCAGCGGCGCGGAGGGCGAGCTGCCGCCGGCCGGCCCGGGGCGCCGTCCGGAACAGCCCGCGGGCCCGCCGAAGAAGGCCGCGCCCCTGCTGATCGGCGACGGCTCGACCGCGTACACCGGCGCGCAGCCCCGCCAGCCGGCCGCGGCCGTCCCGCTCGAAGCGGGCGAGCGGCCACCGCAGTTCGTCGTCTTCTCCTGGGACGGCGCGGGCGAGGTCGGCAACGGTCTGTTCCCGCGGTTCCTGGAACTGGCCCGCGAGCACAACGCCCACATGACCTTCTTCCTCTCGGGCGTCTACCTCCTGCCCGAGTCGAAGAAGCGCCTGTACAACCCGCCGAACAACCCCGTCGGCGCCTCCGACATCGGCTACCTCAGCGACGGGCACGTCAAGGAGACCCTGAACCACGTCCACCAGGCCTGGCTGGCGGGCCACGAGATCGGCACGCACTTCAACGGGCACTTCTGCGGCGGCCCCGGCTCCGTCGCCAACTGGAGCGCGGCGCACTGGCGCAGCGAGATCGAGCAGGCCCAGGCGTTCGTCAAGACCTGGCGCACCAACACCGGCTGGCACGAGCACCCGTCGCTGCCCTTCGACTACGACAAGGAGCTCATCGGCGGCCGTACGCCCTGCCTGCTCGGCCAGGAGAACCTGCTGCCGGTCGCCCGGGAGCTGGGCTGGCGCTACGACGCGTCGTCCCCCGGCGGCCTGCAGCGCTGGCCCGACAAGAAGCAGGGCGTATGGGACCTGCCGCTGCAGAGCATCCCGTTCCCCGGCCACCGCTTCGAGGTCCTGTCGATGGACTACAACATCCTCGCCAACCAGTCGAGGAACTCGACGCGGGCACCGTCCTCCAACTACCCGGGCTGGCGCACCCAGGCCACGCAGTCCTACCTCGCCGGGTTCCGGCGCGCCTACGAGACGAACCGGGCCCCGTTCTTCATCGGGAACCACTTCGAGGAGTGGAACGGCGGCATCTACATGGACGCCGTCGAGGAGACCCTCAAGCGGGTCGCCGACAAGAAAGACGTACGGCTCGTCTCCTTCCGGCAGTTCGTCGACTGGCTCGACGCGCAGGACCCGGCCGTCCTCGCCAGGCTGCGTACTCTGGGCGTGGGGGAGCGCCCGCCGGGAGGCTGGCCCCGCTTCCTGCGCCCGCAGAAGCGTGCGAAGGTCACCAGTGGACAACCGGCGAGGTGAGGCAAGATCGTCGGCGTGCCCTGCGAGGGCATGAGGGCGACGTAGTGACAGACCAGGAGGAGGCCCCATGAGCCGGCCGATCACCGCGGGAGTGGACGGATCACCCGAGAGCGCGGCAGCGGCCGCCTGGGCGGCGCGGGAGGCGGTGCGGCGCGAGGTGCCGCTGCGCCTGGTGCACGTGGGGACGCCCGCACCGCAGACGCCGGCCCTCGCCGCCGACGAGGACGTGCAGGCCCGGTGGGCCCGTGACCTCCTGGCCGAGACCGAGCAGGAGATCGCCGACCGGCACCCCGGACTCGCGACCACCACCGACGTCCTGGACGAGAAGGACGCCGCCGAGGCGCTGCTCGCCGTCGCCCGGGACGCGGAGCTGCTGGCCCTGGGGGCACGGGGCCAGGGTCGGCTCCTCGGTTTCCTGCTCGGCTCGGTCGGCCAGCAGGTCATCGCCCGCGCCGAGCGGCCCGTGGTGCTGGTCCGCGCGGACGACCGGGCGGCCGCGGAGGCGGCCGGACGCGAGGTGGTCGTCGGGCAGGAGGGCGACCCGCTGGACAGCGCCGCCGCCATGGAGTTCGCCTTCCGCACGGCGGCGGCCCGCGGCGCGAGCGTGCGCGCGGTACGCGCCTGGAGCCTGCCGCCGGTGTTCGCGTACAGCCCCGCCTCGCTGGAGCTGCTCGACGAGTCCGGCGGCATGGAACCGTACGAGAGGAAGGCGCTCGGCGAGGCCCTGGCCCCCTGGCGCGAGCGCTTCCCCGACGTGCCCGTCACCGAGCACGTGGAGATCGGCAGCGCGGGCCAGGTGCTGCTCTCGGTGGCACCCCGGGCGCAGCTCCTGGTCGTCGGGCGGCGCGCCCGCCGCACCGCCGTGGGCGCCCGGATCGGCTCGGTCGCCCACGCCGTACTGCACCACGCCCCCTGCCCGGTGACCGTGGTGCCGCACAGGTGAACGCGGGGCGGTCACGGTCCGGTGAGTGTCACCGCCCCCACCGGGCAGGCCCGTACCGCCTCCTTCACCATCGGGTGCTCCCCGGCCCGCTCGGTGGCGCCGGGGAGCACTTCGCTGAATCCGTCGTCGTCCTGCGTGAACACGTCGGGCGCCGTCAGCGCGCACATGCCGGCGCCCACGCAGCGCTCCTTGTCGATCTCGATCCGCACGGCGCTCACCACGCCACGGGCAGTTCGAGCATGCCCTGGATCGTGTCGCCCGGTTTGAAGGGGATCTCCTCGGCGGGGGCGGCCAGCCTGAGCCCCGGCAGCCGGGCGAAGAGGGTGTGCAATGCGATCTCCAGTTCGGCGCGGGCCAGGTTCTGTCCCAGGCACTGGTGGATGCCGAAGCCGAACGCGAGGTGATGGCGTGCCGAGCGGTCCCAGTCGAGAGCGTCCGGCGCCGCGAACGCCACCGCGTCCCGGTTGATCACCGAGGTCGAGAAGACCACGCCCTCACCGGCCCGGATCGTCTCCCCGGCCACCTCCAGGTCCTCGGTCGCCACGCGCAGCAGCCCGTCCGCGATCGACAGGTAGCGGAGCAGCTCCTCCACGACCACGGCCGTCGTGGTCCGCCCGGACCGTAGCGCGGCGAGCTGTTCGGGATGGCGCAGCAGTGTGAACGTACCGAGCGAGATCATGTTCGCCGTCGTCTCGTGCCCGGCGACCAGCAGGATCACCGCGAACGCGATCAGCTGGTCACGGTCGGGCGGCCCGTCCCCCGACCCGCGGTGGATCAGCTCGTCCAGCAGGCCCTCGCCCGGATCGCGCCGCTTGCGGTCGATCAGCTCGCCGAGGTACGTCTCCAGTTCGGTCCTGGCCCGCTCCACGTCACGGACGCCGGGCCCGCGCAGCAGCCGCCGCGAGCGCTCCTCGAAGAACTCGTGGTCGGCGTAGGGCACGCCCAGCAGCGCGCAGATCACCATGGACGGCACCGGCAGCGCGAACGCCCCGACGAGCTCGGCCGGCGGCCCCTGCCGCTCCACCGCGTCGAGCAGCCGGTCCACGGTCTCCTGGATCCGCGGGCGCAGCGCGGCGATCCGCTTCAGGGAGAAGCTCGGGATCAGCATGCGGCGCTGGGTGTTGTGCTCGGGATCGTCCACACCGAGCAGCGCCACGCGCCGCGAGCGCATCTGGGCGAGCCGCTCGGTCGTCGCCGGGAAGCCGGGCCGGTCCCGGTCGCTGGAGAGCCGCGGGTCGGCGAGCAGCTCACGGGCGAGGGTGTGCCCGGTGACGACCCGGACCGTGCGGCCGTCGTAGAGCGTGACGCGGCCGAGCGGGCCCGCCTCGCGCAGCGGTGTGTAGCCGGTGGGCGGCTGGTAGGGGCAGCCGCGGTCCTGGGGGAAGGAGACCCCGGCCCGGGCGGACGGGGCGGCGGGCGGGTCGGGGGTGTGGTCCTGGCGGGCCGGTTCCGTCGTCGATTGCGTCATGGATCGGATCGCCTCGCAGTGCTTGTCCGTGCGCGCGGAGCTGGTCGTTCCGCGCTCCTCGACCATTGGATGCCCCAGGCATCTACCGGGTCCACGGCAAGACCGGCCACTTCTGGCGGACGGGGTATCTGGCCGGTGCTTTTCGCACGTGTTCGATCCCGCGCCGCGTCGGCTCAGCTCGGGGAGGTGGCCGGGGCGGCGCGGTGGCCGCACAGGGGCGCCGCGGACGGCCGGAACCGTTCGGTGGGGCGACCGGAATCAGGCCGTCCGTGTGGGCTTGCGCCGCGTCCCCCGTGCGTCGTGTCCGACCTCACGCGGCCGCGGGCGAGGATGTGTGCGAAGCACGGTTGGTTGGCTGTTAAACTTTGAACGAAGGCCCCGACCGTTCTCCCCCGTACGGTCGGGGTCCTTCTCATTCTCCGGGCAGTGTGCCCGCGGCAGGGCGAGGCGGGCGTCGGCGGTAGCCGCTCCGACAGTCCTCGATCCGTGCCGTTCTCCCGCCGCCGGACCCGCTCCGCGGCAGGGCCTGTCGTCCCGTCCAAGGCGCTCGCCCCCGCTGCCGGAGGTTTCCGTCCCTCCCCGGACGCCCACACACGTCTCCTCCCCGCAGGCCGCACGCTCGCTGTTGCGCCTGGTCGTGCGCGCCGGGCGCCCGGTCGAACCACTCCACGACGACAAGTCCCCATGAGACGCGAGTCTCGGCGGGACATGTGTCCCATTGGGACGCGAGCGCGTTACGCTGGGATCGCGGGGGCTTGTGAGAGCGACGAAGGAGTCGAGCCATGAAGGCACTTCAGTACCGGACCGTCGGAGCAGCGCCCGAGGTCGTCACCGTCCCCGATCCGGAGCCCGGGCCCGGGCAGGTCCTCCTCAAGGTCACCGCCGCCGGCGTCTGCCACTCCGACATCGCGGTCATGAGCTGGCCCGCGGAGAACTTCCCGTACGAGCTGCCGCTGACCCTCGGCCACGAGGGCGTCGGCACGGTCGCCGGCCTCGGCGCGGGCGTGAGCGGCCTGGAGGAGGGTGACTCCGTCGCCGTCTACGGGCCCTGGGGCTGCGGCACCTGCGCCAACTGCGCGCACGGCAAGGAGAACTACTGCCTGCGCGCCGACGAGCTCGGCATCCGCCCGCCCGGCCTCGGCGCCCCCGGCTCCATGGCCGAGTACATGATTGTCGACGACTCGCGCCACCTCGTGCCGATCAACGGGCTCGACCCGGTCGCCACCGTCCCGCTCACCGACGCCGGCCTCACCCCGTACCACGCGATCAAGCGCTCGCTGCCCAAGCTCGTCCCCGGCTCGACCGCCGTCGTCATCGGCACCGGCGGCCTCGGCCACGTCGCCATCCAGCTGCTGCGCGCCATGACCGCGGCCCGCGTCATCGCCCTGGACGTCTCCGAGGACAAGCTCGCCCTCGCCCGCACCGTCGGCGCGCACGAGGCGATCCTGTCGAACGCCGAGGCCGCAGGGAAGGTCCGTGAGCTGACCGGCGGGCGCGGCGCCGAGGCCGTCTTCGACTTCGTCGGCGTCCAGCCCACCGTCGAGACCGCGGGCGCCGTCGCCGCCATCGAGGGCGAGGTCACCATCGTCGGCATCGGCGGCGGCACGCTGCCCGTCGGCTTCGGAGTGACGAACTTCGAGGTCAGCGTCACCGCACCGTACTGGGGCAGCCGCGGCGAGCTCATCGAGGTCCTCGACCTCGCCCGGGCCGGCGCCGTCTCCGTGCACACCGAGACGTACTCGCTCGACGACGCGCCCCTCGCGTACGAGCGACTGCACGACGGCAAGATCAACGGACGCGCCGTGATCCTGCCCAACGGCTGACACCAGCCGCGCCGACCGGCGATTTCCGGCCACGCCGTTAGTGCAGTTCTCAACTGTCGGCGCGGTGGGGGCTGTTCCGGGTGACGGGTGATCAATAGCCTGGAGGGCGGATCGTCCGTCACCCACTCAGGGAGCTCCATGTCCACCGCGCAGGTCCCCGACATCCTCTCGCCGGAGTTCGCCGAGAACCCCTACCCCGCGTACCGCACGATGCGTGAGTCCGCGCCCCTCTTCTGGCACGAGGCGACCAAGAGCTGGATCGTCTCGCGGTACGCCGACGTGGAACGCGTCTTCAAGGACAAACAGTCGCAGTTCACCACCGACAACTACGACTGGCAGCTGGAACCCGTCCACGGCAAGACGATCCTCCAACTCAGCGGCCGGGAGCACTCGGTACGCCGCGCGCTGGTCGCCCCGGCCTTCCGCGGCAGCGACCTCCAGGAGAAGTTCCTGCCGGTCATCGAGAGCAACTCCCGCGCTCTGATAGACCAGTTCCGCACCACCGGCGCCGCCGACATCGTCGGCGACTACGCCACCCGCTTCCCGGTCAACGTCATCGCCGACATGCTCGGCCTCGACAAGGCCGACCACGCCCGCTTCCACGGCTGGTACACCGCCGTCATCGCCTTCCTCGGCAACCTGGCGGGCGACCCGGAGGTCGCGGCGGCGGGGGAGCGGACCCGCGTCGAGTTCTCCGAGTACATGATCCCGATCATCCAGGCGCGCCGCGAGAACCTCGGCGACGACCTGCTGTCCACGCTGTGCGCCGCCGAGGTCGACGGTGTGCGGATGAGCGACGAGGACATCAAGGCGTTCTGCAGCCTGCTGCTCGCCGCGGGCGGCGAGACCACCGACAAGGCGATCGCCAGCATCTTCGCCAACCTCCTCGTCAACCCCGAGCAGTTGGCCGCCGTCCGAGAGGACCGCTCGCTCATCCCGCGGGCCTTCGCCGAGACCCTCCGATACACCCCGCCCGTCCACATGATCATGCGTCAGTCGGCGGTCGACGTGGAGGTCAGCGGCGGCACGATCCCCGCCGGAGCCACCGTCACCTGCCTCATCGGCGCCGCCAACCGCGACGAGAACCGCTACAAGGACCCCGACCGCTTCGACCTCTTCCGCGAGGACCTGACGGCCACGACCGCGTTCTCGGCCGCAGCCGACCACCTCGCCTTCGCCCTCGGCCGGCACTTCTGCGTCGGCGCGCTGCTCGCCAAGGCGGAGGTGGAGACCGGGGTGAACCAGCTGCTCGACGCCATGCCGGACGTCCGGCTCGCCGACGGGTTCGACCCGGTCGAGGAGGGCGTGTTCACCCGCGGCCCGCAGTCGCTGCCCGTGCGGTTCACGCCGCTGGCACCCTGAGCCGGCGGGCCGGCGGGTGTTAGGCTCGCCGTATGCATCGCTTCTCGTGCCTGACCTGGTGGCGCCTCGCTTAGAGGCGGCCACAGCCACGCACGAACCAATGGGCCGTCCCCGGACGGCCCTTCTTCTTTTCTCCCTGGAAGTCTGCCGTCCCGAGGGCGCCCACGACCACCGGGAGAGACCATGAGCACCACCGACACCCTCGACGCCACCGCCGCGCCGGCCCGCGGCGCCGAGCTGGAGCAGCTGATCCGCGAGGAACCCAACCGGTTCCGGGTCCTCACCGGCGACCGGCCCACCGGCCGCCTCCATCTCGGGCACTACTTCGGCACCCTGCACAACCGCGTCAGACTCCAGGACCTCGGCGTCGAGACGTTCGTCCTCATCGCCGACTACCAGGTGCTGACCGACCGCGACGTCGCCGAGCACCTCACGGAACATGTCGAGGAGCTCGTCCTCGACCACCTGGCGGTCGGCATCGACCCGGGCCGCGCCACGGTCTTCGCGCACAGCGCCGTGCCCGCCCTGAACCAGCTGCTGCTGCCGTTCCTCAGCCTCGTCTCCGTGGCCGAACTGGGCCGCAACCCCACCGTGAAGGACGAGATCGCCCACTCCCGGCAGGCGGCCGTCAGCGGCCTGATGTTCACCTACCCCGTGCACCAGGCCGCCGACATCCTCTTCTGCAAGGCGAACCTCGTGCCGGTCGGCCAGGACCAGCTGCCGCACCTGGAGGTCACCCGCACCGTCGCGCGCCGCTTCAACGAGCGGTACGGCCGCGGCGCCCCGGTCTTCCCGCTGCCCGAGGCGCTGCTCTCCACGGCGCCGCTGCTGCTCGGCACCGACGGCACCAAGATGAGCAAGAGCCGCGGCAACGCCGTCGCCCTGTCCGCCGGCCCCGACGAGACCGCCCGGCTCATCCGCGGCGCCAGGACCGACGCCGAGCGTCACATCACCTACGACCCGTCCGGCCGCCCCGAGGTCTCCTCGCTCGTACTGCTCGCCGCCCTGTGCGAGGACGGCGACCCGCGCCAGGTGGCCGAGGAGATCGGCGCCGGTGGCGCCGCCGCCCTCAAACGCCGCGTCACCGAGGCCGTCAACGAACGCTTCGCGCCGATCCGTGCCCGCCGCAGGGCCTACGCGCAGGACCGCCGCCTGGTCCGGGACCTCCTGCGAGCGGGCAACGAGCGGGCCGGGGCGATCGCCGATGCGACCCTGAAGGACGTACGGGCCGCCATGAACTCCGACTACTGAAGAGCGTGGCTGTGCACCCGCGCGGCGGGTGCACAGCCACGCGAAGGGCCGCTACTGCACGACCGGCGTGAACTCGACCGGCATCGCTGTCAGCCCCCGCATCCAGATCGACGGCCGCCATGTCAGCTCCGCCGGATCCACCCCCAGGACCAGGTCGGGCAGCCGGTCGAGCAGCGTCTCCACGGCCGTCCGCGCGATCACGTCGGCCAGCAGGGGAGCGGGGTAGGGGCAGCGGTGCTCGCCGTTGCTGAACGACAGATGCGCCGCGTTCTCCGCGCCCACGTGGGACTCCGGCCAGATCTGCGGGTCCGTGTTCGCCGCCGCCAGCCCCAGCACCAGGCAGTCGCCCGCCCGGATCTGCCGGCCACCCAGCTGTGTGTCGCGCACCGCCCAGCGGCCGATGAAGTTCTGCGTCGGCGTGTCCAGCCACAGCACCTCGTTCAGCGCCTCGCCGACACTGAGCCGCCCGCCCGACACGTTCAGCGCGAACCGCTCGTCCGTCAGCAGCAGCCGCAGCGTGTTGCAGATCCAGTTCGCCGTCGGCTGCTGGGCCGCGGCGATCACCGAGATCAGGTCCTGCACGATCTCCTCGTCGGTCAGCCCCGCCGGGTCCTGGATCATCCGGGAGGTGACATCGGCGCCGGGCCGCTCCCGCTTCTCCTTGACGAGCCTCTGGATTCGCTCGCCGACGCGCACGTACGCGGCCACCGGGTCGTCGCCCTCCGCCGCGTCCAGCGAGATCTTCAGGTCGTCGACCAGATCCTGGGTGTCCGTCCCCGAGTGCGGCATCCCGCACATCTGCACCGCGGCGATCATCGCCAGCGGATGGGCGAACGCGTCCATCAGCTCGGCCTGACCGCTGCCCGCGAACCCGGAGATCAGCCGGTCCGCGATGAGCCCGCAGTCCCGGGCCAGCTCGAACTGGTCGACCTCTTCCAGCGCGTGCGTGATCACCCCGGCGCGCCGCTGGTGCTCGGCGCCCTCCGTGAACAGCACCGAGGGCTGATAGCCGACGAAGGGCAGCAGCGGCCAGTCCTCGGGGATGTGCTCCCACTGGTTCCAGCGCCGCGAGTCCCGCGCGAACAGCTCGTCGTGCGCGGTCACGTAACTCACCTCGGAGTACCCGAGGACCAGCCACGCCGGAATGTCCCCGTCGAGCAGCACCGGCGCCACCGGACCGTGCTCACGGCGCAGCGAGCGGTACAGCTGCGAGGGCGTCTGCTGGTACTCCAGGCCGCTGAGCGGGACCGCGCCCGCGTGCGCGGGGCAGCCGGCGGGCGCGCCGCCGGTCGCACTGGTCGGGAGGAGCGGGCTCTGCTCGGTCACGGTGTCGTCTCCTGGGCCATGGCCAGTGCGTAGAGGTGGTCCACGAGGGTGATCAGCACGTCCTTGCCCGACGAGCGGACGCGGGCGTCGCAGTCGACCATCGGCACGTGCGCCGGCAGCGCGAGAGCCTGCCGGATCTCGTCGAGGGAGTGGCGCACGGGTTCGTCGTCGAACCGGTTGACCGCCACCACGAACGGGGTGCCGTGGTGCTCCAGGCGGTCGATCGCGTACCAGGAGTCGTCCATGCGGCGCGTGTCGACGAGGACGACCGCCCCGAGCGTCCCGGAGAACAGCCGGTCCCACAGGAACCAGAACCGCTCCTGGCCCGGCGCGCCGAACAAGTACAGCACCATGCGGTCGTTGAGGCTGATGCGGCCGAAGTCGAAGGCGACCGTGGTGGTGGTCTTCGCCGCCACGCCCGTCGTCTCGTCGACGCCCACTCCGGCCTGCGTCATCACCTCTTCGGTGTTGAGCGGCCGGATCTCGCTGACGGAGCGCACGAGCGTGGTCTTGCCGACCCCGAACCCGCCGACCACGACGATCTTCAGGCCGGTGTCGGCGAGGGCGCCCAGTGGCGTGCGTGCGGGCAGTTCAGAGGTTGCGGAGCCCATGGAGCACCTCCTTGAGAAGGTCGGAATCGGGGAGCGCCGCGACAGCGGCGGCCGCGCGCGGATGACGTGCGGTGATCTTGCCGCCGGCCAGCAGATCACCGAGCAGGATCCGCACCACGGTGATCGGCAGCTTCAGCTCGGCGGCGATCTCCACGACGGCCGCGGGCTGCCGGCACAGTTCGAGGATCCGTACGTGCTCGGACTGCATCCCCGCGACCGGCTCGCACTCGCTGACCACCAGCGTCACCAGGTCGAACGAGGTGTCGTCGGAACGGCTGCGGCCCCCCGTGACCGTGTAGAGCCGGTCCGGGTCGCCGGTGTCCACCGGCCGGCGCGTCACGAGGCGCCGCCCCCTACGGGTGACTGGCGCGGTTCGGCCCGCAGGTGCTCCCCGATCTGCTCGACCAGCTCCGTCATCTGGTGGCCGACCACGCCCGGGTCGGCGTCCTCGTCCGCGACGACGGCCAGATGCGCGCCCTCGCCCGCGTCCACGATGAACAGCAGCCCGCCGTGGAACTCGGTCATGGAATGCCGTACGCCGCCGGTCCCGTCGCCGAACTCCACCGACGCGCCCTGGGCGAGCGCCTGGATGCCGGAGCAGATCGCTGCGAGCTGGTCGGCCTGGTCGAGGGTCAGATGCTCGCTCCAGCAGAGCTTCAGCCCGTCCCGGGAGAGGACGAGGGCGTGGCGCGTGCCGGGGGTGCGCTCCAGCAGGCTCTCCAGGAGCCAGGTCAGGCTGGTGTCAGTGGTCTGCATGGTGGGGTCGGGCGGAGTTGCGTCCGGTTCTGCCGGGCACCGCCCGTGCCTCCAATCTCACGGTGTCGAGCGGGGGGTTGAGGGGTCCTCGTGGTGCGCGGCGGCCTACTCGGGCCGGTCGCCGTCCTTTGCCTTGCGGCCGCGGTGGAAGGCGCCGAAGCGGGAGCCGGCGTCCCGGCCGGGCTGCGCGGCCCGGGCGGGTGCGGGGGCCGGCCGCTCACGGTCCTGCTCGGCGGCGGCCATGGTGCGGCCCGGCGGACGCACCGGCAGCCCGTTGGGTGTGGCGGCGGCGGGCTGGGCGGGCTGGGGCACGCCGGTCTCGGTGTGCTGGGTGTGCTCGGGGTGCTCGGGGTGCTCGGCGCGCTCGTGCGTCTCCGCCGGGGCGGGGCGCGGCGCGGGCACGGCCAGGGGCTGCACGATGTCCCGCTGCTGGGCGAGGAGCTGGGGCGGCAGCAGGACCACGACGCCGGTGCCGCCGCGGGAGGAGGGTCGGAAGTTCACGTCGATGCGGTACTTCGCGGCGAGCCGGCCGACGACGGCGAGCCCGAGCCGGGTGCCCTGGAGCGACGCCAGGTCGGTGACCTGACCCGACACCGCCTGCTCCGCGCGGCGCATCGCCGCGGTGGCCATCTTCAGGCCGCTGTCCTCGATGGTGACCACCAGTCCCGCGGAGCGCTCCTCCACGTAGACGTGCACCTCGTCGATGGGGGGCGAGAAGTTCGCCGCGTTGTCCATCAGCTCGGCCAGCAGGTGCATCACGCCCTCGGCCGCGAACCCGGCGATCGCCGCGTCCGTGGCGCAGTGCAGCCGCACCCGCTGGTAGGCGGCGATCCGGCCGACGGCGCCGCGCAGCACGCTCTCCATCACGATCGGCTTGTTCCAGGCGCGGCTGGAGCGGCCGCCCATCAGCAGGGCGAGCCGGTCGGTCATCAGGCCGAGCTGGGACGTCGCGTGGTCCAGGCGCAGCAGATCGCCGAAGACCTCCTCGCCGTGCCGCTCCTGCATACCGCGCAGGTCGGCCAGCATGCTCACGGACTTGGCCTGGACCCGGCTGAGCGCCTTGGCCGAGGCGGCCTGGGCGGCGGCGGCGCGCCGCTCGCTCCGCGCCAGTTCCCGCAGGAACCCTTCGGCCGGCACCCTCAGCAAGGGGTTCTGCGGCCAGTCGAGCTCGGCGAGGACGGTGTCGGCGGACGAGCCCTCCCGCAGCCGCGCCACCGCGGCAGGAAACGTTTCAGCCGTGAGGCGCTCCAACTCCCCGCCGGCCCGCTCCAGTTCACCCCGGGCCGCGTCACGCTCGGCCGCGGCGTGCACGGCCTCCCGTACGGACATCTCGACAGCGGCCGTGAACTCCGCCAGGAGGCGGCGCAGTTGGGGGTCGGACGGGGCCGTCGTCGGGCCGGTGCTCGCCGTCTCCCGCAGCTGCCGCACGACGCCGGGCAGCGTCACGTTCACCAGCTGCGCCGCCTCGGCCGCCTGGAGCGTCAACCGGCCCTGGGCCAGGGCCAGTTCCCGTTGGGCGCGGGTGGCGGTGCGCCGGGCGCGGCCGAGCAGGACGGTGCCCGTCACGACGGCGACGGTCAGACACACCCACGCCGTCGTGGCCGTCCACACCGCCCAGGTGCGGGCCGCCGACGGGGCGAGGGCCGCGGCGGCGCCCGCGGCGGCGGCCGCCACCACGAGCACGGCGAGCGCGGCGCCGAGCGAGGAGCGCCCCGTCCTGGCCGTCGCGTGCGGGCTGGGAGGTGCAGGCACTGACATTCCGCGGGTCCCTCGGTCCTTGAGTGCGGGAAGCGACGAGCCGACCGGTCGGGCCGGCTGCGGATCCGGTCAGCGGGCATCGAAGGGGACGCCGATCTTCCGGACCGTACGAGCGTTCATGCTAGTCATGCCGCGCGCCGAGAAGACCGGACAAGCCGGGCAGTCCGTCCCACTGGTGACTTCGTCGCGAACTCGCCGTCGCTTGGCCGGAGCATGCTAACCCCCCGGAGGGCCGCCCCGAACCGGAGATCACGGCCCTCCGGGGCTCGACCAGGCCCCGCAGCGGCCCGGCGCGGCGGTCTTCAGCCCTCCTGGGCCGCTTCGACCCGCCCCACGACCGAAGGGTTTCGGCCATCATCAACCGACTTCGACCCCTGTGGCGGGCCCGCTTCCCCGTACCGGAGCCGTGTGTTCCGCGCCCCCGGGTGGCTGTCGCGGAAGGCCGCGAAAAGAAGCGCGAAAAGAAAGTCGGCACGGGCCGTGCATGCTCCGACGGATCCCGGGCACCAGCAAGCTAGAGCAGCTCAAGCCGCCCACCCCCCCGGGCCGCTCGAGTCTGTGGCCCCGCCGCCTCCTCTCCCCCCTGTGAGGCGTCGGGGCCTTCTCATGTCCGCGTCGCGGGTGGCACCGGCTCGCCGTGCGGCGGCACGAGGCGGGATAAGTTCCGTCTCCATGTGTACCGATGTCGTCACGTAACGTACCGACTCGGCCGTGCGGCCGGGCCGAGTCGGCGATCCGGGGGTCGTGATGCAAGGATTGCGGTATGGCAATCAAGACCTACTTCGACATCACGATCAACGACGAGCCCGCCGGGCGGATCACGTTCAACCTCTTCGAGGACGTCGTCCCGAAGACCGCGGAGAACTTCCGCGCCCTGTGCACGGGTGAGAAGGGCTTCGGTTACGCCGGTTCGTCCTTCCACCGCGTCATCCCGCAGTTCATGCTCCAGGGCGGTGACTTCACCGCCGGCAACGGCACGGGTGGCAAGAGCATCTACGGCGAGAAGTTCGCCGACGAGAACTTCCAGCTCAAGCACACCAAGCCGGGCCTGCTGTCCATGGCCAACGCCGGCCCGAACACCAACGGCTCGCAGTTCTTCATCACGACCATCGTCACCGACTGGCTCGACGGCAAGCACGTCGTCTTCGGTGAGGTCGCGGACGAGTCGAGCCTGGAGCTCGTGAAGAAGATCGAGGCCCTCGGTTCGCGCAGCGGCGCCACCTCGGCCAAGATCACGATCGCGGAGTCCGGCCAGCTCTGACCGGTCCGACGCAGAGCCGGGGCCCCGCCGTACAGGCGGGGGCCCCGGCTCTTGTCGTCGCGGCCCGGCATCCGGGGCGGCGGGACAGTAACAGGACAGTAAGAAAGCGGAGCCCAACTGACCGGCAGGCGGCCCGGGTTAAGGTCTCGGTCACCAAATCGGTGATCCACCTCACCGATCCACCGAGCCGGGAGGCCCTTGTGCGTCTGCGCACCCTGCCCACGCTGCTGTTGTCCGCCGCCCTCACGGCGGGAGCCCTGGCCGCCACCGCGGCCCCGGCCACCGCCGCGACCACCGCGCCCGCGTCCTTCGAGGACCAGCTGCGCGCGATACCCGGCGTCACCGTCACCGGCGTCACCGACAAGGAGGGGTTCCCCCTCTACTCCCTGTCGATCACGCAGCCGATCGACCACGACAAGCCCCGCGCGGGCACCTTCCAGCAGCGGTTCACGCTCTGGCACAAGTCGACGGCGAAGCCGGTCGTCTTCTACACCGGCGGTTACGGCCTGTCGTCGGCCACCCGCGAACCCACCACGATCCTCGACGCCAACCAGCTCAGCGTCGAGCACCGGTTCTTCGGCCCGTCCGTCCCGGCCGGCGCCACGCCGTGGAAGAAGATGACCGTCCAGCAGGAGGCCGCCGACGAGCACGCCGTCGTGCGGGCCGTCAGACCGCTGTACGAGAAGACCTCCAAGTGGCTCGCCACCGGCGGCAGCAAGGGCGGCATGACCGCCACGTACCACTACCGCTTCTACCCCCAGGACTACGACGGCGTCGTCGCCTACGTCGCCCCGAACGACGCGGACAACAGGGACGACAGCACGTACGACCGGTTCTTCCGGACGGTCGGCACCAAGGAGTGCCGCGAGGCCCTCGACGCCGTCCAGCGCGAGATGCTCGTACGGCGTGACGCCCTCCTGCCCAAGTTCGAGAAGACGGCGAAGGACGCCGGCTACACGTTCACGAACACGCTGGGCACCACCGACCGCGCCTACGAGTTCGCCGTCCTGGACCAGGTGTGGAACTTCTGGCAGTCCGGCACGGTCGACGACTGCCCCACCGTGCCCGACGCCAAGGCCGTCTCCGACGACGCGCTGTACCAGTGGTCGCTCGACCACGGTCTCTCCCTCTACGAGGACTCCACCCTCGGCGCCAACGGGACGGGCCCCTACTACCGGCAGGCCGCGGCCCAACTCGGCTGGGCCGACCTGGCGTTCAAGAACCTGAAGGGCGTGCGCCACTACCCGGGCATCTACCAGCCGAACTCCGTGCTGCCCGCCGGCATGCGCACCGGTTACGACGGCGCCGTCGTCAAGGGCGTCGACAAGTGGGTCCGGACGAAGTCGCGGCGGATGCTGTTCGTGTACGGGCAGAACGACCCGTGGAGCGCCGAGCAGTTCACGCCCGGCAAGCGCGACTCGTACAAGTACGTCGTGCCGGGCTCCAACCACGGCGCCCGTATCTCGGCGCTCCCCGCGAGCGAGCGGGACGCGGCCACCGCGACCATCGAGCGGTGGGCCGGGCAGTAGCCCCCGGCCCCGCCCCGGGCCCCGCCGCCCGCACGGCTACTTGAGCGGCCCCACCGGCACGTCCAACGGCCTGGCCAGACCCGTGATGCCCTCGTCGAGGCGTTGCAGATGGCGCAGGACGCGGAACGTGACGGTGTTCGCTGCCGGGACGCCGAGGCCGTCGGTCTCCAGCATCGCGGCGATGCTCGCCCCCGATTCGATGCTGCCCGTCGTGTCCGTCTCGGTCACGTGCGCGACGAGCACGTCGATGTTGTGGGCGATGCGGCGGGCGGCCCGCCCCAGGCGCGGGTCGGCGCCCACGTGCTTGCTGTACGGCACGAGTTCGGCCGTCGCCGCCAGCGACCGGGCGTGGTAGGCCGATGTCTCGAGGAGCGCCACCAGATAGCGGACGGTCTGGCGCCGCCCGCGCAGCGGCGTGATCGGGTGGGTCAGCGGCTGGGTGGAGGCCCGCAGGTCGTCGAGGGCGGTGTCCAGGTCCCGGGCCTTGTCCAGGAGGTCGACCGCGGGGCCGCCGCTGAGCTGCCCCACGGCGCCCGCCACGACCTCCCCGAGCCGTTCGAGGACGGTGCCGAGCAGTTCGTCGGTGCGGCTGTCCGTCCGCACGGGCAGCACCACGAGCGCCGCGATGATGCCGCAGGCCGCGCCGAGGGCCGTCTCCTCGATGCGCAGCACGAGCACGTCGAGGCTGTAGGTGTTCAGAAGTGTGTACAGCAGGCCCAGCATCGCGGTCACGAAGAACGACATCAGCGCGTACGACAGCGGCGCGGTGAAGAACATCGCGAAGACGCAGAGCAGGACCAGCGCGAACGCCAGCCAGGTGTGGTGGCCCACCGCCCCGGCCAGCACCACACCCGCGACGACACCGAGCACCGTGCCCAGCAGCCGGCGGTAGCCCTTGACGACGATCTCGCCGGTGGACGCCGTGTTGAGGAAGACGACCCAGCAGGTCAGCACGGCCCAGTACCAGCGCTGGCTGGAGAGGAACTCGCCGCCGACGATGGCCAGCGCCGAGCCGACGGCCACCTGGAACGCGGCGCGGGTGGTGGGGCGCCGGAGGCCGGCGGGCTCCGCGGCCTCCTCCGCGTCGGGCTCCTGCTGCTTCTCCGCCGTTATGGACACGTCCTCGGCGTCGAACTCCTCGCGCGAGCGTGTCGTGGCGGGGGAGTCGTCGGACTCGTCCTGCGGTCCGTCGAGCGCGATCCGCAGACCCATGACGGCGCGGGCCGCTTCACCGATACCGCGGAACACGTCCTGCGCGGCGAGGGTGGCGCCGGGCGGGATGCGCTCCTCGTCGCGGTAGCCGAGCAGCCGGTTGCGTACGTGGGCGACGGCGGTGCCCCGGTTGGCGTCGGCGGGGCGCGCCACCATCAGGTGCAGGGCGCCCAGGTCGCGGCGGAGGGTGGCCGTCGCCTCGTCCTCGCGGGGCAGCAGCGCGCCCGCCGCCGGTACCGGCGCACCGGGCAGATGCAGGGTCAGCGTGTCGGCGCGCTCGGCGCTGCGGGCGTTCAGGAGCAGCATGCCGAGGCGCTCGGCGGAGACCTCGGCGTCCGCGACGCGGCGCTGGATCAGCGCGGCCGTGGCCTCGTCCCGGGCGCCGTTCTCCAGCCGGGCCTGGATCATCAGCGCCGCCTCGTGCAGCCGGGCCGTGTGCCGGCGCAGGTCGTCGAGGACGTCGTCGAGCTCCTCGGGCGGGGCGTCGAGGAGCCGGGTCTGCGCGGTCACCAGCTGGGCGAGCCGCGCCCGGAACGCCTCGCGGAGCCGCCCGAGCACCCGCTGCGGCGTCTCCGCCACCAGCAGGAAACGAGCCACCGCGCTGGCGGCGAAGGCGACTGCCAGCGTGGCGAAGAGGAGCGGCAGTTGCTCCACCGTCGCGTTCACGAACAGGGACACGAAGTAGACCTGGAAACCGATGAGTCCGAGCGCCGTGCCCCGGTCGCCGAATCTGCGACTGTAAACCGCGCCGAAGATCAGCGCGACGAAGAACAGGTCACCGGCGACGACCCGGCTGTGCAGCAGCGCGCCGAGCGTCATCGCGGTGAGCGCCACGGGCAGGCCGAGCGCGAGCGTGACCGCCTGCCCGCGCACCGTCTTCTCGCGGATCGCGAAGGTGCCGACCATGGCCGCCATGGCGCCCGCGACCATGTGCGTGACATCCGTTCCGGTCAGCCCGAGCACGGCGAGCGCGAGGCCGATCGCGGTGACCGTGCGCAGCCCGGCCATCAGCCGCAGCAGGCCCGGGTCGGACGCCACGAAACGGTCCCGCGCCCGGGTCGGGCCGGGCCGTCGTGCCACCTGGGTCACGTGTCTCGCTCCAAGATCGATCCGTCGTTCGTGCCCCCGAGCATACGAGGATGCGAACGGGGGCCTTGACGTGAGCATGGCCCAGTCCTCTGCCGCTCCTGCCGTGGTTCATATCGGTACGCGGTGTTCACGGACCTGAATTCCGGCTCTCCGTAGCCGAGTTGACCCCACCAGGATGTGAGGCGCACATGTCGATGAAGCGACGCGCCGTCGGGGCGGTCGGCACGGCCGTGCACCCCGACGGATTCCTCGGCTACGTCCAGAAGGCCGGCGACCGCCCCGAGTCCAGCCGGCCGGTCACCTACGACAGCACGACCGACTTCGGCGTGGGCGGCTTCCTGCCGGCCGGCACGGAGCTCGCCGCACTGGCGTAGGGCAGCGGCGGACGTGTCGGCCCCCGCAGGCCCTCACCGCTCCCCGGCCGCCTTCAGGACAGCCGCCACGAGCGGGCCCGACGACTCCCCGCCCCGGCCGCCGCGCAGCATCACGGCGGCCGCGGCGAGGTCACCGTGCCAGGCCGCGAACCAGCCGTTGGGCTTCTTCTGCCCGCTGACCTCGGCGGAGCCCGTCTTCGCCCCGATGTCCCCGCTCAGCCCCGCCATGGCGCCCGCCGCCGAACCGGACGTCGCCGTCGTGTGCAGCAGATCCCGCAGCTGCTCGTGCGCCGCGGGGTCCAGGGGCCGCCGCGCCGTGGCGAGCGTCCGGTGGCCGACGGAGGGCGCGACGAGGTAGGGCTGCTCGAACTGCCCGGTCCGGGCCGTGGAGACGACCGACGCCATGGTCAGCGGGTTCATCCGCACCCCGCCCTGCCCGATCAGCGACGCCGCCTTCGACGCGGCGTGCTCGACCGGCACCACCCCGGCGAACGCCGCGACACCGACCGACCAGTGCGCGCCGATCCCGAAGACGTCCCGGGCCTGCCGGGACAGGTCCTCGTCCGCCAGCTTGCCCGCCTGCGTGATGAAAGCGGTGTTGCAGGAGGCCGCGAAGCAGGCGCGGAAGGTACCGCCGGCGATGTCGAAGTCGTCGACGTTGTGGAACTGCCAGCCACCGTACGACGCGGTCCTGGGACACGGATGCGGTCTGTCCGGGGCGGCCAGCTTCTTCTCCAGGAGCAGCGACCCCGTGATCATCTTCATGGTCGAGCCGGGTGCGAGCCGACCCTGAAGGGCCGTGTCGGGCCCGTCCGCACGGGAGTTGGCGACCGCGAGGATCTCCCCGGTCGACGGCCTGAGCACCACGATCGAGGCATCGGCGCGCCGCGCCACCTCCCGCTCGGCCACTTCCTGCACCCGCGCGTCGAGCGTGGTCCGCAGCCGCCCGGGCGCACCTTCCGGGACGGACAGCAACGCCGTGCCGTTCGCCGGGGCCGCGTGCGTACCGGCTCCGGCCGGCGCCACGAGGCGCAGCTCGACACCCGGCCTGCCGCCCGCCGCCTCCCCGTACGTCCGCCGCAGCCCGTCCACGACCGGCCGGAGCGAGGGGAGCGCGCGCGTGTCCAGAGCCCGGCCGGCGTGGTCGACCGCGCGGACCGGCGCCGCCCCGGCCCGCCGCGCCACCAGCCGCCTGCCCTGCCCGAGCCCCGGGTGCAGCACCCGCGGCTCCCAGCGCACGACCGCGTTGCCGTCCCCGGCCCGGCGCACCACGGTGAGCTCGGTCCGGTACGTCATCGGCGCGCGGGCACCTTCGTACGCGAACTCGGCCCGCACCGAGACCGGCACCCGTGCACCGGCCGGGGCGCCGGGCCGCAGCTCCCGTGCCGTGAGATGGGCGCGGCGCGTGTAGTCGCGCAATGCGGCGCCGGCGGCCCGCGCGTCGTCCGTGCGGCTCGCCGCCGTGCCGGTGTCGCCGTCGGCCCAGGCGTCGAGGAAACCGTGCGCCGCCGAGCGGACCTCCGACGCGGACAGGGGCCCGGTGCGCGGGGCCTGCTCGCCGCCGGACGCGGCCCAGGCGCCGATGCCCGCTCCGGCGAGGCCGAGCGAGACCGCGCCCGCGATCCAGAGGTGCCGCTTCCTGCGCTCGCCGCCCACGGGGCCTCCACCCTGCCGCTCGTCGATCCCGACGCCTCACAGTAGGGCGGGCGCCGGCCCCGCTCCCTGTCGGAGTGCGCCGTTCAGGGGCGTGCCGGTGCGGCGACGACGGCCCGGAACTCCTTCCGGGGAAACCCCGCGGGACACGCGGACATCCGGGGGGATCGCCCCAGCGCGCGAACTGTGGCGGCACAGCACCGGCCCGCGCCACGACCTGACCCTCACGGGCGCCCGGCACGCGACGTACACCGACGCGGCGAGCCTCCTCCCGCAGATCGCCCGCCGCCTCGGCCTGCGTGTAGGCCCGTCCGCCGTCGCCGCCTCGCCGCGCGCGTACGCGTGCACGGTACGGAGTTCATGGTCGCTGTGGGAGGGGGCGCCGGAAGCGGCGCCGGAACGGTCTCCGCGTGCGGCGCAGGGACGCTCAGCCGGCCGGCGGCGCGTCCTGCGGGAGGGCGAAGTCGAGGACGTCGTCCGCGGTGCGCTCGGTGAGCTGAGCCGCTTCGCGTACGTCGGCGAGGACATCGCCCTGTTCGTCGACGAGACGGTCGTATATGGGCGCCGGGGCGGTGGACGGTGCGGGCACGGTGCGAGGCTCCTGGTCTTCGGTGGCGCCGAAGCCTTCGCGGTTGCCGCGACCTCGTGCCACCTGGTGGTTCGGGACAAAGGGGGACCCTACGCGGCCCGGTTCCGCCGCGACCAGCCGGGGTGCGTCACCCGCGGCCCGCGGGGCCGTGACCGACCCGGCCGGTGGTGACCCGGGGCGACGGCCGTCCCCCGGGGCCGGTTCGGGCCGCTCGCGGACGACGCTCCGGCCGCCGCGGGCCCCGTGCCAGACTCGGACGCATGAAGATCAGAGACGCCGGGGACGGCGACTGGGACCGGATCTGGCCGTTCTGGCAGCGGATCGTCCGCGCCGGCGAGACGTACACCTGGGACCCGCAGACCAGCGAGCCCGAGGCGCGTGCGCTGTGGACCGGAGCGGGCAGACGAGTGTTCGTCGTGACCGACGACGCCGGGACGGTCGTCGCCACCGCGTACGTCAAGGCCAACTACGGCGGCCCGGCGGCGGCCGTCGCCAACGCCGGGTTCATGGTGGACCCGGCGCACGGCGGGCACGGCTACGGCCGCGCCCTGGCCGAGCACGTCCTGGCCGAGGCCAGGGCGGACGGCTACCGCGCGATGGTCTTCAACGCCGTGGTGGAGACCAACCCGGCGGTCGGACTGTGGAGCTCCCTCGGGTTCACCATCCTCGGCACCGTGCCGGACGCGTACGACCACCCGCGCCACGGCCGGGTCGGGCTGCACATCATGCACCGCGCCCTGTGAGCGGGTTCCGGGGCGGTGGCACCGGGGACCACCCGGCAGGTTAGGCTTGCCTAACTAGCCTGCGGGGTGTTCCCGTTGCCCTCCGCGCCTGCCCCCGAAGGAGCCCGCATGACGGCGACGCCCGCCGCCGAGCAGCCGATCGCCCTCGCCTCCACCGGGCCCCGGGACCCGCGGCGCTGGCTGATCCTCGGAGTGATCTGCCTCGCGCAACTCGTCGTCATCCTCGACAACACGATCCTGAACGTCGCCGTCCCCACCCTCACCGACGACCTCGGCGCGACCACGGCCGACATCCAGTGGATCATCAACGCCTACGTCCTCGTGCAGGCCGGACTCCTGCTCACGGCGGGCGCCGCCGCCGACCGCTACGGCCGCAGGCGGCTGCTGCTGACCGGCCTCGCCGTCTTCGGCGCCGGCTCGCTGGCGGCCGGACTTGCCCAGAGCGCGGGCCAGTTGACGGCGGCCCGCGCGGGCATGGGCGTCGGCGGCGCCCTGCTCCTGACCACCACGCTCGCCGTCGCCGTCCAGGTCTTCGACGACGACGAACGGGTCCGGGCCATCGGGATCTGGGCCGCGGTCAACGCCCTCGGCTTCGCCGCGGGCCCGCTCGTCGGCGGCATCCTCCTCGACCACTTCTGGTGGGGCGCCCTCTTCCTCGTCAACCTGCCCGTGGTCGTCCTCGGCCTGTGCGCCGTCGCCCGGCTCGTGCCGGAGAGCAAGGCCGCGCAGAGCCACCGGCCCGACCTGCCGGGCGCCCTGCTCTCGACGGTCGCCATGACCGCGCTCGTGTACGCCGTCGTCTCCGGGCCCGACCACGGCTGGGCCTCCTCCCACGTCCTGCTGGGCGCGGCCGTCGGTGCCTGCGCGCTGGCCGCCTTCGTCATCTGGGAGCGCCGCTTCCCGCACCCGATGCTGGACATGAGCTTCTTCCGCAACCGGACCTTCACCGGAGCCGTGTTCGGGGCGCTGCTCATCACGTTCGGCAGCGGCGGCGCCTTGTTCCTGCTCACGCAGCAACTCCAGTTCGTCCTCGGCTACGGGCCGTTGGAGGCGGGCCTGCGCACCGCCCCGTTCGCCCTGACCGTCGTCCTGCTCAACTTCACCGGGCTCTCCGCCCGGTTCAGCGCGCGGCTCGGCATCCCGGGGGCCGTGGCCCTCGGCATGACGCTGCTCGCCTGCGGACTGGCCGCGGTCGCCCTCGCCGGACACGTCGTGGACGGGTACGGCGGGCTGCTCGTCGGGCTTGTCCTGATGGGCGTGGGCTGCGCCTTCGCCAACCCGGCGATGGCCGTCGCCGTCCTCGGCTCCATCCCGCGCGAGAAGGCGGGCGCCGGAGCGGGCATCGAGGGCACCGTCACGGAGTTCGGCAGCGGCCTGGGCGTCGCCGTGCTCGGCGCGGTGCTCAGCGCCCGCTTCTCGGCCTTGGTCCCGGTCACCGCGGCCTCGCTGCCGGCGGCCCTGGCCGCGGCGGACTCGGCCGCCGAACGCCATACGGTGACGCGGGCGTTCGGATCGGCCCTGGAGACGGGACAACTCGTGGGAGCGGCAGCCGTGTTGACCGGCGGCCTGGTCGCGGCGACGCTGCTGCGCCGGGCCGCGCGAGCCGCCGCGCCGGTGGCGGCCGCCGTCACAGATCCAGCGTGAGCCTCTCCCCTTTCGCGCGGGACACGCACACCATCAACGTATCGCCGCAGGCCCTCTCCTGAGGGGTCAGCACACTGTCGCGGTGGTCGACCTCGCCCGCAAGCACCTCGGTCTCGCAGGTGCCGCACGTGCCCTCGGCGCAGGAGTAGAGGACCTCGACCCCGGCGTCCCGCAGCGCGGCGAGGATCGTCCGGTCGGCGGGCACCGTCACCGTCCGCCCCGACCTGGCCAGTTCGACCTCGAAGGGCCGGTCCCCGCCGGTCTCCACCACCGCCGGCGTGAACCGCTCCGTGCGCAGCGCCTCGGGCGGCACCAGCGCCTCGACCGCGGACAGCAGCGACTCGGGGCCGCAGGCGTAGACGAGTTCACCGGGGCGCAGGCCGGCGAGGTGGGCCGGCAGGTCGAGGGGGCCCTCGCACAGGTGGAGCCGCTCCGCGGGGTACCGGGCGGTCAGCTCGTCGGCGAACGCCATGGAGCGCAGGGACCGGCCCCCGTAGAAGAGGGACCACCCGGCGTCCACGGTCAGCATCGGCAGGATCGGGGTGATGCCGATGCCGCCCGCCACGAACCGGTACGCGGGCGCCGGTTCGAGCCGGAAGTGGTTGCGCGGGCCGCGCACCGGTACCCGGTCGCCGGGGCGCAGCGCATCGTGCACGCGGGCCGAGCCGCCCCGGCCACCGGGCTCCCGCAGCACGGCGATCCGCCAGGAGCGGGCGTCGCCCCCGCAGAGCGAGTACTGGCGTTCGATGCCCTCGCCCAGCAGCAGATCGATGTGCGCGCCCGGCTCCCAGGCGGGCAGGGGCGCGCCGTCCGGGCGGCGCAGGAGCAGGGAGAGGACGCCGTCGGCCTCCTCGCGGCGGTCGGCGACGAGGAGGTCGAACGGGTCGAGCGGATCGGTCACGAGGCGCGGTCCTCTTCCGTGGTGGGGTGGTCGGGGTGGGCGAGCATCCACTCCCACATCGCGACCGGGTCCTGGCAGGTGTGGAGCGCGCCGCAGTGGCAGCGGCCGCTGAGCAGATCGGTGCCGGGCAGCCACTCGACGCGGAAGACCTGACCGCTCATCCGGCGGCCAGCTTCTGCAGGATGCGGCGCGCGGCGAGGCCGCCGGTGTCGATGTTGATGCTGAGCTCCTGGTACCCGGCGGGTTCGGTGTCCAGGGTGCGTTGCAGCAGGTTGAGCGCGTCCACGTCCTGCATGACCACCGTGTGGTTGAACTCCCGCAGGAACTCGGTCACTTCGTCGTCGTCCACCGCGAAGTCCCGGGAGACGGCCCAGAAGTCGTAGACCTTTCCGGGTGCCGACGGCGTGATGGCGTACGTGATCTCCGTACGGAACTGGGGGGCGTCGGCGCCCGCCGGGCTGACGCGGCTGTGCAGGAGGTACAGGCACGGCGCGTGGTACTCGATGTCCTGGAGGCGCTGGATCCGCCCCTCGATCCCGGTGGAGCGGGCGTAGAACGGCGGGCACTCGGCGTCGGTCATGTGCCGCGATACCCGTACGATCCCGGCCGTCTCGTCGACCTCCGTCGTGATGGGCGTCTCGGCGACCTCCGGCGTACCGATGTACCCGCCGTGCAGATACGTCTCGTGCGAGAGGTCCATCAGGTTGTCGACGAGGAGCATGTAGTCGGCGTCGATCGGTTCCATGCCCTGCACGGTGACCCAGCCGTCCGCGGCGAGATGCGGGGCCCGCGGGATCGCGGTGACGTCGGCGGCCGCCGGATCGCCGAGCCACACCCACACCATCGCGTCGACCTCGGCCACCGGGTACGCACGGACCCGCGCCGTCCGCGGCACGCGCTTCTGCCCGGGCACGTACACGCACGTACCGGTCGTGTCGTAGGTGAAGCCGTGGTAGCCGCAGACCACCCGGTCGCCGTCGAGTCCGCTCGCCGACAGCGGGAACCGGCGGTGCACGCACCGGTCGGCGAGAGCGACCGGCTCACCCGCCTCGGTGCGGTACAGGACGATCGGGTCGCCGAGCACGGTACGGCCCAGCAGCTCACGGCCGACCTCCGCGCCCCACGCGGCGACGTACCACTGGTCGCGGGCGAAGGCCGAGCGGCCCGGGTCTGCGGTCATGGCAGGCGTCCCTCCTGTCATCGCGCGCGGCGCCGTCGCCGCGCGTCGCCCACCAGAGTCGTGACCTGTGTCACCGCCCACAACGCCACTTCCGTCAGGCGGAAGCCGGCGGGCGGGGCGAGACGGGTTGCCAGCCGAGCGCCCGGGAGATGCCGCGCCCGGCCAGCTGGACCGCCGGAATCAGGACAGATGTCCGCGGACCGGTGACCGGCACGACGACGGAGACCGCCGCGACGACATCCCCGTGCGGCCCGCGCACCGGCACCGCCACGGACACCGCGTCATCGGTGATCTGCCGGTCGCTCACCGCGACGCCGCCGCGCCGCACCTCGGCCAGGATCCGCCGCAGCCGGTCCGGGTCGGTGACGGTGTACGGCGTGAACGCGGTCAACTCCCCGGCCAGATAACCCTCCTGGAGTTCCAGGTCGCCGTGGGCGAGCAGCACAAGACCCACGCCCGTGGCGTGCAGCGGCCAGCGTGCACCGACCCGGGAGTGCACACCTATCGCCGACCGGCCCGACAGGCGCTCGGTGTAGACGACCTCGAAACCGTCGCGCACGGCGAGGTGCACGTTCTCGTGCGTCGCCTCGTACAGGTCCTCGAGGAACGGCAGCGCGGCCTGCCGCAGACCGAGACCGCGCGGGGCGAGCGCGGCGATCTCCCACAGCCGCAGCCCGACGTGGTACCGGCCGGTGTCGTCGCGTTCGAGGGCGCCCCACCGGGCCAGCGCGCCGACGAGCCGGTGCGCGGTGGGCAGCGGCAGAGCGGCCCGGTGGCCGACCTCGGTGAGCGTGAGGGCCGGGTGGTCCTGGTCGAACGCGCCCAGCACGTCGAGCAGGCGGTCGGCCGCGGAGCGGTTCACCGGCCGTCTCCTACGAGGTCGGGCAGTGGGCGCGCAGGAAGTCCAGCAGCACGCCGTTGAACCGCTCGGGCTGCTCGGCGCCCGGCAGGTGCCCGGCCCGCTCGATGACTGCGAGCGTCGCGTCCGGGACGAGCCCGGCGATCGACTCCGCCTCGGCGACCGGCGTGTACGCGTCGTCGGCGCCGACCACGACCAGCGCGGGCACCCGGGCCGCGGCGAGGCTCTCCCGGTAGTCAGGACGCTCGGCCCGCCCGCGCAGCGCGGCCGCCGCGCCCCGCGGATCGGTGGCGCGCATCATGGCGAGGACGCGCTCGGCGACGTCCGGCAGCGCCGCCACGTTGTAGGCGGCCAGCATCTTGTCGATGACCTCGTCGGCGTATCCGCCCATGCCCTCGGCGAGCAGCCGGTCGGCGAGGGCGTTGCGGAACGCCTTGCCCTCGGCGGTCTCGGCCGGGGCGGAGGTGTCCGACAGGACGAGGGCGCGGGTGCGCCGCGGGTGGCGCAGATGGAACTCCATGGCGATCTGCCCGCCCATGGAGACCCCGCCGACCACCGCGCTCCCGATACCGAGGTGGTCGAGGAGGGCGGCGACGTCGTCGGCGAAGCGGGCCAGCGGGACGCTGCCCGGGGTGACCTCGCTCGCTCCGTAACCCCGCAGGTCGGGCGTGAGCACCCGGTACCCGGCCGCGGCCAGCGCCTCGGCCTGCGGGCGCCACAGCGTCCGGTTGAACGGATGCCCGTGGACGAGGACGACCGCGTCCCCCTCCGACGGTCCGTGATCGTCGTACCGCAAGACGGCGCCCGCCACCGTGAGTTGATTCATCGAACACTCCTGACGTGGTCGTTCGTCGCTGTCCGGTGGCGGAACGGTAGGCCGCGGTGTCCTGTTCGATCAAGGGATGCGGGTGATCGGCGCCAGAATGTTGCCGCGCCGCCCTCCTTAGAATGGGTGGCACCCGTACTGAGGAACGATCTTGAACACGCGCCACCCCGACACCCGCCCCGACATCCGCCTCGTGGTCACCGACATGGACGGCACCCTGCTGGACGCCGACGGGCGCATCCCCGACTCCCTGTGGCCGCTGCTGGCCGAACTGAACCGCCGCGGCATCGTCTTCTGCCCCGCCAGCGGCCGCCAGTACGCCACCCTCGCCGACCAGTTCGCCGCCGTGGACGACGGCGGCATGGTGTACATCGCGGAGAACGGCACCTACGTCGTCCGCGGCGGGGCCGAGATCAGCTCCGACCCGATGGACCCCGCCGTCGCCTCCTGGATCGTCAAGGAGGTCCGCCGGCTCACGGCGGACGAGGGGGTGGACGCGGGCGCCGTCGTCTGCGGCAAGCGGTCCGCGTACGTGGAGCGCTCCGACGAGGCGTTCATGACGGAGGTGCGCAAGTACTACCACCGGTACGAGATCGTCGAGGACGCCACCGCCGTCCAGGACGAGGTGATCAAGGTCGCCCTCTTCGACTTCGGCCGCGCCGAGGAGACCACGGCCCCGGCCCTCGGGCCCCTCGCCGACTCCCACCAGGTCGTCGTCTCCAGCGAGCACTGGGTCGACGTGATGAACCCGACGGCCGACAAGGGCGCGGCCGTACGCCGCCTGCAGCAGGAGCTCGGCATCACCGCGGCCCAGACCATGGTGTTCGGCGACTACCTCAACGACCTGCAGATGATGGACGCCGCCGACTGGTCGTACGCCATGGCCAACGCCCACCCGCAGGTACGGCTCCGCGCCCGCCACCAGGCCCCGCCGAACACCGAGAACGGGGTCGTGCGCACGATCCGGCAGGTCCTGGAGCTGCCCGCCGAGTGACAGGGCGCGGGGCCCTCGCCCGCGCGCTTCGGCTCCGGTCCTTCCGGTCATGGCCGCATCCTGAACGGGTCCCGTGACGGATCGTGGACCCATGACACCCGAGGACATCCAAGGACCCGACGACGGCCACCACATCCGCGACACCGGCGGCATCGGTGACACTCGCGCCACCCGCGAGACCCGCGCCTCCTGCTACGCCTGTCGCGGCGAAGCCCGTCTCGACGAACTGCCGCCCCGCGAGCGCATCGCCCGCGACCCGCACTGGAGGGTCGCCCACGCCTTCGGCACCGCGCTCCCGGGCTGGCTGGTGCTGCTGCCCCGGCGGCATGTCACCGCTGTGCACGACCTCACCGACCTGGAGGCCGCCACGCTCGGGACGTGGCAGGTCAGGCTCTCCCGGGCGCTGCGCGAGGTCACGGGGTGCGCCAAGACGTACGTCGTCCAGTTCGCGGAGGCCGAGGGCTTCGCGCACGTCCACTTCCACATCGTGCCGCGCGCCGCGGACCTGGCCCCGGCCCTGCGCGGGCCCGGCGTCTTCGAGCTCCTGCGCCGCCCCGAGCCGGAACAGGTGACCGCCGCCCAGGCCGACCGCCTGGCCGACGCGGTGCGGGCCCGGTTGTGACGACGGCCCGGCGTCCCAACTGCCGTCCTCCGAGCCCGGATTGCATCGCTCCATTGGCATGGACCTGCTCATGATCCCTCGCTAGGCTCGCCATCGGCACACCGGGGGAGCGCTCCCCGGCTGTGCTGATCCGCTGTCCCATGCCTGTCCCATCCCTGTTCCACCCCCACGCGGGAACAACGAAGGGCCGACTCATGCGACGTACCAGACCCATCCGTGCCGTCCTGTCCGCGCTGCTGGTCACCGGAGCCTGCGCCACCGCCGGGTTCCTCCCGGCACAGGCGGCCGGCGCGGACACCCCGCGGACCGAGCGCGCCGCCGCCTCCGACGGCCTGCTCACCGCGATGCAGCGCGACTTCGGCCTCACCGCCGCACAGGCCGAGGCGCGCCTGGCCGCCGAGAAACAGGCGACCGCCACCGAGAAGAAGGCCCGGCGGGCGGCGGGTTCCGCCTACGCCGGATCCTGGTTCACCCCGAAGGGCCGGGAGCTGACCGTCGCCGTGACCGACCGCGACAAGGCCGCGGACGTACGGGCCACCGGGGCGAAGGTCCGGCTCGTCAGCCACAGCGCCGCCCGGCTCGACGCGGCCAAGAAGCGCGTCGACGCGCTCGGCGCACCGACCGGCGTGAGCAGTTGGCGCGTCGACTGGAAATCCAACCGGGTCGTCGTCGAGGTGCTCGCCGACCGGCAGTCCGACAACGATGTCAAGACCTTCCTCGCCCGGGCCGCCAAAGCCGGCCCGCTGGCGGTGCGCACCACGCGGCACGCCCCCACCACCCTCGCCGCGGGCACGGTCGGCGGGGACCCCTACTACACCGGCAACGTCCGCTGTTCCATCGGCTTCTCCGTCCACGGCGGCTTCGTCACGGCGGGCCACTGCGGCGGGGCCGGGCAGGGGGTCAACGGCTGGGACGGCTCGTACGTCGGGAACTTCCAGGGCTCCTCGTTCCCGGACAACGACTACGCGTGGGTCAACGTCGGCAGCGGCTGGTGGACCGTACCGGTCGTGCTGGGCTGGGGCACGGTCTCCGACCAGCTCGTGCGCGGCTCGGCCGAGGCGCCGGTCGGCGCCTCCATCTGCCGGTCGGGTTCCACCTCGCACTGGCACTGCGGCACCGTCCTCGCCAAGAACGAGACCGTCAACTACAGCCAGGGCGCCGTCCATCAGATGACCAAGACGAGCGTGTGCGCCGAACCGGGCGACTCGGGCGGCTCGTTCATCAGCGGCGACCAGGCCCAGGGCGTCACCTCCGGCGGCTGGGGCAACTGCGCCGGTGGCGGCGAGACCTGGTACCAGCCCATCAACGAGATCCTGGGCCGCTACGGCCTGACCCTGCACACGGCCTGACCCTGCACACGGCCTGAACACCCTGCACACGGCCTGACGCCGCGACCCCGGCGGGTGCGCGCCGTCGCACCGTCAATTCACCGCGCGTTCGGCTGAGTTGTCCGGGCGCGTCGCTTGCCGCTGTCGGGGGCATGACATCACTGTCATGCCCCCACAGTGACGCAGGAGACCCCAGTGAATCCGACCAGAGCCCTCCGCAGAGCCGCCCTCGCCACCGGCGGCGCCCTCGCCCTCGTGATCGGCTTCGCGGGCAGCGCGCTCGCCGCGCCGCCCGGAGCCCTGCCCGCGAACGCCGACGGGACGGAGCAGACGTACCAGCCGGCGTACGACTACGACACCGACGGCTGCTACCCGACGCCCGCCATCGGGCCGGACGGCACCGTCAACGGCGGCCTCCAGCCGAGCGGCGCGCTCAACGGACAGTGCCGCGACGCCTCCGACCTCGCCAACACCAACGGCTACGCCCGCTCCAAGTGCAACAACGGCTGGTGCGCCGTCATGTACGGCCTGTACTTCGAGAAGGACCAGGCGGTGGCGGGCAGCGGGCTCGGCGGACACCGCAACGACTGGGAGCACGTGGTCGTCTGGGTCCACGACGGACAGGCCGCCTACGTCGCCACCTCCGCCCACGGCGCCTTCCACATCTACCCGCGCGAGCAGATCCGCTGGGACGGCACCCATCCCAAGGTCGTCTACCACAAGGACGGCATCAGCACCCACTGCTTCCGGCCGGCGACCTCGGGCGACGAGCCCCCGGAGAACCACCGCGGCACCTGGCAGTTCCCGGCCCTGGTCGGCTGGAACGGTTTTCCGGCGGGTCTGCGGGAGAAGGTGAGCGGCTACGACTTCGGCAGCGCCACCTTCGGCCTGAAGGACGGCAGCTTCGCCGGTCACCTCGCCGCCGCGCTGCCCTCCGGCGTGCCGTTCGACGTCAACGCGTGAGCGGTCGCGCGCGACTGCGCCGACAGTAAGTTACTGAACCGTAACCTCCTTAGTGCTACCGGCGGTAACGCTCTGCCCGATAGCGTCCCGGCGACGCGTGGGGTCGGTGGGACGACCGGCCGCACGCGTCGTCGGCCTGCTCGCTCCCGGCCGTCCGCCGCCAGGTCCGGAGCCCGACTCCGCCTGCACTCAGGAGGTTTGCCATGCCCGCACCCACCCGCCTGCTGGCCGCCGCCGTCGTCACGGCCGCCTGTCTGGGCGCGCAGGCCGTGCCCGCGGCCGCGGAGACCGGCACGTCGAACGAGGTCTCGCGCGGCGTCACGATCCCCGCCTTCTACAACCCGCCCGCCGAACTGCCCGCCGCCAACGGCGCGTTGATCCGCAGCGAACCGTTGCCGCTGGCGCTGAGCCTGCCCACGCTGCACGGACCGCTGCCCGGCACGGCGACCCGCATCATGTACCGGACCACCGACTCGGCCGGCAGCCCCGCCGCGGTCACCGGCGCCTACATCGAGCCCTCGGCGAAGTGGCGCGGCGGCGGACCCCGGCCGCTGGTCGCGCTGGCCCCCGGCACCATGGGCCAGGGCGACCAGTGCGCGGCCTCGCTCGGCCTGGAGCACCCGTTGCGGCTCAACGGGCAGACCGTGTCGGTCGGTTACGAGGACCTGGCGATCTACCGGCTCCTCGCCAAGGGGGTCGCGGTGGTCGTCACCGACTACATCGGCCTGGGCACGACCGACCGCCTGCACACCTACGTCAACCGGCTCGACGAGGCGCACGCCGTGCTCGACGCGGTCCGCGCCGCCCGCGCGCTCGACGGGGCGAGCGTGACGGCGGCCTCCCGCGTCGGCCTCTTCGGCTACAGCCAGGGCGGCGGCGCCACCGCGGCGGCCGCCGAACTCCAGCCGCAGTATGCGCCCGACGTCACCCTCGCCGGCACGTACGCGGGGGCGCCGCCCGCCGACCTGACCGAGACGACGAAGGGCATCGACGGCACCGATCTGGCGGGCGCCCTCGGCTGGTCCCTCAACGGGTTCCTGCAGTCCGACCCCGAGTTGCGGCCGATCGCCGAGGCCCACCTCAGTGACAAGGGGCGCGCGGCGCTGAAGGACCTCTCGACGATGTGCGTCGGCGACACCATTTTGGCCTACAACTCGGCGCGCAGCTCCTCCTGGACGAGCGACGGCAAGAGCCTCGCCGAGATCATCCAGGCCGAGCCGCGCCTCCAGTCGTTCCTCGCCGACCAGCGGATCGGCACGATGACACCGGCCGGTCCTGTCCGGGTCGCCACCGGCGTCAGTGACAACCTCGTCCCGCACGGCCAGGCGCGCCGGCTGGCCGTCGACTGGTGCGGGCGCGGCGCGCAGGTCACGTACAAGCCGGTGCGCCTGCCCGACGTGGGACGCGCCCTGCTCAACCACTTCGCCCCGCTCCTGACCGACCAGGGCAGCGCCGTCACCTGGCTCACCGACCGCCTCACCGGAGAGCCGACCGGCTCCAACTGCTCGGCCCTGCCCACGCAGCCGTGATGTGACAACATGACCGGGCTCAGCCCCGTCGTTCCTCGCACCGCTGCCAGAAGGGATGCCCAGGCCCATGGTCCGCGCCGTCGCCCTCATCCGCTCCGACGCCCTGTCCGACGTCGCGGAGTACGCGTACGCCGCCACGGCGCCGGCCGACGCCCGGCTCGTCTTCCTCGCCGGCTCCTGCCCGTTGGAGAAGGACGGGACCACCGCGGCGGTCGGTGACTACGCGGGGCAGGCGGCGAAGTGCGTGGAGAACATGCGGGTCGCCCTCGCCGCGGCGGGCGCGGAGCTGGAGGACGTCATCAGCACCCGCGTGCTCGTCGCGTCGACGCGGCAGCCGGACCTGGTGGCGGCCTGGCAGGTGGTCCGGGACGCCTTCGGCGAGCATGACGTACCGAGCACATTGGTGGGCGTGACCGTTCTCGGCTACGACGACCAACTCGTGGAGATCGAGGCGGTCGCGGCTGTGCTCGACGCCTGACCGGCCGCGCCGACGGGCCCAACTGCCCTTTACGTCAAAGCAGTTGGGCCCGGAAGGTCACTCCGCGGTGACCTTCACCGGTTCCGTCTCGGCGGAACTGTGCCGCTCCGCCCAGCTCTCCAGCGCCGCCTTGCACGCGTGGTCGAGGTGGTGCAGACCCGACAGGTGCAGCTCCACGGGACGGTTCTGCGGCAGGGCCTCCAGGCTGTCCAGTATCTTCGGCAGCCGCAGGAACGTCGCGTTGCCCGACAGGTACGCCTGGACCGGCCCGGCGCCCTTGTCTATGACCTCCAGCTTCACGTGCGAGGCGTCCCAGGCCGTCTTGACCACGGACAGGGCGACGCCGACCAGCACGCCCTCGAACATGCTGACCGCGACGATCGACAGCGCGGTGACGACCAGGATCAACGCCTCGCCGCGGTGCTCGCGCCACAGATTCACCAGCGACCGCACCGGGATCAGCTTGGCCCCGGCGTGCACCAGCACACCCGCGAGCGCCGGGATCGGGATGTAGGCGAGGACGCCCGGCAGCAGCGCCGCGAACAGCAGGAGCCAGACGCCGTGCAGCACGCGTGAGGCCTTGGTGCGCGCGCCCGCCTGCACGTTGGCGGCGCTGCGGACGATCACCGCCGTCATCGGCAGCGCGCCGAGCACGCCGCACAGCGCGTTGCCCGCGCCCTGCGCCACCAGTTCCTTGTCGTACGCGGTCCGGGGTCCGTCGTGCATCCGGTCCACGGCCGCGGCGCTGAACAGCGACTCGGCGGAGGCGATGAGGGTGAACGCCACGATGGTGCCGATCAGGCCGAGGCCCGCGAGTTCGCCGAAGGCGTCCATGGACGGCGGCTGGATCGACCCGAGCAGTCCGTTGACCTCGACGGTGGCCACGGGCGCGTCGAGGACGACCGCGGCGGCGGTCGCGAGCCCGATGGCGGCGAGCGGCCCGGGGACCACCCGCACCCGCGCGGGCAGCCGCTTCCACAGCACCAGGACGGCGACGGTACCGGCGCCCAGGGCCAGCGAGGTGAGCGACGCGGCGCTGTCCAGGGAGCCGGCCAGGGCCCCGGGCAGTCCGGCTATCTTGCCGAGCCCCGATTCGGGCGCCTCGGCGGCCAGGACCGAGTACAGCTGGCCCGCGATGAGCACGAGCCCGATCCCGGCCAGCATGCCCTCGACGACCGAGACCGAGATGGCCCGGAAGTAGCGGCCCAGCTTCAGGGCGCCCATGCCGAGCTGGAGCAGGCCCGTCGCGAGGACGACGACGCCGAGCACCGGCAGGCCGAACTCGTCCACGGCCTCGTACACGAGCACGGTCAACCCGGCCGCGGGGCCGGACACTTGAAGGCTGCTGCCGCGCATCAGGCCGGTGACGATGCCACCGACGATGCCGGTGACGAGCCCCAGTTCGGCCGGGACGCCCGAGGCGACGGCCACGCCCACACAGAGGGGGAGCGCGACGAGGAAGACGACGAGAGAGGCGGTGAAGTCCTCTTTGATGTGGGGGTATTTGGTCATCAGGGCGCTCACAGGACCTCGAACGTGTCGGTGTCGGGGCGGTGTTCGCGTACACACCCGGTGTGGACCTCGTAGTACCAGCCGTGCAGGCGCACCCGGCCGTCCGTGAGGCGCCGCTCCACGCAGGGGTACGAGCGCAGCCTCGACAGTTGGGCCAGGACATGGTGCTGGACGGCCGCCGCCACCGTCGGGTCCGACGGATCCTGGGTGGAGGGATGGTCGGCGGCGTGCGCGAGCCAGTCGCGCACGGCGGGCACCGCCGCGAGATCGTCGCCGCGCACCAGTGCGCCGACCGCGCCGCAGTGCGAGTGCCCGCAGACGACGATGTCCTGGACACCGAGCACCTCGACGGCGTACTCGATGGTGGCGCTCTCCCCGCTGGGGAGGCCGGCCGCGTGGGCGGGCACGATGTTGCCCGCGGTGCGCAGTTCGAAGAGTTCTCCGGGGCGGGCGCCGGTGATCAGGGCCGGCACGACCCGGGAGTCGGAGCAGGTGATGAAGAGAACCTGGGGGGACTGGCCCTCGGCGAGCCGGGCGAACTCCTCAGGGCGTTGTCCGAACGTGCGGGCGTTGTCGATGAGGGGCTGCATGACGTGGTGATTCCTCCTGGCGCGCCGTGGGGGCGCGTCGGGCTGACAGGACAGGGGGGAGAGCGCGTCGCCCCTGTCAGCAGCGGAAGACCTGCAAGGTGGCCGCGGTGAGGTCCGGCACGGCTCTGCACGGGCGGTCGCGCACGTCCTCGGCCGGCCCGGGCGGCGAGAAGGAGGCCGGGTGCCGGACCGGTCCGGGCGGAGCGGGGTAGGGGAGATGGGAGCCGCCCGCGGTCGCGCGGTGCCGGTCCCGGGTGCGGAGCGCCTCGACCAGGTCCTGGGGGTGGCTGTGGCCACCGGGCGCGGCCGTCGGGACCTGCTCGCCGGACGCGGGCATCGCCGACCGGTCGGACTCATGTGCGGGAGCGAACGCACGTACGGAAGTGAACAAGGACAGGGCCAGTACGGCGGCGACGACCAAGGTCCAGGTACGAGCCGTCCCACCTCGCAACACGAGCCCTCCTCTCCAGCATCCGCACGTCAAGTCCGAACCAATGATTGGTCAACCGTAGGTCAAGAAGCAGATTAGCTGTGCAAAGGTGATCGTTGGGTTAACGCGACGTTTCGGGTTCGAGGAAGCGTGAAAAGTGCGGTCGATTGGCGAGATCGACGCGGTGGCGGCCGCTCCGCGCCCATCGCATCGAACCCCAGTTCAGGTTGAGCAGGGTGACAGGCAGACGTGTCGGGTGTCGCCGTTGCCCGCCTCGTTCGACTCCTCGTCGGTCGGCGGGGAGGAGTGGTTTCGCACCAGATAAGGTTAGGCTAACCTTCGCAGCGTGAAGACTGGTGAACGCGCAGGCAGCGCCCCACGTCCGCGCGGTCACGAGCTGTCGGCCGCGCACATGACCGTGGCGTACGACGGTGTCGACGTCGTGCATGACGCGGCCCTCGTCCTGCGGCCCGGCGAAGTGACCGCCCTTGTCGGCCCCAACGGCAGTGGCAAGTCGACCTTGTTGCGTACGATCGCCCGGCTCCAGGGTGCCCGGGCGGGCACGCTGACCCTCGACCCCGGAACGACCGACGCCGCCGACGGGTTCGACCTGACGCAGCGTCAGTTCGCGCGCCGGGTGGCCCTGTTGACCCAGGGTCGGCCCACGCCGGGCGGGCTGACCGTCCGCGACGTGGTGGAGTTCGGCCGCTACCCGTACCGCGGGCGATGGGGCCGCACGGACCCCGACGGCCCCTCGGTGGTGGACCGCGCCCTCGTCATGACCGGCGTCGCGGAACTCGCGGGCCGCGGTGTCGACCAGCTGTCCGGCGGCCAGTTGCAGCGGGTGTGGCTCGCCGGCTGCCTCGCCCAGCAGACCGGCGTGCTCCTGCTCGACGAACCCACGACCTACCTCGACCTGCGCTACCAGGTCGAACTCCTCGACCTCATGCGCGATCTCGCCGACGACGACGGCATCGCCGTCGGTGTCGTCCTGCACGACCTCGACCAGGCGGCGGCCGTCGCCGACCGGATCGCCCTGCTGAGCGCGGGGCGCATCGTCGCCGACGGGCCGCCCGAGGACGTCCTGCGACCCGAGCGCCTCTCCGAGACGTACGGCATCCGCATCGACGTCGACACCGACCCCCTCACCGGCCGGCTGCGCACACGCGCGATAGGCCGTCACCACAGCAGAAGCGAAAGGCTCCCCAGCACGCCATGAGACGCCTCCTCCTCACCGCGGCCACCGCCACCGCGGCAGCCCTCGCCCTGGCCGGCTGCGGCACATCCGAGCCCGCCGAGACCGCCGACGGCAGCACGTCCGAGCAGATCACCCTCACCGACGCGAGCGGTGCGAAGGTGCGCCTCGACCGCCCGGCCACCAAGGTCGTCGGCACCGAGTGGAACGTCGTCGAGTCCCTGGTCACGCTCGGCGTCGACCCCGTGGGCGTCGCCGACGTCAAGGGTTACTCGGCCTGGGACACCGCCGCCCCGCTGACGAACTCGCCCAAGGACATCGGCACCCGCGGCGAGCCCAGCATGGACACCATCGCCGGGCTCACCCCCGACCTCATCGTCACCACGACCGACCTGTCGGCGTCCGCGGTCAAGCAGATGAAGAAGATCGCCCCCGTCCTCCAGGTCAAGGCCGCCGACGGAGCCGACCAGCTCGGACAGATGAACCGGACGCTCGACGTCATCGCCGAGGCGACCGGCACCGAGGACAAGGCGAAGGCCGCGAAGACGTCGTACGAGGCCAAGATCGCCGCGGGCCGCAAGGCACTGAAGGACGCCGGACTCGACGGTTCGCAGATCGCCTTCGCCGACGGGTACTCCGTCTCCAACCAGGTGACGGTCCGCGCCTACACCAGCGGCTCCCAGCTCGGCGCCGTCAACGAGGCCCTCGGCCTCAAGAACGCCTGGAAGCTCAAGGGCGACAAGGACTACGGCCTCGCCACCACCGATGTGGAGGGGCTCACCGGACTCGGCGACGACGTGCGGTTCGCGTACATCGGCAACAAGACCGAGACCGACGTCTTCACCAAGGACCTCGCCGGCAACTCCGTCTGGAAGTCGCTGCCGTTCGTCAAGTCCGGCGACGTGCACCGCCTCGACGACGGCATCTGGATGTTCGGCGGACCGAAGTCGATGGAGCAGTACATCGACGCCGTCGTCGCCACCCTCACGAAGTAGCGCCATGGCCGTCACCGCAACCCCCACCGCAACGCCCGGACGCACGACCGCCTCCCCTTCGGGTGCCGTCGCGGTGACGGCCGCGCTCGTGCTCCTGGTCGCCGTCCTCGCCGTCGTCGACATCACCCAGGGCACCGCCTCCGTCGGCGCGAGCCAGATCTGGAAGGCCCTCACCGGCCGGGCCGAACAGGGCGACGCCTCCGTGGTCGTCGCCTCCCGGCTGCCCCGTATGGCCGCCGGGATCCTCGTCGGCGTCGCCCTCGGCGCGGCCGGCGCCGTCCTCCAGGCCGTCAGCCGCAACGTGCTCGCCGCGCCCGACACCCTCGCCGTCAACGCTGGCTCGTACCTCGGTCTCGGCGTGCTCACCGTCAGCGGCGTGAGCCTGCCGATGCTCGCCTCCTCGTCGGTCGCGTTCATCGGCGGTCTCGCGGCGGCCGCCGTCGTGCTCACCCTCGCCGGACGCGGCGCGGGCACCGTCCGCCTCGTCCTCGCGGGCAGCGCGCTGACCCTCGGCCTCAACGCCGTCACGGAGGCGCTGCTGCTCCTGTTCCCCGAACAGACCGACGGTCTCTACCAGTGGGCCCAGGGCAGCATCAGCCAGAACGGCTTCGACGGCGTCGTCCGCATGGGCCCGGTCGTCCTGGCCGCTCTCGCCGGCCTCGTCCTCCTCGCCCGCCGCGTCGACGCCCTCGCCCTCGGCGACGAAGCGGCGCACGGTCTGGGCGTCTCCGTCCGCTCCACCCGGGTCACCGCCGTCGTCCTCGCCTCGCTGCTCTCCGCGGCCTCGGTGACGCTCGCCGGCCCCATCGGCTTCGTCGGGCTGTGCGCACCGGCCCTCGTCCGGCCGCTCGCGCGCCGCGTCCGTCCCCTCGTACGGCACCGGCTGCGGATCCCCTTCGCCGGGCTCGTCGGCGCGGCCCTCGTGCTCGGCGCCGACGTCCTGCTGCGCGCCGCGACCTCGGCCGAGACCGCGGTGACCGTGCCCACCGGCGTCGTCACCAGCGTCGTCGGCGCCGTCTTCCTCGTCGTCATGGCGGTACGGATGCGGGACGGCGACGCCGCCGCGGCACCGGAGCGACTGCGCACCCCGAGCCGGGCCGCGTTCACGGTCACCGTCGTCGTCCTCTGTGCCGTCCTGACCGGCGCCGTCATCGCCGCGGTCCTCGTCGGTGACAGCACCCTGCTGCTCGGCGACGTCGTCAACTGGGCGGGCGGCCGGGCCGGCCAGGCCGTCAGCTTCGTCCTCGACACCCGGGTGCCCCGCGTCCTCGCCGCCCTCGGCGCGGGCGCCGCGCTCGCCCTGTCCGGCACGCTCGTCCAGTCCGTGACCCGCAATCCGCTCGCCGAGCCCGGCGTCCTCGGTGTCTCGGGGGGAGCCGCGCTCGGCGCCGTCCTGCTCGTCACCACCGCACCGGGCGCCGGCGCGTGGAGCATCGCGGGCGCGGCGCTGGCGGGCGCGGCGCTCAGCTCGGCGCTCGTGTTCGGGCTGGCGGCGAAGGGCGGCTTCCAGCAGAGCAGGCTCGTACTGATCGGTATTGGCGTCGCCACCGGCACGGCCGCGCTCATCAGCCTGCTGATCGTGCTCACCGACCGGTTCAGCGCCACCAAGGCCCTGATCTGGCTGTCGGGTTCGACGTACGGGCGCACCGGCACCGACGTCCTGCCCGTGGCCGCGGTGCTGGTGGTCGGCACGGTCGTGGCGGTCGCCCGGCGCAGGGAGCTCGACCTGGTCTCCCTCGACGAGGACACCCCGCGCCTGCTCGGCCTGGACCTCGCGCGCGGCAGGCTCGGCTTTCTCGTGCTGAGCGTCCTGCTCAGCGCCACGGCCGTGGCCGCCGCCGGCACGATCGGCTTCGTCGGGCTCGTCGCGCCGCATGCCGCCCGCGCCCTGGTGGGCCGCCGGCACGTGCGGGTCGTCCCCGTCGCGATGCTGCTCGGGGCGACGCTCGTCTGCGCCTCCGACCTGCTCGGCCGCGCCGTGATCGCACCGGCGCAGATCGGCGCCGGCGTGATGACAGCGGTCCTCGGGACGCCGTACTTCCTCTATCTGCTGGTCCGCAGCCGCCGCTAGGTGTATTGCCCTGTGAGGTTGGGGACGCGGCTGGCGGGTGGTTTGCCTGCGAGTGCGGTGTGTCCGCGGTGGTGATTGTAGGTGTGGAGC
>NZ_JBVIFR010000020.1:0-154477 GCF_055571235.1 Streptomyces sp. NPDC030991
TTTTGGCACGCTGTTGAGTTCTCAAGGAACGGACGCTTCCTTTGTACTCACCCTCTCGGGTTTTCCTCCGGGCGCTTCCCTTCGGTCCTGCTGTGACTCTATCAGATCTTTCCGATCCGATTTCCTCGGGGTCCTGCTCCGCTTTCCGGCCTTTCGGCTTTCCTGCGGTGTCGACTCTATCAGATCCTTTCGGGCCTGATTCCCTGTCAACCGGGTTTGTCTTCCCGGCCGTTGGGCCGTTCCGACCTCCCAAACATTAGCGGATCCTCGCGGCAGTTCCTAATCGGAGCGATCAGGTCGTTCGCAACCCAATAACGAAAAAGAATTCGGGCATACCGAAATCATTCCCGGTGGGAGATCGTGCTGGTGTTGGGTGCCGCGTGAGCGGCGGGAGGTGCCGTCGCGGAGCCATCGGCTCCGTGACAACTCGAAGGACCCTACGCCACCGACGCCGGTAGTACAAAAGCGGGGTCCGGCACTCGTGTGCCGGACCCCGCCCAGAAGCCGCTCAGACCTTGGCGGTCTCCCTCGGCTCGCCGCCGCGCGGCGTCGGTACCTCCGTGTCGTCGTCCTCGCTCGTGTCGAGGAGCGTCCGCTCGTCGAACGGCAGCTTCCCGGCGAGCACCCGCTCGACCCGGTCCCGGTCGACCTCTCCGGTCCACGTTCCGATGAGCAGCGTGGCCACCGCGTTGCCCGCGAAGTTCGTCAGCGCGCGGGCCTCGCTCATGAACCGGTCGATGCCGATGATGAGGCCGACCCCGTCGACCAGCGCCGGCTTGTGCGACTGGAGTCCGCTCGCGAGCACCGCGATGCCGGAACCGGAGACACCGGCCGCGCCCTTCGAGGCGACCATCATGAAGAGGAGCAGCCCGATCTGCTGCCCCACGCTCATCGGCTGGTCCATGGCGTCGGCGATGAACAGGGAGGCCATGGTCAGGTAGATCATGGTGCCGTCGAGGTTGAAGGAGTAGCCGGTCGGCACCGTGATGCCGACGACCGGGCGGCTCACGCCCAGGTGCTCCATCTTCGCGATGAGGCGGGGCAGCGCCGACTCGGAGGACGACGTGGAGAGGATCAGCAGGAACTCCCGGCCCAGGTACTTCAGCAGGGCGAAGATGTTGTAGCCGGCCGCGAAGCGCAGGATCGCCGCCAGCACGATGCCCACGAAGAGGGCGCAGGTGACGTAGAAGCCGATCATGATCGTGGCGAGTGCCTTGAGTGCGTCCACGCCCGTCTCGCCGATCACCGCGGCCATCGCGCCGAAGGCGCCCACCGGGGCGGCCCACATGATCATGCCGAGGACGCGGAAGACCAGCTTCTGGATGTGCTCGACGCCGCGCAGGACCGGTTCGCCCGAGCGGCCCATGGCCTGGAGCGCGAAGCCGACGAGGAGGGCGACGAGGAGGGTCTGGAGGACCTCGCCCTCGGTGAACGCGGAGACCATCGTCGTGGGGATGACGCCGAGGATGAAGTCGACCGGGCCTTCCGCGGCGTCCTTGGCCGCGGTGTGGCCGATCTCCTTCGTGGCTTCGGTGAGGTGCATGCCGTCGCCGGGGTGCAGGATGTTGCCGACGACGAGGCCGATGGCGAGGGCGACCATCGACATGACGATGAAGTAGCCGAGGGCGAGGCCGCCGACCTTGCCGATCTTCGCGGCCTTCCGTACCGAGCCGACGCCGAGCACGATCGTGCAGAAGATGATCGGGGAGATCATCATCTTGATCAGGTTCACGAAGCCCGTGCCGATGGGCTTGAGCTCCTTGGCGAAGTCGGGCCAGATGAAGCCGACCGCGATGCCCAGGAGCACCGCCACGATGACGGCTATGTACAGATAATGCGTGCGGTCCCGCTTGGGGGCGGGGGACGTGGTTGCGGTCCCGGACTCAGCCACGGTTCCTCCTGACGACGACGACGGCGGCGTACTGGAACGGTTCAGACGGTGCGGCTCACGGTCTGCGGATCCCGGTGACTATCTCCCAGGGCGTGAGGACCGTCACCCTTCCGTTCATTTAGTTCGTGCTTGTACGGCCGGGCAGACTGGCGGGCATGCGCCTCCCCCTGCCCCGCAGCCTCGCCGGCCAGCTCTTCGCGATGCAGGCCGTCCTGGTGGCGGTGGTCGTCGCGGGGTGCGCGCTGTTCACGTACGTCAGTGACCGTGGTCAGGCGGAGAGCGCGGCGCGGCGGCAGGCGACGGCGGCGGCCACGGCGGTCGCCGACTCGCCGTCGGTGCGGGCGGCGATCGCGGAGCAGGGGGATCCGTCGCGGCGGCTGCGGCCGTACGCCGACGCCGTGCAGCGGCACACCGGCGTCGACTTCGTGACGATCATGGACCCGGACGGCATCCGCTGGACGCACCCCGACGAGCGGCAGATCGGCAAGCGGTTCCTGGGGCACATCGGGCCCGCTCTCCGTGGCCGGACGTTCCCGGAGACGTACACGGGCACGCTCGGGCCGTCGGTGCGGGTGGTGACGCCGGTGTTCGGGCCCGGGCACCGGGTCGTCGGGCTGGTCAGCGCCGGCATCACCATCGACGAGATCACCGCGCAGGCGCGCGGGCAGGTGCTGGCCGTGGCCGGGGTGGCGGGCGCCGCGCTGGTGCTCGGCGGTATCGGCACGTACGTCATCAACGCGCGGCTGCGGCGCCATACCCACGGGATGAACGCGGCCGAGCTGAGCCGGATGCACGCCTATCACCAGGCCGCGCTGCACGCCGTCCGGGAGGGGCTCGTCATGCTCGACGGGCAGCGGCGGGTGGCGCTCATCAACGACGGGGCCCGTGAGCTGCTCGGGGTGGCCCAGGACGCGGTGGGGCGGGGTGTCGCCGGGCTGGGGCTGCCCGCGCCGCTGACGGGTGCTCTGCTGGCCGCCGAGCCGCGGGTCGACGAGGTGCATCTGACGGCGGACCGGGTGGTGGTCGTGAACACCTCGCCGGTGGCCAGCGGTGACCGGCGCGGCACCGTCGTCACCCTGCGCGATCACACCGAACTCCAGTCGGTGATGGGCGAGTTGGACTCGGAGCGGGGGTTCACGCAGGCGCTCAGGTCGCAGGCCCACGAGGCGGCGAACCGGCTGCACACGGTGGTGTCGCTGATCGAGCTGGGCCGCGCGGAGGAGGCCGTCGACTTCGCCACCGCGGAGCTGGAGCTGGCCCAGGCGCTGACCGACCAGGTCGTCGGCGCCGTCAGCGAGCCGGTGCTGGCCGCGCTGCTGCTCGGCAAGGCGGCGCAGGCCAATGAGCACGGGGTGGAGCTGGTCGTCTCCGGTGACACGCGGATCGACGACGGGCTGTTGCCGCAGGCACTGACCGCCCGCGATCTGGTGACGGTGCTCGGCAATCTCGTGGACAACGCGGTGGACGCGGCGCAGGGCTCCCCGCGCGCCCGGGTCACGGTCATGGCCCGCGCCACGGCCGACGCCCTGCTGCTGCGGGTCACGGACAGCGGGCCGGGGGTGGACCCGGAGCACGCGGACGCGGTGTTCGAGCGCGGCTGGTCGACGAAGCCGGCGGGGCCGGGCGGCCGCGGCCTGGGGCTCGCGCTCGTACGGCAGGCGGTGCGCCGCAACGGGGGCACACTGGAGCTGACCCGGCCGCCGGAGGGCGGGGCCGAGTTCACGGCGCTGCTGCCGCTGGGGGCGGAGGCGGACGCCGCACCGCCGGCGGCAGGCGCCGGCCTCGTGACGACTTCTCAGGACGGAACACCATGACGGACCCGCGGATCAGAGTCCTGGTGGTGGAGGACGATCCTGTCGCCGCCGACGCCCATGCCCTGTACGTCAACCGGGTGGCCGGGTTCGTGACCGTGGCCAAGGCCCGCAGCGCGGCCGAGGCGCGCCGCGCCCTCGACCGTGCGGCCGTCGACCTGATCCTGCTCGATCTGCACCTGCCCGACGGGCACGGTCTCGCGCTGGCCAGGTCGCTGCGGGCCGCGGGGCACCAGGCCGACGTCATCGCGGTGACGTCGGCCCGCGATCTGACCGTCGTACGGGAAGGTGTGTCGCTGGGCGTCGTCCAGTACGTGCTGAAGCCCTTCACGTTCGCCACGCTGCGCGACCGGCTGGCGCGCTATGCCGAGTACCGCACGTCGAGCGGCGAGGCGACCGGGCAGGACGAGGTCGACCGGGCTCTGGCCAACCTGCGCTCCCCCGCGCCGGCCGCCCTGCCCAAGGGGCTGAGCGCGCCGACCCTGGGGCGGGTCACGCAGGTGCTGCGCGAGGCCGCGCCCGACGGCCTGACGGCGACGTCGGCCGCCGGGTCGGTCGGTATCTCGCGCATCACCGCGCGCCGCTACCTGGAGCACCTGGTGGAGGCGGGGCTCGCCGTGCGCAGCCCGCAGTACGGGCAGGTCGGGCGGCCGGAGCTGGTCTACTCCTGGAAGTGAGCCGCCGTCAGCGGACCCGGAAGCGGGTGAGCTGGTCCTCGGCCGCGGGGCCCGTGCCGGACTTGTCGACGACGTAGGCGGTGCCGTTCGCGATCTCGACGTGGTTGGGGTTGGCGCCGGTGGTGACCGTCTTGACGACCGTGCCCTTGCGCGGGTCGACGACGGTGGCGGTGGCGTCCGTGCGGTTGACGGCGACGACGGCGCCTGAGCGGTCGTCGGTGGCCACGGAGAGCGGGCCCGCGCCCGTCGCCACGGACTTGGTGACGAGGCCCTTGTCGAGGTCGACGACGGAGACGGTGCCCGCGGTGTTGTCGGCCGTGTAGGCGGTGCGGCCGTTGGCGGAGAGCGCGACGGAGATGGGGCCGTCGCCGGTCGGGACGAGCCGCGGCGTCGTGGACCTGGCGGTCACCACGATGAGCTGGTCGTTGGTGAGGTCGGCGGCGTAGACCGTGCCGGTGCGCTCGTTCACGGCTATCCCGGTGGGGCCGGCGCCCTCGACGGTGACGCGCTTCCTCTCCTTGAACGTACGGCTGTCGAAGGCCACCAGGCTGCCGTCGCCGAAGCCGCTCGCCCACACGGTGTCGTGCTTCTCGTCGACGACGATCTCGCGGGCGTGGGCGACGTTCGGCAGGGTCGCGAGGTGGGAGCCGTCGCGCTGGCTGTAGACGGCGACGCTGTTGTCGCGGGTGTTGGTGGTCCAGACGGTGTTGTGCTCGTCGTCGACGGCGACGCCGTAGACGGCCTCGACGGCGCCGGTGGCCGCGTCGGTGACCGGCGGCGTGTAGGTGGCGAGCACCTTGAGGGTCTTCGGGTCGACCTTGGTCAGGGCGGAGGTGGTCACCGGGGGGCGGCCCACGGCCGACGCGGTCCACAGGACGTGGTTCCGCTCCGAGTACGCCGACTGGTAGAGGCCTTTGGTGACGGGCGCGGTGACGGAGGCGGGGGCTCCGCTGCCGGTGGAGGCGACGGCGGCCGGGGCCGTCGTGGCACCCGCCACGAGGGCCACCACGACGGCGGCGGAACGGCGGATCCTGGGCGTGATGCGAGGCATGCGGCGTCAATCTCCTTGTGAGGCAGGGGCGTTGTGTGACCACCCGAAGATTAACTTAGCTTAGCCTAACCTAACTTTCTACTTCGACCCCGGTGCGCCGCACACCCATTGACCCTGCTCCGGACCGGCCCGTACGTTTCCGGGCAGCCCCGCGAGGCAACGATGCCCGTGAGCTCCGTAGGAGGTCGTGCCCGTGCGCCCCACCGCCCCTCTCCTCGTCGCCACCGCCCTGCTGGCCGCCGGCACGCTCACCGCCTGCGGCGGCGGCTCCGGCAGCGACTCGAACACGATCAAGGTCTCGTTCAAGCAGTCCACGGACAACCAGATCAAGGTCATGGACACCTATCTGGCCGCGATCAAGAAGCAGTTCGAGAAGGCCCACCCGGGCAAGAAGGTCGAGCTCGTCCCGATCAAGGCCCCGGACTCGGAGTACTACACGAAGCTCCAGCAGATGCTGCGCTCCCCGAAGACGGCCCCCGACCTGGTCTACGAGGACACGTTCCTCATCAACTCGGACATCACCAGCGGCTACTTGCGCCCCCTGGACCAGTACCTCGACACGTGGTCGGACTGGGACCAGTTCATCGGCACGGCGAAGACCGCGGCGAAGGCCCAGGACGGCAAGACGTACGGCGTCCCGGACGGCACGGACACCCGCGGCCTCTGGTACGACAAGGGCATCTTCGAGAAGGCCGGCATCGCCACGCCCTGGCAGCCGGAGAACTGGGCCGAGATCCTCGACGCGGCCCGCACCATCAAGAAGAAGGTGCCGGGCGCGATCCCGCTGAACGTCTACACCGGCAAGCCCAACGGCGAGGCCGCGACCATGCAGGGCTTCGAGATGCTGCTGTACGGGACGGGCAGCGGCGGCGGCGATCCGCTCCACGACAGCTCGTCCAACAAGTGGATCACCGGCTCGAAGGCGTTCAAGGACAGCCTCGGCTTCGTGGACACGGTCTTCCGGGAGAAGCTCGGGCCCGACGTCTCCGACGCCCTCGACCCGAACTGGGCCACCCGGGTGCGCGGCGAGATGCTGCCCGAGGGCAAGCTCGGCATCAACCTCGACGGCTCCTGGCTCCCGCAGGACTGGCTGAAGGGCAGCGGCCACGAGTGGCCCGAGTGGTCGCGGAAGCTGGGCCTCGCGCACATGCCCACGCAAGACGGCCAGGCGCCCGGCAAGGTCAGCATGTCCGGCGGCTGGACCTGGGCCGTCCCGGCCAAGTCGGGCAACCCGGACCTCGCCTTCGACTTCGTCAAGACGATGCAGACGAAGGCCAACGCGCAGCGCTGGTACATCGCCAACTCCGGTATCTCGGTCCGCAAGGACGTCGCCGCCGACCCCGCGTACGTGAAGGCGCAGCCGGGCATCAAGTTCTTCACCGACCTGGTCGCCACCACGCACTACCGCCCGGCCTACCCCGCGTACCCCAAGGTCTCCACCGCGATCCAGGAGGCGATGGAGTCGGTGACCACCGGGGACTCCTCGGTCGACGAGGCCGCGTCGGCCTACGACGAGCAGCTGAAGACCGCCGCCGACGGCAAGGTGGTCAACAAGCCCTGACCCGGGCGCCGTTGAGAAACTGGAAGGTGACCACAACCACGTGATCCGCCACCGCTCGGTACTCCGCGCCCTGCCCGTCGCCCCGGCCACCGTCATCATGGCCCTCTTCCTCGCGGGCCCGATCGCCTACTGCGCCTACATCGCCTTCACCGACCTCCAGCTCACCGGCCAGGCGGAGTCCTCCTTCGTCGGGTTCGACAACTTCACGGCCGCGTTCCGGGACGACGCCTTCCTCAACGCCGTCCGGCTGACGCTCGTCTTCACGTTCCTGTCGTCGATCGTCGGCCAGAACACCCTGGGCCTGGCCCTCGCGGCGCTCATGCAGCGCGCCTCGAAACCGGTCCGCACGGTCACCGGCGCGGTGGTCGTGACGGCCTGGGTGCTGCCGGAGGTCGTCGCCGGGTTCCTCCTCTACGCGTTCTTCCGCCGGGAGGGCACCCTCAACGCGATCCTCGACCAGCTCCATCTGCCCGGCCAGAACTGGCTGTTCACGCTGCCGATCCTCGCCGTGTCGTTCGCCAACGTGTGGCGCGGCACGGCCTTCTCGATGCTCGTCTACTCGGCGGCGCTCTCCGAGATCCCGAAGGAGATCACGGAGGCCGCCGAGGTGGACGGCGCGAACGCCTGGCAGCGCCTGTGGCACGTCACGCTGCCGATGATCCGCCGCTCCATCGGCACCAACCTGATGCTCAACACGTTGCAGACGCTCTCCGTCTTCGGGCTGATCTGGGTGATGACCCGCGGCGGGCCCGGCAACCACAGCCAGACGCTCCCCCTGTTCATGTACGAGCAGGCCTTCCAGAAGAGCATGATCGGCTACGGCACGGCGGTCGCCCTGCTCCTTCTCGTGGTCGGCTCCCTGTTCTCGCTGGTCTACATGCGCCTGCTGCGCTCGGAGGACTGAGTGACCCGCCGCCGCACCAGAACCCGGCTCGCGGCCGACGCCGGCCTCACCCTGGTCGCCCTCACCTTCGTGCTCCCGCTGGCCTGGGTGGTGCTGTCGTCCCTGGACGCCGACGCGAACCTCAAGGTCAAGTTGCCGGCGCACGCGACGCTGGACAACTTCGACGCGGTCCTGAAGCCGGACATCACCTTCACCCCGCTGCTGAACAGCCTGATCCTGTGCGGCGGCGCGACGGCCCTCACGGTCGTCAGCGCCGCGCTCGCCGCGTATCCGCTCTCCCGCTACCGCTCGCGCCTGAACAATCCGTACCTGGCGACGATCCTCTTCGCGACGTGTCTGCCCATCACAGCGATCATGGTCCCGGTCTACGCGCTGTTCGTGCAGGTGAATCTGATCGACACGATGGCGGGGACGATCTACTTCTTCACCGCCTCCCAACTCCCGTTCGCCGTCTGGCTGATGAAGAACTTCATGGACGGCGTCCCGAAGGAGCTGGAGGAGGCGGCCTGGACGGACGGCGCGGGCACCTTCCAGTCCCTGGTCCGGATCGTGCTGCCGCTGATGGGGCCGGGCGTCGCCGTCGTCACGGTGTTCTGCTTCGCCATGATGTGGGGCAACTTCTTCGTCCCGTTCATGCTGCTGCTCTCCCCCGACCAGATGCCGGCGTCGGTCAGCATCAACGACTTCTTCGGCAACCGCGGCACGGTCGTCTACGGCCAGCTCGCGGCCTTCTCGATCATCTACTCGACGCCGGTGATCCTGCTGTACGTGCTGGTCTCGCGGCGCTTCGGCGGGGGCTTCGCGCTCGGCGGCGCCGTCAAGGGGTGAGAGCGCCGGCGCCTGTACCTTCCTCCGTATTTTCCTACGACATGTGACGCACGACGAACGCACCGTAGCCAAACGGCGCGTTCCCCCTTACTTTGTGCCCGTGCACACCGCCGCGGCGCATCAGCCCACCCCGCCCTTCAACGCCCCTGCCGCCCGCCGCCTCCGCGAGGCGCTCGGGATGGCACCGGGCCATGTCGCGTACGGCATGCGCGCCTCCTACGGGCTCGCCCACATAACCCCCGAGATGATCATTGCCTGGGAGCGCGGGGACGCGGCGCCGATGGCAGGCGAGCTCACCGCGCTCGCCGGGGCGCTGTGGTGTTCGCCGGGTGAGCTCATCGGGGCGCCGCGGACCTTGCGCGAGCACCGGCTCTCGCTCGGCCTCGCTCCGGAGGACGTGGCCCGGGACGTCGGCGTCGAGATCCACGCGTATCTGCGGATGGAGGAGACCGGCGAGTGGCGGGGCAACGACCGCCAGTCGAGCGCGCTCGCCGGGGTGCTGCGGCTCGCGCCGCGCGCGTTCACGACGGTGACCGGGCGGGACGGTCAGCTGGTGGAGCTGCTGCGCAGCGCGGCGACCACGCGCTGGCAGGCGTACGTGCGGCCGGTGACGCGGCTCGTGCCGGTGCAGCGGCGCGAGGCGGAGGACGTGCTGCACGAGATGCACCTGGAGTACCAGGCGCTGATGACGTCCACGCTGACCTGGGGCGGCGGCCCGTCGGCCGCCTCGGGGGACGCGGGGCGGGACTTCCTGGAGCGGATCCTGGACGAGTTCTGGTCCAGGATCCGCAATCCGTGAGCCGAGCGAACTGCGCGAGCCGCGCGAACTAGAAGACGGACTCCGCTTCCTCGATCCGGTCCCGGGGGACCGTCTTGAGCTCGGTGACCGCGTCGGCGAGCGGCACCATGGTGATGTCGGTGCCGCGCAGCGCGGTCATCTTGCCGAACTCGGCGCGGTGCGCGGCCTCCACGGCGTGCCAGCCGAACCGGGTGGCGAGCACCCGGTCGTACGCGGTGGGGGTGCCGCCGCGCTGCACGTGGCCGAGGATGACGGGCCGCGCCTCCTTGCCGAGGCGGGACTCCAGCTCGTAGGCGAGGGCGGTGCCGATGCCCTGGAAGCGCTCATGGCCGAACTGGTCGATGGCGCCCTTGCCGTAGTCCATCGTGCCGTCGATGGGGTGCGCGCCCTCGGCGACGCAGATGACGGCGAACTTCTTGCCGCGGGCGAACCGCTCCTCGACCATCTTGACCAGGTCGGCCGGGTCGAAGGGCCGCTCGGGCAGGCAGATGCCGTGGGCGCCGCCTGCCATGCCGGACTCCAGGGCGATCCAGCCCGCGTGCCGGCCCATGACCTCGACGACCATCACCCGCTGGTGGGACTCGGCGGTCGTCTTGAGGCGGTCCATGGCCTCGGTGGCGACGCCGACGGCGGTGTCGAAGCCGAAGGTGCGGTCGGTGGAGGAGATGTCGTTGTCGATCGTCTTGGGGACGCCGACGACGGGCAGGCCCGCGTCCGACAGCATCCGGGCCGCGGTGAGCGTGCCCTCGCCGCCGATCGGGATGAGGACGTCGAAGCCGGCCCCGTCGGCGAGCTGCTTGACGTTCTCGCAGGCCGCGCGGAACTTGTCGCGCTCCAGACGGGACGAGCCGAGGATGGTGCCGCCGCGGGCGAGTATGCCGCTGACCGCGTTGAGATCGAGGGGCCGGGCGCGGCCGTCGAGCAGGCCCGCGTAGCCGTCCTCGAAGCCGATCACCTCGTCGCCGTAGTGCGTGACGGCTCGGTGCACGACCGACCGGATCACTGCGTTCAGTCCAGGGCAGTCGCCGCCTGCGGTCAGAACTCCGATGCGCATCGTGCTGTGTCTCCTGCTCGCTGCCGGTACGTGTGAGCCACTGCGATTCTTCCACGCTCCGGGAGCAGCCGCGTTCGCGCCCGGCGGCGCCGGGCGCTTCGGCATGCTGTCCGAGGGCACTGGGACCCTGCTGTACAGGACCTTCGGCCGGGGGGCGACTTACCCACCGCCGGAGGTATTGTCAAGAGGGCAGGGCTTTCATTACGGCCATTTTTTTCGGCCGCCCGCCGAGGACCACGTCCACCGAGGACCCCATGTCCGCCGAGGACCATGAAGGAAACGGAGAGCACGCGTGACGCGCAGCGTGTACGTGACCGGGACCGACCGGGGCGACGGCCGCCAGGTCGTCGAGCTGGGAGTCATGGAGCTCCTGACCCGCCAGGTCGACCGGGTGGGCGTCTTCCGCCCGCTCGTCCACGACGGCCCCGACCGCCTCTTCGATCTGCTGCGGGCCCGCTACCGGCTCTCCCAGGACCCGGCGAGCGTGTACGGCCTCGGGTACCAGGAGGCGGCCGCGATCCAGGCCGAGCAGGGCACCGACGAGCTGCTGTCGCGGCTGGTCGACCGGTTCCACGCGGTGGCCGGGGAGTATGACGTCGTACTGGTGCTCGGCACCGACTACGCCGACACCCAGCTCCCCGACGAGCTGGCGCTCAACGCCCGGCTCGCGAACGAGTTCGGCGCGGCCGTGCTGCCGGTCGTCGGCGGCCGCAAGCAGACCGCCGAGTCGGTGGGCGCCGAGGTCCGCAACGCCTACCGCGCCTACGACGACCTGGGGTGCGACGTCCTGGCGATGATCGCCAACCGGGTCGCCGCCGAGGACCGCGACACCATCCACGAGCAGCTGGCGGCCCACGTCCCGGTGCCGGCCTTCGTCCTGCCCGACGAGCCCGCGCTCTCCGCGCCGACCGTCTCGCAGATCACCCACGCCCTCGGCGGCACGGTGCTGCTCGGCGACGGCGCGGGCCTCGCCCGGGACGCCCTGGACTTCGTGTTCGGCGGCGCCATGCTGCCGAACTTCCTGAACGCCCTGACCCCCGGCTGCCTGGTCGTCACCCCCGGCGACCGCGCGGACCTGGTGGTCGGCTCGCTCGCCGCGCACAGCGCAGGCACCCCGCCCATCGCGGGCGTCCTGCTCACCCTGAACGAGCGGCCCGGTGAGGAGATCCTGAAGCTCGCCGACCGGCTGGCGCCCGGCACGCCCGTGATCGCGGTCTCCGGCGGCTCGTTCCCCACGGCGGCCGAGCTCTTCGCCCTGGAAGGCAAGCTGAACGCCGCGACGCCCCGCAAGGCGGAGACCGCCCTCGGCCTCTTCGAGCGGTACGTCGACACGGCGGGCCTGCTCAGGACCATCCAGGCGCCGTCCACGGACCGCGTCACGCCGATGATGTTCGAGCACAAGCTCCTGGAGCGGGCCCGCGCGGACAAGCGGCGCGTCGTCCTGCCCGAGGGCACCGAGGAGCGGGTGCTGCGCGCCGCCGACGTGCTGCTGCGCCGCGGCGTCTGCGACCTGACGCTGCTCGGCCCGGTCGAGCAGATCCGCAAGAAGGCCGCGGACCTCGGCGTCGACCTCGCGGACTCCGAGCTCATCGACCCGCAGACCAGCGAGTTGCGGGACCGTTTCGCGACCGCGTACGCGGAGCTGCGCGCCCACAAGGGCGTCACGGTGGAGCTGGCGCACGACGTGGTCGCCGACGTGAACTACTTCGGCACGCTGATGGTCCGGGAGGGGCTGGCCGACGGCATGGTGTCGGGCTCCGTGCACTCCACCGCCGCCACCATCCGGCCCGCCTTCGAGATCATCAAGACGAAGCCGGAGGCGGCGATCGTCAGCTCCGTCTTCTTCATGTGCCTGGCCGACAAGGTCCTCGTCTACGGCGACTGCGCCGTCAACCCGGACCCGGACGCCCGGCAGCTCGCCGACATCGCCATGCAGTCCGCGGTCACCGCCGAGCAGTTCGGTGTCGACCCGCGCATCGCGATGCTCTCCTACTCGACCGGCACCTCCGGCTCCGGCGCCGACGTCGACAAGGTCCGTGCGGCCACCGAGCTGGTCCGCGAGGCCCGCGGCGACCTGCGCATCGAGGGCCCGATCCAGTACGACGCCGCGGTCGAGCCCAGCGTCGCGGCCACCAAGCTGCCCGGCTCGGACGTCGCCGGCCAGGCCAGCGTGCTGATCTTCCCGGACCTCAACACCGGCAACAACACGTACAAGGCCGTGCAGCGCTCGGCCGGCGCGATCGCCGTCGGCCCGGTCCTCCAGGGGCTGCGCAAGCCGGTCAACGACCTGTCCCGCGGCGCGCTCGTGCAGGACATCGTGAACACCGTCGCCATCACGGCGATCCAGGCCCAGACGCCGGCCAACTGAACCCTCGTACCCGACGAAAAGGCATCCTTTCCGTGACCGCCACCCGAGTCCTCGTCCTCAACTCCGGCTCCTCGTCGGTGAAGTACCAGCTGCTCGACATGCGCGACGGCACCCGGCTCGCCGCCGGCCTCGTCGAGCGCATCGGCGAGGAGACCTCACGCCTGAAGCACACGCCGCTGCTCGGCGGGGGCGAGGAGCCCCGTGAGCAGAACCGGCCGATCGCCGACCACGAGGAGGCCCTGCGGGCGGTCGCCGACGAGCTGGACCGGGACGGGCTCGGCCTCGACTCCCCCGAGCTGGCCGCGATCGGCCACCGCGTGGTCCACGGCGGTCTCTTCTTCAGCGAGCCGACCGTGATCGACGACGCCGTGCTCAAGGAGGTGGAGCGGCTCATCCCGGTGGCGCCGCTGCACAACCCGGCGAACCTGACGGGCATCCGCACGGCGATGGCGCTCCGCCCCGACCTGCCGCAGGTCGCGGTCTTCGACACGGCGTTCCACACGACCATGCCGGAGTCCGCGGCGCGCTACGCGATCGACGTGAAGACCGCCGACGAGCACCGCATCCGCCGCTACGGCTTCCACGGCACGTCGCACGCGTACGTGTCCCGCAAGGCGGCGGAGCTGCTCGGCAAGGAGCCGGAGGAGGTCAACGTCATCGTCCTGCACCTGGGCAACGGGGCCTCGGCCTCCGCAGTGCGCGGCGGGGTGTGCGTGGACACCTCCATGGGTCTTACGCCACTGGAGGGCCTGGTGATGGGTACCCGTTCAGGAGACGTCGACCCGGCCGTCATCTTCCATCTGATGCGGGTGGGCAACATGTCCGCGGACGAGATCGACGTCCTTCTCAACAAGAAGAGCGGCCTGGTCGGTCTCTGCGGCGACAACGACATGCGGGAGATCCGGCGCCGTGTCGACGCGGGCGACGAGGAGGCGCGGCTCGCCTTCGACATCTACATCCACCGCCTGAAGAAGTACATCGGCGCCTACTACGCGGTGCTCGGCCGGGTGGACGCGATCGTGTTCACCGCGGGGGTCGGTGAGAACGCGGCCCCGGTGCGGGAGGCTGCGGTCGCGGGCCTGGAGGAGCTGGGGCTCGCGGTCGACGGCGCGCTCAATTCCGTACGTTCCGACGAAGCCCGGATCATCTCGCCCGAGTACGCCCGGGTCGCCGTCGCTGTGGTGCCCACGGACGAGGAGCTGGAGATCGCGCAGCAGACCTACGCACTGGTCGCCCCGGCGGAGAATCGCCACGCCTGAGCACCCGCCCGCCCATTTGTAGATTCCACCAGACGGAATATTCCGTAGCGAAACAAACCGATAGGATCGCCCCCATGCGCCGTTCCAAAATCGTCTGCACGCTGGGCCCCGCCGTCGACTCCGAAGAGCAGCTCGTCTCGCTGATCGAAGCCGGTATGAATGTGGCCCGCTTCAACTTCAGCCACGGCACGCACGCCGAGCACCAGGGTCGCTACGACCGGGTGCGGGCCGCCGCCGAGAAGACCGGCCGCGCGGTGGGCGTCCTCGCCGACCTCCAGGGGCCGAAGATCCGCCTGGAGACCTTCGCCGAAGGCCCCGTCGAGCTGGTGCGCGGTGACGAGTTCACCATCACCACCGAGGACGTGCCCGGCGACAAGTCGATCTGCGGCACCACCTACAAGGGGCTGCCGGGTGACGTCTCCAAGGGCGACCAGGTCCTGATCAACGACGGCAACGTCGAGCTCAGGGTCGTCGAGATCGAGGGCCCCCGCGTCAAGACGATCGTCGTCGAGGGCGGCGTCATCTCCGACCACAAGGGCATCAACCTGCCCGGCGCGGCCGTCAACGTCCCGGCCCTGTCCGAGAAGGACATCGAGGACCTGCGCTTCGCCCTGAAGATGGGCTGCGACATGGTCGCCCTGTCCTTCGTGCGCGACGCCGCCGACGTGAAGGACGTCCACAAGGTGATGGACGAGGAGGGCCGCCGGGTCCCCGTCATCGCCAAGGTGGAGAAGCCGCAGGCCGTCGCCAACATGGAGGGCGTCGTCGCGGCGTTCGACGCCGTCATGGTCGCCCGTGGCGACCTGGCCGTCGAGTACCCGCTCGAAAAGGTCCCGATGGTGCAGAAGCGCCTCGTGGAGATGTGCCGCCGCAACGCCAAGCCGGTGATCGTCGCGACCCAGATGATGGAGTCGATGATCACCAACTCGCGCCCCACGCGCGCCGAGGCGTCCGACGTCGCCAACGCGATCCTGGACGGTGCCGACGCGGTCATGCTCTCCGCCGAGTCGTCCGTGGGCGCGTACCCGATCGAGACCGTGAAGACGATGTCGAAGATCGTCCGCGCGGCCGAGGAGGAGCTGCTCTCCAAGGGCCTCCAGCCGCTCGTCCCGGGCAAGAAGCCGCGTACGCAGGGCGGTTCGGTGGCCCGTGCCGCCGCCGAGATCGCCGACTTCCTGGACGGCAAGGCGCTGGTCGCCTTCACGCAGTCCGGTGACACGGCCCGCCGGCTCTCCCGCTACCGCGCGGCGCAGCCGATCCTGGCGTTCACCACGGACGAGGACACCCGCAACCAGCTCTCGCTGAGCTGGGGCGTCGAGTCGTACGTCGTGCCGCACGTGGACAACACGGACGGCATGGTCGAGCTGGTCGACGCCGAGCTGGTCAAGCTGAACCGCTTCAACGACGGCGACGTCGTGGTCATGACGGCCGGTTCGCCCCCCGGCGTGCCCGGCACCACCAACATGGTCCGGGTGCACCACCTGGGCGGCGTCGCCCGCGACTGACGCGGAGCCGCGCACCACGCGCCGAGGGCGCCTCCTGTACGGAACAGGGGGCGCCCTCGGTGTTTTCTGCGGCTCCCGGAACGGGCTCTTGGTGGTGCGCGGGTCAGCTGTCCTCGATGGTGGAGCGCAGACCGGGCACGTGCAGGTTCCCGCCGAACTGCGCGGCCTGCGTGACCTTCACGTTGGTGAAGTACAGGATCGGCAGGTTGATCGGCGGCGGGTTCTCCGCGTTGAACGTCGCGGGGATGAGCCCGAGCAGATTGCCCGAGAGCTCCTCCGTGTACATCGTCGTTTTGCCGCCCGTGATGGTGGACGTGGAGCCCTTGTCCGAGCGGATGTGGAAGGACTTGCCGTTCGGGCCGGGGGCGATCTGGTGCAGGTCCCCGATGTCCGTACCGTTGGAGATGACGTACTTCATGACGCGCTTGGTGGAGCCGTCGGCCATCCGGACGTCCACGAGGCCCTGGTAGTCCGCGCCCTTCAGCAGGAGCGAGCTGGCCTCCAGCTGCCACGACTTGTCCGGCAGCTGGACCGGGGTGTTCTCGTCGGCGCCCTCGGCGTCGGTGGCGACAGGACAGTTCTCGGGGATGCCACTGGCGCTCGGGGACGGGGTCGCCGCCTCCTCCGCCTTCTTCCTGGCGTCCTCGGTGGCCTTGTCGAGGCCGTCCTTGGTCTTCTCGACCGTGTCACCGGCCTTACCGGTGGTGCCCTCGACGGCGTCACCGACGCCGCCGACGGTGTCCTTCACGGCGGAGCCGAGCCCCTTGGAGTCCTCGGTGCCCTTGGTGTCCTTGGTGTCCCCGGTGTCCTCGGGGGCCGTCGAGGAGGACTGCGACTGGGAGGCCGACGGGGTCGGAGCCGGGCTCGCCGTCTCCTTGTCCTTCGGCGTGAACAGGTCCTTGAGCGCGTCACCGAGGCCCAGGGGATCGAGCGGGTTCTTGGTCTCGGAGGCGGAGGGGGACGGCGTGGCGGTGTCCTGAGCCGCCTTGCTGTCCTTGCTCTCCGCGGTGCCCTTGTTCTCCGTGGCGCCCTTGCTCTCCGTGGCGTCCGCGGAGCTGGTCCCGGCGGTGGCCGTGGGCGCGGGCGTGGAGGTGGCCTCGTCCTTGCCCTCGCCCTTGGTGCTGTCCTTGCCGGCGTCCTTCTCGGGGGACGCCGAGGCGGACGGCGTCGGGGTCGCGGACTCCCCGGCCTTGTCCTTGTCGGTGGCGGCCTTGTCGGTGGCGGCCTTGCCGTCCTTGGCGTCGCGCTCCGCCTGTACCGCGTCGGCGCACGCCTTGTAGTCGTCCACCGAGAGCTTGGTGGGGTTGTCCTCCGCCAACGCCAGTGTGGGCGTCAGTCCGATCCCCATCAGTACGGCCGTGGGCATGGCCGCGATGGCTATCGCCTTGCCCGCGGGCATGTGCAACCTGGTGAAAAGATGCTTCCTCGGTGCTGCATGCCGCGGCCCGGTTCTCGCACGGGACTCCCCCGCGGAGTCCTCGTGGTGCACCTCGTCAGCCGGCACGGTGCCTCCCGTTCGTCCCGTTGTCCGGGCTCATCCCTGACTCGTCGTGGTGTGCGCCCGCGACCCGGTAGGTGGCGCCCTTGACGGGCGGCACGGCGGCCGCATCCTCCGGCCCGGCATCGTCGGCGTCCGCTGCCGGCGCCTTCTCCTGCGGCTTGTCCTTGGTCCAGGAGACGGCGAGGGCGCCGCCGATCAAGGCCAGCAGGAAGCCGATGACGAATCCGCCGAAGTTGGAGACGACAAGGGAGACCAGGGCGAGCAGGATCGCCGCGACGCCCGCGAAGACGCGGGACTGGTACTGGAACCACATCGTGAGGCCGAGCACGACGAGCAGGACACCGATGATCAGCGAACCGGCACCGGCCGTGGTGGCCATCCGGATCGTCATCGTGCCGAGCGTCAGGTTCGCGTACGGGAAGTACATGATCGGGATGCCGCCGAGCACGGTCAACAGGCCTGCCCAGAAGGGCCGTTGCCCGCGCCAAGTGCGGAACGTCCGGCGTGCGTGGCCGAACCTGTCGCCCATTCCTGCTTGCGCTTCGGCGCTCATGTCGTACAGCTCCTCAGGACTGGCGTTTTGTTCGGTGGTGATGTGCGCGCTCCGGGCACGGGGACCTCGGCCGAATCGTGCGGGCCGTGCCCCCGCGCCCTTGCGTGAGACGCGTTACGGCTGAGGGATCGCTAGGCGGTGAGGCCTAGAAGCACTCGATGCCCTTGCCGCTGCCCCTGTGCAGGCTCATGTTCAGCCCGTTGAGCTTGAAGGTGCCGGCACTCGTTGCCCAGGCCGTCTGCTCGACGCCCTTCAGGTTGGCGTGCGTCGCCTCCTGAGCGAATCCGTTCGGGTCGGACTGCTCCTTGCCGCCCTTCATGCCGGGGCCCTTGCTGGAGGACCCGGCGGCGACACCGATGTTGATGTCACTGAACTCGGCGTCCGCCTTGAGCTGCGCGACGTCGATGTAGATCGTGTCGGCGTGCGCCGGCTTACCGCCGCCACCGGCCTTCAGCTTCAGCGTGACATCACCGAGACCCGGCACGTGCGTCACCACGGACTGGCACATGTCGGTGAGGTCGGCCGAGTTGAACGCGGAGACCGAGACCGGGTGAGGGGTCCCGTTCTTCTCGGCGTCGATCGCGCCGTACTGGATCATGCCATCGGCGTCGAGCTCCTTGACCTTCACCTTGAAGGACTGACCCGACACACTGAACGATGCCGCAAGCGCGCCCTGCGAGAGGGCGACACCTATCGCGGCTGTAGCCGCGACGCTCGGCACCATGACTACGGCGAACCGCTTCCATCTGGTTCCACCACGAGTCACGGAATTCATGACTTTCCTCCTTCTCGGACGTACATCTCCGGCCCTGACTGCCACTTTCGGCGGCTCAGCCGGGCAGGGATGGGAGAAGTGCTACGTCCTCGGAAAGGAGAGCGCCCGTATCGGAGGCGCGCATCCGCACCTTTTGATCACCGGCGATCACCCCCGAGCGACAACCACTGGTCGCACCTGAACCATCACGCGCAACCCGCTGGACAGGCTCAACCAAAAATGGCCGAGACCCCCCTGTCCCAGACCGACGGCGCTCCCCAAGGCTTCACCGCCGACCTGCCCGGTGGGGACCCACCACCTCCACTTGTCCGATTGGCTGTCGGATGGTGGGGAGTGGACCGAGCGTGCCCGATCGTGGTGCATTCCAGGCGCTCGCACAAGGGGGATCGTTACTCACGGGTAACGGACGGATAACCGAACATCGACTGGCCGACATCGGTCGGCAACGCAGGGTGCCCCCGACGGAGACTTTAAAGTGGTTGATTCCGGTACATAGTCGGGCGGAAGGACGCTTCCGACTTACTCCAAGTAACAGCGGCCGCGTTTACCAAGTTTTGGTAAAGCGCGGCCGCTGTGCGTCTCTGAGGGCAGAATTTTCACCCCGGCATCACAAGCCGTGGGGTTTAGGAACAGGTCACTGCCAGCTCAGAAGAGAACCCGGGCCAGAGCCGTACGGGCGGTGGTCACCCGGGGGTCGTCGGCCCCGACGATCTCGAACAGTTCCAGGAGCCTGACCCGTGCCGCGTTCCGGTCGTCGCCGGCCGAGCGGGCCACGGCGTCGACCAGCCGGCCGAAGGCGTCCTGCACATGGCCGCCCACCAGGTCGAGGTCGGCGGCGGCGATCTGCGCGGCCACGTCACCCGGCTTGTCGGCGGCGTCCTTGCGGACCGCCTGCGGGTCCAGGCCCTGTACGCGCTGGAGCAGCTCGGCCTGGGCGAGGCCGACCTTGGCCTCGGTGTTCGCGGGGTCGTCGCTGAGCACGTTCTTGTACGCCTGGACGGCGCCCGCGAGGTCGCCCGCGTCGAGGGCCCGGACGGCCGCTTCGAGGAGCGCGTCATAGGGACCGACCGGCACCTGTGCGACCGGTGCGGCCTCCTCCGCGTCCCCGTCGACGACGATGCCAGTGAGTCCGAAGCGCTCCTCGGCCACCTGGATCAGCTGGTCGAGGGTGCCGCGGATCTGGGCCTCGGGCGCCGCGCCCTGGAAGAGGGGCAGCGCCTGCCCGGCGACGACGGCGAACACGGCCGGAATCCCCTGGACCCCGAACTGCTGCATCAACATCTGGTTGGCGTCTACGTCGATCTTGGCGAGCACGAAGCGGCCGCTGTACTCGCCTGCGAGGCGCTCCAGCAGCGGGCTCAGCTGCTTGCAGGGCTCGCACCACTCGGCCCAGAAGTCGATGACGACGGGCACTTCGGTGGAGCGCTGCAGGACATCGCGCTCGAAGTCGGCCTCGCTGACGTCGAAGACGAGGCTCGACGGGGAGACGGCCCCGCCACCGCCCTGGCGGGCCGCTTCGGCGCGCGCCTGCTCCGCCTTGGCCTTGGCCTCCTGGGCCGCCTTCACCGCGGCGAGATCGACGACTCCGCTCATGGACATGTTCCGTGGCTGCATGCGTGCATTCTCCCCCTTCCGCGGTCGGTTGTGGGCCGGGTCCCCTCCGTCGCCTCCCGCCGGATTGCGAGACGCAATAAGAGACACGGAGCGGACTCGGCCTGATACTTCCTGATGCTTCGGCACCGGGTCCCCACCCGGCACCAGTGGTTGCCGCTCGTTCGTCCACGACTCGGGGTGCAGATCCGAGACAGCCGTACGAGATCGAGCTTTCGCTACGAGTCGTAGCGTAACTGGTCCGGGGTGCGGCACCGGAGGGCCCCCCGGAGTGATCTGCCTCACCCGCGCCATCTTTCCTACTGGCCGGTATGGTCGGTGACCATGCAGAGCCGCACGCCGTCCCCGCCAGGTCGACTCGGCCGACCGCGGTCCGCGGCGGCGGACGAGGCGATCCTCGAGGCCACGCGTGCGGCGCTGGTGGATCTCGGCTGGTCGAAGCTGACGCTGGGCGATGTGGCGATGCGGGCGGGCGTCGCGAAGACGACGCTGTACCGACGGTGGGCGGGCAAGAACGAGCTCGTGGTGGACGCGGTGGCGGTGCTCTTCGATGAACTCGAACTCCCGGACAGAGGTTCCCTGGCCGCCGACATCGAGGGCGTGGTGCTCCAGTTCGCGGCGATCCTGGACCGGCCGGAGACGAAGACGGCGCTGATGGCGGTGGTCGCCGAGTCCACCCGGGACGAACCCCTGCGCGAACGCATCCGGACCTCGATCGTGGACCGGCAGAAACGTCTCGTCCTGGAGGGACGGGCCCGCGCCGAGCGCCGCGGCGAGCTGCCCGCGGCGCCCGACCCGTGCGTCGCCGCGGCGACGGCGGACCTGATCTTCGATGTGGCGGCGGGCGCGGTGGTCCATCGCACGCTGGTGAGCGCGGAGCCGGTGGACGGGGAGTGGGTACGCCGGTTCACTGCGCTGCTGCTGGGCGGGTTGGCGGCGGCGTCGGGCTGACGCCCCGGGTGTCGGCACCGGAGAACCCCGGCACACGTCGGCGTACCGGGAGTCGTTCCGCCCTCCCCGACGGTTCGCACCGGACGGTGAACGGCGTCCGGTGCCCCCTCCCGGCTCAGACCTGATAGCGCCCCGGCGCGAACAGCCCGAGGTTCTCCGCCACCCACGCGGACGTCCGCTTCAGCCCCTCCTCCAGCGAGAACTCGGGTTCCCACCCGGCCCACTCGCGCGCCCGCGTGTTGTCCGACAGCAGCCGGTGGACCTCGCTCCCGGAGGGACGGAGCCGGGCCGGGTCGACGACGACCCGGGCGTCGCGGCCCGACGCCTCGATGAGCGCCTGCGCCAGATCGCCGATCGAGATCTCCTGGCCGGTGCCCAGGTTGACCACCTGGCCCAGCGCCCGGTCGCACGCGGCCACCGCCATGAACCCCCGCGCCGTGTCGGAGACGTACGTGAAGTCGCGGGTCGGGGTGAGGGAGCCCAGTTTGATCTCCCGTACCCCGGCGTGCAGTTGGGCCAGGATCGTCGGGATCACGGCCCGCGCCGACTGCCGTGGCCCGTACGTATTGAAGGGCCGCACCACGGTCACCGGCAGCTCGAAGGCGTGCCAGTGGGAGAGCGCCGTCATGTCGGCGCCGATCTTCGACGCGGAGTACGGGGACTGGGGCTGGAGGGGGTGGTCCTCGGAGATCGGGGCCGTGAGCGCCGTGCCGTAGACCTCGCTGGTCGAGGTGTGGACGAGGCGGCGGACGGAGTGGCGGCGACAGGCCTCGGCCACGTTCTCCGTGCCGACCACGTTCGTCTGGACGTAGGCGCCCGGGGAGTCGTACGAGTACGGAATGCCGATCAGCGCGGCCAGGTGGAAGACCGTGTCGCAGCCGGCGACGGCGTCGCAGACCCGGCCCGGGTCGCGGACGTCACCGGCGAGGAGTTCCACACGGGGGTCGTCGAGGAGGTGGGCGAGGTGGCCCTTCTCGGCGTACGGCTTGTAGTGGACGAAGGCGCGGACGTGCGCGCCCGCGTCGAGGAGCAGGTCGACGAGGGTCGAGCCGATGAAGCCTTCGGCCCCGGTGACGAGAACCGTGCGGCCTGCCCAGGCGGAGGTGGTGGGTCGGATGGTCATATGTGCTGCAACTCCCTTGAGTGTCCTGCCAGTTCGAGTACGTGTCGGGCCAGGAGGTCGGCCGCCCTGGCGTGCGGGCCCGATGGCGCGGCCGCCGACATCGCCGCGAGCCGCGCCGGGTCGGCGAGGAGCGGTTCGGTGAGGGCGGCGAGGGCCTCGGGCGTGGTGTCCGCGTCGGGCAGCAGCAGTCCCGCGCCCGCGTCGGAGAGGACCCGCGCGTTGTGGGTCTGGTGGTCGCCCGGCGCGTGCGGATAGGGGACGAGGACGGCCGGGACCCGGACCGTGGCGAGTTCGGCGACGGTCGCGGAGCCGGCCCGGCACACCACCAGGTCGGCGGCTGCGTAGGCGAGGTCCATCCGGTCGAGGTAGGGCACGGCGACGGCGTCGGTGCCGGACAGCCTGCGCCGGGTCTCCTCCAGGGCGGCCGGGCCCGTCTTGATGAGGAGGTGGAGGTCGGGGCGGCCGTGCCAGCGCGCGGCCAGGCCGACCGCCGCTTCCGTGAGGCGGGCCGCGCCGAGGCTGCCGCCGTTGACGAGGACGAGCCGGGCGCCGACGGGGACGCCGAGTTCGCGTCGGGCGGCCTCGCGCAGCGCGGGCCGGTCGAGGTCGGCGAGGGCGGCGGCGATCGGCATGCCGGTGGTGAACGCCCGCTCGCCGCCCGGGAGATGGGCCCTGCTGCGGTCGAAGGCGACGGCGATGTGCGGGGTGAGGCGGGCGGCGAACCGGTTGGCGCGGCCGGGGACCGCGTTGGACTCGTGGATGAGGCTGGGCAGCCCGGCCATCCGGGCGCCGACGATGACCGGTGCGCTCGGGTAGCCGCCCATGCCGACGGCGACCTGGGCGCCCTGTTCGCGCAGGATGGTCCGGCACTGGGCGCCGGAGCGCACGAGGTCGGCAGGGAGCAGGTAGCGGCGGGCGCCGAGGGAGGGGTCGAACGGGATCATGTCGACGGTGTGGAGGCGGTGCCCGGCGGCCGGGATCAGCCGGGTCTCCAGGCCGCGTTCGGTGCCGACGAACGAGATCACCGCGTCGGGGGCGGCCCGGCGCAGCGCGTCGGCGAGGGCGAGTCCGGGGTAGATGTGTCCGCCGGTGCCGCCCGCGCCGATGACGACGGACAGAGGGGTGCGCAGGGCGCTGCGCGAGTCGCTTCGCATGAGAAGTGAGCGTCGCGGGGCGCTCTAAGAGGGTTTTAAGAGCGGGGTTTGGCAGCCTTTGTGCCATGACAACAGCGAGCGCGCACGGCGCGTCCCGGATCCTGGTCGTGGACGACGACCCGGAGGTCCGTTCGGCCGTCGAGGACGCGCTGACGGTGGAGGGCTACCGGGTGGCGTCCGCGCCGGACGGTCAGCGGGCGCTGAGCGCGCTGGCCCGCTGGGAACCGGACGCGGTGGTGCTCGACGTGATGATGCCGGTCCTGGACGGGCTCGCGGTGTGCCGCCGGATGCGGGCCGTGGGGGACCGCACGCCGGTGCTCGTCCTCACCGCGCTGGACTCGGTGAGCGAGCGGGTGGACGGTCTGGACGCGGGCGCGGACGACTATCTGGTGAAGCCGTTCGCGCTGGACGAGCTGGCGGCGCGGGTGCGGGCGCTGCTGCGGCGGGCGGCCCCCGATCCGCTGCCGGACGACTCGCCGGGCACGCTCGCCCACGGGGACCTGACCCTCGACCCGCAGACGCGTACGGGCCGGCGCGGCGGCCGGGCCCTGGAGTTCAGCCGCACGGAGTTCGCCCTCCTGGAGGTCCTGGTGCGCAACGCCGGGCAGGTGCTGCCGCGCGAGCTGATCCAGGAGGCGGTGTGGGGCCGGGACTTCGGGCCCGACTCCAACTCCCTCGCCGTGTACGTGGGGTATCTGCGGCGGAAGTTGGAGGGCCCCGGGGAACCGCGTCTGGTGCACACGGTCCACGGTGTCGGCTACCGGCTCGGCACACCGTGAGCCGGGGCCGCGGCCGGGGCGGGAGCCGGGCCCGGATCAAGGACCGTACGCCGCTGCGCACCCGGCTCGCGCTGCTCGCCTGCGGCACGGTCGCGCTGATCACGGTGGGCGTGTGCGCGGCCTCGTACGCGGTGATCCGCTACGAGCTCGGCCACCAGCTCGATCTGCAGCTCACGCAGGCGGCGACGCTGGCCACGCGGCAGAACCGGGGCGAGCCGCCGGGCGTGCTGGCCGGTGAGTGCCGCTACCTGGCGGCGCCGGCCTGCGCCCAGCTCGTGCCCGCCGACCCGGCGGACGATCCCGGGCCGCCGTACCTGCTGCCGGTCACCGGCGCCACGCGCGCGGTCGCGGCGGGCACGCGCGCCCCGTACTACACGGACCTCGCCCTCCAGGGGCATCGGGTGCGGATGCTGACGACGCCGTACCCGGCCGGGGGCGCGGACCAGGCCCTTCAGGTGGCGCTGCGCTCGGACACGACGGCGAAGGGGCTGCGGCAGGCGACGGCGCTGCTGGCCGCGATCAGCGCGGCGGGGGTCGCGGTCGCGGCGGCGGGCGGGTACTGGGTGGCGCGGCGGGGTCTCGCGCCGGTCGCCCGGCTGACGGCGACGGCGGAGCGCATCGCGGCGACGCGCGACGCCCGTACGCGGATCGATCTGCCGCCGGGGCGGCGGGACGAGGTGACGCGGCTGGCCGCCTCGTTCAACACGATGCTGGGTGAGCTGGAGGACTCGGTGACGGCTCGCCGCCGTCTCGTCGCGGACGCCTCCCACGAACTGCGTACGCCGCTGACGGCCCTGCGCACCAACGCCGAGCTGCTGGCCAGGGCCGAGCGGCTGACGCCCGCGCAGCGCGACCGGGCCTCGGCCGCGCTGGGCCGTCAGATCCATGAGGTGACGTCCCTGGTCAACGACTTGATCGAGCTGGCCCGCGACGAGGAGCCGCGCCCGCTGGTCGAGGAGGTCGCGCTGGCCCCGCTGGTGACGCACGCGGTGGAGGCGGCGCACGCCCACTGGCCGCAGGTCGCGTTCCGGCTCACGGTGCTGCCGGAGGCGGCGCAGGTCACGCTGCCCGGCGTGCCGTCCCGGCTCTCCCGGCTCCTGGCGAACCTGCTCGGCAACGCCGCCAAGTTCACCCCGCCGGGCGGCGCCCCCGTCGAGGTGACGCTGTCGGCGCGGGACATCACGGTCCGGGACCACGGCCCGGGCATCGCCGCCCAGGACCTCCCCTATGTCTTCGACCGCTTCTACCGGGCCGAGGCGTCCCGCGCGCTGCCCGGTTCGGGGCTCGGCCTGGCGATGGCCCGGCAGATCGCGCGGGCGCACGGATCGGAGCTGACGGCGGAACAGGCGCCGGGGGGCGGGGCGCTGTTCCGCGTGACGTTCCCGGCCGACGCGGTCCGATCGCTGTGACGCGCCCCTCCCAGGGGCGCGGGGTTGGGTCGGCTTGCGTCTGCGGCCCGGCGGGGGCTGATCGCGAGTCCCCCCGCACTCCTGGGGCGTGCGGCTCGCCGCGGCCCCTGGGGGCGCGGGGAACCGCGCGAGAAACCCCACCGGGCGGAAGGCCGCCCACGCACCACGGACACCCGCACCACGGACCCCCGCGGCGCGGATCGCCCGCCCCCCGGACTAGAACCCGGCCGGCTCCGTATACACGCCCCACTCCTCGCGGAGCACCCCGCAGATCTCGCCCAGCGTCGCCTCCGCGCGCACCGCGTCGAGCATCGGGGCGATCATGTTGGAACCGTCCCGGGCCGCGCCCAGCATCCGCTCCAGCGCGGCGCGCACCGCGGCGTCGTCCCGGGCCGCCTTCCGGTCGGCGAGGGCCCGCACCTGGTCGCGCTCCACCTCGTGGCTGACCCGCAGGATCTCCAGGTCGCCGGTGACGGAGCCGTGGTGGACGTTGACACCCACGACCCGCTTGTCGCCCTTCTCCAGCGACTTCTGGTACTGGAAGGCGGACTCGGCGATCTCGCCGGTGAACCAGCCGTCCTCGATGCCGCGCAGGATGCCGGAGGTGACCGGGCCGATGGGGTGCTGCCCGTCGGGGTGCGCCCGCAGCCCGCGCTCCTTGATCTGGTCGAAGATCTTCTCCGCGTCGGCCTCGATCCGGTCCGTGAGCTGCTCCACGTACCAGGCACCGCCCAGCGGGTCCGCGACGTTGGCGACGCCGGTCTCCTCCATCAGCACCTGTTGCGTGCGCAGCGCGATCTCGGCGGCCTGCTCGCTGGGCAGGGCGAGGGTCTCGTCGAGGGCGTTGGTGTGCAGGGAGTTGGTGCCGCCGAGCACGGCGGCGAGGGCCTCGACCGCGGTCCGTACGACGTTGTTGTACGGCTGCTGGGCGGTCAGCGAGACACCGGCGGTCTGGGTGTGGAAGCGCAGCCACTGCGCCTTGTCGGTCCGCGCCCCGTAGATGTCGCGCATCCAGCGGGCCCAGATCCTGCGGGCCGCGCGGAACTTGGCGATCTCCTCGAAGAAGTCGAGGTGCGCATCGAAGAAGAAACTGAGGCCAGGCGCGAAGACGTCCACGTCGAGGCCGCGCGCGAGGCCCAGCTCGACGTATCCGAACCCGTCGGCGAGGGTGTACGCCAGCTCCTGCGCGGCCGTGGAGCCCGCCTCGCGGATGTGGTAACCGGAGACCGAGAGCGGTTTGTACGCGGGGATGGCGGTGGCGCAGTGCTCCATCAGGTCGCCGATCAGGCGCAGATGCGGCTCGGGCTGGAAGAGCCACTCCTTCTGCGCGATGTACTCCTTGAAGATGTCGGTCTGGAGCGTGCCGTTGAGGACGGCCGGGTCGACGCCCTGCCGCTCGGCGGCGACCAGGTACATGCAGAAGACGGGGACGGCCGGGCCGCTGATCGTCATCGACGTCGTGACCTCGCCGAGCGGGATGCCCTGGAAGAGGATCTCCATGTCGGCGGCCGAGTCGATGGCGACGCCGCAGTGCCCGACCTCGCCGAGCGAGCGCGGGTCGTCGGAGTCGCGCCCCATCAGCGTGGGCATGTCGAAGGCGACGGAGAGCCCGCCGCCGCCCGCCGCCATGATCATCTTGTACCGCTCGTTGGTCTGCTCGGCGTTGCCGAACCCGGCGAACTGGCGGATGGTCCAGGTGCGCCCCCGGTACCCGGTCGGATGCAGGCCGCGCGTGAACGGGTACTCCCCGGGCCAGCCGATACGCTCGAACCCCTCGTACGTGTCCCCGGGCCGGGGCCCGTAGACCGGCTCGACCGGATCCCCGGAGAGCGTCGTGAAGTCGGCGTCCCGCTTCCGTGCGGAGTCGTACCGGGCCTGCCAGCGACGGCGGCCCTCTGCGATGGCGTCAGCGTCCATGCTTCCCATGCCGACCAATTTACTTGGACGTCCTAGTAAATGTCGATGGGCGACGGCCATACCGGCGAGACAGCACCCGGGACAGCGAGTCCGAGGCGACCGGTTAGTCTCGTTCGCATGAAGAAGAGCGTCCTGACCCGTTACCGAGTGATGGCCTATGTCACCGCTGTTCTGCTCGTCCTGCTGACCTTGGGTGTCATCGGCAAGCGGCTGCTGCATCTGGACGGCTTCGGCCCGTTCGTGACGGTGGTGGGCATCGCTCACGGATGGCTCTACGTCATCTACCTGGTGTGCGCGTTCGACGTCTGCACGAAGGCCAAGATGCCCCTGGCCCGGATGGGCTGGGTCCTTCTGGCGGGCACGATTCCCACCGCGGCGTTCTTCGTGGAGCGCAAGGTGACGCGCGAGGTCGAGCCTCTCGTCCGCAAGGACAGCGCTCACCGTCCCGCCACGGCCTGACCGCCGGGCGTCCGACGGCCGGACCATAGCGCTGTTCTGCTACCTCACCGCACGATGGAGTGGCACTGCGCCGCGCGCTGCCGGCCGTTGACGTAGAACCGCGCGCACGCCTTGCCGTACTTCGGCAGGGTCTGCGGCGCGTTGCTGCGCAACGGGTCTCCCTTGCACTCGTTGTGCGTCCTGCCACGCGAGGACCGGTACGTCCGCCCGTTCGTGTCGGCGTACGTGAAGTCCATCCTCCAGTTGCAGAACTTGGAGAACGTGGCGGCCAGGCCGATGCAGTCCACCCCCGCGAACTCGGTTCTGATGTGCCTCCCGGACCCCTTGATGGTGTGGGTCAGGAAACACCCGACGGGGACCTTGACGCCGACGCCGTGCATGTCATAGCTGAAGGTGCCGACCGCCGTGGTCCCGGTGGCACTGGCCTGCGCCGCGCCCGCTCCTCCCAGAGTCACGGCCGCCGCGATCAAGGCTGCGGTTCCAGCGGTGAGAGCACGGCGCGCGAAACGCGGAATGCCGACCAAAGTGTCCCCCTGCGAGGTACGTCGCTACCGGCTGCCGGGCGACAGCCGACCCCGAGCGTTCCACGGGCTCCTGGAGGGCCAACGTTCCTGCGGGCCGGGAGGGCAGGGGGTTCACCTGTAGGTGGGAGCGCACACTCGCGCCACGCGCGCTGTCATTCTTCGTCGAAGTCGCGCGCCGCGACCCGCAGCGGTCGCAGCATCGCGAAGATCTCCGCGCACTCCTCCGCGTCGTAGACCCCGAGGCCGAAGTCCATCGCCATCAAGTCGCGCGTCGCCGATTCGACGACCTCGCGGCCCTTTTCGGTGATGGTGGCCAGCGTGCCGCGGCCGTCGTTGGGGTTGGGGCGCTTGTCGACCAGGCCCGACCTCACCAGCCGGTCGACGGTGTTCGTCACCGAGGTCGGGTGCACCATGAGGCGCTCGCCGATCTTCGACATGGGCAGCTCGCCCGCCTTGGAGAACGTGAGCAGCACCAGCGCCTCGTAGCGCGCGAAGGTCAGTCCGTAGGGCTTGACGACGGCGTCGACCTCGCCGAGGAGGATCTGGTGCGCGCGCATGATCGAGGTGATCGCGCCCATGGAGGGCACGGACCCCCAGCGCTGCTTCCAGAGTTCGTCGGCGCGGGCGATCGGATCGAAGGCAAGACTGAGCGGCTTCGGCACGCTTCGACCTTACCGGCCGGTCACATGGTGGTCAGCCCCGTCTCGCTCTTTGGCCGGTCGGCCGCGCCGGGAGTCCGTTCAGCCGTCGGCAAGGTGCCGCTCGACCGTCGCCACCTTCGACGTCAGGCCGTCGGTGACGCCGGGCCGGATGTCGGCCTTCAGCACCAGCGACACCCGGGGCGCCCGCGCCTCGACCGCCGCGACGGCGCGCCCGACGACGTCCATGACCTCGTCCCACTCGCCCTCGACGGAGGTGAACATCGCGTCGGTGCGGTTCGGCAGACCGGAGTCGCGGACCACGCGGATCGCGTCGGCCACGTACTCCCCCACGTCCTCGCCGACGCCGAGCGGGGTGACGGAGAAGGCGACGATCATGCGTTGACGATCCCTTCCTGGCGGGCGCGGGCGGCGATCACCGTGCTGACCGCGTGGTCGGCCTCGCGCTTGAGCTTGCGCTCGGCGAAGAAGCCGCCGGTCGGCAGGACGGAGAGGACGAAGTAGAGGGCCGCCCGGCCGAAGCTCCACTTCGTACGGTTCCAGGCGTCCAGCCAGAAGACCACGTAGAGCACGAAGAGGATGCCGTGGACCGCGCCCATCACCGGCACCGCGTTGAACTCGGTCGTCCGCTTCAGCACCGAGCAGACGAGCAGCAGGAGGAAGGAGACGGCCTCCGGCGCGGAGACCAGACGGAGGCGGCGGAGGGCGGAGGCGGTCTTGATGTCCACGGGGCACCTTCGGCAGAAGCGGCGGGCGGGCGTTGATCTTGTGAACCTGCGCACAAGCGTTCCTCATTGTGGCATCGCCGCCCTCGGGGCCTGTCGGCGGGCTCCCCGGGGCGGTTACCTTCGGTCCGTGGCAACGTTCCGGCTCCAGGGCAGCAAGATGCTCGCCGTCTCCATGACGGGCGACAGTGTGAAGGCGAAGAACGGATCGATGGTCGCGTACGACGGCCGGATGGCGTTCAAGAAGCTCAGCGGCGGCGGTGAGGGGATACGCGGGATGGTGACGCGCCGCATCACCGGTGAGCAGATGGTGGTGATGGAGGTGAAGGGGCAGGGGACCTGCTGGTTCGCGGACCGGGCCAGTGAGATCAACCTGGTGGAGCTGCGCGGCGACAAGCTCTTCGTCGAGTCGAGCAATCTGCTGTGCACGGACGCCGCGCTGCGCACCGGCACGAGCTTCACCGGGATGCGCGGCGCCTCGCAGGGCAACGGGCTGTTCACCACGACCGTGGAGGGGCACGGGCAGGCCGCGATCATGAGCGACGGCCCCGCCGTGGCGCTCCGGGTCAGCCGCGAGCACCCGCTGACCGTCGACCCGGGCGCGTACATCGCGCACCAGGGCAGCCTGCACCAGACGTTCCAGTCGGGCGTCACCTTCCGTACGTTCTTCGGGGAGGGCGGCGGCGAGGCGTTCCAGATCCGGTTCGAGGGCGACGGGCTCGTCTACGTACAGCCCAGTGAGCGCAACACGATCGCCGGGGATGTGTGAGATGCCACCGTCGAACTTCCGTGAGATCAACTCGAAGATGATCGAGGCGACCGTACTGCCCGGGCAGCGCCTCTACAGCCAGCGCGGCGCGATGCTCGCGTACAAGGGGGACGTCTCCTTCACCCCCAACGTGCAGGGCGGGCAGGGCGGGGTGATGTCCATGCTCGGCCGGCGGGTGGCCAATGAGGCGACGCCGCTGATGACCGTGGAGGGCAGCGGGACCGTGCTGTTCGGGCACGGCGGGCATCACGTGCAGGTGATCACGTTGTCGGGCGACACCTTGTACGTGGAGGCGGACCGGCTGCTCGCCTTCGACGGCTCGCTCCAGCAGGGGACGATGTTCATGGGCGCGCAGGGCGGCGTCATGGGCATGGTCCGCGGGCAGGTCAGCGGGCAGGGGCTGTTCACGACGACGCTCAAGGGCCAGGGGTCCGTGGCGGTGATGGCGCACGGCGGCGTCATTGAGGTGCCGATCACGCCGCAGAGCCCGGTGCACGTCGATCCGCAGGCGTACGTCGCCCACCACGGGGACGTGCGCAACAAGCTGTCCACGGCCCTCGGCTGGCGGGACATGGTGGGCCGCGGCAGCGGCGAGGCGTTCCAGCTGGAGCTCAGCGGGAGCGGCGCGGTGTACGTCCAGGCGTCGGAGGAGAAGCTGTGAGCGGCCCTGTGGTCTTCGACCCCCTGACGTTGCCGGTCGACGACAACGTGAACGCGTACACCTTCTGTGTGGAGCTCAAGAGCAGTCAGTGGTTCCTGCAGAAGGGCAAGATGATCGCCTACTACGGGCGGATGGAGTTCAACGGCATCGGGCACGGCCGGCTCGACCGGCTCGTGCGCACCTCGTTCCACTCGCCGTTGCACGCGAGCGACTGGGTGGTGGCGGAGGGCAGCGGCAAGATGCTCCTCGCGGACCGGGCCTTCGACGTGAACTCGTACGACCTGGATGACGGCAATCTGACCATCCGAGCGGGCAATCTGCTTGCTTTTCAGCCAACTCTCGCGCTGAAGCAGTCGATCGTGCCGGGCTTCCTGACGCTCATTGGCACCGGCAAATTCGTGGCGGCCTCCAACGGGCCCGTGGTCTTCATGGAACCGCCCGTCCGCGTCGACCCGCAGGCCCTGGTCGGCTGGGCGGACTGTCCTTCGCCGTGCCACCACTACGACCACGCGTATCTGACCGGCGTGATCGGCGGTCTACGTGCGATGACGGGCGTCGGCGGGGTCTCCGGCGAGGAGCACCAGTTCGAGTTCGTCGGCGCCGGGACGGTGCTGCTCCAGTCGAGCGAGGCGCTGATGCCGGAGCGGATGACGGGTGACGTGCCTCACCAGGCGGGCGTCCCCGGCGGCGGTCCGGGTGCGGGCGCAGGTCAGCCACCGGCACCGCGTCTTCCCGGACAGCTGGGAGACCTCCAGCGTCGCTTCGGGCTGTGAGCGGTAGTCTGCGGAGTGTGACGTCGAACGCGTGACCCCTTTCCGTGCGGTCCTTGAACACGGGGGGTGGGAGGCGTCACAACCCCCACATTCGTTCACCTTTCAACTTCTTAGGTAGAATCGATTCCATGGAGACCGAAACGGCCCCGCAGTGGCTGACCGACGCGGAACAGTGCGCCTGGCGCACCCACCTGGAGGTCAACAGGCTGCTCAACTACCAGCTGGAGAAGGATCTCCAGCCCTTCGGCCTGACGATGAACGACTACGAGATCCTGGTGAACCTCTCCGAGGCCGATGACCACCGGATGCGGATGAGCGACCTGGCTGCGGCGACCCTGCAGTCGAAGAGCCGGCTCTCGCACCAGATCACCCGCATGGAGAACGCGGGCCTGGTGCGCCGCGAGAACTGCGAGTCGGACCGGCGCGGCCTCTACACCGTGCTGACCGACTTCGGCCTGGAGACCATGCAGAAGGTCGCCCCGCACCATGTGGCGTCCGTGCGCCAGCACTTCGTCGACCTCGTCCCGCCGGAGGATCTGGGCAACCTGGAGAAGGCCCTCGCACCCATCGCCGACCATCTGCGTTCGCAGCGCGGCAAACCGTGACAGCTGCGAATCCCCTGGGTCACGGAGGAACGCCGACCTTCTCCGTGACCCCCTTCTAACGCACCGTTTTCCCCAACTGATCAACAGGCAGCCCGAGTTCGAACAGGGCTCCGCCGCCGGGCGCGGCGCGCACGGTCAGCGTGCCGCCGTGCCGCACGGCCACATCCCGGGCGATGGCGAGGCCGAGACCGGCCCCGCCGCCGTCCCGGGAGCGTGCGTCGTCGAGCCGTACGAACCGCTCGAAGATCCGCTCCCGCTCACCCTCCGGTACGCCGTCCCCATCGTCGGCGACCCCGATGACCACCCAGCGCCCCGAAGCGTCGCGCGGGGCCAGCGTGACCCGGACGCCGGTACGGGCGTGCCGCTGCGCGTTGTCCACCAGATTTCCGAGCACCCGCGCCAACTGGCCACGGGACCCGGTGACTTGGGCCCCGCCTCGGAGCTCCACGGCGACCGGGAGACGGTCGCCGGTCCGCTGGGACAGCTCCTCGCGGACCAGGGCGGCGAGGTCGACCTGCGCGCCGCCCGGCTTCTCCCCCGCGTCGAGACGGGCCAGCAGAAGCAGATCGGCGGCCAGTTCCTGGAGCCGTACGGTGTCCTCGACGGCGCCCTCCACATCGAGCAACTCCGGGTGCGCGGCGCCGACTTCGAGCTGGGTGCGCAGACTCGCGATGGGGCTGCGCAGCTCGTGCGAGGCGTCCGCGACGAACCGGCGCTGCCGCTCGACGGAGTCCTCCAGAGCCGCGAGCGTCTCGTTCGTCGTCCGCGCGAGCCGCGCCACCTCGTCATGGGTCTCCGGCTCTGGCACCCGGCGCGCCAGGTCCTGGGACGCGGTGACGGCGGCCATCTCGGCGCGGATGCCCTCGACCGGCCGCAGCGCGCGCCGGGTCACCAGCCAGGTGACGCCGCCCACGACGACGAGCAGCACCGGGAACCCGATCAGCATGGCGGTCAACGCCGTGGAGACGGCGCCCTGTTCGGCCGAGAGCGGGGCGCCCGCGTACACGGTCAGCTCGCCGTACGCGGTGTCCTCCACCTCGACCGCGGCGAACCGGTAGTCGGCGCTCTCGCCGTCGACGGTCGCACTGCCCCCGCTGTACCCGGTGGAATCGGAGACCTTGCCGCGCCCCGCCCCGTCGTCGCCCCCGTCCTCGTCGCCGGCCGCGGCCTCGACGGGCTCGACCGCGCTCGTGCCGGCCCCGGCGATCCGTTCCAGGTCGTCGGAGGCGGCCAGCAGCCTCCCGTCCTCGTCGAGGACCTGCACCGGCTGGTCCTCGTCGTCCAGGTCCAGGGTGTCGGGGGCGGCCCCGGTGGCCAGGGCCGTGGCGACGCGGCGCGCGCCCGAGTCGGCGGCGCTGCCCGCCTGTTCGGTGAGGTTGGTGCGCAGCGCGAGCAGTACGGCGGTACCGGCCGCGACCAGGGCGACCGCGACGACGAGGGTGGCGGCGAGCGCCGCGCGCGCCCGCACCGAGCCGAGGACCCGCCTCACCGGGGAAGCTCCAGCCGGTAACCGGCGCCGCGCACGGTGTGGATGAGGGAGGCGTCGAGCTTGCGGCGCAGGGCGCTGACGTAGACCTCGACGATGTTCGGATCGCCCTCGTAGGCGAAGTCCCAGACGTGTTCGAGGATGTCGCCCTTGGAGACGACCTCGCCGGCCCGCAGCACCAGGTGCTCCAGGACGGAGAACTCCTTGGCGGTCAGGGCGACTTCACCGTGCTCGGCGTGGGTGACCCGGCGGGCCGCGGTGTCCACCTCGTACGGCCCCACGGTGTGCAGCGGCGAGGCGCTGCCCCGGCGCCGCAGCAGCGCCTTCACCCGGGCGACGAGGACGACGTACGAGAAGGGCTTGGTCAGGTAGTCGTCGGCGCCCGTGTCGAGCCCCTCGGCCTCGTCGTACTCGCCGTCCTTCGCGGTGAGCATCAGGATCGGCACGTCGTGGCCCGCGGCGCGCAGGGCGGCGCAGACGCGGTAGCCGTTCATGCCGGGCAGCATGATGTCGAGGACGACCAGGTCGTACGTTCCCTCGGTCGCGCGGTGCAGCCCTTCGAGTCCGTCGTGGACCGCGTCGACGGTGTACCCCTCGGCGGTGAGCCCCTTGGCCAGCGACAGGGCGAGCCGCTTCTCGTCCTCGACGATCAGGATTCGAGAGGGGTGGCGCGCAGCGCCTAGGGCGGGGTGGTGGTGGGAGACGGGTGGGGGCATGTGAGCCAGGGTCTCAGGCCGAACCTGAAGACCTCTTCAGGCTCCTTCAGCGGGGCTTCAGGATCGCTCGGGCAGATTGGTTCCTGTCGCAAGGACCCGACCGGTGCACTCCACCGGACGACGAACTGGAGCACCTCATGAAGCGCCGTACGACCGTTGTCTCCGCCATCGCCGCCGTCGCTCTGCTGGGCGCGGGCACCGCCACCACGGTGGCCGTCGCCGACAGCGCGCCGTCGGACTCGTCGGGCCCGCAGTCGAGCGTGCGGGTCAAGGACGACGGTGTCAGCGACGCGCAGGAGAACGCCAACGAGGTGAAGGGCGCGAAGGTCAGGGCCGAGGGCGCGATCGCCGCCGCCCTGAAGCACACACCGGGCACGGCGTCGGGCGCCGATCTCGACTCCGACGACGGCCGCCTGGTCTGGGAGATCGACGTCATCAGCGGCGGCAGGACCTGGCACCACGTCGATGTCGACCCCGGCACGGGCAAGGTGCTCGGCTCGCACGTCGAGAAGGCCGACTCCGACGACGCCGCCGAAGCGGCCCGCGTCGCCGCCGCGCTGAAGGGCACGTCGACCTCCGCCGAGGACGCGGCCCGCGCCGCGGCCGCCAAGGGGACGGTGACCTCGGTGGACGCGGACGACGACGGCTCGGTCACGACCTGGGAGGCCGAGACGGTCTCGGCCAACGGGAAGCAGCAGGACTGGCACGTGGACCTCCGGTCGGGCGCGGTGACGGTGGACCACTCCGCGGACGACGAGGGTGACGACGGCGACGACGACTGACCCGCCCGGGGCGCCCGCCCCGAGCCGGCGCGCGGGTCACGGGGGCCTGGTCCCGGCCCCCGCCCCTCAGACGCCGGAGGGTCTGGAGGCGGTGGCGGTGGCGGGCAGCGGCTTCGGTGCCCGCCGCACCATCGTGACCAGCCCCGCCAGCAGCGGGGCCGTCGCCGCCACCGCGAAGCAGACGGACAGCGGGAGCCGGCCCACCAGGAGCCCCACACCGGCGGTGCCGGCCGAACTCCCCGCGTTCACGGCGGTGTTGACCCAGGCGCCCGCCTGGGTACGCAGGCCCGGGTCCACCGCCTCGTCCGCGATGAGGTAGGCGGTCGTCAGAGCCGGCGCGACGAACAGGCCCACGACCGCCGCCGCCACCGCGAGGACGAGCAGCCCGGGGGCGAGGGCCGCGCCCCCCAGGGCGGCCGCGAGACCGAAGGCCAGCAGGGTCAGCCGCCTGCGGGCGGGGATCCGCCAGTCGACGGCGCCGTTGACGAGGCCGCCCACCGCGCTGCCGGCCGACAGGGCCGCCAGCACCCAGGCCGCCGCGTCGGCCCGCCCGCTCTCCTCGGCGAAGGCCAGCACGAGCAGATCGGCCGCGCCGAGCGCGATGCCGACCCCGAGCGTCACGAGCACGGGGCGCCCGATCCGGCCCACGACCCGGGTCCGCTCCCGGCGCCGCGGACCGGCCGGGACCACCGCCCCGACCATGGGTGAGGCCACGAAGACCAGCGTGCCCACCGCGACGAGCCCGGCGCTCAGGGCGACACCGAGCGCGGCGGGCGCGAACAGCACGAGCACGCCCACGAGCAGCGGCCCGGACACGAAGAGCAGCTCCTCGGCGACCCCGTCGAGGCTGTAGGCGCGCTGCAACAGCCTGCGGTCGGGCAGCAGTTGAGACCAGACGGTACGCATCGTCGGACCCAGCGGCGGCGTCGCGGCCCCGGCGCACAGGGCCACCGCGACGAGCAGCCACCCTGGCGCCCCGGTCCGCCAGGTCAGGGCGGCGAGCACGCCGAGCAGGGCCGCGTAGCCGAGGGCCATCGGGGTCAGCGCGCGGCGCGGCCCGTACCGGTCGATGAACAGGGCGCGCAGCGGCGACAGGAAGACACTGGCGGCGCCGAAGACCGCCATGACGGTGCCGGCGACGGCGTAGGAGCCGGTGGCGGCCTTGACCGCGAGCATCAGGGAGAGGGAGACGGTCCCGTACGACAGCCGTCCGAGCAGGGCGGCGCCAAAGGTGCGCAGGGCATACGGGGTCCGCAGGACAGCGGCGTACATGATGGATTTCCTCCGGGCACGGGTGAGAACTCAACGGGGCGTCGACGCACCGGAGTTCTATGCACGGAGGAAAGTCATGCGGACACGTTAGCAGTGGCTCAGGGACCACAGAAGGGCACAGCGGAAACCGGCTCGGCTCGGTTCAGCCCGGTTCGGTTCCGTTCAGTTCCCGGTGAGTCCCTCGACGAGTTCGTCCGCGGCACGGTAGGGGTCAAGCTCCCCGGCGACGATCCGCTCGGCCAGTGCGCCGAGCCTGCGGTCGCCGGAGAGGTCGCCGATCCGCTCCCGCAGGGCGGTCACCGCGATCGTCTCGACCTCGCGGGCGGCCCGCGCCGCCCGGCGCTGGAGAAGCACCCCGCGCTCCTCCATCCACGCCCGGTGCTTCTCCAGCGCCTCGACGACCTCGTCGATGCCCTCGCCGCGCGCCGCGACGGTCTTCACGATCGGCGGGCGCCAGTCGCCGGGGGCCCGCGCCTCGCCGAGGCCGAGCATGTGGTTCAGCTCGCGCGCGGTGGCGTCGGCGCCGTCCCGGTCGGCCTTGTTGACCACGTACACGTCACCGATCTCCAGGATCCCGGCCTTGGCGGCCTGGATGCCGTCGCCCATGCCGGGGGCGAGCAGTACGACGCTCGTATCGGCCTGCGAGGCGATCTCGACCTCGGACTGGCCCACGCCGACGGTCTCCACCAGGACGACGTCGCAGCCGGCGGCGTCCAGGACGCGGATCGCCTGGGGCGCGGCCCAGGCGAGTCCGCCGAGGTGCCCGCGGGTGGCCATCGAGCGGATGTAGACGCCCGGGTCGGAGGCGTGATCGGACATCCGGACCCGGTCGCCGAGGAGTGCGCCGCCGCTGAACGGCGAGGACGGGTCCACGGCCAGGACACCGACCCGCCTGCCGATCCTTCGGTACGCGCTGACCAGCGCCGATGTCGACGTGGACTTGCCGACGCCGGGCGATCCTGTGAGTCCGACCACGTACGCGTTCCCGGAGAGCGGGGCGAGTGCGGCCATGACTTCACGCAGCTGCGGGGACGCCCCCTCCACCAGCGAGATCAGCCGGGCCACGGCGCGCGGCCTGCCCTCTCTCGCCTGGGCGACCAGCGTGGGGACGTCCTGCATCACAGCTCCGTTCACTCAGGCACGTACGGACAAGCTCGGTTACGCCTTGGGCACCCGCACGACCAGCGCGTCGCCCTGACCGCCGCCGCCGCAGAGCGCGGCCGCGCCGACCCCGCCGCCGCGCCGCTTCAGCTCCAGGGCGAGGTGCAGCACGATACGGGCGCCGGACATGCCGATGGGGTGTCCCAGGGCGATCGCGCCGCCGTTGACGTTCACCTTCTCCGAGGAGACTCCGAGGTCCTTCATCGACTGCACCGCGACGGCCGCGAACGCCTCGTTGATCTCGATCAGGTCAAGATCGGCGACCTCCAGGCCCTCCTTCTTCAGGGCGTGCCGGATCGCGTTCGACGGCTGCGACTGGAGCGAGTTGTCCGGCCCCGCCACATTGCCGTGGGCGCCGATCTCGGCGATCCACTCCAGGCCGAGCTCCTGCGCCTTGGTCTTGCTCATGACGACCACGGCGGCGGCGCCGTCCGAGATCTGCGACGCCGACCCGGCGGTGATCGTGCCGTCCTTGGCGAAGGCGGGGCGCAGCTTGCCGAGCGACTCCGCCGTGGTCTCGGCGCGGATGCCCTCGTCCTTGCTGAACAGGACCGGGTCGCCCTTGCGCTGCGGGATCTCGACGGGCGTGATCTCGGCCTCGTACAGGCCGTTCTTCTGCGCGGCGGCGGCCCGCTGGTGGGAGAGGGCGGCGATCTCGTCCTGCTCGGGGCGGGCGATGCCGAGGCGGGTGTTGTGCTTCTCCGTCGAGGCGCCCATGGGGATGTTCTCGAAGGAGTCCGTCAGCCCGTCGTGCGCCATCGCGTCGAGCATCTCGACGGCGCCGTACTTGTAGCCCTCGCGGGACTTGGGCAGCAGGTGCGGGGCGTTGGTCATGGACTCCTGGCCGCCGGCGACCACGATGTCGAACTCACCGGCGCGGATCAGCTGGTCGGCCAGCGCGATCGCGTCCAGACCCGACAGGCAGACCTTGTTGATCGTGAGCGCCGGGACGTTCATCGGGATGCCCGCCTTGACCGCGGCCTGGCGTGCCGGGATCTGCCCCGCCCCGGCCTGGAGCACCTGGCCCATGATCACGTACTGCACCTGGTCGCCACCGATACCCGCACGGTCGAGGGCGGCCTTGATCGCGAATCCACCGAGATCCGCGCCGGAGAAGGACTTCAGCGAGCCGAGCAGACGGCCCATGGGCGTCCGCGCGCCCGCGACGATCACTGAGGTGGTACCGGTCGTTCCAGACATGAGGCACGGCCCCTTGAGGGATGAGGAGTGAACGAGGGTTTACCCGAATGTACTGAGCGGTAAGCCGCACGTCATCGCCCGGCAAGTGTGATCGCGCGCACGTTGCGTAACCGCCGCGAACCGCGCTGCACTTACCCCATGCTGACGCGAATCGACCACATCGGGATCGCCTGCCACGACCTCGACGCGACCGTCGAGTTCTACCGGGCCACGTACGGCTTCGAGGTGTTCCACACCGAGGTCAACGAGGAGCAGGGCGTGCGCGAGGCCATGCTCAAGATCAACGAGACGAGCGACGGTGGCGCCTCCTACCTCCAGCTCCTCGAACCCACCCGCGAGGACTCCGCGGTGGGCAAATGGCTGGCCAAGAACGGTGAGGGGGTGCACCACATCGCCTTCGGCACGGCGGATGTCGACGCGGACGCGGCAGACATCAGGGACAAGGGAGTACGCGTTCTGTACGACGAGCCGCGCCGGGGGTCGATGGGGTCGCGCATCACGTTCCTGCACCCCAAGGACTGCCACGGAGTACTGACCGAACTCGTCACCGCCGCCCCCGGGGAGACGGCGGAGCACTGACCTCCACATACTTGGGCCGGTAGGGTTGGGGGGCGGCTGTCGCGTGCACACGGGACGACGGGACAGCCGTGGGCCGGGGTCCGGGTATCGGGGGACGAGGGTCGGAGCAGTCGGGCTGGCCGAGAGCAAGCCCGGGGCGCCGCCGTTCTTGATCTGACACCATTCCCCGGGAGCCCCCGTTCGGCGGACGGACGGGGCTCGTAAGGAAGTACTTGCGACCAGGGGACGGATGGGACCGCGCAGTGCGGGGCTACGAGAGCCAAGGCGGCCACAAGCCGGCTGAGACCGACCATCTCTCGCGGTTCGAAGCCGAGATGGACCGGCTGAAGACCGAGCGGGAGAAGGCCGTCCAGCACGCCGAGGACCTGGGCTACCAGGTGGAGGTGTTGCGCGCCAAGCTGCACGAGGCGCGGCGCAGCCTCGCGACCCGGCCTGCCTATGACGGGGCGGACATCGGCTACCAGGCCGAGCAGCTGCTTCGCAATGCCCAGATCCAGGCCGAGCAGTTGCGTGCCGATGCCGAGCGCGAGCTGCGGGAGGCCCGCGCGCAGACGCAGCGCATCCTCCAGGAGCACGCGGAGCAGCAGTCGCGGCTCCAGGCGGAGCTGCACGCCGAGGCGGTCAGCCGGCGCCAGCAGCTCGACCAGGAGCTGGCCGAGCGCCGCCGCACCGTCGAGACCCACGTCAACGAGAACGTGCAGTGGGCCGAGCAGCTGCGCGCCCGCACCGAGCAGCAGGCCCGGCGCCTCCTCGACGACTCACGCTCCGAGGCGGACCAGGCGCTGGCCGCCGCCCGCGCCGAGGCCGAGCGGGTCGCCGCGGAAGCCCGCCGCAGGCTGAACGACGAGGCGGAGAACGCGAGCGCCCAGGCGCAGGCGATCCTGGCCCGCGCCCGGCAGGACGCCGAGCGGCTGCTGAACGCGGCGTCGACGCAGGCGCAGGAGGCCACCGACCACGCCGAGCAGCTGCGGTCGACGACGACGGCCGAGTCGGACGCCGCCCGCCGCCAGGCCACCGAGCTGAGCCGCGCCGCCGAGCAGCGCATCAGCGAGGCCGACACCGCGCTGCGCGAGGCCCGCGCCGAGGCCGAGAAGGTGCTCAGCGAGGCCAAGGAGGCCGCGGCCAAGCAGCTCTCGGGCGCCGAGTCGGCCAACGAGCAGCGCACGCGTACGGCCAAGGAGCAGGTGGCCCGCCTCGTCGCGGAGGCCACCAAGGAGGCCGAGGCCACCAAGTCGGAGGCCGAGCAGCTCGTCGCCACCGCGCGCGCCGAGGCCGAGCAGCTGATCGCGGAGGCCCAGGAGAAGGCCCGTACGGTCACGGCGGAGGAGACCGCGGGGCAGCTCGCGAAGGCCGCCAGGACCGCCGAGGACGTGCTGAACAAGGCGTCCGAGGATGCGAAGTCGACGACGAAGGCCGCCACCGAGGAGGCCGAGCGGATCCGCGCCGAGGCCGAGGCGGAGGCGGACCGGCTGCGCGCCGAGGCGCACGACATCGCCGAGCAGCTCAAGGGCACCGCGAAGGACGACACCAAGGAGTACCGCGCCAAGACCGTCGAGCTCCAGGAGGAGGCGCGGCGGCTGCGCGGCGAGGCCGAGCAGCTGCGCGCCGAGGCCGTCGAGGAGGGCGACCGGATCCGGTCCGAGGCCCGCCGCGAGGCCGTCCAGCAGATCGAGGAGGCGGCCAGGACCGCCGAGGAGCTGCTGTCCAAGGCGCGCGCGGACGGGGACGAGCTGCGGACCGCGGCGACCGCCGAGAGCGAGCGGGTGCGCACCGAGGCCATCGAGCGGGCCACGTCCCTGCGCACGCAGGCCGAGGAGACGCTGGAGCGCACGCGCGCGGAGGCCGAGCGGTACCGCGCCGAGGCCGAGGAGCAGGCGGAGTCCGTCCGGTCCGAGGCGGAGCGCGCCGCGCAGGCCCTGAAGGACGAGACCGAACAGGCCATGAGCGCCCGGCAGGACGAGGCGGCCCGCGAGCTGACCCGGCTGCACACCGAGGCCGAGGAGCGGCTGACCGCGGCCGAGACCGCGCTGGACGACGCGCGCGCCGAGGCCGACCGGCTGCGCAAGGAGGCGGCCGACGAGAGCGAGCGCCTCAGGTCCGAGGCGGCCGAGCGCGTACGGACGTTGCAGGCGCAGGCCGAGACCGAGGCCGAGCGGCTGCGCACGGAGGCCGCCGCGGACGCCTCGACGGCCCGCGCCGAGGCGGAGAACGTCGCGGTACGGCTGCGGTCGGAGGCGGCCGCCGAGGCGGAGCGGCTCAAGACGGAGGCGCAGGAGTCCGCCGACCGCATCCGTTCCGAGGCGCAGAACGCGGCGGAGCGGATCGCCACGGAGGCCGCCGAGACGCTGGCCGCCGCGCAGGAGGAGGCGGGACGCCGCCGCCGCGAGGCCGAGGAGACGCTCGGCAGCGCGCGCCAGGAGGCCGACCAGGAGCGCGAGCGGGCCCGCGAGCAGAGCGAGGAGCTGCTCGCGGTGGCGCGGGCGCGCGTCGACGAGGCGCAGGCCGAGGCCGCCCGGCTCGTCGAGGAGGCGGACCGCCGGGCGACCGAGATGGTGTCGGCCGCCGAGCAGACCGCCCAGCAGGTCCGCGACTCCGTGGCAGGGCTCCAGGAGCAGGCCCAGGAGGAGATCGCCGGGCTGCGCAGCGCCGCCGAGCACGCGGCGGAGCGCACGAAGCTGGAGGCGCAGGAGGAGGCCGACCGGGTCCGCTCCGACGCCTACGCGGAGCGCGAGCGCGCCACCGAGGACGCCAACCGGGTCCGCAGCGAGGCGAGCGCCGAGTCGGAGGCCGCCAAGGCCCTTGCGGAGCGCACCGTCTCGGACGCCATCGCCGAGTCGGAGCGGCTGCGCACGGAGGCGTCCGAGCACGCCCAGCGGGTGCGTACGGAGGTCTCGGACCTGCGCGCGGCCGCCGACCAGGATGCTTCCCGCACGCGTGCGGACGCCCGCGAGGACGCCAACCGGATCCGGTCCGACGCGGCCGCGCAGGCCGACACCCTGATCACCGAGTCCGCCGCCGAGGCGGAGCGGCTGACGACCGAGACGAACGCGGAGGCGGAGCGCGTGCGCGCCGAGTCGGCCGCGAAGGCCGAGGAGCTCGTCGCCGCCGCGGCCACGGAGGCCGAGCGGCTGCGCGCCGAATCGTCGGCCGCCGCCGAGCAGTTGACCAGCGACACGCACGCCGAGGCGGAGCGGGTGCGGGCCGAGTCCGTCGCCCAGGCCGAGAAGCTGATCTCGGACGCGACCGGCGACGCGGAGCGGCTGCGCGCCGAGGCGGCCGAGACGGTCGGCTCCGCGCAGCAGCACGCCGAGCGGATCCGGGCCGAGGCCGAGCGGGTCAAGGCGGACGCGGCGGCGGAGGCCGAGCGGCTGACGACGGCCGCGCGGGAGGAGTCCGAGCGCACCCTGGACGAGGCCCGCAAGGACGCCAACAAGCGGCGCACGGAGGCCGCGGAGCAGGTCGACACCCTCATCACGGAGTCCACCGTGGAGGCCGACAAGTTGCTCCGTGAGGCGCAGGAGGCGGCGCAGAAGACGACCGCCGACGCCGAGGCGCAGGCCGACTCGATGGTCGGCGCGGCCCGCAGGGAGGCGGAGCGGTTGCTCGCCGAGGGCACCGTCGAGGGCAACGCGCGGGTGGAGAAGGCCCGTACGGACGCCGACGAGCTGCTGGTCGGCGCCCGCCGGGACGCGACGCAGATCAGGGAGCGCGCCGAAGAGCTGCGCGAGCGCATCACGACCGAGATCGAGGAGTTGCACGAGCACGCTAGGCGCGAGTCGTCGGAGGCCATGAAGAACGCGGGCGAGCGGTGCGACGCGCTGGTCAAGGCGGCGGAGGAGCAGCTCGCCGAGGCGCAGGCCAAGGCCAAGGAGCTGCTCAACGACGCCAATTCGGAGGCCGGTAAGGTCCGTATCGCCGCGGTGAAGAAGGCCGAGGGTCTGCTCAAGGAGGCCGAGCAGAAAAAGGCCGGGCTCACGCGCGAGGCGGAAAAGATCAAGGCCGACGCGGAAGCCGAGGCCACGGCCATGGTCGAAAAGGGCCGGCGCGAGCTCGACGTCCTGGTCAGGCGCCGCGAGGACATCAATGCCGAGATCTCCCGTGTCCAGGACGTGCTGGAGGCGTTGGAATCCTTTGAGACGCCCTCCGGCAACGGGGGCAAGGACGGTGGCGTCAAGGCGGGCGCCACAGCGGGGGCCACACGTTCGGGTGGCAAGGGGTCGGAGGGCTAGCCAGGAAGGGGACTGCCGTGCTTCGCACGGGTCTTCGAGCTGGTATCTGGCAAGCACTCCGCCGTTACGCCACTCAAAAGGAGTGTCATTCTCCAGATCAAACGGGCATCTGCTCGATGACACGCCGCCCGGACCCCTAGGATTCCCTCTATCACCTCACCGGTCTCATTCGACAGGAACCCCATGAGCGACACTTCCCCCTACGGCTTCGAGCTTGTGCGGCGTGGGTACGACCGCGCTCAGGTGGACGAACGCATCTCGAAGCTCGTCTCCGACCGTGACAGCGCTCTGGCCCGAATCACTGCTCTGGAAAAGCGCATCGAGGAGCTCCACCTCGAGACGCAGAACGCCCAGGCGCAGGTGAACGACGCCGAGCCGTCGTACGCCGGCCTCGGCGCGCGCGTCGAGAAGATCCTCCGTCTCGCCGAGGAGGAGGCGAAGGACCTGCGCGAGGAGGCCCGCCGGGCCGCCGAGCAGCACCGTGAGCTCGCCGAGTCCGCGGCCCAGCAGGTGCGCAACGACGCGGAGTCGTTCGCCGCCGAGCGCAAGTCCAAGGCCGAGGACGAGGGCGTCCGGATCGTCGAGAAGGCCAAGGGCGAGGCGACCACGCTGCGCTCCGAGGCCCAGAAGGACGCGCAGCAGAAGCGCGAGGAGGCGGACGCCCTCTTCGAGGAGACCCGCGCCAAGGCCGCCCAGGCCGCCGCCGACTTCGAGACGAACCTGGCCAAGCGGCGCGAGCAGTCCGAGCGTGACCTGGCGTCCCGTCAGGCCAAGGCCGAGAAGCGCCTCGCGGAGATCGAGCACCGGGCCGAGCAGCTGCGCCTGGAGGCCGAGAAGCTGCGTACCGACGCCGAGCGCCGGGCCCGTCAGACGGTGGAGACGGCCCAGCGTCAGGCCGAGGACATCGTGGCGGACGCCAACGCCAAGGCGGACCGTATCCGCAGCGAATCGGAGCGCGAGCTGGCGGCGCTGACGAACCGTCGCGACTCGATCAACGCCCAGCTGACGAACGTCCGCGAGATGCTGGCGACGCTCACGGGCGCCGCGGTCGCCGCCGCCGGTACGCCGGCCGAGGACGAGCCGATCTCCCGGGGCGTGCCCGCGCAGCAGTCCCGCTGAGGCGAGCCGCGTCGGCACGAACGCGAGGAGCCCCCTGCCACTTCTGAGTGGCAGGGGGCTTTTGGCCGTCCTACCGTGACCGCATGATCGAGCTCGAGGGGCTGACCAAGCGGTACGGCGAGAAGACAGCCGTCGACAACCTGACCTTCTCCGTGCGCCCGGGCATCGTGACGGGCTTTCTGGGGCCGAACGGCGCGGGCAAGTCGACCACGATGCGGATGATGCTCGGCCTCGACAACCCGTCCGCCGGCACGGTCCGTATCGACGGCAAGCGCTACGCCCAGCTGAGGAACCCCCTTCAACACATCGGTGCGCTCCTGGACGCCAAGGCGATGCACGGCGGCCGTAACGCCTACAACCACCTCCTCTGTCTGGCGCAGTCGAACGGGATTCCCCGGAGCCGGGTGCACGAGGTCCTGGACACGGTGGGCCTGACGGCGGTCGCCAAGAAGAAGGCCAAGGGGTTCTCGCTCGGTATGGGCCAGCGGCTCGGCATCGCGGGCGCGCTCCTCGGCGACCCGCAGATCCTGATGTTCGACGAACCGGTCAACGGGCTCGACCCCGAGGGCATCCACTGGATCCGCAACCTGATGAAGTCCCTCGCGACGGCCGGCCGTACGGTCTTCGTCTCCTCGCACCTGATGAGCGAGATGGCGCTCACCGCCGACCATCTGGTGGTCATCGGCCAGGGCCGCCTCCTCGCCGACACGTCCATGGCCGACTTCATCCGGCAGAACTCACGCGCGTACGTACGGCTCCGCTCGCCGCAGCGCGAGCGCCTCCTGGACGTGCTGCGCGAGGCCCGGATCCCGGCCGTCGAGGCCGGCGACGGCGCGCTGGAGGTCGACGGGCACTGTGCCGAGGAGCTCGGTGAACTGGCCGCGGGCCACCACCTCGTCCTGCACGAACTCAGCCCGCAGCAGGCCTCGCTGGAGGAGGCGTTCATGCGGCTGACGGCCGAGTCGGTCGAGTACCACGCGCATTCGCAGGCCGCAGGCCCCCAGTGGGGCGCCAACAGGAAGGGGGCCTGAGATGGCCGTCGCCCAGGTCCTCAGGTCCGAGTGGACCAAGATCAGGTCGGTGAACTCGACGGCCCTCACGCTCAGCCTCGCCGTCATCGTCTCCGTCGGCCTCGGCATGCTGATCAGCGCCCTGTCGAAGAACGACTACAAGAACCTCTCCACCGAGGACAAGCTGACCTTCGACCCGACCTTCACCGCCTTCTCCGGGCTCAGCCTCGGCCAGCTGGCCCTCGTGGTCTTCGGTGTCCTGGTGGTGGCGAGCGAGTACAGCACGGGCATGATCCGCACCTCGCTGGCCGCGGTCCCGCAGCGCGCCACGTTCCTCTTCTCCAAGGTCGCCGTCGCCGCGCTGCTCGCGCTCGGCACCGCGCTGGTCACGAGCTTCGCGGCGTTCTTCCTCGGCCAGCTGATGCTCGGCGCCCACCGGACCGACCTGGGCGCCCCGAACGTGCTGCGCGCGGTCATCGGCGCCGCCGTCTACATGACGCTGATGGCGATGTTCTCCATGGGCGTCGCGGCGATGCTCCGCTCCCCCATGCTCTCCCTCGGCATCCTCATGCCGTTCTTCTTCCTGGTCTCCCCCATCCTCGGCAGCGTCTCTGCGACCAAGAAGGTGGCCCAGTACTTCCCCGACCAGGCGGGCCTGAAGATCATGCAGGTGGTCACGGCGCCGAACGACGACTCCCCGTACGGGCCCTGGGGCGGGCTCGCGATCCTGCTCGTGTGGGTGGCGGCCGCGCTGCTCATCGGTTACGCGCTGTTGAAGAGGCGTGACGCCTGACGCACCGCAGGACCCGCCGATCCCTTTACCCACTCTTGGCCGGAACCGTCAGCGCCCGGATATCCTCCTAACCCTTACGGGGGCGTGCGCCACGACGTCCTGAACCTTTCAGAACCTTCCGATGGGTGCGGTGAATGATCGAGGCAGTCGGCCTGACGAAGCGCTACGGCGCCAAGACAGCCGTGTACAACCTTTCCTTCCAGGTACGGCCGGGGACCGTCACCGGCTTCCTCGGGCCCAACGGTTCGGGCAAGTCGACGACGATGCGCATGATCCTCGGCCTCGACGGGCCCACCTCAGGTCACGTGACCATCGGTGGCTACGCGTACAAGGAGCTGCCCAACGCGCCGCGCCAGGTCGGCGCCCTGCTCGACGCGAAGGCGATGCACGGCGGCCGGGCCGCCCGCAACCACCTGCTGTGCCTGGCACAGCTGGCCGGCATCCCGGCCCGCCGCGTCGACGAGGTGCTCGGTGTCGTGGGCCTCCAGGACGTCGCCAAGCGGCGGTCGAACGGCTTCTCGCTCGGTATGGGACAGCGGCTCGGCATCGCCGCCGCGCTCCTCGGCGACCCCCAGGTGCTGCTCTTCGACGAGCCGGTCAACGGCCTGGACCCCGAGGGCATCCTCTGGGTCAGGAACCTGATGAAGTCGCTGGCCGCCGAGGGCCGCACCGTCTTCGTCTCCTCCCACCTGATGAGCGAGATGGCGCTGACCGCGGAGCACCTCATCGTCATCGGGCGCGGGCAGCTGCTCGCCGACATGAGCGTCAAGGACTTCATCTCGCACAACTCGGCCGGCTTCGCCCGGGTCCGCACGCCCGACCCGGAGCCGCAGCAGCGCGAGAAGCTGACCGCCGCGCTGACCGAGGCCGGCGGCCAGGTGATGCCCGAGCAGGACGGCGGGCTGCGGGTCACGGGCCTGCCGCTGCCGCGCATCAGCGATCTGGCGCACGAGGCGGACGTACGGCTGTGGGAGCTCTCGCCGCACCAGGCCTCGCTCGAGGAGGCGTACATGCGGATGACGCAGGGCGCCGTCGACTACCGCTCGACCACCGACCAGCTGACGGGCTTCCAGCAGCCGCTGCCGCCCGGCGTGCTGCCGCCGCAGCAGCTGCCGGTCGCCGGGCAGGGCCAGCCGGGCTGGTACGCGCCGCCGCCGCCGCACGCGCAGCCCGCGCAGGCCCCGGCGCAGAACCCGTACGCGGCGGCGCCCCCGCCGCCACAGCCGCCCGCTACCGCCCCGACCATGGACAAGGACGCCCGATGAGTACGCCGCCCACGCCCTACGCCGCCCCGCAGCAGCCCCCGGCGATGCCCGGCCTGTCGGCGTCCGCGGGCGGGTACGCCTCACCGATCCCGGTGCGCCGGGCCCACCTCGGCGACGCGCTGGCCTCGGAGTGGACGAAGATCCGCTCCGTGCGCTCCACGATGTGGACGCTCGGCGTGATGATCCTGCTGATGGTCGGCATCGGGCTGGCCTCCGCGGCGATCGTCGCCGCCTCCGACACCGAGCAGCCCCGCCCCGACGAGGTGCTCAGCTTCGGCTTCTTCGGGGTGCTCCTCAGCACCATCTGCGTGATCACGCTCGGCGTCCTGACCATCGCGTCGGAGTACGGCACCGGCATGATCCGCACGACGATGACGGCCTGCTCCAGCCGCAGCCGGGTGCTCGCCGCCAAGGCCATCGTCTTCTTCGCGCTGGTCTTCGTGCTGACCACGGTGCTCGCGGTGCTGGTGGCCGCGGTGCAACTGGGCATCCTGGGCGCCGGCTCGCCCACCGGTGCGCAGTGGTTCAAGGCGACCGTCGGCGTCGGCCTGTTCGTCGCGCTGCTCGGCCTGGTCGGGCTCGCGGTCGGCACGCTGGTGCGGCACTCGGCGGGCGCCATCACCATCATGATCGGCATCGTGCTGCTCCCGCTCGTGCTGGCGATGTTCATGTTCTCGGAGTCGCTGCAGGACCTCCAGCAGGCCCTCTTCGAGTACTCGATCCCCAGCCAGCTCGCCGTGCTCTACGACACCTCGGTGGCCGGCGGCTCGGGCCCGTCCGGCTGGGACCCGCTGTGGATCATGGCTGTAGCCGCGGCGGTGGCGCTCGGCGGCGCCTTCCTCACGCTCAACAGCCGCGACGTGTAGGGAGCGCCGACAGGGCTCGAAGACAGGCTCTCAGTACCGCGGCGCGCTCCGGGACCGCTGCACCCTCGTGGTGCGGCGGTCCCTCGCGTTCCAGCACGCCTTGTGCCAGTGCCGCCGGTCGTCCACCCCGCCGTACTCCGGCCAGGCCACGACGTGGGCGATACCGGAGGGGATCCCCTGGTCGCAGCCCGGGCAGCGGTACGTCTTGCCCGCCGCGCTCGCGCCCGCCACGTGGCGCACGCTCCACTCCTCGCCCTGCCAGCTCTCGGTGGACTGGAACCCGCCGTAGCGCCGCCCCTCCTCCTCGCTGCTGCCTGCGGACGGTCCGCCCGCCTTGGGGCGGTTGCGACGCGGGGACACGGCTCACCTCACGGTGTGTACGGGGAGGGGGTTCCCGTCCAGCGTACGCCGAGGGGGCCGGGGTACACGCCCGTCACCGCCCCCACGTGCCCGGCGAGGTTCTCCGGAAAATCTGCCAATCTGCATGCCCAGCCGTGCCCTTGGCACTTGTCACCCGTTAATGCCTTCAGGGGGAGTGCCCGCGTCGGCGCCAAGGAAGGCAGGAGTGCGATGCGCGTAGGAACATTTGTACTGGCGGCCCAGTTCCCGGGTCAGGGGCAGGGGGAGGCGCTGCACCGGGCGGTGCGGTCGGCCGAGGTCGCCGAGGAGGCGGGGCTGGACTCGGCCTGGCTCGCCGAGCACCACTTCGTGCCGTACGGGACGTGCCCGTCGGCGATCACGCTGGCCGCGCTGCTGCTCGGCCGCACCAGCACCCTGCGGATCGGCACGGCGGTGAGCGTCCTGCCGACGGCGCATCCGGTGGCCCTGGGCGAGCAGGCGGCGCTGCTGCACCTCACCTCGGACGGGCGGTTCTCGCTGGGTGTCGGACGCGGCGGGCCCTGGGTGGACCTGGAGGTCTTCGGCGCGGGCGTCGAAGCGTACGAGCAAGGCTTTCCGGGCTCCCTCGACCTGCTGCTGCGCTGGCTGCGCGAGACCCGGGTGGGGAGCGACGACGAGCGGTTCGCCTTCCGTGAGGTGCCGGTCGTGCCGCGCCCCGCGGAGGCGATCGGCGAGACGGACCCGGCGGGCCCCGAGGTCGTCGTCGCCTGTACGTCGCCGAAGAGCGTGCGGCTCGCCGCGGAGCGCGGTCTGCCGATGCTCCTCGGCATGCACATCGGCGACGAGGAGAAGGCCGCCATGGTCGGCCTGTGGCGGCGCTGCGCGCGCGAGGCCGGTCGCCCGTCCGCCGAGACAGCCTCGGCGGCGCACGTCTCCGCCGGTGTCGCCCAGATCGGGGACCGGCGCGCGGAGGCCAGGGAGGCGCTCCTGAAGGCGATGCCGGGCTGGCTGAAGCAGGGCCTGGACGCCCATGTGACGGTGGACGGGCGGGCCCGGGCGATGCGGGACCCCCTCGCGTACACGGAGCTGCTCTGCGCTCTCCACCCGGTCGGCACGCCGCGGTCCTGCGCGGACCGGCTCGCGGCCACGGCCGAGCGGACCGGCATCAGCCGCTTCGCGCTCCTCGTCGAGGGCTCGGGCGACCTCGCGTCGACCGAGGAGAACGTGCGGCGGCTCGGCGCCGAGGTGCTCCCGCAACTCGGCTGATCCTGACGGGTCCTGACCCACCCTGCCTGTCGTCCCGTACTGATGCACCTCCCGCGTACGGGACGGCAGGCATTCCGGTTCAGCCGTCAGCAGTCACGGAATTCGGGTGACTGGTTGAGCAGCTGGTTGCGGACCGAGGTGAAGCGGGCCAGCGTCTCGTCCACCGACGGGTCCTGCGGGAACACCGCGACCCGGTGGCAGTTCTGGAACGCGAGCCGTACACCGAAGTGGCGCTGGAGCGCGCCCCGTATCGCGTCACTCGCGAGCGCACGCAGCAGCTGCCCACGTGCCTGCTCGTCCGGCGGCGGCGTCTGGTTGTCGGCGAACTCTCCGCCGTCCACCTTCAGCTGGGCCACCAGGGAGCTGACCATCTCCCACGCATACGGCAGGGAGGTCCGGACGCAGTCGACGAATTCCGCTTCGTCGACCTCGCCTCGCTCGGCCTGTTCCAACAGTGCCGGTGAGACGTCGAGCGACATGGGTTCTCCTCTCGGACCCCCAGGGGAGCGGGGGTTGACGGACAGACCAGGAGCCCACGGACGTACGACCCTTGAACACGCAGCGTGCACGCGCCGCGACCTCCTGCTTCTACGGTAAGCAACGCGCCCGGGCGGCAACAGGGCGTGGAGCGCACGGTTCGCACACAACCGGCCAATGACGAACAGGTGAGTTCCAGGATCAAAGGGGTGCCTCCTCCAGGCTCCCACGGGGCGTCGACCGGAGACAGGTGGGCGAATCGCGTGGACCGGTGAGCGTCGAGTAGCGTTGCCGACCATGCGTCTTGTCATCGCCCGCTGCTCCGTGGATTACGCGGGCAGGCTCACCGCCCATCTCCCTCTCGCCCCCCGCCTGATCCTCGTGAAGGCGGACGGCAGCGTCTCCATCCACGCGGACGACCGGGCCTACAAGCCCCTCAACTGGATGTCGCCCCCGTGCACCCTGAAGGAGGGCACCGGGGACGAGGCCGGCACCTGGACCGTCATCAACAAAGCGGGCGAGAAACTCATCATCACGATGGAGGAGATCCTGCACGACTCCTCGCACGAGCTGGGCGTCGATCCTGGCCTCATCAAGGACGGCGTGGAAGCACACCTCCAGGAGCTGCTCGCCGACCGCATCGACACGCTCGGCGAGGGCTACACGCTGATCCGCCGCGAGTACATGACGGCGATCGGCCCGGTCGACATCCTCTGCCGCGACGCCGACGGGCAGACCGTCGCCGTCGAGATCAAGCGCCGCGGGGAGATCGACGGGGTCGAGCAGCTCACCCGCTACCTCGAACTGCTGAACCGTGACCCGCACCTGGCGCCGGTCCGCGGCATCTTCGCCGCCCAGGAGATCAAGCCGCAGGCGCGGGTCCTCGCGACGGACCGGGGCATCGGCTGCGCCGTCCTCGACTACAACGCCATGCGCGGCATCGAGGACGACAAACTCCGCCTGTTCTGACCCCTCCGGGCGCTTTCTACATCACGGCGCCGCCGCCGGACCCGCTCGCGCTCGGTGAGCCGACCGCGCTGCTGCTCACCGGCGCGCTGCTCATCGGGCTGCCGGCCGAGTCGGACGTGCCCGGCGGGGTCACCGGCGGGGTGACCGGCGGCGCGGACGTCTCCGGCGGCTCGGGGGTCACCGGCGGCTTCGATGTCGGCGGCTTGCTGGTCGGCGGCTTCGACGTGGGCGGCTTGCTGGTCGGCGGCTCGGAGGTCGGCTTGTCCGGCGACTTCGTCGGGTCGTCCGGCGTCCTGGAACCGCTCGGTCCGTCCGACGGCCCGCCCGCGCCGGCCGACGGCGTCGGGTCGTCCGAGGTGCCCGGGACCCCGTCCGCGCCGGGATCGGTCGGCGTCGGTGCACCGCCGCCACCGGCGCCGCCGCCGGTGCCACCCGGCTCGGCCTTGTCGGCGCCAGGACCCCCGTCCCTCTCCCCCGCCGTCGCCGACGGGTTCGTGCCCACCTTGTCGGAGGACGGGTCGTCGTTGTCGGACGTGGCGCCGAGCGTCACGACCGTGCCCAGCACGGCCACGAGCAGCGCGCCGGCCCCGGCCGCGACCAGATTGCGCCGGGTGCCCCTGATGATCGACTTCCGCGTGGGCGCGGCGCCGCCGACGACCGTGGGGGCGGGTACGGGCGCCGCCCGGCGGGTCACCACCGTGTCCGGTTCGCGGGGCGGCTCGGGCAGCGCGAACGCGGCCGGGACGCCGCCGGGCGGCGACGCCGACTCCTCGTACATCGCGTCCGGGACTTCCTCCCCCGCGGGTGTCCGCCCGCCGGGCAGCGCGCCGCCCGAGCGGTCCGCGACGAGCGCGAGGGCCCGGCGTCCCGCGATCGTGCCCCGCTTGTCGGCGAGGACGCCGCGCAGGCCGATGGAGGCCTCCAGCTCGGCGCGGGCCCGGTCCAGGTGGCCGCCGAGCAGCGCGAGAACGCCCAACTCGTGGAGGAAGTACGCCTCTTCGGGTACGTCACCGGCGAGCCTGGCCGCCTCCTGGCCGGAGCGCAGGGCCCGCTCCCAGGCGCTCCAGGCGAGCCCCGCGGCGAACGCGGGCGCCGCCGCGCGGGCCAGCTCGACGGAGGCGCTCGGCTCCTCCTCCGTGGGCTGCGTCGTCACCGGTACGAGGACGGAGAGCGCGGCGAGCACGGCGTCGGACTCGGCGGCGACCCGCTCGGGTCCGACGGACGGGTGCCCGGCCCACCAGGCGTAGTGCCGGGCGGCGGCGCGGGCGAGCTCGACGGTGTCGTCGCCGTACCCCGCGGCCTCCAGCTGCACCTGCACCCCGGACGCGAGGCGGTAGTGGCCGCCGACGGGGGTGACGAGCGCGCAGGAGACCAACTCGGCGAGGGCCGCGTCGGCGTGGGTGTCCCCGACGAGCGCGGGCAGGTGCGCCTGGTGCGGGAGTTCACCGCCGAGCGCGACGGCGAACCGCAGGGTGGCGCGGGCCGATTCGCTCAGCCGGGAGGCGAGCAGCGCGGCGGGCGCGGCTCCGTCGGCGAGCGAGGGCAGCGGTACGTCAGGGCCGTCCTCGGCGTCGAAGGGCGCGTCGACCGGTGCGGCGTCCGTCCCTTCGTAGGAGCCGAACGCGTCGAACGCGCCCAGGCCGGCGCGGAGCAGGTCGCGCTGCCGCAGCAGGGCGCCCGCCTGCGCGAACCGCAGCGGCAGCCCCTCGGACTCGAACCAGAGGTCGCCGGCCCACTGCGCCTCCTCGTCGGTGAGGACGCGGCCGACGGCACGCTCCAGCAGCTCCAGGCTGCTGCCGCGGCCGAGGCCGCCGAGGACGACCTCTTCCACCTGGCAGGCGACGGACGGGGCGGCGGTCCCGGGCGTCGCCGACAGCAGGAACGCGCATTCGGGCGTCGCGTCGAGGAGTTCCTCGAGCGCGGCTCCGCCGAATTCGAGGTCGTCGAGGACGACGACGGCGCCGATCTCGTGGACGAGTTCGAGCAGCAGGGCGCGGTCGGGGCGGTACAGAGGAGCGTCGTACACGGCGGCGAACAGATCGTTGAGCAGGTCGCCGGCCGTGCGCCGGTGTCCGGACAGGCGGACGACGCCGTCGGGCGCGATCTCGGAGCAGTCCTCGGCGATCTGGTCGAGCAGCGCGGTGCGCCCGGCGCCGGACGGGCCGGTGAGGCGGACGGAACGGCCGCGCGCGAGGAGCCGGACGAGCCGCTCGCGCTCCTCCTCGCGCTCCAGGAGCGGCAGCCGGGGCAGCGTGGGCCCGGGCGGCAGCGGCGGCTGGGCGGCGCGCGCGAGCTCGGCGCGCTCCGTGGCGTCGTACTTGACGGGTCTGCCGGGGCGCTCCCCCGGCGGGCAGGCTTCGATCTCGCTGCCGTCGACGGGGTTGACGGTCAGCAGGTAGTCGCCGGAGACGAGCCGCACGGTGCGTGCGTGCGCGGGCGACGGCTGGCCGAAGTCGGGTGTCAGCGGATCACGGGGCGGACGCTGGCGGCCGCCGCCGGCGGACATGTCCTCGCGCCGGTCCTGGCTGAAATCTTCCGGTCCCCGGTTCATCGGGTCCATGGTCAAAGCCCCCCAAAAGCGTGGTGCGCCGCTTGCCCCTCCCGGCCTGTGCACACTGCGCTGTCGCTTCTGGTCCGGTGCCCGCGTGGCGGGTTCGTCATTCCGCGGGCGACCGAACCCTAGACCTTGGGTCAGTATCTACGAACAGCCGGGGTCCCGTGCCGTCCGAGACGTCACAGTCTCGTGAGGATTGTGGGCACTTCCCCCAGGAATGATTGGTTCATACCCGGGGCAGCGACTCGACGCCGATGCCGCCTTCGATGGCCAGGATGCGGTGCAGCCGGGTCGCGACCAGCAGGCGCTGCATCTGGGGCGGCACCCCGCGCAGCACGAGCCGGCGCCCGCAGCGTCCGGCGCGCCGGTGGGCGCCCATGATGACGCCGAGTCCGGTCGCGTCCCACGAGTCGAGTTCGGACAGGTCGAGCACGAGGTCGCCGAGGCCGGTGTCGACGGCGGTGTGCAGGACCGTACGGGCGTCCGCCGCGCTGCGGACGTCGAGGCGGCCCCCGACGACCAGCTCGGCGTGGTCGCCCCTGATGTGCATATGCGCTCCCCGTGAAAGGCAGAAGGACTTGGTTACTGAGGTGATCGCTCAGCTGATTGTTCGAAGGTCAGGTGATCCAGGTGATCTGGGTATGTCACTGCAACTGACTGGACCGGGGGGCCAGAAGTTGCCGTCTGTAAGCGAACCGATACCGAATTCACCCCGACGGGTGACATCGCGTCAGAGCCCGCCTCAGGCGTGCTTGTAGAAGCCCTGCCCGCTCTTGCGCCCGATGTCACCAGCGTCAACCATCCGGCGCATCAGCTCGGGCGGCGCGAACTTCTCGTCCTGGGACTCGGTGTAGATGTTGCCGGTGGCGTGCAGCAGGATGTCGACGCCCGTGAGGTCGGCGGTGGCCAGCGGTCCCATGGCGTGACCGAAGCCGAGCTTGCAGGCGGTGTCGATGTCCTCGGCGGTGGCGACGCCCGACTCGTACAGCTTCGCGGCCTCGACCACGAGGGCGGAGATGAGGCGGGTGGTCACGAAACCGGCCACGTCGCGGTTGACGACGATGCAGGTCTTGCCGACGGACTCGGCGAACTCCCGCGTGGTGGCGAGGGTTTCGTCGCTCGTCTTGTAGCCGCGCACGAGTTCGCAGAGCTGCATCATCGGGACCGGCGAGAAGAAGTGCGCCCCGACGACGCGCTCGGGGTGCTCGGTCACCGCCGCGATCTTGGTGATCGGGATGGCGGAGGTGTTCGAGGCGAGCACGGTGTCGGCGCGCACGATCTTGTCGAGTGCGCGGAAGATCTCGTGCTTGACCTCGAGCTTCTCGAAGACGGCCTCGACGACGATGTCGGCGTCGGCGACCGCGTCGAGCTCGGTGGTCGTGGTGATGCGGGCGAGCGCGGCCTCGGCGTCCTCGGCGGTCAGCCTGCCCTTGCTCACGAACTTGTCGTACGACGCCTTTATGCCGTCGGTGCCGCGGGTGAGGGCTTCGTCGGTGACGTCGCGCAGGACGACGTCCCAGCCCGCCTGGGCGGAGACCTGGGCGATGCCGGATCCCATGAGACCGGCTCCGATGACGGCGAGCTTCCCTGACACGTGCGACTCCCTCTCACCGCGTACCGACGTACCGCGCGACCGCTGTTCACATTGCTCTTTTGCGGACCCTAGCGTCCGTGAGGGGCCGTGTGACCGCTAAGAGATGCGCGTCACGTCTCGAATGACGGACATCACACCGGTGCGGACCCGCCCGCCGTCATGAGGCGTCGCGCACGCCGTAGTTGAGCACCTTCTCGCTCAGCAGCTCCTCGATGTCGTCGAGTACGCCGAGCATCTCGCGGGAGACCCCGGCCGGTGTGCCGCCCGCCAGCATGCGGCGTCCGATGGTCGCCATGACGGTCTGGTGGGCCCAGCCGATCTGACCGGCGATCAGGTCGGGCAGCGGGTCGTCGCCGGCGGCGCCGGTCTCCTCGCGGAGCGTCTCGGTGAGGTTGTCGTGGACCTCCTGCTGGATGGCCCACAGGCGGGAGCGGAGCGCCGGGGCGCCGTGCACGACGCGCATGAAGTCGCTGTAGCCGTCCATCAGGCCGACACGCGGCGAGACGGCCTCGATCTCCTCGCGCAGCTCCCGCAGCACGGCGGCGGCGGCGGACTCGCCCGGGCCGCGGCCGCGCACCCAGCGGGACATCCGGTCCACGACGCCCTTGGAGCGGTCGAGGAACAGGTCCTCCTTGGCCGGGAAGTAGTTGTAGACGGTGTTCACGGAGACGTCCGCGGCGTCCGCGATCTCCGCGACGGTCACCGCGTCGAAGCCCCGCTCCAGGAAGAGCCCGGTCGCCACGTCCGAGATGTACTGCCTGGTCTGCCGCTTCTTCCGCTCCCTGAGCCCTTCCGTGCGGGCCGCCGTCCGCCCCTCGGCCCGCTCCTCGGCCTGCTGCTCGGTCTGTCCCTTTGCCATGGTCCGATCCTAGACAGTCGATGGCCTTCCTGAAACTTTGGTGGCATTGCAAAATTTCAGTGACTCTGTTTTTCTTTCGGGCATGGCAGTCATCAGCGCGTCCGGCCTCGCCCGGACCTTCCAGACGAAACAGGGCCCGGTGGAGGCCGTTCGCGGCATCGACCTGCGCGTCGAGCCCGGCGAGATCCTCGGCTTCCTCGGCCCGAACGGCGCGGGCAAGACCACGACCCTGCGGATGCTCACGACCCTGTTGCCGCCGACCGGCGGCGCGGCCACCGTGGCGGGGCACGACCTGGCCACCGACCCGGCCGGGGTGCGGCGCGCGGTCGGTTACGTGGCCCAGTCCGGCGGCGTCGACCCGCACATCTCCGTACGCGAGGAGCTGCTCACCCAGGGCCGCCTCTACCGCCTGACGAAGCCCCAGGCCCTGGCCCGTGCCGAGGAGTTGGCGGCGGACCTCGGCCTCGACGGGCTGCTGGACCGCAGGACCGCTGCGCTCTCCGGCGGCCAGCGGCGCCGCCTCGACATCGCCCTCGGGCTCACGCACCGCCCGAAGGTGCTGTTCCTCGACGAACCGACGACCGGGCTCGACCCCGGCAGCCGCGCCGATCTGTGGGCGCTCGTGCGCGGGCTGCGCGACGACCACGGCACGACCGTCTTCCTCACCACGCACTATCTCGACGAGGCCGACGCGCTCGCGGACCGCATCGTCGTGGTCGACAAGGGGGTCGTGGCCGCCGATGGCACCCCGAGCGCCCTCAAGCTGGCGCACGGCGGATCGATCGACGCGACGCTCCAGGACACCTTCCTGGCGATCACCGGACGCGGATCCGCGCCCGTGGACCCGACCCCGGTGGCGGTGTGAGCACGATGACCCACCTCGCCGGCCTCGCCTCGGACACCTCGCTGATCTTCGGGCGGTACGCCCGGCAGACCCTCTCGTCCCGGTTCCAGATGCTCTTCGGCATCCTCACGCCGCTGCTGTACCTGCTGTTCTTCGGGCCACTCCTGACCGACCTGCCGTTGAGCGCGGCGGGCAGCTCCTGGCAGGTCCTCGTCCCGGGCCTGCTGCTCCAACTCGCCCTGTTCGGCGCCGCGTTCTGCGGCTTCGGGATCATCCTGGAGAAGAACCACGGCGTCGTGGAACGGATGAGCGTCACCCCGGTCAACCGGCTCGCACTGCTGCTCGGCCGGGTCCTGCGGGACACCGCGCTCTTCCTCTTCCAGGCGGTCCTGCTGGTGCTCGCCGCGCTGGTGATGGGGTTGCGGGCGCCGCTCGCCGGGGTGCTGATCGGCTTCGGCTTCGTGGCGCTCCTGACGGTCTCGGTCGCCTCACTGTCGTACGCGCTCGCCTTCAAGGTCCGCACCCCGCAGGAGTTCGGGCCCGTCGTCAACGCGGTCACCATGCCGTCGATGCTGCTGTCCGGCCTGATGCTGCCGATGGCGCTCGCACCCGGCTGGCTCGACGCGCTCTCGCACGTGATGCCGGTCCGCTATCTGGTGGACGCGATGCGGGACGCGTACGTCGGCCAGTACGCGACGGCGCACATGCTGTACGGGGCCCTGGCCGCGCTCGCCTTCACCGCGCTCGCCGTGACGGTGGGCACACGTGTCTTCCGCACGGCCGGGGCATAGGGGCGGCCCCGGGGGGCTTCGCACAAGGGTGGCGGTACGTGACGGGCGGGAGTAACTACGCTGGCCGCATGGTCAATCTGACGCGCATCTACACCCGTACCGGAGACAAGGGCACCACGGCCCTCGGCGACATGAGCCGCACCGCCAAGACCGATCTGCGGATCTCGGCGTACGCGGACACCAACGAGGCCAACGCGGTCCTCGGCACCGCCATCGCGCTCGGCGGCCTCGACGAGGAGGTCGTCAAGGTGCTCACGCGCGTCCAGAACGACCTCTTCGACGTCGGCGCCGACCTGTCGACGCCGGTCGTGGAGAACCCCGCGTACCCGCCGCTGCGCGTGGAGCAGTTCTACGTCGACAAGCTGGAGGCGGACTGCGACCGCTACAACGCGGAGCTGGAGAAGCTGCGGTCCTTCATCCTGCCGGGCGGCACGGCGGGCGCGGCGCTGCTGCACCAGGCGTGCACGGTGGTACGCCGCGCGGAGCGTTCCACGTGGGCGGCGCTGGAGGCGCACGGCGAGACGATGAACCCGCTGACGGCCACCTACCTCAACCGCCTCTCCGACCTCCTGTTCATCCTGGCGCGGACGGCCAACAAGGAGGTCGGGGACGTGCTGTGGGTGCCGGGCGGGGAGCGTTAGGAAGATCCCGCCGGCGCCTTCTTCGGGAACACCGTGTAGCTCAGCGCGATGATCACGTTGAGGGCGATCACGAACACCATCTTCTGCTGCCACGCCTCCAGGGAACCGGTCGCCCCGTCCCCCTCGACGTACCAGATCGCCCCCTGCAACAGCCCGATGGCGATGAGCGAGGCGAGGATCCACAGCCCCGCGACGCGCCACTCGTGGAGCGCGCGGGGCATCCCGTACCGGGGGGTCGAGGGGGGAGGTCCGCCCGCGAAGCGGTGGGCGACGCGGACGTCGGCCCACTTGACCGTGGAGTGGCCGAGCGCGAGGGAGTAGCCGATGTAGACGGCGGCCAGGCCGTGCTTCCAGTCGGGTTCCGCGCCGTTCTTCAGGTCGATGGCCGTGGCGACGAGCAGGAGTACTTCGAGGAGCGGCTCGCACAGCAGCACCGCGACGCTCGCCCGCGGCATCTTCGCCCAGTAGCGCAGGGCGAGGCCGGCGGCCAGCAGCACCCAGAAGCCGACCTCGCAGATGACGATCAGCGTGACGATCACGGTGGACCCCTCTCCGTCTGCCTCCAGCGTCGCCGCCGGAAGCCCTGTGATCATCGTCGTCAGTGACGAAGTGCGGCTGCATCCTTCGATGTAGCGGGCGCCCGGCCCGCTTCGTCCCGCGGCACCATGCCAGGCCCCGTGCCGTACGTGTTGGATGGACCCATGCAGCTGCTGCCGCCCCGCCCGCACCGTGACGACGCCCGGATCGCCGCGGTGGGTCTGCTGGGGGGTCTCGCGCTGTGGGGCATCGGGCTCGGCATGAACACCGGGCGGCCGCTCGACGGCGCGTGGCTGCTGATCCCGCTCGTCGCGATGTCCGCCCTGGAGCTGCTGCGCCGCACCCGGCCGCGGTTCGCCGTGGTGGCGGGCACGCTCGTCCTGGTCGCCGACCAGTTCACCCGGGGCAACTTGGCGACGGTGCTGATGTTCACGGACGTCATGTACGCGGGCGTGCTCTACGGGACCCCGGCCGCGGCCCGGCGGCTGCCGGTCTCCACCGGCCTGGTCACGGTCGCCACCACGCTCGGATTCCTGGCCTGGTGGCGGCAGCCGGAGGCGATCCTGGTGGGCGTGATGGCCGGGCTCGTCTCCTTCGGTCCCGCGGCGACGGGCGTCCTCGTCCGCAACCATCGCGACCGGGCCGCCGAGGAGCGCCTGCGGGCCGAACAGACCGCGCTGCTGGCCGAGATGGACCGGGCGCAGGCCGTGACGGCGGAGCGCGCGCGGATGGCCCGCGAGCTGCACGACATGGTGGCGAACCACCTGTCGGCCATCGCCATCCACTCCACGGCCGCGCTCTCCATCGACGAGCCGGCCACCACTCGCACCGCCCTGGAGACGATCCGCGAGAACAGCGTCGACGGGCTCGCCGAGATGCGCCGGCTCATCGGCATCCTGCGGGACTCCAGCGGCGACATCGAACCGGTCGCCGCGCCCACCCTGGACGGCCTGGCCGCGCTGGTGGAGCAGTCCCGGGCGAACGGTCTCGACGTCACCCTCACCCTGACCGGCACCACCGACGGCCTGCCCGCACCCGTCGAACTGGCGGCCTACCGCATCGTCCAGGAGTCCCTGACGAATGCGCTCAAGCACGCCTCGACGGGCATCGTCACCGTCACCGTCGAGCGCACGGACGAACGGATCGAGGTCTGCGTGAGCAGCCCGTACGGGGATCGCGACGGGCCCCGCGCGCCCGGCTCGGGCGCCGGACTGGTCGGCATGCGCGAGCGTACGGCGCTGCTCGGCGGCACGTTCGGGGCCGGCCCGGAAACAGCCGGCCCCGAGACAGCCCGCCCCAAGACAGCCGGCCCCGGCGCCCGCCCGGGAGGCGCCGCGAGCGACAAGGTCTGGCGGGTCCTCGCCACCCTGCCCCTGGAAACCCCCGCACCCGAAGGAGAGCCCGCGTGATCCGAGTGCTCGTCGCCGAGGACCAGTCCGCCGTACGGGCCGGTCTCGTCCTGATTCTCGACAGCGCCCCCGACATCGAGGTCGTCGGCGAGGCGGCGGACGGCGAACAGGCCGTGGAACGGGCCCGCGAACTACGGCCCGACCTGGTGCTCATGGACGTGCAGATGCCGCGCCTCGACGGTGTTTCGGCCACCCGGGCGGTGGTCGCCGAGGGGCTCGCGGACGTCCTCGTCCTGACCACGTTCGATCTCGACGAGTACGTCTTCGGCGCGCTGCGGGCCGGAGCGTCCGGGTTCCTCCTGAAGAACACCGAGGCGAGGGATCTGATCGAGGGCGTACGGACGGTCGCGCGCGGCGAGGGGCTGATCGCGCCCGCCGTGACGCGCCGCCTGATCACGGAGTTCGCGGCCGGTGCGGACCGCTCCCGGCCCCGTCCCGCTCCCCCGCGGCTGGAGACTCTGACGCGGCGCGAGCGGGAAGTGCTCGGCCGGCTCGGCGAGGGGCTGTCCAACGCGGAGATCGCGGTCCGCCTCGACATGGCGGAGGCCACCGTGAAGACGCACGTCAGCCGGTTGCTGGGCAAGCTGGAGCTGCGCAGCCGGGTGCAAGCGGCGGTGCTGGCACAGGAGTTGGGGCTGTAGCGGATGAGGGCCGTCGGGGAGGTCGGCCGAAAGCCGTAATTGGTTTAGACCTTGACCGATGGTCCAGACCTTTCTATTCTCGCCGCACTGCGGTGAGCACATCCCCCCACTCCGGTGCTCACGGGCGTCGCAGGGTTCCGTCCCCCGTCAAGCGAACCCAGGAACACCCGAGGAGCACTCCATGCGCTCAAGTGACGTATCCCGACCAAGACTTCGGCACCGCACCACCGCGGCACTGACCACGCTGCTGCTGCCCGCGGCCGCGCTGGTCGCCCTCGCCACCCCGTCCCAGGCCGCCGCCGAGGCCACCGCCGTCACGGCCACGTACGCCAAGACCCAGGACTGGGGCAGCGGCTTCGAGGGCAAGTGGACGATCAAGAACTCCGGTACGGCGAGCATCAGTTCGTGGGCCGTCGAGTGGGACTACCCCACCGGTACGAAGGTGACCTCGGCCTGGGACGCCACCGTCACCAACTCCGCGAACCACTGGACCGGCAAGAACCTCTCCTGGAACGGGACGCTCGCCCCCGGCGCCTCGATCTCGTTCGGGTTCAACGGCTCCGGCACCGGCGCCCCCACCGGGTGCAAGATCAACGGTGCCTCCTGTGACGGCGGCGACGTGCCCGGCGACGCGGCCCCCTCCGCACCCGGCACCCCGACCGCCTCCGCCATCACCGACACCTCGGTCAAGCTCTCCTGGCCGGCGGCGACCGACGACAAGGGCGTCAAGAACTACGACGTCCTGCGCGACGGCGCCAAGGTCGCCACGGTGACCGGCACCTCGTACACCAACACCGGCCTCACCGCGGGCACCGACTACTCGTACACGGTCCAGGCCCGCGACACCGCCGACCAGACAGGACCGGTCTCCGGCGCCGTGAAGGTCCACACCACTGGCGGCGGCACCGACCCGGGCAACCCCGGCGGCGGCAACAAGGTCAAGCTCGGTTACTTCACGGACTGGGGCGTCTACGGCCGCCAGTACTACCCGAAGAACCTGGAGACCTCCGGCTCGGCCGCGAAGGTCACGCACATCAACTACGCCTTCGGCAACGTCCAGGGCGGCAAGTGCACCATGGGCGACTCCTACGCCGACACGGACATGGCCTACACCGCCGCCAACTCCGTCTCCGGCCAGGCCGATACCTGGGACCAGCCGCTGCGCGGCGCCTTCAACCAGCTCCGCCAGCTGAAGGCCAAGCACCCGAACCTCAAGATCCTCTGGTCCTTCGGCGGCTGGACCTGGTCCGGCGGGTTCACGGAGGCCGCGAAGAACCCGGCCGCGTTCGCCGAGTCCTGCTACAACCTGATCGAGGACCCGCGCTGGGCCGATGTCTTCGACGGCATCGACATCGACTGGGAGTACCCGAACGCCTGCGGCCTGACCTGCGACACCTCCGGGCCCGCCGCGCTGAAGGGGCTCACCTCGGCCCTGCGCGCCAAGTTCGGCGCGAGCAACCTGGTCACCGCCGCGATCACCGCCGACGGCTCGGCGGGCGGCAAGATCGAGAAGACCGACTACGCGGGCGCGGCCCAGTCCCTCGACTGGTACAACGTCATGACCTACGACTTCTTCGGCGCGTGGGAGGCCAAGGGCCCGACGGCCCCGCACTCCCCGCTCACCTCGTACACGGGCATCCCGCAGCAGGGCTTCACCTCCGCGGACGCCATCGCCAAGCTGAAGGCCCAGGGCGTGCCCGCGGCCAAGCTGCTGCTCGGCATCGGCTTCTACGGGCGCGGCTGGACCGGCGTCACCCAGAAGGAGCCGGGCGGCACGGCGACGGGCCCGGCGGCCGGCACGTACGAGCAGGGCATCGAGGACTACAAGGTCCTGAAGACGAAGTGCCCGTCGAACGGCACGGTGGCCGGCACGGCCTACGCGTTCTGCGGCTCGGACTGGTGGTCCTACGACACCCCGGCGACGATCACCTCGAAGATGAGCTGGGCCAAGGCGCAGGGTCTGGGCGGCGCGTTCTTCTGGGAGTTCTCCGGCGACACGTCCAACGGTGAACTGGTCACCGCGATCGACTCGGGCCTGAAGTAGGCCCCAGCCCCTCAAGACTGAAGCCGGGCCGGTGGGAACGCCCCCCACCTGCTCGGCTTCTTCCATGCTCACGCCACGGGGCTCCGCCCCGGACCCCGCTCCTCAATCGCCGGAGGGGCTCTGTTCATCTACGCCACGTTCACCCGCTGGCCGGGCGGCGCCGCCTCCAGCCACGCCAGGAACCCGGTCAGCGCGTCCTCGCTCATCGCGAGTTCGAGCCGGGTCCCCCGATGCGAACAGGCGAGGACGATGGCGTCCGAGAGCAACGCCAGCTCCTCCTCGCCCTCCGGGGCACGCCGGCCGGTGACCTCGATGGCCGCGCGTTCGAGGGTGCGCTTGGGGCGCGGCGCGTAGGAGAAGACGCGGAACCACTCGATCCGGTCACCGTTGTAGCGGGCGATGCCGTAACCCCAGCCCTTGCCCGCGGTGTCCAGGGCGTCAGGACCGGGCGCGTCCCACCGCAGCGAGCAGTCGAACGTGCCGCCCGAGCGCTGGATCAGCCGGCGCCGCAGTCCGAAGACAAAGAGCCCCAGCAGTACGAGTACGACGACCGCGACTACGCACAGCACGAGAACGAGGACCATCTGCACCGACCTCCTCGCTTCTCGACAGATCCAAACGCCAGATAACGGAAAAGCAAAAACAGTTGTAGATCGCCTCAGCCGCGACCCGGTCCGGAGAGGTCTTCTCTCCGGCCTGGGCCGCGGCTGAGTCGGGTCTACGGGCTCGCTGGGATCAGCGCGCCGCCACCGCCCGCAGTCGGACGTCGGCACGACGCTCGGCGGACGCGTCGGCGTCCGACTGAGCGCGCTCCAGCGCCCGCTCCGCCCGCTGGACATCGATCTCGTCCGACAGCTCGGCGATCTCGGCCAGCAGCGACAGCTTGTTGTCCGCGAACGAGATGAAACCGCCGTGGACCGCTGCCACGACCGTTCCGCCCTCGCTCGTACGGATCGTCACCGGGCCCGACTCCAGCACACCGAGCAGCGGCTGGTGACCGGGCATGACGCCGATGTCGCCGGACGTGGTACGTGCGACGACCAGGGTGGCCTCGCCGGACCAGACACTGCGGTCCGCGGCGACGAGCTCGACGTGCAGCTCAGCAGCCAAGGTGGGCTCCTCGGGTCACCACCCGGCAACGCTCGCTGCCGGGTGTTGGTCAAAGTCTAGTGGGCGTACGACGGGGAGCGGGGCACCCGCCCCCCGTCGTGAAGTCAAGACGTGATGTCAGCGACTTCAGGAGACGCCGAGCTCCTTGGCGTTGGCCTTGAGGTCCTCGATGCCACCGCACAGGAAGAACGCCTGCTCCGGGAAGTGGTCGTAGTCGCCGTCGATGATCGCGTTGAAGGCCGTGATCGACTCGTCCAGCGGCACGTCCGACCCGTCGACGCCGGTGAACTGCTTGGCGACGTGGGTGTTCTGGGACAGGAAGCGCTCGACACGACGGGCGCGGTGGACAGTGAGCTTGTCCTCCTCGCCGAGCTCGTCGATACCGAGGATCGCGATGATGTCCTGGAGATCCTTGTACTTCTGCAGCACCGTCTTGACGCGCATGGCGGTGTTGTAGTGCTCCGCCGTGATGTAGCGCGGGTCCAGGATGCGGGACGTGGAGTCCAGCGGGTCCACGGCCGGGTAGATGCCCTTCTCGGAGATCGGACGGGAAAGCACCGTCGTCGCGTCGAGGTGGGCGAAGGTCGTCGCCGGGGCCGGGTCGGTCAGGTCGTCCGCGGGCACGTAGATGGCCTGCATGGACGTGATCGAGTGACCACGGGTCGACGTGATGCGCTCCTGGAGGAGACCCATCTCGTCGGCCAGGTTCGGCTGGTAACCCACGGCCGAGGGCATACGGCCCAGAAGGGTCGAGACCTCGGAACCGGCCTGCGTGAAGCGGAAGATGTTGTCGATGAAGAACAGCACGTCCTGCTTCTGCACATCGCGGAAGTACTCCGCCATGGTCAGACCCGCGAGGGCCACGCGCAGACGGGTGCCCGGCGGCTCGTCCATCTGACCGAAGACCAGCGCGGTCTTGTCGATGACGCCGGACTCGGCCATCTCCTCGATGAGGTCGTTGCCCTCACGGGTGCGCTCACCGACACCGGCGAAGACGGAGACACCGTCGTGGTTGTTGGCGACGCGGTAGATCATCTCCTGGATGAGCACCGTCTTGCCGACCCCGGCACCACCGAACAGACCGATCTTTCCACCCTTGACGTACGGGGTGAGGAGGTCGATGACCTTGACGCCGGTCTCGAACATCTCGGTCTTCGACTCGAGCTCGTCGAAGTTCGGAGCCTTGCGGTGGATGCCCCAGCGCTCGCCCGTGTACTGCTCGTCGACGTTCAGGACCTCGCCGAGGGTGTTGAACACCTTGCCCTTGGTGAAGTCACCGACGGGGACGCTGATGGAGGCACCCGTGTCGGTCACCGCGGCCTGGCGGACCAGACCGTCGGTGGGCTGCATGGAGATGGCGCGGACCAGGCCGTCACCGAGGTGCTGGGCGACCTCGAGCGTCAGGGTCTTCCTCTTGCCGTCCTCGGCCGGGTCGTTCACCTCGACGTGCAGGGCGTTGTAGATGTCCGGCATCGCGTCGACGGGGAACTCCACGTCGACGACCGGGCCGATGACCCGGGCGACGCGGCCCGTGGCCGTCGCGGTCTCAACAGTGGTCGTCATTACTTGTCACTCCCCGCGGTCGCGTCGGCCAGGGCGCTGGCGCCACCGACGATCTCGCTGATTTCCTGGGTGATTTCGGCCTGGCGGGCCGCGTTGGCAAGTCGGGAGAGCGTGTTGATCAGCTCTCCCGCGTTGTCGGTCGCCGACTTCATCGCGCGGCGGGTGGCGGCGTGCTTGGAGGCAGCCGACTGGAGCAGCGCGTTGTAGATACGGCTCTCGACGTAACGGGGCAGCAGGGCGTCGAGGACGTCCTCCGCCGACGGCTCGAAGTCGTACAGCGGAAGGATCTCGTCGCCCTTGGGCGCCGTCTCCTCCGCCACCTCTTCGAGGCTGAGCGGCAGCAGTCGGCTGCCGACCGCGGTCTGCGTCATCATCGAGACGAACTCGGTGTAGACGATGTGGAGTTCATCCACGCCGCCCTCCGCCGTCTCCTTCTCGATGGCCTCGATCAGCGGACCCGCGACCTTCTTGGCGTCCGCGTACGTGGGCTCGTCGGTGAAGCCCGACCACGACTCCGCGACCTTGCGCTCGCGGAAGTTGTAGTGGGCCAGACCACGGCGGCCGACGATGTACGTGTCGACCTCCTTGCCCTCGGCCTCCAGGCGCGCCGTCAGCTTCTCGGCGGCCTTGATCGCGTTCGAGTTGAAGGCGCCGGCCAGGCCGCGGTCGCTCGTGAGGAGCAGAACCGCGGCACGGGTCGCCGTCTCGGCCTCGGTCGTCAGCGGGTGCTTGGTGGTCGACCCGGTCCCCACCGCCGTGACCGCGCGCGTGAGCTCGGTCGCGTACGGCGTGGAGGCCGCCACCTTGCGCTGCGCCTTGACGACGCGCGAGGCGGCGATCATCTCCATCGCCTTGGTGATCTTCTTGGTCGCGGTGACGGATCGGATGCGACGCTTGTAGACCCGGAGCTGGGCTCCCATGAGTCAGGTCCCTTCCTTACGTCACTTGGCGGTGGCCGGAGCGTCCTCGCCGAGAAGCTTCCCGTCCGAGGTCTCGAACTGCTTCTTGAACTCCGCGATGGCATCGCCGACGGCCTGCAGGGTGTCGTCCGACATCTTGCCGCCCTCCTTGATGGAGGTCATGAGGCCCTGCTCCTTGCGGTGCAGGTACTCCAGGAGCTCCTTCTCGAAGCGACGGACGTCGGCGACCGGAACATCGTCCATCTTGCCGGTGGTGCCGGCCCAGACGGAGACGACCTGGTCCTCGGTGGCCATCGGCTGGTACTGAGCCTGCTTCAGCAGCTCGACCAGGCGCTGACCGCGCTCCAGCTGCGACTTCGACGCGGCGTCCAGGTCGGAACCGAAGGCGGCGAACGCCTCCAGCTCGCGGTACTGGGCCAGGTCGAGACGGAGACGGCCGGAGACCTGCTTCATCGCCTTGTGCTGCGCGGAACCACCGACTCGGGAGACGGAGATACCGACGTTCAGCGCGGGGCGCTGACCGGCGTTGAACAGGTCCGACTCCAGGAAGCACTGACCGTCGGTGATGGAGATGACGTTGGTCGGAATGAACGCCGAGACGTCATTCGCCTTCGTCTCGACGATCGGCAGACCCGTCATCGAACCGGCGCCCAGCTCGTCCGAGAGCTTCGCGCAGCGCTCGAGGAGACGGGAGTGCAGGTAGAAGACGTCACCCGGGTAGGCCTCGCGCCCCGGCGGGCGGCGGAGCAGCAGGGACACGGCGCGGTAGGCGTCGGCCTGCTTCGAGAGGTCGTCGAAGATGATGAGGACGTGCTTGCCCTCGTACATCCACTGCTGACCGATGGCCGAACCGGTGTACGGCGCCAGGTACTTGAAGCCGGCCGGGTCGGACGCCGGAGCGGCGACGATGGTCGTGTACTCCAGCGCGCCGGCCTCTTCCAGGGCACCACGCACGGAGGCGATGGTGGAGCCCTTCTGACCGATGGCGACGTAGACGCAGCGGACCTGCTTCGACGGGTCGCCGGTGCGCCAGTTGTCACGCTGGTTGATGATCGTGTCGACGGCCAGGGCGGTCTTGCCGGTCTGACGGTCACCGATGATCAGCTGACGCTGGCCACGGCCGATCGGGGTCATCGCGTCGACGGCCTTGTAGCCGGTCTCCATCGGCTCGTGCACCGACTTACGGGCCATGACGCCCGGGGCCTGCAGCTCAAGGGCGCGTCGGCCGCTGGTCTCGATCTCGCCGAGGCCGTCGATCGGGCTGCCGAGCGGGTCGACGACGCGGCCGAGGTAACCCTCGCCGACGCCGACGGACAGGACCTCACCGGTGCGCTGCACCGGCTGGCCCTCCTCGATACCGCTGAACTCGCCGAGGACGACCGCACCGATCTCGCGCTCCTCGAGGTTGAGGGCGAGACCCAGGGTGCCGTCCTCGAACTTCAGCAGCTCGTTGGCCATGGCCGAGGGAAGACCCTCCACCTTGGCAATGCCGTCGCCGGCCACGGTGACCGTACCGACCTCCTCGCGCGAGGCCGCGTCCGGCTTGTACGCCTGGACAAAGTTCTCCAGCGCGTCCCGGATCTCCTCCGGCCGGATCGTGAGCTCCGCCATCTGGGTTCCCTGCTCTCCTTGTTGGGCCCGAAGTGTTCTTGGGGGGTCTGGGGTCAGCCCCCAGGAATCCTCTGCACGGCCCAACTAGGGCCGTTAGGTAGTACGTGGTTGAGGTCGTCAGCCGGCCATGCGGCGGCTGGCGTCCTCGATGCGGTCCGCGATGGAGCCGTTGATGACCTCGTCGCCCACCTGCACCTTGATCCCGCCGAGGACCGAGGGGTCCACGTCCAGGTTCAGGTGCATCTGACGGCCGTAGAGCCTCGCCAGGGACTGGCCCAGGCGCTGCTTCTGCTGGTCGCTCAGCGGGACCGCCGTGGTGACGACCGCCACCATGCGTGCCCGGCGTTCGGCGGCGAGCTTGGAGAGGGACTCGAGTCCCGCTTCCAGGCTACGTCCCCGCGGCACGGTCACAAGACGCTCGACGAGACGCTCGGTGGTGGGCCGGGCCCGGCCGCCGAGAAGCTCCTTGACCAGGGTTCCGCGGGCCGAGGCCGCGGCGCCCTTGTCGGTGAGTGCGGCGCGCAGTTCGGTGTTGGAGCTGACGATCCGCCCGAACCGGAACAGCTCGTCCTCGACGTCGTCGAGTGCGCCGCTCTTCTGCGCCGCGGTCAGGTCCGCGGTGTTGGTCAGCTCCTCCAGGGAGTCGACCAGGTCGCGCGAGGACGACCACCGGGAGCGGACCAGACCGGCCACCAGGTCGACGGCCTCGCCGCTGACCTGGCCGCCGAGCAGCCGGCCCGCGAGCTCGGCCTTCGCCTCGCCGGGCTGCGCCGGGTCGGTGAGGACCCGACGCAGCGACACCTCGCGGTGGAGCAGCGCGGTGACCGCGGCCAGGTCGCCGGCGAGCGCCTCGGCGTCGACCGACGTGGAGTCGGTCAGCGCGTCCAGACGCTCGCGCGCGGCGGCGAGCGCCTCGCGGCTCGCTCCGTGGACGGTCATCGAGCGGCCTCTGCCTTCGTCGCGGTCTCGTCGAGTCCGTCGAGGAAGCGGTCGATCGTGCGCGACTGCCGGGCGTGGTCCTCGAGGGACTCGCCGACGAGCTTGCCGGCCAGGTCGGTGGCCAGCTGGCCGACGTCCTGACGCAGCGCGTGAGCGGCGGCCTTGCGGTCGGCCTCGATCTGGGCGTGGCCGGCGGCGATGATCTCCTCACGCTGCCGCTGGCCTTCCGCGCGCATCTCCGCGATGAGCGTGGCGCCCTGCTCCTGCGCCTCCTGGCGCAGCCGCGCGGCCTCGTGCCGTGCCTCGGCGAGCTGAGCCTTGTACTGCTCGAGCACGCTCTGGGCCTCGGTCTGAGCGGCCTCGGCCTTTTCGATACCGCCTTCGATGGCCTCGCGGCGCTCTTCCAGAACCTTGTTGATGTTCGGGAGGAGCTTCTTGGCGAGGAAGCCGAAGACGATGACGAAGGCGATGAAGCCGATCACGAGCTCTGGGATCGGCGGGATGAGGGGGTTCTCGGACTCCTCAACCGCCAGCTGAACCAGGGGGCTCATTTAACTGCCTTTCGTCGAAAGGGTGCTGTCCGACGGATGGTCAGGAGGTCGGGTAGACGAACGGCATGACCAGACCGATCAGGGCGAGCGCCTCACAGAAGGCGAAGCCGAGAATCTGGTTGGCGCGGATCAGACCGGCAGCCTCGGGCTGACGGGCGAGCGCCTGGGTACCGTTACCGAAGATGATGCCGACGCCGACGCCCGGGCCGATGGCCGCGAGGCCGTAACCGATCGAGCCGAGGTTGCCCTTGATTTCGACGCCAGCGGCGAGGGTCTGCGCGAGAGCGGACATGCCGGTTCTTCCTTCTCTTTCAAGTACCGGTGGGGGTTGGCCACCGGATGTCTATGGGGTGTGGTGCGAGGTGCGGTGCGGGCTCAGTGGCCTTCGGCCAGCGCGCCCTGGATGAAGCTGCAGGCCAGGAGCACGAACACATAGGCCTGGACGGCCTGGATGAACAGCTCGAAGGCGGTCATGACGATGACCATCACGAACGAGACGGCCGAGTACGCGATGCCGATGCCGTTGAGCATGTACCAGCTGGCGATCGTGAAGAGCAGCAGCAGGGTGTGGCCGGCGAACATGTTCGCGAAGAGTCGGACCGTGTGCGTGAACGGCCGGACGAGCAGGTTCGAGAACAGCTCGATCGTCATCGAGAGCGGGAGCACCCCGCCCAGCGACTTGTCGTAGCCGGAGAAGTTCTTGAAAGCTCCGACGAAGCCGTGGCGCTTGAAGGTCAGGCTGACCCAGAGGACGTAGACGACGGCCGCGAGGGCCGCCGGGTACGAGATGATCGCCGTCACCGGGAACTGGGCGAGCGGGACGATGGACCAGAGGTTCATCATCCACACGAAGAAGAACAGCGAGACCATCAGCGGGACGTACTTCTCGCCCTCACGCTTGCCGATCGTCTCGTAGACGATGCCTCGGCGGACGAAGTCGTAACCGGCCTCGGCGACCATCTGGAGCTTGCCCGGGACGACCTTCGGCTTGGCGAAGGCGGCCCAGAAGAAGCCGATGATGACGACCGAGCCGAGCAGCGCCAGCAGCATCGTCTTGTCGAAGTACAAGTTGCTGGTTCCGTCGCCCCACAGGGGCTCGAACAGGAACGAGTGCAGGCCGGGAGCCGGGAAGCCACACCCATCAAAAAGGTGGCAGTCGGTCTCGAAGGCGAGCACCTGCGTCGGGTCAGCACTCACCGCGGGCTCCTTCAGCGTGGCGCATAGGTACGGCAACCTCGTTGTGTCGGCGCGGCGCGCGGCCGCAGTTCGGCACGGGACTGGTGAAACGGATGTGAGGGCGGCAGTCGGGCATCGAGCCTCGCGCTACAGCAGGCGTCAGCTCAGATGCCCGCGCCCGCGATGCCGCAGTTGGCACCGGACGATAGCAGGGTCGTGGACCCCTGCTTATCCCGCCCCTACGCTTCACGGCTTCGGCCCCGTCTTCTCGGGCTTGTCGCCCTTCTGGGCGTCGGGCTCGACGTAGAGGATCTTGGCCTTCATGTGGGCGCGCGTCTGCGCGGCGATCCACGCGAGGGTCGAGACCACGAGGGCGATCGCGAACGCCCTCGGGTTGAAGAGCGTCGTGTCCTTGAAGAGCGCCATGAAGATGACCATGAGCAGCAACTGGGCCGCGTAGAGCATCAGGCCCATCATCTGGAACAGGTGCGGAAGAGACTTGGCTGTCCGCTCGAGGACCACGAGTCCGAGCCCCATGAAGAAGAGCGCGACCACTGTCCCGACGAGCGCACCGAGGGCCCCCTTGCCACCCGCGACCGCGGCGCTGACCACGATGGTGATCACGCCAACAGCAGCCGTGGGTACGGCAGTTTTGAGAAGGGTCCGTGCGTCGTTGGACGGCATGGCGGCAGCTCCGCTTATTGATGGGGGCAGGGTGTCGTCATGGACGAGCGTAGTCCGGGGCCGAGACTGGACTTCGGGCCAAGGGACCGTCGCACTACGGTCTTTCGGCTCTATCCCCGGGGTTTCGTGAACGGTATCACAAACTATTTGATGCGGTCTTTACCTAGAAGGTGTGCCAACTGTCACACGTGAGGGGGAACCTGCGCGTCTGTGCACCCGGCGGGGCAACTTGTCTGGTATTGCCGCTTTTTCGGACGGAGGTCAGCGCGACGTCCCGGCTTCACGCCGATCCGTGAAGCGAGATCGGCCGCCGATCGCTGTCGCTCCGTTGACGCCCGCGGGAACCGGCGTCGGATTCTCCTCCGCCACCTCCTCATCGGCCGCCCCGGGCGCCTCCTCCGTCTCCTCGACGGCGGCCTTGCGCCGGTAGCGCGGCGGCACCAAGTGCTGGGCCCAGCGCGGCGCGTGCGGGGTGAAGCGCGGCAGCAGGAGCAGCACGAGGCCGACGAAGCTCAGCGCGACGATCGTCAGCACGACCCACATTCCGGATGCGGAGTGCACGGAGTAGGCGACCGCGCCGAAGGCGATGAGCGCCGACCAGAAGTACATGATCAGCACCGCGCGGCTGTGGGAGTGGCCGATCTCCAGGAGCCGGTGGTGGAGGTGGCCGCGGTCGGCGGCGAACGGCGACTGCCCGTTCCAGGTGCGGCGCACGATCGCGAGGACCAGGTCCGCGAACGGGATCGCGATGATCGTCAGCGGCATCACGAGCGGGATGAAGACGGGGAGCATCGCGTGCGTGGTGTCCCGCGTGCTGCCGCCGAGGTTCAGCTTGAGGGCGTCCGGGTCGATCTGCCCGGTCATGGAGATGGCGCCGGCCGCGAGGACGAGCCCGATCAGCATGGATCCCGAGTCACCCATGAAGATCCGGGCCGGATGCATGTTGTGCGGCAGGAAGCCCAGGCACATGCCCATCAGGATCGCCGCGAAGAGCGTCGCGGGGGCGGCCGCCTCGATGCCGTAGCCGTACCAGATCCGGTAGGCGTAGAGGAAGAACGCGGCGGCGGCGATGCAGACCATGCCCGCCGCGAGGCCGTCCAGGCCGTCGACGAAGTTGACCGCGTTGATCGTGATGACCACGAGGGCCACCGTCAGGAGCGTGCCCTGCCACTGGGTCAGGCCGACCGTGCCCACACCCGGGATCGGCAGCCACAGGATCGTCAGACCCTGCATGACCATGACGCCGGCGGCGATCATCTGGCCGCCCAGCTTGATCAGCGCGTCGATCTCGAACTTGTCGTCCAGCACACCGATCAGCCAGATCAGCGCGGCTCCGGAGAGCAGCGCCCGCGGCTCGTTGGACGAGTCGAAGACCTTGTCCAGATTGGTGAGGTGGTCGGCGACCAGGAGGCCCGCGCACAGACCGAAGAACATGGCGATACCGCCGAGCCGCGGGGTGGGTTCACGGTGCACGTCTCGCGCACGGATCTCCGGCATCGCGCCGGCCACAATCGCGAACTTCCGCACCGGGCCTGTGAGCAGATAGGTCACCGCAGCCGTGATGCAGAGCGTCAGCAGGTATTCACGCACGGGCTTCCCCACAGGTATCGCTGGCCATCTCAGCCCCACACCCTAGCTTCGCGTGCTTGACGATGGAGACTTCCGGGTAGCGACGATGGTTGCACGAGTGACGCACCGGTAGCGTCGCGGTGCCGTACCAAGGGCGTCCCGGCCGGGCGATCACCCGCTATCCGGCGGTGTACGGGGGGAATTGCGCCGCGAGATCACGGACCTCCTCGCGGACCGTACGCGGGTCGAGATCGCCGCGCACGACGCCCGAGAGGAGCACCGCGATCCGTGCCGTCTGCGCCTCGCCCATGCCCTGCGTGGTGATCGCGGCGGTGCCCAGGCGCAGCCCGCGGCCCTCGCCGTGGGGCAGCGCGCAGGTGTCCAGGACCATTCCGGCGGCGGCCAGCCGGCCACGGGCGGCCGCGCCCGGTACGCCGAGCGGCGCCGGGTCGACCGTGACGAGGTGGGTGTCGGTGCCGCCCGTGGTGACGGCGAAACCCTGCGCGGCGAGGGCCCCGGCGAGCGCCCGGGCGTTGGCGACGACCTGGTGCGCGTACCCGGCGAAGGCCGCCGTCGCCGCCTCGCCGAACGCGACGGCCTTCGCGGCGATCGTGTGCATCTGCGCGCCGCCCTGCGTGAACGGGAAGACGGCCCGGTCCACCCGGTCGGCGAGCTCGGCGCCGCACAGCAGCATGCCGCCGCGCGGGCCGCGCAGCACCTTGTGGGTGGTGGCGCAGACGATGTCGGCGTACGGGACCGGGTTCGGGGCCGCTCCCCCGGCGACGAGCCCCATGGGGTGCGCGGCGTCCGCGATGAGGTGGGCGCCCACCTCGTCGGCGATGGCGCGGAACGCCGCGTAGTCGATGTGCCGGGGGTAGGAGATCGAGCCGCACACGATGGCCTTGGGGCGGTGGGCGCGGGCGGCGGCGCGGACCTCGTCGTGGTCGATGAGCCCGCTCTCGGCGTCGACCCCGTACGGCACGAAGTCGAACCAGCGGCCGGAGAAGTTGGCCGGGGAGCCGTGCGTGAGGTGGCCGCCGGACGGCAGGCCCATCGCGAGCACGGTGTCGCCGGGGCGCAGCAGCACCGCGTAGGCGGCGAGCACGGCCGAGGAGCCGGAGTGTGCCTGCACGTTGACGTGCTCGGCGCCGAAGAGGGCTTTCGCGCGGTCGACGGCGACGCGTTCGGCCTGGTCGACGAGTTCGCAGCCGCCGTGGTGGCGGGCGCCGGGATAACCCTCCGCGTACTTGTTGGCGAGGGGCGAGCCGAGGGCTTCCAGGACCGCGGGCGACATGAAGTTCTCGGCGGCGATCAGCTGGAGGGAGTCGGCCTGGCGGGCCTCCTCGCCAAGGATGATCTCGGCCAGTTCGGGGTCCTGGCGTCGCAGCTCCGTCAGGCGTGCGGTTTCTGTCGTGACCGGCATCTTCGGCTCCGGGCCTCGCGTCTGGGAGGTGGTGCCTTCCAATGTAGATCCGGGGGGCTCGGGGCGCCTGGGCTACTTCACGCCTGTCAGCGCCGCGACCACCGGGTTCAGCGCCTCGCTGATCTCGCCGCCCACCGACCGGAAGAACGGCAGCGGCGCCCCGTACGGGTCGTACACCTCGTCCGCCTCGACGGACGGGGCGAGGAGCCACCCGCGCAGCGCCGCGGCGGCCCGCACCAGGGACCGTGCACGGGCCACCACGCCGCCCGCCGAGAGGTCGAGGGGGTCCGGGAGGGTCGCCGGGTCTATGGCCTGCACGAGCCGCGTGAACTCCTTCAGCGTGAACGTGCGCAGGCCCGCGCTGTGGCCCATGGAGATGACCTGGGCGCGGTGGTCGCGGGTGGCGGTCAGCACGAGGTCGGCCCTTATGACGTGGTCGTCGAGGAGCTCGCGGCCGACGAAGCCGGAGGCGTCAGCGCCGAAGTCGGCCAGGACCTGCTCCGCGTTGGCCTCCATCGGGGCGCCCTCGTGGCCCCAGGTGCCCGCGCTCTCCACGATGAGCCCGCCGGCCAGCGGGTCGCCGAGGCGGTCCGCGAGGGCGTGCCGCGTCAGCCGCTCGGTGATCGGCGAGCGGCACACGTTGCCGGTGCTGACGTGGAGGATGCGGAAGGAGTCGCCGGGGACGAGCGGCCCCCCGCGGTCGGTACCTATGCCACGCCCCGTCTCAGGGGCAGTCAATTCGCCACCTCGAGGTCGGGTACGACCTTGCGCAGTTCGTCCGCGGAGAGCGCCCCGGCGCGCAGCAGTACCGGGACCTTTCCGGTGACGTCGACGATCGACGAGGGGACGATGCCGGGGGTGGGGCCGCCGTCCAGGTAGACGGAGACGGAGTCGCCGAGCATCTCCTGGGCGGCGTCGCAGTCCTCGGGCGCGCGGTGGCCGGTGAGGTTGGCGGAGGAGACCGCCATCGGGCCGACCTCGGTGAGGAGTTCGATGGCGACCGGGTGGAGCGGCATACGGACGGCGACGGTGCCACGGGTCTCGCCCAGGTCCCACTGGAGGGACGGCTGGTGCTTGGCGACGATCGTCAGGGCGCCGGGCCAGAACGCGTCGACGAGCTCCCAGGCCATCTCGGAGAAGTCCGTGACGAGGCCGTGCAGCGTGTTCGGGGAGCCGATGAGGACCGGGCTCGGCATGTTGCGGCCGCGGCCCTTGGCCTCCAGGAGGTCACCGACCGCCTCGGCCGTGAACGCGTCGGCGCCGACGCCGTACACGGTGTCGGTGGGCAGCACGACGAGCTCGCCGCGGCGGACGGCGGACGCGGCTTCACGCAGACCGGTCGCGCGGTCGGTCGCGTCATTGGTGTCGTAACGCCGTGCCATCTAGCGGGCCTCCTGCTCTGCGTACTGCTCAAGGGTGTGAAGTTCGTGGGTCACGGCATCGCCTTGCGGGCGGTGGCGAACCGCGGCCGGTTGTTCAGGTCGGGGTGGTCGGCGGCGTCCGCCCAGCCCCGCTCCTCGGTGAAGATCCACGGCACCAGGCCGCCCTGGGTGTCCGCGTGCTCGATGACGACGACGCCGCCGGGGCGCAGCAGACGGTGGGCGGTGCGCTCGATGCCCCGGATCAGGTCGAGGCCGTCCTCGCCGGAGAACAGCGCCATGTCCGGGTCGTAGTCGCGGGCCTCGGGAGCGACGTACTCCCACTCGGTGAGCGGGATGTACGGCGGGTTGGAGACGACGAGGTCGACCTGGCCGTCGAGGTCGGGGAAGGCCGTCAGGGCGTCCCCCTGGCGCAGGTCGACCCTGGACCCCTCGACGTTCTTGCGCGTCCACTTCAGGGCGTCCTCGGAGAGCTCGACGGCGTGCACGCGCGAGCGCGGGACCTCCTGGGCGAGCGCGAGCGCGATGGCGCCGGAGCCGGTGCACAGGTCGACGATGAGCGGCTCGACGACGTCCATGGCGCGTACGGCGTCTATGGCCCAGCCGACGACCGACTCGGTCTCCGGGCGCGGCACGAAGACACCGGGCCCGACCTGGAGCTCCAGGTAGCGGAAGTACGCGCGCCCGGTGATGTGCTGGAGCGGCTCGCGGGCCTCGCGGCGCGCGGTCACCTCCCAGTACCGGGCGTCGAAGTCGGTGTCCTTGACGGAGTGCAGCTCGCCCCGCTTCACGCCGTGCACGAAGGCGGCGAGCTCCTCCGCGTCGTTGCGCGGCGAGGGCACGCCGGCGTCGGCCAGCCGCCGGGTGGCCTGGGCCACTTCCGCGAGCAGCAGGTTCACGCTGGTCCTCCGAGTCGAGCTGTCGTACAGGGGTGCGGGAGCTTACGCGGCGGCGAGCTTGGCTGCCGAGTCCGCGTCGACACACGCCTGGATCACGGCGTCGAGGTCACCGTCGAGCACCTGGTCCAAGTTGTACGCCTTGAAGCCGACGCGGTGGTCCGAGATCCGGTTCTCCGGATAGTTGTACGTGCGGATCTTCTCGGAGCGGTCGACCGTGCGGACCTGGCTGCGACGGGCGTCCGCGGCCTTGCTCTCGGCCTCCTCCTGCGCCGCGGCGAGGAGCCTGGAGCGGAGAATGCGCATCGCCTGCTCCTTGTTCTGGAGCTGGCTCTTCTCGTTCTGGCAGGAGGCCACGACTCCGGTGGGCAGGTGCGTGATGCGCACCGCGGAGTCGGTCGTGTTGACGGACTGGCCGCCGGGTCCTGAGGAGCGGTAGACGTCGATGCGCAGATCGTTCATGTTGATCTCGACGTCGACCTCCTCGGCCTCGGGCGTGACGAGCACGCCGGCGGCGGAGGTGTGGATGCGGCCCTGGGACTCGGTCGCCGGGACGCGCTGCACCCGGTGGACGCCGCCCTCGTACTTGAGGCGGGCCCAGACGCCCTGGCCCGGCTCGGTCGCGCCGTTGCCACCCTTGGTCTTCACAGCGACCTGGACGTCCTTGTAGCCGCCCAGCTCGGACTCGGTGGCGTCGATGATCTCGGTCTTCCAGCCGACGCGCTCGGCGTAGCGCAGATACATGCGCAGCAGGTCACCGGCGAACAGCGCCGACTCGTCGCCGCCCGCGCCGGCCTTGACCTCGAGGATGACGTCCTTGTCGTCCGACGGGTCACGGGGCACCAGGAGGAGCCGCAGCTTCTCGGTGATCTCCTCGCGATGCTTCTCGAGATCCTTCACCTCGGCCGCGAAGTCCGGGTCATCGGCGCCCAGCTCGCGGGCGGTCTCGATGTCATCGCCGGTCTGCTTCCAGGAGCGGTACGTCGCGACGATCGGGGTGAGCTCTGCGTAGCGCTTGTTCAGCTTGCGCGCGTTGGCCTGGTCGGCGTGGACCGACGGGTCCGCGAGCTTCTTCTCCAGATCGGCGTGTTCTCCGATGAGGTCCTCGACGGCCTCGAACATCTCCGGCTCCTGCGTGTACGGGGGGCTGTGTCATTCCAAGTACAAGGGGCTGCACCGCAAAGCGCCGGTCCCGGTGCCCCTGCGATCGGGGCACCGGAGACCGGCGCTGGAGCCTCGCTACTTGTTGGCAGCGGCAGCCTTGCCGAAGCGGGCCTCGAAGCGGGCCACACGGCCACCGGTGTCGAGGATCTTCTGCTTGCCCGTGTAGAACGGGTGGCACTCGGAGCAGACCTCGGCACGGATGGTGCCGGAGTCGATGGTGCTACGAGTGGTGAACGACGCGCCACAGGTGCAGCTGACCTGGGTCTCGACGTACTCGGGGTGGATGTCGCGCTTCAAGGTGTCTCCTAGGTTCGGGAGGGCGCCGGGTCGCTGACGCGGATTGCGGGAGCGTGAACCGGAGCCGACGTACCAGTCTGCCAGGACTGTTCGTATCTCCCAAAACCGGGGTGTGGCCGGATCTATTCCCCGGCTAGCTGACGACGCCCTTCGCGGTGCCGGTGGCGGTTCCCCTGCCGGCCGACCTCGGGACGGTCCGGTCGGCCTTGAGCGCCTTCCACACCTGGTCGGACTTGGTCTCGTCGACCAGGACGCGGTTGGCGTCGGCCTGGTCGTACTGGACCGGCAGCGTCACCATGTTCATGTCGTTCGAGCCGATGCCCTTGAGCCCGCCCGCGAACGAGGTGAGGTTCTTGACGGACGCCAGCTCCGAGTCGGTCGTCACGGACTTGGTGGCGGTGTCCGCGAGGTCGTACAGCTTCTTGGGGTTGCTGAAGACGCCGACGTGCTTGATCTGGTCCATCAGGGCCTTCATGAACGCCTGCTGGAGCTGGATGCGGCCCAGGTCGCTGCCGTCGCCGACGCCGTGCCGGGTCCGTACGAGGCCGAGCGCCTGCCGGCCGTCGAGCCGGTGGGTGCCCGCGTCGAGCTGAAGGTGGCTGTCGGGGTCGTCGATGGCCTTGCTGGTGGTGACCTCGACGCCGCCGAGGTCGTCGATCAGGTCCTGGAAGCCGCTGAAGTCGACCTCGACGTAGTGGTCCATCCGGATGCCGCTCATCGCCTCGACGGTCTTGACCGCGCAGGCCGCGCCGCCCGTGGAGTACGCGGAGTTGAACATGACGTCGCTCTGCGCCGGGTGCTCCGTGCCGTCCTTGTCGGTGCAGGAGGGCCGCTCGATGAGGGTGTCGCGGGGTATGGAGACGATGCTCGCCTTCTTGTGCCCCTTGTAGATGTGGACGACCATCGCGGTGTCCGAGCGGGCGCTGCCGTCGTCGGTGCCGCCGCCGGCCTTCTTGTTGCTGCCGGCCCGGCTGTCGGAGCCGAGCACCAGGATGTCCTGCGAGCCGTTGTCGACGTTCTCGGGCCGGTCGGTGCCGAGGGCCTGGTTGATGTCGACGCTCTTGATGTTGCCGTCGAGCTTGAAGTACACGTACCCGAGGCCGGTGCCGCCGAGGACGACGACGCCCGCCGCGCTCCACGCCACGACGCGCAGCGCCTTGCCCCGGCCGGGGCGCGGCTTGCGGCGACGGCCCTTGGCGCGGCGGCGCCCGGGCTTGTTGTCACTGTCGGGCATGTGCTCCTCGCTCGGTATGCCTTCGGTCTGTCCGCGGTCCGCTTTGCTCTTCACTCGTTGTGACAGCGAACCGCCCTGAAGGGTTGCACAGCGTACTGTGCCCCCAGCAGGCCGTGGCGACCGCGAAGAAGGCCGTGCGCCGACTCTTCCCACCTCTCTCACCTGCACGTTTTCCCGTACGGGCCGCATGCTTCACAGGGGACGTGAATTCTTATACCTGTGGTGAAGGTCTCGGGTGACCGCGGAAAAGGGCTGGGCCCCGTCGCGAATGCGACGGGGCCCAGCCCTTGCGGAATGACAGAATCCGCTCCGCGAAGCGTCAGTCGTTGCCGTTGCCCGGCGCCGGCGTCGTCTTCTGGATCTGGAGCAGGAACTCCGCGTTCGACTTCGTCTGCTTCATCTTGTCGAGCAGCAGCTCGATCGCCTGCTGCTGGTCGAGCGCGTGCAGCACGCGACGCAGCTTCCAGGTGATCGCCAGCTCGTCGCTGCCGAGCAGGAGCTCTTCCTTACGCGTGCCGGACGCGTCGACGTCCACCGCCGGGAAGACGCGCTTGTCGGCGAGCTTGCGGTCGAGCTTGAGCTCGGCGTTGCCGGTGCCCTTGAACTCCTCGAAGATCACCTCGTCCATGCGGGACCCGGTGTCGACCAGCGCGGTGGCGAGGATGGTCAGCGAGCCGCCGTCCTCGATGTTGCGCGCGGCGCCGAAGAAGCGCTTCGGGGGGTACAGCGCGGTCGAGTCGACACCACCGGACAGGATGCGCCCGGAGGCCGGGGCCGCCAGGTTGTAGGCGCGGCCCAGACGGGTGATGGAGTCGAGCAGCACGACGACGTCGTGACCCAGCTCGACGAGGCGCTTGGCGCGCTCGATGGCCAGCTCGGCGACGGTCGTGTGGTCCTCGGCCGGACGGTCGAAGGTCGAGGAGATGACCTCGCCCTTCACCGACCGCTGCATGTCGGTGACCTCTTCCGGACGCTCGTCGACCAGGACGACCATCAGGTGGCACTCGGGGTTGTTGATGGTGATCGCGTTGGCGATCGCCTGCAGGATCATGGTCTTGCCGGTCTTCGGCGGGGCCACGATCAGACCGCGCTGGCCCTTACCGATCGGCGCGACGAGGTCGATGATGCGGGTCGTCAGCACACCCGGGTCGGTCTCCAGGCGGAGCCGGTCCTGCGGGTACAGGGGCGTCAGCTTGTTGAACTCCGGGCGCCCGCGGCCCGATTCGGCCGCCATGCCGTTCGCCGAGTCCAGCCGCACGAGCGCGTTGAACTTCTCGCGGCGCTCGCCGTCCTTGGGCTGGCGGACCGCGCCGGTGACGTGGTCACCCTTGCGCAGGCCGTTCTTACGCACCTGGGCGAGCGAGACGTAGACGTCATTGGGACCGGGGAGGTAGCCCGACGTACGGATGAACGCGTAGTTGTCGAGGATGTCGAGGATGCCCGCGACGGGGATCAGGACGTCGTCGTCGGAGACCTGCGGCTCGTTGCCGAAGCCCTGCTGCTCGTCGCGGCCACGACGGCCACGGCGGTCGCGGTAACGGCCCCGGCGGCCGCGGCGGCCACCCTCGAAGTCGTCGTCGTCCTGCGGACCGTTGTTGCGGTCGCGATCGCGGTCGCGGTCGCGCTCCTGGCGGCCGCCGCCCTGTTGCTGCTGCTGCCGGCCGCCACCCTGGTCCTTGTTGCCCTGGCCGCCCTGACCGCTCTGGCCGCCCTGGTCCTCGCCCTTGCCACGACGGTCACGGTCACGGTCTCGGCCACCACGGTCGCCCCGCTCACCACGGTCGCCGCGCTCACCGCGGTCGCGGCGGTCGCGGCGGTCCCGACGACCGTCGGCCGCGTTGTCCTGGCCGCCGTCGCCCTTGTTCTCGGCGCCGTCCTGCTTCTCCTGCTTGGGCTCCGCCTTCGCGTTCGCGGCCTCGGCCGTGACGGTCTCGGGGCTGCCCGCCTCGGAGGTGGCGCGGCGGCGACGGCGCTCGCCGGCCGGCTGCTCGTCCCCGGCGCCCTGGCCGGGGATGTCGATCTGCTGCTGGCCGGTGGCCTTCTTGGCCTTGGCGTCGACGGAGTCGGTCACCTGGGCCTTCTCCGCCTTGGCGTCCGCCTTGGCCTGCGCGGCGTCGGCCGCGGGCTCGTCGCCGGTACGGGCCTTCGAGGTGGCCCGGCGCTTCGGCTTCGTCTCGGCGGCGTCGGCGCTCTTCGCGGGGGCGCTGCCGCCCGCCTGCGCCTCCTTGATGACCTCGATCAGCTGGCTCTTGCGCATCCGCGCGGTGCCCCTGATGCCAAGGCCAGATGCGACCTGCTGCAGTTCGGCCAGCACCATGCCATCAAGGCCGGTACCGCGGCGCCGCCGGGAGCCCGGAGCACCGGTGGCAGGCGCAGCGGAGGCATCCCCTGCGGACGCGGCGGGCGCGGCAGCAGAGCTGTCGGCAGTCACGCCCATCAGATCGGTGGTGTCGCTCACGAAGGGTCCTTCCCTGGAGCGGACGTCGGCCTGTCTGGCTCGGCGACCGGTCGTGCTGTCCGGCGGTGGTCCTGCCTGTACGGACCGTGCCGGGGCGGTTGTCCGCCGATGAGGCGGAAGAATGGGTGACGGCGTTTCGCGATCCCGCGGGTGCACTGAATTTCTGTGTCACTGAATTTCTGTGTCGCGCGGCTCGGTCACACCGGTTCCGGAGCATGCTCGCCAGCGTTCAGCACCGCGTCCCGGCATAGCGGGGCGCTGTACAGAAATGCTGGGGAGGCTCCCGGAAGAATGGTTGTCCCGGACGGGGACACACAGCACCTCGCCATGGTGGGGTCGGGTGCAGACTTGAGGTTAACACTACCGGATCCAACAAACATTCCCCCTCTCGAAATCCGGCAACCGTACGTTTGTGATCAATCGGGGTTGGAACCGAGCGGCAGCACGCTCGCCCCGCCGGTGTCGAGGGCCAGACGGTTCGCCGCCCATCCCTCTCCGGCCAGCCGGGCGACCTTGTCGGCGGCTCCGTCCTCCACCAGGGCGATGACCGTCGGGCCCGCCCCGGAAATCATCGCCGGGACCCCGTCGGCCCGCAGCCGCTCCACCAGTGCGGCGCTCTCCGGCATGGCGGGCGCCCGGTACTCCTGGTGCAGCCGGTCCTCGGTGGCCGGGAGCAGCAGCTCGGGGCGCCTGGTCAGGGCCTCGACGAGCAGGGCCGCCCGGCCCGCGTTGGCCGCGGCGTCCACGTGCGGGACGGTGCGCGGCAGGAGTCCTCGCGCCATCTCGGTCAGGACCGGTTTCCCGGGTACGAAGACGACCGGGACGACCGAGGGCGCCGTGTCGAGGCGGACCGCCCGGCCCGCGCCCGACTCCATCCAGGCGATGGTGAAGCCGCCGAGCAGACAGGGGGCCACGTTGTCGGGGTGGCCCTCGATCTCGGTGGCGAGTTCGAGGAGCGCCGCGTCGTCGAGCCGCGCGTCGCCGCCTATCGTCACGGCGCGCGCGGCGACCACGGCCGCGACGATGGCGGCGGAGGAGGAGCCGAGGCCGCGGCCGTGCGGGATGCGGTTCGCGCAGACGATCTCCAGGCCGCGCGGCTGCCCGCCGAGCAGGTCGAAGGCGGTGCGCAGGGAACGTACGAGAAGGTGCGACTCGTCGCGGGGCAGGGTCTCGGAGCCCTCGCCCGCGATGTCGATGTGCAGCCCGGAGTCGGCGACCCTGACGACCACGTCGTCATAGAGCCCCAGCGACAGGCCGAGGGCGTCGAAGCCCGGGCCGAGGTTGGCGCTGGTGGCGGGGGTGCGCACCCTGACGGCGGCGGCGCGGAACGCGGGACCGGCCATCGCTCGATGACTCTCCTTGAACTGCGGGATGTATCGGGAACTTCCGAAGACTGACGGACTGACGAGATCTGCGAGATGTACGACGGTCGAGGTGTTCGAGAACTTCCGAGACTTCCGATGTCTTGTGCTGCGTACGTCGGCACCCGGGCCGCGAACGACGGAACCACGGCGGAAACTCACCGGAAAACGACGGAACGGCGGCGGCACCGCGGCATATGCGGCGGGCGGGTTCGGTACAGCCTATCGAAGGAAGGTTCCGTGGCGACATAGGGCGCACAGGAGGCGCACGATGCGTGTCGTGAGCCCCCTGTGCACCCCGTCCGGCGATGCGCCCGGTTGACGGGGTGTCAGCGCAGGCGGAGCGGTCAGGCGAGGCCGAGGCGGGACGCCGCGGCGGCCGCGTCGACCGGCACCGTGACCGGCTGCGGGGCGCCGGAGACGGCCCAGTCGGGGTCCTTGAGGCCGTTGCCCGTGACGGTGCAGACGATGCGCTGGCCCGGGTCGACCTTGCCCTGCTCGGCGGCCTTCAGCAGACCGGCGACGGACGCGGCGGACGCCGGCTCGACGAAGACACCCTCCTGGGACGCCAACAGCTTGTAGGCGCGCAGGATCTCACGGTCCGTCACCTCGTCGATGAAGCCGCCGGACTCGTCGCGCGCGGCGAGCGCGAAGTTCCACGACGCCGGGTTCCCGATGCGAATCGCAGTCGCGATCGTCGACGGGTCCTTGACGATCTCGCCGCGCACGATCGGCGCGGAACCGGAGGCCTGGAAGCCCCACATGCGCGGCGTACGGGTCGAGACCTTGTCGGCCGCGTACTCCTTGTAGCCCTTCCAGTAGGCCGTGATGTTGCCCGCGTTGCCGACCGGGAGGACGTGGATGTCGGGCGCGTCGCCGAGCGCGTCCACGATCTCGAACGAGGCGGTCTTCTGGCCCTCGATGCGGAACGGGTTGACCGAGTTGACCAGCGCCACCGGGTAGTTCTCGGAGAGGCTGCGGGCCAGGTTGAGGCAGTCGTCGAAGTTCCCGTCGACCTGGAGGATCTTCGAGCCGTAGACCAGCGCCTGGCCCATCTTGCCGAGCGCGATCTTGCCGCGGGGCACCAGGACGGCGCAGACCATGCCGGCGCGCACGGCGTAGGCCGCGGCGGACGCCGACGTGTTGCCGGTCGACGCGCAGATGACGGCCTGCGCGCCTTCCTCCTTGGCCTTGGTGATGGCCATGGTCATGCCGCGGTCCTTGAAGGAGCCGGTGGGGTTGGCGCCCTCCACCTTCAGGTGGACCTCGCAGCCCGTGCGCTCGGAGAGGACCTGCGCGGGCACGAGCGGCGTGCCGCCCTCGCGCAGCGACACGACCGGCGTGGTGCCGGTCACCGGGAGCCGGTCCCGGTACTCCTCGATGATGCCGCGCCACTGGTGGGTCATTCCGGTCATCGCTGCTACTCCCCTTCAACACGCATGATGCTGGCGACACCGCGCACGGTGTCGAGCTGGCGCAGCGCGTCCACGGTCCCGGTGAGGGCCGCGTCCGCCGCGCGATGGGTGACGACGACAAGAGATGCCTCGCCGTCCTTCCCCGACTGCCGCACGGTGTCGATGGAGACCCCGTGCTCGGCGAAGACCGTCGCCACCTGCGCGAGAACGCCGGGCTTGTCGGCCACGTCGAGGCTGATGTGGTACCGCGTCACGGAGTCGCCCATGGGTGAGACGGGCAGTTGCGTGTACGCGGAGTCGCCGGGTCCCGTCGCGCCGTTGAGGCGGTTGCGGCAGACGGCGACGAGGTCGCCGAGAACGGCGGACGCGGTCGGCGAACCGCCGGCACCGGGTCCGTAGAACATCAGTTGCCCGGCGGCCTCGGCCTCGACGAACACCGCGTTGTACGCACCTCGTACGGAGGCCAGCGGGTGGTCGAGCGGGATCATCGCGGGGTGCACGCGCGCGGTGACGGAACCACCGTCGGCGGCCCGCTCACAGATGGCGAGCAGCTTGATGGTGCAGCCCATCTCCTTCGCGGACGCGAAGTCGGCGGCGGTCACCTCGGCCATGCCCTCGCGGTACACGTCGTCGAGGCGTACGCGCGTGTGGAAGGCGATACCGGCGAGGATGGCGGCCTTGGCGGCGGCGTCGAACCCCTCGACGTCGGCGGTCGGGTCGGCCTCCGCGTACCCGAGCGCGGTGGCCTCGTCGAGGGCTTCCTGGTAGCCCGCGCCCGTGGAGTCCATCTTGTCGAGGATGAAGTTGGTCGTGCCGTTCACGATCCCGAGGACGCGGTTGACCTTGTCACCCGCGAGGGACTCGCGCAGGGGCCGGATCAGCGGGATGGCGCCGGCGACGGCGGCCTCGTAGTAGAGGTCGCGGCCCTGCTCGACAGCGGTCGCGTGCAGCGCCGCGCCGTCCTGGGCCAGCAGCGCCTTGTTGGCCGAGACGACGGAGGCGCCGTGCTCGAAGGCGGTGGTGATGAGGGTCCGCGCGGGCTCGATCCCTCCGATGACCTCGATCACCACGTCGATGTCGCCCCGTTTGACGAGGGCGGTGGCATCGGTGGTGACGAGGGCGGGGTCGATCCCTTCCCGCACCCGGGAAGGGCGCCGCACGGCCACCCCCGCGAGCTCCAGCGGGGCGCCGATACGGGCGGCGAGGTCGGCGGCGTGCGTCGTCATGATGCGCGCCACCTCTGAGCCGACTACCCCGCAGCCCAGCAGCGCCACCTTAAGCGGACGCGTACGCATCATCCGACCTCGTTTCCTCGACTACTACTGCCGCTGGCTTTCACGGTTCTCAACGGTTCTCTACGGTTCTTTGCAGTGCAACCAGTCTCACCCACCGGACCGGGCTTTCTGTCCCTGGTCCGGATGATGAGACAGATATTTCATTATCCGACGTCGAGGCGGAGGAGATCTTCCTCCGTCTCGCGCCGGACGATCACCCGGGCCTCGCCGTCGCGCACGGCGACGACCGGCGGGCGGAGCGCGTGGTTGTAGTTGCTGGCCATGGAGCGGCAGTACGCACCGGTGGCCGGGACGGCGATCAGGTCGCCGGGCGCGACGTCGGCCGGCAGGAAGGCGTCCTTCACCACGATGTCACCGCTCTCGCAGTGCTTGCCGACGACGCGGACCAGCATGGGTTCGGCGTCGGAGCGGCGGGAGACGAGAGCGACCGTGTACTCGGCGTCGTACAGAGCGGTCCTGATGTTGTCGGACATGCCGCCGTCGACGGAGACGTACGTACGCAGCCCTTCGAGCGGCTTGACCGTGCCGACGGTGTAGAGCGTGAAGGCGGTCGGGCCGACGATGGCGCGCCCCGGCTCCACGGAGATCCGCGGCGTACGCAGGGAGGCCGCCTCGCACTCGCGCGTGACGATCTCGGTGAGCGCCTTGGCGATCTCCTGCGGTTCGCGGGGGTCGTCGTCGCTCGTGTACGCGATGCCGAGGCCGCCGCCGAGGTCGATCTCCGGGAGTTCGACGCCGTGCTCGTCGCGCACCTCGGCGAGCAGCCCGACCACCCGGCGCGCGGCGACCTCGAAGCCGGCCATGTCGAAGATCTGCGAACCGATGTGGCTGTGGATCCCGATGAGCTCGATCCCGTCGAGCTTCAGCGCGCGCCGCACGGCTTCCGCGGCCTGCCCGTCGGCGAGCGCGATCCCGAACTTCTGGTCCTCGTGCGCGGTGGCGATGAACTCGTGGGTGTGGGCCTCGACGCCGACGGTCACCCGGATCTGTACGCGCTGCCGCTTGCCGAGCCGGTCGGCGATGTGCGCGACGCGGACGATCTCCTGGAAGGAGTCGAGGACGATCCGCCCGACACCGGCCTCGATCGCCCGGTGGATCTCTTCCTCGGTCTTGTTGTTGCCGTGGAAGGCGATGCGCTCCGCGGGCATGCCGACGGAGAGGGCGGTGGCCAGCTCGCCACCGGAACAGACGTCGAGGTTGAGCCCCTCCTCGTGCAGCCACCGCACGACGGCGCGCGACAGGAAGGCCTTGCCCGCGTAGAAGACGTCGGCGTCGGGCCCGAAGGCGTCACGCCAGGCCGCGCACCGGGCGCGGAAGTCCGACTCGTCGAGGAAGTAGGCCGGGGTGCCGAACTCCTCGGCGAGCCGGGCCACTTCGATCCCGCCGACGCTCACTCCGCCGTCGGCGCCACGCGCCACGGTGCGCGCCCACACCTTCGGGTCGAGGAGGTTGAGGTCGGCGGCCGGGGCGGAGTAGTGCCCCTCGGGCAGGACGTCGGCGTGGCGGGGGCCTGCGGGGTGTGCGGAACGGCTCATGACTGCGGGGCGCTCTCTTCGTCTTCTCTACAGGTGTGCGGGGGCGTCGATACCGAGCAGGGTCAGGCCGCCGGCCAGCACCGTCCCGGCGGCTTCGGCGAGCGCGAGCCGGGCGCGGTGGGCGGCCGAGGGTTTCTCCTCCCCCTTGGGCAGCGCGCCGGCGGAGATCTCCGCATCGGCGAGGAAGGCGTCGGCGACATCGACGAGGTGCCGGGCGAGCCGGTCGGGGGCACGGTGGCGGGCGGCGGCGAGGAGGATGCGGGGGTGGTCGGCGAGGGGGGTGAGGAGGGGGTGGTGACCGGTCGGGGCGCGGGGGGTGGTGGCGGGGGTGTCAAGGAGGGCGGCCGGGGTGCCGGGGGCGCTGACGAGGCCGTCGGGGTTACCGGGGCTACCGGGGCTACCGGGGGTGTCGGGACCGCCGGGGGTGTCGGGACCGCCGGGGGCGCTCGTGAAACCGAGGTCGGCGGCGTTCCGGGTCAGGGCGCGGGAGCGGGCGTGGGCGTACCGGACGCGGAAAAGGGGGTTCGACTCGCGCTGGGCGAGGTGGCCGGCACGGTCCGCGGCGGATTCGGTACGCGGCCGGTCGTGCGCGGCGGGATGCAACAGGGCCCAGCGCCCGGCGTCGCCCCCGAGCCCCCGCGGATCAGCGGGCACGGGCCGGAACGTCACCTCGTCCGCCCCTACGGCGTACGCGACCTGGACCTCGGCGCCCTGGCTGCGGCCGATACGGGCGACGGCGTCGGCGAGGATCTCGGCGCGGGGCTCGCGCGGGATGCGCAGGTCGATGCGGTGGCCGCGCAGGGCGTCGCTGTGACCGTAGGCGAGGCCGTCGCGCCGGATGCCGAGCAGGAGGCTTTGGCCGGGGCCCGGGCCTTGCGGGCTGAGGGTGAGGTTCAGGAACCCCGGCCCGGAGACGTCGACGGAGGCGATACCCGGGCTGCCTGCCAGTCGCCGGGAAAGAATTTCGGCGACCTGGCGGGGTGGCCGGCCGGCCGGGGCGGCGAGTTGCAGGGCGACGTTCGTGGCGTAGTCCCCGTGCCCGCCGGGCCGAGGCCGCTCGACGACGATCCGCGCACGACCCCGCTCGACGGTCTCCACGGCCCCCGCGCCCAGCTCACCGTCGTCCACCGCGCGGCGCACGGCGCGCAACACGGTGTGGGAGAGCTCTGCGGGGGTCACGGGGTAAGCGTAGGCGAGGAGGGGGGTGGGTAGGCGAGCCGATTTGGCGGATGGTCCGGGATGCGGACGGGTGGGGGTTTGTTTGGGGGGTGTGATCGGGGGGCGGATGGTGGGAGGCGGGGGTGTCGGGTGCGGGCCGTAGTCGCCGCGGCAGTGGCAGTGGAAGTGGGAGTGGGGCCGGGCTGGGGCTGCGGCCGGCTTCCGCGCTACTGCCGAGCTGCCGGACGGAAGATCGTCAGGCGCCCGCGGTACGACCGAACCCGGACTCGCCGGCGATGGTGGTGTGGGCGGAGCCGTTGAGCGGAGAGCTGTCGCCCGAGTCGCCACAACTGTCGTCCTGCCGCTGCCCATGCCCGTGCTCCTCTGCCGACGTGCTTGACGTCGACGGGGCTGACATCGACGTGGCCGGCATCGACGTTGTTGCCGTCGACGTGACTGACGCCGGCTTCGGGGCACGCCCGCGTCGGCTCAACTCCCCTACTACCCGCACGAGTTCGTTGGGTTCGAAGGGCTTGGCCAGGAAGGCGTCGACGCCGACTTCCAGTCCGCTCTCCACCTCGCTCTGGGTGCATGCACTGACGACGACGATGGGCAGGCCGCTGGTGCGCGCGTCCCCGCGCAACCGCGCGGCGGTCCGCAGGCCGTCGAGGCGCGGCATGACCACGTCCAGAGTGACGACGTCGGGCCGGACCTGATGCACCACGTCCAGGCATTCGGCACCATCGGCCGCGGTCACGACCTCGAAGCCCTCCAGCTCGAGGTTGACCCTGATCAATTGCCGGATGACCTTGTTGTCGTCCACAACGAGGACCCGGCCTGAAGCGCCTGGCACAACTCGAGAGTAGGTCGGCACCGCCGACCGCGTCCGGGTTTTCCCCACTTCCGCCCCGTACAGGTGACTCGGACCGCCCCCAGCCCTTCTCCGCCCCCTCCAGCCCCCGGTCCGCCCGTCCACGGACCCGGAAATACCCGTTCATGAAGACCCCGGACGAGCTGGTAGTGTTCTACCCGTCGCCGCACACAAGGCGACGAACGCCCCCGTAGCTCAGGGGATAGAGCAACGGCCTCCGGAGCCGTGTGCGCAGGTTCGAATCCTGCCGGGGGCACAGAAGCCGGAACAGCGCGATCAAGTCGCTGACCAGCCCAAAGTGCCACATACAAAGAGCCGGACCCAGTCTCACTGGGTCCGGCTCTTTGTCGTTCCCACGCACGATTCCCGAGTGAGTGGCGCGTGAAGAAGCGCCCCGAGAACGCCTGAAGGTCTGCCCGAGGGTGGGCAACACCATGGGCACGTACTCGCGGGTAAGTTGCGCTCTTCTGGATGGACGGCGCAGGGGCTGTCTACCGCTTCATGCGTCCGCGGGCAGCGAGGACGGCAAGGCCGAGTAGGACGGGTTCAGCCAACCGAGACGCCCTCTCCGTGTAGACACGGGCAGTGGTGAGGTCCTGGTTACTGGATCGGAAGACGACCGTTCGTGCCCGACCTGATTCGAGCGTGTCGAGAGGTATGGCCGCATGAACCGCATCCCATCCATGGCTACGTATACCGAGCAGGGGGCGGGATCTGGCGTCGGCCTCTTGCGGAAATCATCTCGCGAGTCGCGGACTATTGGTGTGCAAGCACCCACCTACGGATCCCTCGTAAAGTCGTGACCTGCGCGTATGTCCGGGACCGAAGGGCTCTTCGGAGTTGTGTGCGCAGGTTCGGACCCTGCCCGGGGCATCCCCTATGGGGTCCTCCAAGATCCCGTCACCAGCGGACACCCTGAACCCCCGGTGGGACCCGGCACTGTGTGGGGTCCCGTTGGGTATGGCGTCGGCTCCAGGGCGAGCGGCCAGTGCTCGGGGGCGCGGAGGCTCCTCTGTGCGGTGGCGTGGGGTGGTCGGAGGTCTATGTTCGTAGCCATATGCGCTTGTGGCGGGCCACCGTGAAGAGCTGGTCCACCTGCTCGGGCGTGTGCCGGCCGGTCAGGGGGCCCAGGGCCGCGACTTCTCGCTCCCGGTAGATGCGGACGGCGTACTGGGTGGCGGCCCGTTGCAGTGACGCCACGCCGACGAAGACGAGGGCCGGCTCCACGGGTACGGGGAAGTCGCAGTAACGCTCCAACACCCCTTGTACGTAACGGGCTTCAGCCTTGCCGGCAGCCGCGTACGGGGCCGGTTCTCCGCTGTTCACCCTGACCATCTCGTCCCCGACCCACACCCTGGCGCCGACGTGGTGCTTCGTGTTGATGGAAAAGACTCCCCCCGGGCCGATCAGCAGGTGGTCGATGTCGCCGCCGTTGCCCTTGCCTACGCCGTGGAGCGTTCGCCAGCCCTGAGCGGACAGGCGTTGCAGTTCACGGCCCACTCTGCGCTCCCCTTCCAGCCCCGCGTACCAGGAGTCCCACTCCGACGAGCGGCGCCGGATCCTGGTCCACCATCACCGTGATGACCTTGGTGGCGCGGTCCGCCCAGGCGACCGCGGTGCCGTCGGGCAGATTGACGTACAGGCGGTCCCTGCCGTGTCGCTTCCACGCGTTCACCGTCAGATCGCTCATGCGCCCGCCCCACACAGATGCCGACCGTCCCCCGCCATCGGAGCAGCCCGGGAAGCTATCGGCAAGAGCGCGTCGTGGGCACCGGCGCAGTTCGAGTGCGTGCCGGTGCGTGGCTCACGGGTAGAAGCGGGACACGCTCTGGAGTACTGCTGCCGGCTTCGGCGCGTTCTCTGTCTCGATCGTGCCGTCCACGGTGATCTGGGTTCCTCCGCCCGCGACCTCCTCCACCTGGGACAGGGTCGCGGTGAGGCGGATGCGGGAGCCGGCGGGGACCGGGGACGGGAAGCGGACCTTGTTCAGGCCGTAGTTGATTTTGGTGGTGACTCCCTGGACGTCGAGGAGGTCGGTGAAGAGGGGGATGAAGAGGGAGAGGGTCAGGTAGCCGTGGGCTATCGGGGCGCCGAAGGGGCCCTCCGCGGCGCGTTCCGGGTCGACGTGGATCCACTGGTGGTCGTCGGTCGCGTCGGCGAAGGTGTTGATGCGCTGCTGGGAGATGTCCAGCCAGGGGCTGGTTCCCAGGGAGGCGCCCGCCAGCTTCTTGAGTTCCTGCAGGCCGTTCACCGTGAGGGTCATGCGCCGGACTCCTTTGGAGCGTATGGGGTGTTGGGGGTGGCGTAGCGGGTGCGTAGGGCTGATTTGCGGAGCTTTCCTGATGCCGTGCGCGGGAGGGTGGGGGCCAGCACCACCGACTTGGGGATCTTGTATCTGGCCAGGCGGGTCCTCAAGAGGTCGAGGATCTCCGCCGGGTCAGGGGTGCGGCCCTCGTGGGGCACCACGATCGCCCGGCCCACCTCGCCCCACGTGTCGTCCGGTACGCCGATGACCGCGCATTCCGCGATGTCGGGGTGGGTGAGGAGGGCGTCCTCTATCTCGGCGGGATAGATGTTCTCGCCGCCGGAGATGATCATGTCCTTGATGCGGTCGACTATGTGGACGTAGCCGTCGTCGTCCGTCCTCGCCGCGTCGCCCGTACGGAACCAGCCGTCGGTGAACGCCGCCGCCGTCGCCTCCGGCAGGCCCCAGTAGCCGGGCATGACGTGCGGGCCGCTGACCAGGACCTCTCCCGTTTCGCCGGGGGCCGCGGGGGTGAGGTCGGGGCGTACGACGCGTACGTCGCTGAAGAAGTGCGGCACGCCCGCCGAACCCGCCTTGTCCACCGCGTGTTCGGCGTCCAGGAAGAGCACCCCGGGTGATGCCTCCGTCATGCCGTAACCCTGCTGGAAGGTGAGGCCGCGCTCCTGGTACGTGGCGATGAGCGAGCTCGGGACGGGGGCGCCGCCGCAGGTGAGCGTACGCAGTGAGGTGAGGTCGGCGGTGGGCCAGGCGGGTTGCCGGGCCACCAGGTCGTACATCGTGGGCACCCCGAACATGAAGGTGATCCCGTGCCGGGCGATGAGGTCGAGGGTCCGTTCCGGGTCGAACGAGTCGGCCAGGACACAGGTGCCGCCCTTGAGGAGGACCGGCAGGGTGAGCATGTTCAGGCCTGCGGTGTGGAACAACGGGGCGTCGACCAGGGCCCGTTCGTCGGCGGCGAGGTCGATGTCGACGAGGACGTTGAGCGCGTTCCACGTGATGTTGGCGTGGGTGAGCATGGCGCCCTTGGGGCGGCCCGTCGTGCCCGAGGTGTACATGATGATGCAGGTGTCGTCGGCCGAGACCCGCTCGTCCAGGGCTCCGGTGACCGAGGGTCCCGTGGCCGAAGACCGCGTGGCCGAGGGTCCCGTGGCCGATGACCCTGTCGCCAGCAACTCCTCGTAGGGCGCGCCCACTTCGACGTAGAGGTGGACGTCCGTGTCCTGGCGGAGGGCCGGGAGCAGTTCCGTGTGCGTCGGCGCGTGGACGAGGGTCTGCGCTCCCGAGTCGGTCAGCTGGTACGCGATCTCGGGTCCTGCCAGGCGGGTGTTGAGCGGGACGAAAACCGCGCCGAGGAGGCCCGCGGCGAACAACACCTCAAGGTAGGAGGGGTGGTTGGCGCCCAAGTACGCGATGCGGTCGCCGCGGCGGATGCCCCGGGCGCGCAGGGCGTGGGCGAGGCGGGTGGTGCGTTCGTGCAGGGCGGCGTACGTGACGGCCGTGCCGTCGTGGATCAGGGCCGTGCGGTGCGGGGTCTTGCGGGCCCGGCGTGCGGGCCATGACCCCAGTCCCTCGTTGCGCATCCAACGCCCCTTCAGGGTCGGGTTCAGGGTCGGGTGAGGCCGAGCAGGCGGGCCGCGTTCTCCTTGAGGATCTTCGGGCGGACCTCGTCCTTGATCGGCAGCTTCGCGAAGTCGGCGAGCCAGCGGTCCGGGGTGAGGACCGGGTAGTCGGAGCCGAAGAGGACCTTGTCCTTGAGCAACGTGTTGGCGTACTGGACGAGTTGGGGCGGGAAGTACTTGGGTGACCAGCCGGAGAGGTCGATGTGCACGCCCGGCTTGTGTGTGGCCACCGCCAGTGCCTCGTCCTGCCAGGGGAAGGACGGATGCGCCAGAATGATCTTCAGGTGCGGGAAGTCGGCCGCCACGTCGTCGACGTGCAGGGGGTTGGAGTACTTCAGGCGGATGCCCCCGCCGCCGGGGACGCCCGCGCCGATTCCGGTCTGCCCCGTGTGGAAGAGGGCGATCGTGCCCGTCTCCTCGATGATCTCGTAAAGCCCGTACGCCAGACGGTCGTTGGGGAAGAAGCCCTGAATGGACGGGTGGAACTTGAAGCCCCTGACCCCGTACTCCTCGACCAGCCGGCGCGCCTGGCGGAGGCCGGCCTTCCCGCGGAACGGGTCGATCGACGCGAACGGGATCAGGACGTCCGGGTTGGCCGCGGCGGCCTCGGCGACCTCCTCGTTCGGGACGGGGGCGGTACCCGTCGCGGATTCGGCGTCGACGGTGAAGATCACGGCGGCCATGCGCCGCTCGCGGTAGTACGCGGCCGTCTCCGCCAGCGTCGGTTTCCGCTTGCCCTCGACCTTGAAGTACGCGGAGGACGCGTCGTGCAGGTCGTCGTCGAGGGAGGCATGGCCCTTGGAGGACACCTCCGCGTGCGTGTGGATGTCGATCGCGGTCAGGTTGTCGAGCGTGGTGCGGTCGAGTGCTGTGGCGGGGTTCGGGCCCGCGGGGTGCGCGCTCGCGGGGTGCGCGCTCGCGGGGTGCGCGCTCGCGGGGTGCAGGCTTTCAGGGTTCGGGCTTTCGGGGTTCATGACGTCTCCGGGATGCGCGGGGCCGGGATGCCGACCGTCTGCGGCTCGGCGCCGATCGACGTGGGCCAGGCGTCCGCCAACGCTTCCGGGGTCCAACCCCCGTCCGCGTAGGCCGACTTGATCTCCTGCGGGTGGGACCAGAGGGTGACCCGGTCGCCGCCGATGCCGATGGCCTGGCCGGTCACGTCGCGGGCCGCGGCGGAGGCGAGGAAGGGGACCAGGGCCGCGCAGTCCTCCGGCGTGCCGAAGCCCTCCCCCTTGCGGAGGAAGTCGGGCAGCGGCGTACCGTTCCGCATCGCCTCGACGTACGGGGCGAACGCCGGGATCGTCTCCGTCATCGCGGTCGCGGCGACCGGCACGATCGCGTTGACGGTGATCCGGGCGCGGGCCAGTTCCATCGACCAGGTACGGGCCATGGCGGCGATGCCGGCCTTGGCGGCGGCGTAGTTGGTCTGGCCGAAGTTGCCGCGCTGGCCCGCCGGGGAGCCGACCAGGATCAGGGTGCCGCCCTCGCCCTGCTCCCGCATACGGACGGCGGCGGCGCGGGCGCAGGTGAACGTGGCCTTGAGGTGGGTGGTGAGCACCGCGTCGAAGTCGTCGTCGGTCATCTTCCACAGCACCTTGTCGCGCAGGATGCCGGCGTTGGTGACCAGGACGTCGAGCCGCCCGAACTCGGTCACCGCGCGCCCCACCAGGCGATCGGCGGCCTCGGCCGTACCGACCGGGACCACCTCGGCGACCGCCTTGCCGCCCGCCTCAGTGAGGGACTTGACGGCCGCTTCGGCGACGGCCTCGTCGATGTCGTTGACGACGACCGAGGCGCCGCGGGCGGCCAGGGCGTGGGCGTAGGCGAGACCCAGGCCGCGGCCGCTGCCGGTCACGATGGCCACCTTGCCCGTGAGATCGATCGGGGCGACCGAGCCGGTGGGGACGACCGAGCCAACCGAGCCGCCCGAACTGGCCGAGCCGGTCGAGCCGGTCGAGTCCGTCCTGTTCGTTGCGCTGGTCGCGCTGGTGGCGCTGGTCGCGCTGGTTGAGCCGACGGAGTCCATGGGGTCGACGGACACGAGTAGTCCCTTCGGGCCGACTGCGATTGCGGGGCGAGAAGGAAGTTAGGAGCAATAATTGGTGACGTCAATAGTTGTTGCCGACCTGGATGTACGTCAGACTGGCTCCACCACGCCACGCGGCACCACGCGACACCCGGCCCCGACCCGACCCGACCCGACCCGACCGAGGGAGACCCCATGAAGCCCAGCCCGATCGACGCGCACGAGCCTTGGATGCGCGGGCTGCACGCCGACACGGGGTATCTGCTGTACCGGCTCGGGCTGCGCTCGGGGCAGTTGTTCAACGCCTCGCTCCAGGCGTCGGGGCTGCGTCTGCGCCACTACGCCCTGCTACGGCTCCTGGCCACCAGCGAGGGTGCGCTGCAACGGGAGTTGAGCGCGCGGCTCGGCTACGACCCGAGCGCGATCGTCGGGCTGGTCGACGACTTGGAGAAGACCGGTTTCGTCGAGCGGCGCCCCTCCCCCGACGACCGGCGCAGCCGGATCGTCGTGCTCACCGAGGACGGGCGCGGCTTTCTGCGCGACACGGACGAGGCGGGCCTGCGCGTCACCGCCGAGCTTCTGGAGCCGCTCGACGGGGCGGAACGTGAGGTGCTGCACGGGCTGTTGCTGCGCGTCGCGGAGGCGGGGCTCGTCTGATCAGCGGCCGGTCGCCCGTCCGGACGCGCCTCTGTTCACCGCCGCGCCCTCCCCGTCCCGCTCGCCCTCCTCCCCTCCGCCCCCCTTCGCCGCGCTTCCCCTCCCGCGCCGGGCGGTGCGGGACGCGCGCTTCTTCGTGGTGACCGGGCCGTGCGCCCGACTTGGCCGAGTTGTCCGGCTCGGCGGCCCGTCCGGGTGTGAGAGCCGCCACCCATGAGCAGCACGGGTTTACGCCTGCCTCAGTGGGTGACTACGGTGCGTGGGATGTCTCGCAGCCACTTGAACCCCGCAAACCTGAGAAGACGCGAATTCGGGAGTCGGGGTTCCACGCGGGAGGGATCGTGAGCGAACCGATACGCCTGAGCGCCTCGCGGGCACCTCTGCCTCCGCAGCGCGCAGACATCGCACCCCCCGCTTCACCGTCAGCGCCGTCGGCCCGGGTCGCGACCGCTCCGGCCGTGAAGGCCCGGCCGGGCACGGCGGCCGAGCCGGGCAAGGCGCGCGACGCGTTCTTCGACAACGCGAAGTACTTGGCGATCGTGCTGGTCGCGATGGGGCATTCCTGGGAGCCGTTGCGCGGGGACAGCCGCGCCGCGTCCGCCCTCTACATGACCGTGTACGCCTTCCACATGCCGGCGTTCATCGTGATCTCCGGCTACTTCTCGCGCAGCTTCGACGCGAGCCCGGCGCGGCTGAAGCGGCTGGTCACCGGGGTGGCCGTGCCGTACGTGGTCTTCGAGGTGGCGTACACCCTGTTCAAGCGGACGGCCGGGGGCGACCCCGACTACCCGTTCAGCCTGCTCGACCCCTGGTACCTGACGTGGTTCCTGATAGCGCTGTTCGTGTGGCGGCTCAGCACACCGTTGTGGAAGGTGATCCGCCGGCCGCTGCCGGTGGCGCTCGCCGTCGCCGTGCTGGCCTCGGTCTCCCCCGACATCGGTGACGACCTCGACCTCCAGCGCGTACTCCAGTTCCTGCCCTTCTTCGTGCTCGGTCTGTGTCTGAAGCCGGAGCACTTCCGGCTGGTGCGGCGGCGCGAGGCACGCATCCTGGCCGTGCCGGTCTTCGCGGCCGCGCTGATCTTCGCGTACTGGGCGGCGCCGCGGATGAACGCGGCCTGGTTCTACCGGCGGGACAGCGCCCAGGAGTTGGCGGCGCCCGGCTGGAGCGGTGTCGTCATGACGTTGGGGATGTTCGGCTGCTCGGTGCTGCTCATGGCCTGCTTCTTCGCGTGGGTGCCGGGGCGCAGGCTCTGGGTCACGGCGCTCGGCGCGGGCACGCTCTACGGCTACCTGCTGCACGGCTTCCTGGCCAAGGGTTCCCGGTTCTGGGACTGGTACGACGCGCGGTGGATGCACACGCCGCTCGGTGAGATCGCGGTGACGTTGATCGCCGCGTCCGTGATCACCGTGCTCTGCACGCCACCGGTGCAGCGGATGTTCCGGTTCGTCATGGAGCCGAAGATGGAGTGGGCGTTCAAGCGGGACGCGGCCGCGGTGGCCCGGCAGCGGTAGCCGCGCCGGAGAGCCGGAGGACCGGAGGGCCGGACAGGAAGGGGGCGCACATCGCGCCCCCTTTCTGCGTACCCCGGCGGCCCGGGCCCCGGCCACCCCCGCTACCACCTTGGAAACAGTCCGGCCGCCCGTCCCCCCAACCGCCTTGTCGAACGCGTGACGCCCTGCTTAAGGTCCCCCGTATTCCCCGGCCCCCGGCCCGCCGATCCCCGCGGCGGGCCCGAGAACAGCGGCCCCGCAGGCGTATTGGCCGAAGGTGCGTGAGACGTGCAGGACCTCTGCGAACTGAGCGAGCGGGTCGGGATTCCCGTCCGGATACTGCGCTTCTACGTGCGGATGGAATTGCTCCCGGACCTCCCGGAGTACGACGAGAGCCATGTGCGGCGCGTGGCGTTCGTCCGGGCGCTGCTCGATGTCGGCGGAGTGCCGTACGAGGCGATCCGGCGGATCGTGCGCCGGATCGACACCGCGGAGCCCACGCTGGAGGAACTCCTCGGCACCGTGCAGTACGCCCTGCCGGCGCGCGGCTCCACCGCGCAGGACCAGGAGTGGGAGCGGGCCCGCGGCCGCGCCGTCGCGTTCACCGAGGAACGCGCCTGGTCGGTGGGGGCCGACAACCCGGCCTGGCAGACGCTCACCCAGGTGCTGGTGGCGAGCGAGTGGCTGCACCAGAGCGATCTGCTCGACCTCCTCGGTACGTACGCCGACGCGCTGGAGAACGTCGTGGAGGTGGAGATGGAGTTGCTGCGCCGCAAGGGCGACCCCGAGACGGCGGCGACGAGCATGATCTCGGGAACGGTGCTCGGGGATATCGCGTTGTGCGCACTGCGCCGACTACTACATGAACATTTCTCACGTACGGCCGCGGATTCCACGAAGAACCAAGACAGACGGAAGTGACGCAACGCACATTTCTCAACGGGCGTTTGCAGACAGTTAGTTGATGATTAATCAGGTGCGCATGGACGGCCCATGGCGCGGCTTGACACCCCCCAGCGCTCAAGGCATGCTCAATCCGATCTTCGGAACCCCTCCCGCCTGACAGCGTCGTCGAGGTGCGGGACGGCGCGGTGACGATCATCGACGGGGGCTGACAAGAAATGGACACCACACCACCGCCGCGGGACGTGCGGGGCGACACCCTGAATCCCGAAAGCGCGGCGCTCGCTGCCGAATTACGCGGACTGGAAACCGAACTCCTCGACACGTACAGACGCCTGCTCGTGAGCCAGCAGAATCCGCTGGGCACCGATCAGGAAGCGTGGACCACTTGTCGGCAGCAGGCCCAGTACGTCATACAGGAATGCGTTCACTCACTTCGTCATGGGACGCAGCCCTCCGTCAGCCGGCAACTGCTGCAGAAAACGCGGCGGTTAGGCGGCGCCCGTATCTCGCAGGGAATCGCCCCTGTGCATTCCGTGCGGGCCGGAGCTCTCCTTTTCCAGATCGTCATGGACACTCTCAGCGACGCCGTCGTACGCCACCCTGGTTCGGCCCATCAGTTGATGAGGGCCTTGATCACCCTGCAGACCGCGATCACCCGGCGGCTGGAGGAGGGCGCGGGCGGCGTCGACCTGTTCCTGCTCGACGTGGTGCGCGACGCCGAGCGGCAGGGCCGGCTCGGCATGGCCCGCGAGATCCACGACCGCATCGGCTCGGTCGCCTCGCTCGCGCTGCGCCAGCTGGAGCTGTACGAGCTGACGCAGGGCCTGGCGCCGACGGCCGACTCCCGTCTCGGCAGCCTCAAGCAGGCCATCCTGGAGACGCTCTACACGACACGGGACATCGTCACCGAGCTGCGCACGCGGACCAACACCACACGCTCGCTGCAACTGGCCCTGTGCGCCTTCGTCTCCGCGATGGCGCTCGACGAGCCCGCCGTGGAGATCCAGGTCACCGACGAGCAGGACCGGCTCGACCGCGCGCTGGGTGACGACCTCTTCCTGATGCTCCGCGAATGCCTGCGCAACGCCGTCGCGCACGCCGGCGCCACTCGCGTGAGCATCGAGGTGCACGTCGGCGACGCCACGGTGCGGGCCTCGGTCCTGGACGACGGCGTCGGCTTCGTGCCCGGGCTGCGCGCGGGCAACGGGCTGGCCTCGCTGACCGAGCGGACCCGGCTGCTCGGCGGCACGCTCACCATCGACAGCGCGCCGGGCAAGGGCACGGCCATCGCCCTCTCCGTCCCCGTGGAGCAACACGCCGAGCACGACGCCGAGCACGACGCGGAGCACGGCGCCGAGCACGACGCGGAGCACGGCGCCGGATACAGCGACGAGCACGCCGAGGAGTACGCCACCGGGCCCGCCGGGCGCTCCGCCGAGCAGCAGCGGGACTGAGGGGGGAAACGGACCATGGAGAACGTGGACGCGGGACGGGCGCCGGCGCGCGAGCCGATCCGTATCGTCGCCGTCGACGACCACTCACTGCTGCGCGGCGCCCTCTGCGAGTTGATCAACGCCGAGGAGGACCTGCGTGTCGTCGCCGACACGGACACCTCCAAGGGCCTGGGCGATCTGGTGGAGCGGGTCCGGGCCGAGGTCGTCCTGCTCGACGTGGAGATGCCCGGACACCACGCGCCCACCGTGGTCACCGAGTTGACCCGGCGTTTTCCCCGGCTGCACGTGCTCATTCTGACGATGTACAACGACGCCCAGCTGGTGCAGGAGCTGATCGCGCGCGGCGCCCGCGGTTATCTGCACAAGAGCGTTCCGCGGGAATCCCTGCTGAGTGCGATCCGCAATACGGCGACTAATGACCCGCACATGACAATCGCGGTGCCGCTCAGCGGAATGGGAGAATCCGGATTCAGCGAGCCGCAGCAGACGCTCTCCCCGCGGGAAAGGGAAGTGCTGACCCAGGCCGCCGCCGCCCTGAGCAATCGGCAGATCGCCAATCGACTGAAGATCACCGAGGGCACCGTCAAACGACATCTGCGCAACATCTTCGAGAAGCTTGGCGCCGTTTCCCGAATCGACGCGGTGAACAAAGCGGCCGACGCCCAATTGATCCGGCGGCCCCAGCGTTCCAATCCCTACTCCTAAGGGATCCCTACACCTAAGGGAGTAGGGTCGCTGCGTCATGGAGAGCGTGGCCCGGGGCCGCTCTTCGGATTAGATTCACTGGTATGTCCATGGCGACGCCCATAAGACCCAGGAAACATGAAGATCCCACGCGCCCTCCGTCGCGGAGCGGAATATTCCACTATCTCGTTCTCTGCGCGCAGGAAACGCGGTACGCGGTGCAGATCATTTTTCTGCTGCGTTTTCTCGTGGCCGGAACGACCGGCCTCACCTCGATGCTCTCGCTGCCGTCCACGCTCGCCCCCGGCGCGGCCGTCTGGCTCTGCTGCATCGCGTTCACGTACCTCTACAACGGCATCAGCGACATCGGTGAGGACCGGACCAACGGTTCCGCCCGCCCCATCGCCCGCGGCGCCCTGCCCGTGCCCGTCGCCCGCCGCGGCTGCCTGCTCCTCGTGGTCCTCGCTCTGGCCGGCAGCGCGCTGCTCGGCCCCACCATGTGCACGCTGACGCTGTGCATGCTGGCCCTCGGATACGCGTACTCGGCGCCCCTGTTCGCCCTGAAGCGGACGACGCCGGGCACCATGGCCGCCGTCCTCGGCAGCGGCCTCCTCACCTACCTCGCGGGCGCCGTCAACGGTGTCGGACGCCTCTCCCCCGCCCTCGTCGCCTTCGCCCTCGCCCTGACCCTGTGGATGACCCTGGTCGGCGCCGTCGCGAAGGACTTCTCCGACACCGAGGGCGACGCCCGGCACGGCCGCCGCAACTGGACGCTGCAATGGGGCAGTTTCCGCACCGCGCTGCTGGTGAGCGCCGGCTCGCTGACCATCGGCTGCGCGCTCGCCTGCGCCGCCGTGCTGCTGCCCGCTCCCGGCCCCCTCGCCCCGGCGGCGACGGTGCTGTGCGGCGCGCTGGCCCTCTCCACGGCGGCGCTCACGGCCCGGCCCGGCGCCTCCCGCGCCCGGCGCAGGCTGCCGTACCGGATCTTCATGGTCACGCAGTACGCGGCCCATCTCGTCACCTTCGCCCAGCCGATCTCCTGAAGCAGAAAACGGGGGGACCCCTTTCCATGCACTTCACCCAGGCAGGCTTCCGAATACCCGACGCGATCACGGCGCCGGGCCCGTCCGGCCCGCTCACGCCCCCGGGACCGGCCGGCCCGTCCGGTCCCGAGCGGCCGCGGCCCGCGCTGGGCCTGCGCATCCTCGGACCGCTGGAGGCCGTCGGCACCGGAGGTCTGACGCACCGGCCGCGCGGCCCCAAGGTCGGCAAGCTGCTCGCCCTGCTCGCGGTACGCGCCCACGACATCGTCGAAGTGGACGCGCTGGTCGACGAGTTGTGGGACTCCGCGCCGCCGTCGACCGCCGTCAGCACCGTCCGTACGCACATCTACCATCTGCGCCAGGAGCTGGAGCGGGCCCTCGGCCCCGGCGTCGCGCGCGGCGTCATCACCACGGAGGCCACCGGCTACTCGCTGCGCACCGCGCCCGGGATGCTCGACCTGGAGAACTTCACCCGGCTCTACGCGCAGGGGTGCGCGGAGCTGCGGGCCGGGCGCCGCGAGCGGGCCCTGGAGCGCCTCGACGCGGCGCTCGGTCTGTGGCGCGGGCGCACCCTCGCCGACGTGGCGCAGGGCCGGGTGCTCGCCGGGCACGTCGCGCGGATCGAGGAGCTGCGCGTACGCGCCCAGGAAGTGCGCATCGAGGCCGCGATGGGGCTCGGTCTCCACCGCGAGCTGGTGCCCGAACTGCGGCGCCTGGTCGCCTTCGATCCGCTCAACGAATGGCTGCACGCGCGTCTGATCGACGCCCTGCACCGGTGCGGGCGGCGCGGTGACGCGCTGCGCGCCTTCCACGACGTACGGGCCGTGCTCGCCGAGGAGTTGGGCCTGGAGCCCTCCGCCGATCTGTGCCGGCTCCAGCACGACATCCTGGCCGGCGGGCCCGCGGCGTGAACACGGCAGTTGGGACGGTGGTCGAGACGGCGGTCGAGACGGGCGCCGGCGCGGGGGCGCCCGTCATCCGCGTCTGGCGCGTCCCCCTCGCCGCGGCCTCCGCCGCAGGGGACTTCGAGGAGTCGTACGCCGTGCTGGACGCGGCGGAGCGCAGGCGGTTCGCGCGGTTCCGCAGGAACGGGGCCCGGATGCGGTACCTCGCGGTCCACCACGTCTTCCGGCTGCTGCTCGCCGACGCGCTCGGCGTCGCGCCGGCCGAGGTCGCCTTCCGGCGGTACTGCGGGCGCTGCGACGACGACGGGCACGGCAAACCGGTCCCCTACGCGCCCGACGGCCGCACCGTCCCGGCGAGCCTGTCGCACTCGGCGGCGTACGCGATGATCGCCCTCGGCGACGCGGCGCACGTGCCGGTCGGTGTCGACATCGAGCGGGTGCGTCCCGGGATGGACTGGAGCGGGATCCCGTGCGTCGAGGGCGGGCGCACCACGCACGGCTTCGAGCAGTGGACCCGCGCCGAGGCCCTGGTGAAGGCGGCCGGCACCGGTCTGAGCCGCACCCCGCCGCGCTACACCGGCCAGGTCTTCGGCGGGTGGCGCGCGGCCCGGGTGCCCGGGTCCGGGCGCGAGTGGTACGTGCGCAGCGTGCGGTCGCCCGAGGGGTACGCGGCATCGGTGGCGGCGGGGTCGCCCGGCGCGCGGGTGCGGGTATCGGAGTGGCGTGTCTGAGGGCGCGGGCCCGGCGCGACGCTGAGGGGGCGGCCTCCGGGGAGGCCGCCCCCTCATACGTGTGCGCGGCTTTTCTTGCGTGGCTCACGCGTCTTGCGTGCGCGGCTTCTCTTGCGTGGCCTGCGCGTCTCGCGTGCGCGGGGTCTCAGCGCAGGAGGACGCAGCTCGGGCTCGGTACGGGCAGGGGGGCCGCGGCCGGGGCCAGGCGGCCCGTCGACGGGTCGAGGCGGAAGGCAGTGACCGACTGGCCCGCCTGGTTGGCCGTGTAGACGTACCGGTCCGAGGCGTCGAGCGCGACGTCTCGGGGCCAGCGGGTACCCGGTGCCTTCGCGGTGACCGGCTGGGACTGCACGAGCCGCAGGGTGCGGCCCGCGTCGGCGGTGCGGAACGACTCGACCGCGTCCAGGCCCCGGTCGGCCGTCACCAGGAACGCGCCGTCCCGGGTGAGGTGCACGGCGGAGGGCGCGTTGCGCGGGTCGAAACCGGCCGGGGCGACGGAGGCGTGCGAGAGCGCGGTGAGCCGGCCGGTGGCCCGGTCGTACGCCAACGTGGTGACGGTGTGGCCGAGTTCGTTGGTGACGTAGGCGAGCCGGCCCGACGGGTGGAAGGCGAGATGGCGCGGTCCGGTGCCGGGGGCGAGCGCGGTGCGGCCGGACTCGGCGAGGCGGCCGGTCCGGGCGTCGAAGTCGTAGACGTAGAGGTGGTCGTTGCCCTTGTCGGGCACGAGGACGCGGCGGCCCGCGGGGTCGAAGGCGACCATGTGCGGGTGCGGGCCGCGCTGTTCGGCGGGGTGCGGGCCGTGGCCGCGGTGGCGGAGGACCTGGACGGCCTCCGCGCCGAGTGATCCGTCGGGGGCGATCGGCAGGACGGCGAGGTGGCCTGAGTCGTAGTTCACGGTGAGCAGGAAGCGGCCGTCCGGTGCGACGGCCAGGTGCACGGGGGCCACGCCGCGGCTGGAGCGGGGGGTGCCGAGCGGGTGCAGTTCGGTGCCGTCCACGCGGTAGGCGTGCAGGGCGCCGGTGGCGCCGCCGGAGCGCTGGCTGACGGCGTAGAGCCGGGCGCGGTCCGGTGACAGCGCCAGGTACGAGGGGTTCTCGATGCCGCGCCGCCAGCCGGCCAGGTGCAGCGCGCCGTCGGCGCCGACCCGGGCGATGCCGATGCCGGGCAGCCCCGGCAGCCCGTACTCGCCTTCGGTGAAGCCGCCGAGGTAGGCGAGCCGGGCGTGCGGGCGGGGCGCCGGGCCCGCGGTGGCCGTGGTGGCACCCCAGCCCGCGGCGGCGGCGACGCCCGCGCCGGCGAGGGTGAGGAGGCGGCGGCGGGTGACGGGGCGGACGGGGTCGGTGCTGGTCATGGGGTGGCTCCGGGAGGGTTCGAGGTCACGCCGGTCCGGGGCGCCGGGGGAGGGGTCGTACCGGCCACGCCGGAACGGGTCGGCGCGGGCGGGGTCACACCGTCCACGCCGGTCCGGACCGCCCCGGCCGGGGTCACACCGTCGCCCCGAGGACGAGGCCCGGGGCGAGGAGCACGGTGAGGGCGGCCGCCGCGGCGCCGAGCAGGATCTGCCAGGGCGTGCGCAGCCGGCGGACCCGGGCGGACCTGCGGGCCACGGCGAGCGCCGCGACCGACGCGGCCCACGCAGGGAGCGCGAGGCGCAGAGTGATCTCGCCGGTGAACAGCAGACTCGCGTGGGCGCTGACGCACTGGGCGGCGGTACAGGTATCGGGCAGGGCCTCGCTGCTCCAGGTAGCCGCGGCCGTGAGCACCGCCAGGGGGCCTGCGGCGGTCAGGGCGGTCAGCCATACGTACGGGGCGAGTTCCGTGCGGTGCCGGGCCTGGGGGCGGTGCACGGCGAACGCGGCGAGCGCGGGGACCCAGCCGAAGAGGACCCCGAAGAGGCCGGCGTGCGAGGCTTCGGCGAGCGCGGCCCAGGCGTTGTCCGCCGCGTACGGCGCCCGGGCCAGGGCGAGCAGCCCGGTCGCCGCGGCGAGCCCGGCGGCGGTGTGCGCCCAGGTCCGCGCGAAGGAGGGGGTGCCGGCCCAGGCGATGTAGACCCCGGCGAGTGCGACGAGCAGCAGGGGCGGCCCGGCGGTCACGCCCCAGGCCGCCGGGAATCCGGGCACCCCGGAGCCGAGCGGCGCGGACCAGGCTCCCCAGTCCCCGAGGACGGCGGCCAGCACGGCGGTGACCCCGGCCGCGACGACCGGGGCGATCCCGGCCGAGGGGCTCGGCGCGTGGCCGGCCGGGGCGCGGGTCCCGGCGTCCGACGCGGTGCCGGGCGAAGGACCCGGCGCGTCCCCCGGCCCGGTGCTCGGCCGGGTGCTCGGCCCGGTACTCGGCCCGGCGGTCGGCGCGACCTTGGGCGCCGTGTCCAGGTCCCCCGGCCCGGCACCCCGCGCCGGGAGTCGGACGCTGGCTGACGGGAGGGGAGAGAGGGGCACCGCGCCCCGGGTTGCCGCCGACGGGGGGTGGACGGGCTCGGGGCGCGGTGCTGATCGGGGGGTGGTCACCGGCCGGCTCCGGCGGGCTGGGGCGGGGCCGGCTCGGGGGCGGCGGGCGGGGTGGCGGCGGTCTCGCGGAGGCCGTACCGGTTCCACCAGCGGGCCAGTGGCGCGGGCGCCCACCAGGCCCATTTGCCGAGCAGCGCCATGGTGGCCGGGACGAGCAGCCCGCGCACGATCGTCGCGTCGACGAGGACCGCGATGACCAGGCCCACGCCGATCATCTTCATGAAGAGGATGGACGAGGTCATGAAGCCGCCGACGACCACGACCAGGAGCAGCGCGGCGCTCGTGATGATCTTCGCGGTGCGCTGGACGCCCAGGGCGACGGATTCGACGACGTCGCCGCTGACGTCGTACTCCTCGCGGACGCGGGACAGCAGGAACACCTCGTAGTCCATGGCGAGGCCGAAGGCGATCGCGACGACGAGGACGGGGAAGTTGACGTCCACCGCGCCGATGGCCTCGAAGCCGAGGAGGCCGGAGAGGTGGCCGTCCTGGAAGATCCATTTGATCGCGCCGAACGCCGCGAGGAGCGAGAGCAGGTTCAGGATCACGGACTTGAGCGGCAGCAGGAGCGAGCCGAAGGCGAGGAAGAGGACGAGGAAGGAGACCACGGCGACGAAGAGCGCCATCCATGGCAGCCGTTCGCCGATCATGTCGACGATGTCGACGCGGGAGGCCGGCATACCGGTGACGAGGGTCTCGGCGCCCGGCGGTTCGACCGCGCGTACCTCGCCGACGAGGGTGCGGGCGGCGTCCGACATCGGGTCGGGCGTGTAGTGGATGGTGACGCGGGCGTCGCTGCCGGCGACGTTGGTCGGGGTCGCCGAGGCCACTCCGTCGAGCTTGGCCAACTGATTGGCGTACGCGGCCACTTGGGGGCGGTCGGCCGGGCCGTCGTAGTGGACGACCGACGTCATGATGCGGCCCGGGTTCGCCGCGAAGTCGGTGGAGAGCCGCTCGCTGACGACCTTCGCGTCGGCGTCGGATGGCAGCACCCATTCGCCGGGCCGCGCCCAGTTCACGCCGAGCAGCGGGGCGCCGAGGCCGACCAGGACGGCGACGATCGCGAGGGTGGAGACGAGCGGCTTGCGCATGACGGCGTGCGCGGTGCGGTACCAGCGGCCCCGCGTCTCCGGCACCGGCGTGCGGCGGCCGGAACCGGGCAGCGGGATCCGCCACTTGTCGATGCTGTGCCCGGTGTAGCGCAGCAGCGCGGGGAGCAGGGTGAGCGCGCCGACGACCGCGAAGGCGACCACGGCGACGGCCGCGTACCCCATGGAGGACAGGAAGCGGGACGGGAAGAACAGCAGCCCCGCGAAGGAGATGGCGACGGCGATACCGGAGAAGGCGACGGTGCGGCCCGCGGTGGCGGTGGCGCGCTCGACGGCCGTGTCCACGTCGGCGCCCGCGTGCAGCTCCTCGCGGAATCTGTTCACCATGAACAGCGCGTAGTCGATGGCCAGTCCGAGGCCGAGGATGGTGATGACGTTGATGACGGTGCTGGAGATGTCGGTGAAGAGCGTCAGGACGCGCAGCACGACGAACGAGCCGAGCGCCACGAACGAGCCGATGGCCAGGGGCAGCAGCGCCGCGATCGCGCTGCGGAAGATCAGCACGAGGAGGATCAGCAGGATCGGCACCGAGAGCATCTCGGCGCGGGCGATGTCCGAGCCGGTCAGGGAGTTGACCTGCTCGGTCATGGCGGCGACGCCGCCGTAGCGGACGTCGACGCCGTCCGCCTCGAAGTCCTTCTCGATCTTTCCGAGCGCCTCGACCTGGTCCTGGTCCTCGTCGCTGGTGAACTGCACGGTGGCGTAGGTCGCGCGGCCGTCCTCGGAGAGGTACGCGCCGCGGTCCTGGCCGCCGGGGTTCCAGTACGAGTCCAGCCGCTCGATGCCGGCGCGCGGTACGCCGTCGAGGGCGTCGCGCACGGCCGGGCCGAAGTCGTCGATCCCGGCGCCGGTGCCCTTCTTGGCCTCGTACACCACGATGAGGTCGTTGGACTCCCGGCCGAGCGGGCCCTGGAGGACCTTGTCGGCCTGGACCGACTCGCTGGCCGGGTCGTCGAATCCGGCCCCGCCGGTGAAGGACGCGAAGACCCGGGTGCCCCAGATACCGGCGAAGAGGGTGAAGACGACTGCCGCGACGACGACCCATCTACGGCGCCGCGCGGTGAATTTTCCGATTGCGGCAAACACTGGTCTCTCCTGAATTCTTCGGCGAATTGACGGCGATTCGGAGCACGCGTTCGTGAAGCACGCGATCGTGATTCCGGGCATCCTGTCCGTGACTTTCACAGAACGGCCGGGCGCGCGGTATTCCCATTTCAGGGGGCGAGTGGTGTGTCCTTCGAGGCAGCGGCCGCCGCTCTGCGCTGTACGAGCGCCGCGACGACGCCCACCAGGACCGAGAGGCCGACGCCGATGGCGACCGAGAAGACGGGGTCGTCGCTGACGGCCCCGCCGAAGTAGCCGGCGCCGACCGAGTAGCCGGCCCAGACCGTCTCGGCGAGCGCGGCGGCCAGGGCGAACTTGCGGGCCGGGTAGTGGGCCGCGCCCGCCGCGAGCCCGGCCAGGAGGCGGCCGCTGGGCAGGAAGCGGACGCCGACGACGAAGGCGAGGCCGCCGCGGTGCACGCGCTGCGCGGCCCAGTCGAACAGTTCACCCTTGCGCCCCCTGGCCAGGGCCGCGTCCCGCACCCGGCGCCCGGCGGCGCGGCCGAAGCGGTGGATGAGCAGGTCGCCGAGGAGGGCGCTGCCCGCGACCGAGGCCAGGACCAGCAGCAGGGACATCTCGCCGCGGGCGGCGAGCATGCCGCCGGTGACCAGCAGTACGGCGTTGGGCAGCAGGGGCGGGAGCGTGGTCAGGGCGAGGATCGCGTAGGCCCAGCAGGCGGCGCCGGAGAGCGAGCCCGACAGGCCGGAGGTGATGTCCAGCCATGACACGAGTGAGGCGATGTCGACGTCCATGGCCCCTCCTTTCCCTCTGTCGGGCCCGGTCCAGCGGTCCGGGCACTACGTCTTTGGAGGCATGCGTGCGGGTCATTGGTGAGTCGTGTCCGCAGGTCAGGGGCGGGTTAGCGTCGCCGTGGCGGGTGTCGGCCACCGTCTGCGGTCTCACCGTAACCTACTATATCGATAGTTGCACTATCACTAGCGTGCCGCACTGCCTCTTCCGACGTACACAGGTGGGTCCATGACCGAAGTGACGCTGTTCTTCCGCGAGTTCACCCGCACCCGGCGGGTCACCGGGGCCATCGCCCCGAGCAGTCCCCGCCTGGCCAGAGCCCTGACGCGGTACGTCATCCCGAGCCCCGGCGGCCCGCGTGCGGTACTGGAGGTGGGGCCCGGCACCGGGGCCGTGACCCGGCACGTGGTGGGGGCGCTCGGGCCGCTGGACACCGTGGAACTCATCGAGGCGAACAGCCGGTTCGCCGCACTGCTCGCGGACTCCTACGCCGGTGACCGGCGCGTCCGGGTGCGGCCCGGGCTCGTCCAGGACCACGCGCTCGACACCTACGACACCATCGTGTGCGGGCTGCCGTTCGCCAACTTCGACGCCGCGACGGTCGAGGACCTCCTCGGCCGCCTGGTCGGCGCGCTGCGGCCCGGCGGCACCCTGTCGTACTTCTCCTACGCCGGAATGCCGCCCCTGCGAAGGGCGCTGACCTCGGGGTCCGCGCGGTTACGGGTGCTGGAGTCGCAGTCGGTGGTCGGCCGGGTGCTCGCGCGGCACCGGTTCCGCACCGAGACCGTGCTCGGGAACCTGCCGCCCGCCCACGTCCACCACCTGGCGCCGGCGGCGCCCGCTCACGCCGACCTGCTGCCCTGCTGAAGGCCGGCGGAGACGTCCTCCTGGGCGATCCGGCGCAGCGCGGCCATGGCGGCGTCGCCGAGGACCGTGCCGAGGACCACGCCTTCCACCTTCCCGTCCGTGCCCGGGGCGTCCGCCAGCGCGCTCAGCTCCGCCACGGCCAACTCCCCCGCCGCCGCCGCGTACGTGTCGAGCAGGCTCAGCAGATCGCCGCGGTCCAGGTCCCGGTAGGTCACCACGATCTGGACGAGCGCCTGCCAGCCGGGGTTCTCCGGCTTCGCCGCCCAGCCCTGGCGCCTGACGAGCTCGGCGACCTCGGTCCCGGCCCGCTCCCAGTCCTGCGGGGTGCCGCGCTCCGGCGCGGGCCTGGTCACGGCGGACTGGGCGACGCCGAGGGCACCGTGCACCGTGCGGTGCGGCGAATCGACCTCGGCGAGGACCTCGCGGGCCGCGGCGATGGAGAGGCCGCCGACCTCCAGCATGGCGCGGACCAGCTTGAGCCTGCGTACATGCGTCTCGTCGTACGCCACCTGGTTCGGGCTGGTGCGCTCACCGGCGGGCAGCAGACCCTCCCGCGAGTAGTACTTGATCGTCGGCACCGGGACTCCGGTGCGCCGCGCCAGCTCTCCGATACGCATTCCACGAGGATACCCGGACGGCTCTCCCGCGCTTTTATCGGCGTTGAATTCAGCTGCCATCGAAGTTCCACCCGCCACTGCGACGCTGCTCGGGCAAGACCGTTCCCCTGCCAAAGGAAACAGGTATGACCACAGACGTGGCTCCGGAGATTTCTACGGCGCCCGCAGAACTCAGTTACGGGCGCACCGTCGACCGCTCCCTGGTCCACCGGGCCGCGGTCTCTGAGGTCTTCGTCACCGACATCCGTCCACTGGCCGAGAAGCGGGTGCGGGCCGCGGTCCAGCTCCCGCTCATCCACGGCTACTACAGCGACCACGCCCAGCGCCCGGCCGTCTACGATCCCCTGCTGCTCCTGGAGTCGGGCCGGCAGGCCGCCATCGCCGGGTCGCACACGTACATCGGCCTGTCCCGCGGAACCATGATGATCGTCGACCGGTTCAGCCTCCAACTTGACGGCCTCAAAGGGCTGTTGGTGGGCGATGAACCAGGGCGGCTCGTCATCGACACCGAGTACCTGGGGCGGCCCACGCGGCGCGGCCGGTACCGCAAGGGCACCGTCGTCCAGCAGTACACGCTCGACGGCACCGGGATCGGCGCCCACGAGATGGACGTGCTCTTCCTCAACGAGCACGAGAACGAGGTGCTGCGGCACGCCCAGCGCGGCACCCCCGCCCCGCTGACCTCCGAGTTCTGCGACCACGACGCGGCGCTCGACGACAGCCGGCAGGTCGAGCCGGGCGCGGTGGCGCGGGGCAACCCGCTCAACGTCGTCCTCTCCGGACACCTCGCGACGGGCTCCACCGTCAGCGCCGAGGTCACCCCGCGCTTCGACAACCGGGCGCTCTTCGACCACGTCTACGACCATCTGCCCGCGATGACGCTCGTGGAGGCCGCACGCCAACTGGCGCTGCTGTCCACGGGCGAGCCGCTGTCCACGTACGCCACCGGTTTCGAGGCCCACTTCGCGCGCTTCGCGGAGCTGGACGAGCCGGTGACCGCCGAGGCCGCGCGGATCGGGCCCGGCACCGGGCGGCGCGCCCTGCCGGTGCGTTTCCTCCAGGGCGGCGCCGAGATCGCGGCCGTCACCGTCACCCTCACCGCGGGGGGCCTGCTGTGAGCGCGGCGAACGGCGGCCGGCTCGCCGTGTGGACCGACTTCGGGGGTGTGCTCACCCCGCCGATCGCCCACACCATGGGCACGTTCTGCCGCAGCCAGGGGCTCGACCCGGACGTGCTCCACAAGGCGCTCGGCACGGTCACGGCCCGGTACGGCACCCGCGACGTCATGGAGCCGATCGACACCCCTCTGGTCTCCGAGGCGGAGTGGCTCGCCCAGATCAGCGAGGTGCTGGCCACCGAGCACGGGGTCACCGGAGTCCACCTGACGAGCCTCGCCGACGCCTGGTTCGACGGGCGGGAGACCAACCACGCCTGGGTGTCGAGCCTGCGCAAGGCCCGGGAGAGCGGCGCGTTCGTCGGCCTGCTCTCCAACATGGTGCCGACCTGGGACGCGCACTGGCGCCGCATGGTCGACCCGGCGGAACTCTTCGACGACGTACTGCTGTCGTTCGAGGCCGGGCACCGCAAGCCGTCCCCGGGGATGTTCGCGCTGGCCGCCGAGCGGGCCGGCGCCGCACCCGCCGACTGCGTACTCGTCGACGACCTCGCGCACAACTGCGCGGGCGCCGAGGCGGCCGGATGGCAGGCGATCCACTTCACCGACACCACCGCCGCGGCCGACCGGCTCGCGGAACTGCTCGCGGCGCCCTCCGCCCGAACCGACCAGGAGACAAGACCGTGAGCCGTTCCGTGCTCGTCACCGGTGGCAACCGGGGCATCGGCCTCGCCACCGCCCGCGCCCTCGCCGAGCAGGGCGACAAGGTCGCCGTCACCTACCGCTCCGGCGAACCGCCCGAGGGTCTGTTCGGGGTGTGCTGCGACGTCACCGACCCCGCGGCCGTGCGGCGCGCCGTGGAGGAGGCCCGCATCCAGCACGGGCCGATCCAGGTCCTGGTCTCCAACGCCGGGATCACCCGCGACCAGTTGCTCGTCGGCATGGAGGACGCGGACTTCCGCGACGTCATCGAGACGAACCTGCTCTCCGCGGTCTCCGTCACCAAGGAGGTCGTCCCCGACATGCTGAAGGCGCGCTGGGGCCGCATCGTCCTCATGGCGTCGATGAGCGCGCTGGCGGGCGCCCCCGGGCAGACCAACTACGCCGCCTCCAAGGCCGGCCTGATCGGTTTCGGCCGCTCGCTCGCCCGCGAGGTCGGCCGGCGCAACGTCACCGTGAACATCGTCTCGCCCGGCCTCATCGAGACCGACATGGTCAAGGACGTCACCGACGCACGCCGCGAGCACGTGCTGAGCCAGACCTCCCTCTTCCGGGCCGGTCGGCCGGAGGAGGTCGCCGCCGCCGTGAAGTTCCTGGTGAGCGAGGAGGCGTCGTACGTCACGGCCGGGGTGATCCCGGTGACGGGCGGCCTCGGCGTCGGCCACTGAACCCCCTGCATCGCAACTCCCGCGCTACGAAAGGCAGTTCATGTCCAACGACACCGTTCTGGAGATCGCCCACCAGATGGGCCGCATCTTCAACGACCTCGACGAGAAGGTCGCCCGCGAACTGGTCGCCGACGACTTCGTCGACTTCGAGGCCCCGCCCGGCACACCCGGCGGCCCGGCCGGCTACCTGGGCACCGCCCGCTGGATGAACTCCGTGTTCTCCGAGGCGAGCTGGGACCACATCGACTCGTTCGCGGACGGCGACAAGGCCGTCGTACGGGTCCGCTTCACCGGCATCCACACCGGGAACTTCCTGGGCTTCGAGGGCACCGGCAACAAGGTCGACGTGGAGCACATCCACATCTACCGGGTCGGCGACGACGGCCTCGTGCACGAGCACTGGGCGTGCCGGCAGGACCTGTTCCTGCTCGCGCAGATCGGCGCCGTGGAGCTGAAGCTGCCGCCGACGGGCACGCAGGCGTAAGGCCGCCCCACCCCTCCCCCCTCCCAGGCCGCCGGACCCGTTCGCACGGGCCGGCGGCCTGTCGTACGCCGAAAGGACGGACATCAACGATGAAAGCGAAAGGGGCGGCGTGGGCGCTGATCGCGACCTCGGTGCCCATGTTCATGGTGGCGGTCGACAATCTCGTCGTCACCAACGCGCTCACCGCCATCGCCGACGACCTCGACACCCGCCAGACCGGCCTGCAATGGGTCGTCAACGGCTACGTCCTGCCCTTCGCGGGCCTCCTCCTGGCCGGGGCGGCGCTCGGCGACCGGATCGGGCGGCGGCGCGTCTTTTTGTGGGGCATCGCCCTGTTCACGCTGGCGTCCGCGGTGTGCGCGCAGGCCGACTCGGTGGGCGCCCTCGTCGCCGCCCGCGTCGTCCAGGGCGCCGGGGCGGCGGCGGTCCTCCCGGTGTCGCTCACCCTCGCCGTGGCCGCGGTGAGCGCCGAACGCAGGGCGCTGGCCGTCGGCGTGTGGGGCGGTGTCAACGGCCTCGGCATCGCGCTCGGCCCGATGGCCGGCGGCCTGGTCACCCAGGGCCTGGACTGGCACTGGATCTTCTGGATCAACGTGCCGATCGGCGTCCTCGCACTGCCGCTGGCCCGCTGGGCGATCGCCGAGTCCACCAGTGTGCCGCGCCCGCTCGACGTGCCCGGCATCGCCCTGGTGACGGGTGCGGTGGTGGCCGCCGTATGGGGCATCGTGCAGTTCGCGCAGGGCGCGGCGGCGCTGGTCCGCTCGCTCGGCGGGCTCGTGCTGTCGGCCGTGCTGCTCGCGGTCTTCGCGGCCTGGCAGCGCCGCACGGCCACCCCGCTGGCCCCGCTGCATCTGTACCGCGTCCGTCCGTTCATGCTGAGCAACGCCCTCGCCCTGGCGATGTACTTCGGGGTGTTCGGCTCGATCTTCTTCCTGGCGCAGTTCATGCAGGGGCCGATGGGCTACTCACCGCTGGAGGCGGGCCTGCGGACGCTGCCGTGGACGGCGGCGCCGATGCTGGTGGTGCCGGTGGCCAGCGCGCTGGTGGGCCGGGTGGGCGGTGGCCGCCTCCAGGCGCTCGGCTGTCTGTGCCAGGCGGTCGCGCTCGGCTGGCTGGCACAGATCTGCCGGCCCGGTCTCTCCTACGGGGCGATGGTCGGCGCGATGGCGCTCGCCGGGATCGGCATGGGGCTGGTGTTCGCCGCGAACCCGGCGACGGTCATCGGCTCGGTCGCCGAGCACGAGCACAACCTCGCCTCCGGTGTGAACAACACCGTGCGCGAGTTCGGCGGCGCGCTCGGCATCGCCGTGCTCACCGCCGTGTTCCTGCACGGCGGCCTCCGCGGCGCGGTGCTCACGGGGGCCGCCGTGGTCCTGCTCGGTACGGCCGCGGGCCTGGCGATCAGGCCGGCCGGGGCGGAGCGGGAGCGAGCACGGCCCGGGTCCGGGCCAGCACCTTCCGCCCCGCGCAGCGCACCGTCAGATCGACCCGCGCCGTCCCGTCTGCCCTGACCTCGGCGACGACACCGTCGACGGTGAGCTCCACGCCGTCGGCGGTGTCAGGGACCGGCACGGGGCGGCTGAAGCGGGTGCCGTACTCGACGACATGCGTGCCCTCCCCCGCCCACTCGGTGACGGCGGTCGCCGCCAGGCCCATGCCGAGCATGCCGTGCGCGATGACGCCGGGCAGGCCGACCGCCGTCGCGCGCGTGTCGGACCAGTGGATGGGGTTGTGGTCACCGGACGCGGCGGCGTACGCGACCAGCCGTTCGCGGGTGAGCCGGAAGGTTCGGGTGGGCATGGACTGCCCCTGGTCCAGGGCCGGCGCCATCAGCTTTCCTCCTTGCGGGACACGAGGGTCGAGGTGGTCGTGCAGACGAGAGCGCCGCTGCCGGCCTCACGCACATGGCCGCGCAGGGTGACCACGTCGTTGCCGTCGACGGTGTCGGCGCCCGCCACCTCGACGGTGACGGTGAGCCGGTCACCGGCCCTGATCGGCCGGGCCGACTCGAACCGCTGGTCGCGGTGGACGACGCGGCTGAAGTCGAAGCCGAGGTCCGGGTCGTCGGTGACCTGCTTCTCCGCGCGCATCGTGAGGACGATGGCGAACGTGGGCGGGGCGACGCCGCTCGGCCCGGGCCCGGTCTCCAGGGCGGCGGCGAATTCGCGGAGCGTTTCGACGCCCACGTCGTAGGGGCGGGTCGGGGGGTAGGTGCGTCCCAGGTAGGCGGTGTTCAGGGTGGGCATGGGTGGCTCCTTGTCGGGGCACGACGGACGGCGCCCGCGGGAGGGTCCCGCGGGCGCCGGTGTGGGGTCGGGCGGGGTCAGGCGGGGTGGCGTACGACCAGGGCGGCGGCGTTGCCGTCCCGGCCCACCGACGTCACCAGGCCGATGCCGCCCGGGTCCTGGCGGCGCGCGAGGAGCGCGGCCAGTTGCAGGGCGCCGCTCGCGCTGTACGTCTCGCCGAGCACGTCGGCGACCCGGATCACCTCCGCGGGCAGCTCGCCGCCGAGGGCCGCGCGCACCGCCCGCTCCTCCACCCGGGCGAGGCCGCGGTGGTGGCCCGAGCCGAGCGACACGGCCGTGACCTCGGACGCCGCGACCCCGCTGCGGCCGAGGGCCCGCGTCACCGCGTCGGCGAGCCCGTCCGCGTAGGCCCGCGGCTCCGGTGTGAACCGCACCTCGCACGCGAGGAGTTCGGCCAGTACGCGGCCCGGCCCCGCGGGGCGGTCGCGCTGGAGGGTGAAGACGGCGGCGCCCTCCCCGAGCGCCGCGTCCTCGCGCAGTACGCCGGTACGGTGCCACGCCCAGGCCGCCGGGGCGCTCAGCTCCTCGACGCCGCCGACGAGCAGCCGGTCGGCGCGGCCGAGCGTGAGGGCGAGCCGGGCGTGCCGGAAGGCGAGCAGGGACGCGCTCGCGCCACCGGCGACGGTGGCGTTGAGGCCGCGCAGGCCGTTGCGGATGGCGACCTGGCCCGCCGTGCTGTTCATGACCGTGTTCGGGAAGCGGCCCGGGTTGATGAGGTAGGGCTTCTCCGCGGTGAGCGTCTCGTGCAGCAGGGCCGTGTGCGTGGACACCGAGCCGGTGTTGGTGGCGAGAACGACACCGGTGCGGGCGCCGTCGACCACCCCGCCCGCCTCCTGAAGTCCCTCCAGTACCTCCTTGCAGGCGACGAGACCGAACGAGGTCAGCCGGTCCAGGTACTTCGTGCCCTTGCGGCCCAGATGGGCCTTGACGTCGAAGCCGTGCACGGCGCGGACCGGGCGGGGCGGGTAGTCGGCGCTGTCGTCCCCCGTCGCCCCGAACGGCAACTCCCGTGTGCCGTCCAGGACTTCGGCCAGGGCGGCGAGTCCGTGGCCGGCGGCGCCGACGAGTCCGGCCCCGGTGACGTACAGCGGTTCGACGGGGGCCGCCGCCATGGTCGCGGTGGTCACGAGACCCTCCCGAGGATGGTGATGACGTTGTTGCCGCCGAACGCGAACCCGTGGTTCTGCACGATGTCCAGGCGGGCGGGGCGTCCGGTGCCCGGTACGCAGTCGACGCCCTCGCCGAGCTCCGGATCGGGCTCGGTGACGTTGGCGGTGGGCGGCAGGAAGTCCTGCTCCAGCGCCTTGCAGCAGGCGATCGCGCCGAACCCGGAGGCGGCGCCCATGGTGTGCCCGAGCATCGACTTGATGGAGCTGATGGGCGGGATGCGGTCGCCGAACACCTCGCGGGCGGCGGCGACCTCGGTCGCGTCGTTGGTGGGGGTGCCGGTGCCGTGGGCGCAGATGTAGTCGATCCGCTCGGGCCCGACACCGGCCGCCTCGTGCGCCGCCTTGATGCAGGCCGCGATGGAGGTGGCGTCCGGGTGCACCATGTGCGCGGCGTCGCAGTTGGCCGCGTACCCGAGGATCTCGGCGTACATCCGGGCGCCGCGGGCGACGGCGCTGTCGTACGTCTCCAGGACGAGGACGGCGCCGCCCTCCCCGGTGACGATGCCGGTCCGGCCGGCGGCGAAGGGCGTCGGCACGTCGTCCGCCATCGCGCCGAGCGCGTAGAACCCGGCGTGGGTGAGGCGGTTGACGGCGTCGGCGCCGCCCGCGAGCATCACGTCGGCCTCGCCGCTGCGGACCAGGTCGTAGGCGTAGCCCAGCGCGTAGTTGGAGGCGGAACAGGCCGTCGGGATGGTCTGTGTCTCGCCGGTGAGGCGCAGTTCGGCGCTGACCGCGTTGGCGATGCGGGAGGCGGGCGACCGGCCGGCCAGATCGCCGTCGAGGGAGTCGAGGCCGCCGGCCAGCCACTGCTCACCGAGCGCCTGTACGACCGCGGACTCGCCGCTGGTCGTGCCGAGGATGGAGCCCGCCCGCGCGGCCTCCAACTGCTCCTCGTCGAGCGCCGCGTCGGCGACGGCGAGCCGGGCGGCCGCCGCGGCGAGCAGCCCGCTGCGGCCCCAGGCCACCGGGTCGAGCCGCTTGAGGTGGGCGGCCGGGTCGAAGTCGAGGACCTCACCGGCCTTGCGGCGCGGGAAGCCGCTCGCGTCGAAGCTCTGGATGGGCGCGGTGCCGCCGGTGCCCGCCCGGACGGCGGCGGCGAAGACGTCGGCGCCGATGCCGACGGGCGACACCGCGCCGAGCCCGGTGATGACGACGCGGCGCCCGCGCGCGGCGGAGTCAGCCATCCGCGCGCTCCCCGGCGTGCTGCACCACGGCGTCGACGAGCAGGCGCAGATTCACCAGCTCGCCGAGTTCCGTCTTCGGAATGGCGACTCCCAATTCCTTCTCTATTCGGGAGATCACCGTGATGAGCGACAGCGAATCGCTCTCGTAGTCCTCGATGAAATGGCCGTCGTCGGTGAGCTCGCCTTCCTCCAGTTCGAGTTCCTCGACGACGATGCGGGCCACCTGCTCCTGGTAGTCGGCGGCCACGATCCCCACTGCCACGGTCTGCTGAGACATGCGCGTTCCTCTCATCGCTTTTCGGGCCCGGCCCGGTGCGGACTCGACGCAGAGGAACGTAAAGGGGCCAGGAGCTGCCCGGCAAGACCGGTCCGGCGAAAGAGAAAGGGGCCTTCCCCATAAGTGGCAGAAGGCCCGGACAAGCTTTTATCCACTCTCCATTCTGCTTCCAAACACCCCTGTCAGTCTCGTCCTCACGGGAATTCGCGGAACCAGAGACGGAAGAGGTCGGTGGCGATATGAACGGTCCCCGGTTGGCATTGGTGTTCCCCGGTCAGGGGGCGCAGCAGCCCGGAATGGGGCGGCCCTGGGCGGGCCGGCCCGGCTGGTTCCTGGCGGAGCGGGCCAGTGAGGTGTCGGGGCGCGACGTGGTGGACCTGCTGCTGCGCGCCGACGAGCAGTACCTGCGGCGCACGGACAACGCCCAACTGGCCACGTTCGTCCTGGAGATGGTGATCCTCACCGAGCTGCGGCAGGCGCTGCCCGTGGCGGGCCGGCCGACCGCCTGCGCGGGGCACAGCCTCGGCGAGTACGCGGCCCTCGTCGCGGCCGGTGTACTCGGCTTCGAGGACGGCGTACGGCTGGTCGCGGCGCGCGGCGAGGCGATGCGCAAGGCGTGCGCGGCGGCGCCGGGCACCATGGCCGTCGTCCTCGGCCTCTCCGCCGAGGAGGTGGAGAAGGCCGCCGGTTCGGTGCGGGACGAGGACGGCGGCCAGGTGTGGGTCGCCAACCTCAACTCCCCGCAGCAGACCGTCGTCTCGGGCGAGCCCGGCGCGGTGGCCCGCTGCTCCGCGATCGCCGAGGAGCTGGGCGCGGTCCGGGTCGTGTCGATCCCGGTGGGCGGCGCCTTCCACACCCCGCTGATGGCCCCGGCCGCCGGCGGGTTCGCGCGGGCGCTGGCCCGCACCGAGTTCCTGCACGGGTTCGCGCCGGTCGTCGGGAACGTGGACGCGCGTCCGCTGCGCGGCTCCGACCACGACTGGAAGGGCCTGCTCGAACGGCAGTTGACGGCTCCCGTGCGCTGGGCCGAGTCGGTGCGCGTGATGGCCGACGAGCTGCACTGCGACATGTTCGTGGAGATCGGCCCCGGCCGGACGCTCACCGGCCTCGCCCGTAAGATCGCGCCGCGCGTCTCCCGGCTGACGGTGGGTGAACCCGGCCAGCTGCCCGCCGTCCCCACCGCACTGCCATCGACGCCGACCCGCCGTGTCGCCTGACGCGCCACGCCGGCGGAGGGAGGTGGTGCGGCGGGAGCAGGTGGTGCGGGCCGCCGTCGCGGAGTTCGCCGCGGCCGGGTTCCATGGGGCGACCACCGCCGCCATCGCCGCCCGGGTGGGCGTCTCGCAGCCGTACCTGTACCGGCTCTTCCCGGACAAGCGCGCCCTGTTCGAGGCCGCGGCCGACCACTGTTTCGCGGCCCTCGCCGACCATCTGGGCCGCGCGACCGACGGGCTGCGCGGCCGCGCCGCGATCGACGCCACGACCCGGGCCTGCGTCCAGCTGGGCGCGCAACGCCGTGAGGTCCCCTTGCTGCTGCTGCAACTCGCCGCCTGTGCACCGGCGTTGACCCGCGCCGAGGACGCCCGACGGCTCCGCGCCGCCTGGCTGGCTCTGTGGGACGGGCTCGCCGCACGGACCGGACTGAGCCGGGAGACGCTCGGCGCCTGCCTGGCCCGAAGCCTGGCCGCGGACATGTTCCGGCCCACGGGCGGCCGGGCCCCGGCCCACCCGGCCGGCGGGGCTTTCGTCGGCGGACCTGTCACCGGGGGCCGTGTCGGCGCAGGCCCCGCCGCCGACTCCTGCGAGCGGCCCGCGGAACAGCGCCCCGGGCCCCCTTCCGCGCCGGCCCGTACACCGGCCGGGCCCGTCCCCGCTCACCCGGAGCCGGTGCCGACCGCCGGACATGCCTGACCAGTGTCGGCGCCCGGACACGCCTGACCGCCGGCCCCCGGACACGCTTCACCGTCGGCGCCGACAGCCGCTCAGGCCGACGTCTTCTTCCGGGCGGACGCCTTCTTGGCCGTGGACTTCTTGCCAGCGGCGGTCTTCTTCGCAGAGGCCCCCCTGCCCGTGGACTTCCCGGCCACAGAGCCCCCGGTCGTGGACTTCCTGGCCGCGGACTTCCTGGCTACGGGCTTCCCGGCGGCGGCCTTCCTGGGCGAGGCCGGCGGCTGCTCCTTCGCGGACGCCGCCTTCTTCCTCGTAGCCGGGGGTTCCGACTCCTTCGCCGCGCTCGGAGCCGGACCCGAGGCCGAACTCCCCTTCGCCGACCCCGACTTCTTCGGTGCCGCGGATCCGGCGGACGCCGCCCTCTTCTTCGGGGCCGCCTTCTTGCGGGACCGGCCGGCGAGATGGGTCACCTCGGCCACGTCCCCCTCCGCGCCGCCGCGCTGCGCCGCCTTCGCCGCCCGCACGCTGTTCTCCAGCGCCGCCATCAGGTCGATGACCTTGCCGTCCCCGGTGTCCGGCGCCGGGGACGGCGTCGGCTCGCCGGAGACCTTCGCCGCGATCAGCTCCTCCACCGCGGCCCGGTAGTCGTCGTGCAGCGAGTCCATGTCGACCTCGCCGAGCGTGTCCATCAGGGCGTCCGCCAGATCGAGTTCGGCGTCCCGCACCGTGACGTGGGTGTCGGGGGCGACCTCCTGCGGGGAGCGGAGCTCGTCCGGCCACAGCAGCCCGTGCATCGCGATGACGTCGTCGACGACGCGCAGCATCCCGAGCCGCTCCCGGCCGCGCAGCGCGAACTTGGCGACGGCCACCTTCTGACTCTGCCGGAGCGCCTCGCGCAGCAGCGTGTAGGGCTTGGCCGCATGGGCGCCGTTGGCCGAGAGGTAGTAGGCGGTGTCCATCTGGAGCGGGTCGATCCGGTCCGCCGACACGAAGGCGAGGATCTCGATCGTCTTGGCGGTGTGGCTGGGCAGCGCCGCGAGGTCGTCCTCGGTGATCGGGACGACGGACCCGTCGGCGTCCTCGTACCCCTTGCCGATCTCGTCGGACCCGACTTCCTTGTCCTCCAGCTCGCACACCTTGCGGTACCGGATGCGCCCGCCGTCCTCCAGGTGGACCTGGCGGAAGGAGACCCCGTGGTTCTCGGTCGCGTTGATCAGCTTGATCGGGATACTGACCAGGCCGAAGGAGATGGCGCCGTTCCAGATGGAGCGCACGTGGGGCCTCCCTCCTCATACCGTTCGGACGTTCGGACGTTCAGGCGTCCAGTCGGATTATTCGTCCGCTTTTACCCGGAATGACAGGGTATTACGGTATGACGGTATGACGCCCATCACGGAAGTGGAGGGGCGGCGGCTGCCGCTCAGCAATCTGGAGAAGGTGCTCTACCCGGCCACCGGCTTCACCAAGGGCGAGCTGCTGCACTACTACGCGACGGCGGCGGGCGCCCTGCTGCCGCATCTCCATGACCGCCCGGTGTCGTTCCTGCGCTTTCCCGACGGGCCCGACGGCCAGCGCTTCTTCGCGAAGAACGTGCCGCCGCGGACACCCGCCTGGGTGAAGACCGCGGAGGTGCCGCGCTCCCAGGGCGTCACCCGGCAGATCCTCGTCCAGGATCTGGCCACGCTCATGTGGGCGGCGAACCTGGTCACGGAGTTCCACACCCCGCAGTGGCAGGCCGCCGCGCCCGCGCGGGCCGACCGGCTCGTCCTCGACCTCGACCCCGGGGAGCCGGCCGACATCGTCCAGTGCTGCGAGGTGGCGCTCTGGCTGCGCGAACGCCTCTCGGCCGACGGGCTCCACGCGTACGCGAAGACCTCCGGCTCCAAGGGCCTGCACCTCCTTGTCCCGCTGGTCCCGGTCCCGTCCGAGCGGGCGAGCGCCTACGCGAAGACGCTCGCGCAGGAGGCGGAGGCGGCCCTGCCGCACCTGGTGGTGCACCGCATGGCGCGCAACCTGCGCCCCGGCAAGGTGTTTGTCGACCACAGCCAGAACTCCGCCGCGAAGACGACGGCCGCCCCCTATACGCTGCGCGCCCGCGCCGAGCCGACCGTGTCGACGCCGGTGACCTGGGCGGAGGTCGCGGCCTGCCAGGACCACGGCGACGCCGGTGACCTGGTGTTCCTGGCCGACGACATCGCGCCGCGGCTCCAGCGGCACGGGGATCTGCTCGGCCCGCTGACCGAGCCCGCCCGGGCCGGCCGGCTGCCGTGACCGGAAGGCGTCAGACCCGCGCCCACGTCCCCCGGTCCCGGGCCATCGCGTGCAGCGCCTCCACGTCCGCCGGTTTCAGCAGACCTCCGGTCCTGGCAAGACCGGGGAGCTCCGCCTCCGTCAGCAGGGTCACGTCCCGCGGCGGCAGCCGGACGTCCAGTGCGGCCGGTTCCACCACCACGAGCCCGGCCCGCACCTCGGCGGTGAGCGCGAACGACGCCCGCGACGCCTCGGACCGCACCCGGCGGAGCATCGGCTGCGGCTCGCCCCGCCCCGCCGTGACCATCGGATCGCCGACCCGCACCCGCTGCCGGTGCGCGGGCAGCACGTGCAGCGCGAACAGCCCCCCGGGCCCGATCAGCAGATGGTGGACGTACGTCCCGCCGGGCAGCGGCACCGAGTGCAGGACCCGCCAGCCCGCCCCTTCGAGCCCGTCGAGCGCCCCGCCGACCAGTTGCTGCGCGGCCAGCGCCCGGCGCCGCGGATCAGTGCGGAGCCTGCGCTGGGACGCCGGATCGCGGTCGAGGGCGATCAGGAGGGCCTCTCCGGGGCGGTTCGGCGCGAGGTCGTCGTCGGGGTGGAGGCTGAGTCTCGCCAGCTCGGCGGGGGTGGGCACCGGCGGCGGCCCGACGGCGACGTGCCCCACGATGAACGGGCGCAGCGCGTCGAGCACCTCCTCCCGGTACGCCTCGGCGAGCAGATTGACCCGGCCCGCCTCCCGGTCGTACCAGGCGACGTTCCGGCCGTCCTCCCCGTAGACGTAGAGCCGCTCCTGACCGTGCCGCCAGGTCGGTATGACGCGCAGTCCTTTCATGCCCCATCACCCCCTGACCATGGGAGCAGCAAGGCCGCCGCAGGGCAAGAAGGCGGCGGTCGCCGGAGTCGGCAGGTCGACAAAAAAGGACGTGCCCCCCAATAAGGTGTGCTCGACGACAGCATCACCCGGTACGGCAGGAGTGCAGTGACGCCCAGGCGCCTCGGTCTTTCGGCTCTCGCGGTGTCCGCCGCCCTGCTCCTCGCGGGCTGTGGGGACAGCGGCGGGCTCGAAGGCGCGGGCCCGGCCGCGACGGCGGTGGGCCCGCGCCACCTGTGGCCGTCGCTGACCCCCGCGTCCGCGCCCGCCGACGACTACGGGGCGGGCGAGACGCAGGTGGTCAAGGGCGTCGCGGTGCCCGGCGGCGACCTGCGCGAGGTGAACCCGGTGGCCGTGATCCGCGCCCAGGCCGCCGCGGAGCCGGACACGTACAAGGACGTCGCCAAGGGGCTGGCCGACTGCGGCGACCCGGGTCCGAAGAGGTCCGGCTGCCCGGTCCTCGACGCGTACTACGCGGACCTGACGGGCAACGGCAAGGACGACATGGTCGTCGCCGTGCGCGCGCCGAAGGGCCAGCTCGTGGTCCGCGTCTACATGTACGCGGACGGCAAGCTGACCCAGATCATGGACGACGAGGACGCGGTCATCAGCGTCCAGCTCGCCGACCGCAGCGTGGTGGTGCGGGCGGTCGCCGACCTGTCGGGGTACGAGTACCGGACCTCGTGGTCGTACGACAGTCACCAGCGGGCGATGCTGCCGACGCGCGACGAGATCGTGCGCACCGGGCCGCCGACGACGCCGGTGCCGGAGACGCCGTCCGGCCCGGTCTCCCGGTCCCCCTCCGCCTCTCCCCCGGTCGCGGCCCCACCTTCCGCGTCGTCCCCCTCCTCCACGTCGTCCCCGTCGTCTCCGTCGTCTCCTTCGCCGGCGGGCGGGTCGTGACGCGCCGGCCGCGGCTGCCCGCCTGGACGGCGTCGCTGACCTGGAAGGCCGCCGCGTTCCTTGCGGTCATCTGCTGCGGGCTCGCCGCGCTGCTCGGCATCCTCGTGCACGTCTCGGTCACCGATCAGACGGTGCGCGAGGCCCGGGAGCGGGCGCTGGACCGGCTCGACGAGGCGACCGAGGCGTTCCGGGCCGGTGGCCGGCTGGGCCGGGGCGCCGCCCTCGATCCGCCGGGGCTGCCCGCCTCGCTGCGTGCCCTCGCCGTGCGCGGGGAGCGCGGCACGATGGTCGGCCGCCACGACGCGCGCCCCACGATGTGGGCGGCGGGCCCGGCCGAGGGCGGCAAGGCGCTCGCGGTACGGATCGACTACGCGCAGGGCGCCCGCACCATCGACGGCCTCGACCGGGCGATCCTCGGCTCCTCCGCGCTGGCCATCGGCGCGACGCTGCTGGTCGGCGTGTTCGCGGTGACCCGGGTGACGCGGCGGCTGCACACGACGGCCCGGGTGGCCCGCAAGATCAGCGCGGGTGAGCTGGACGCCCGGGTCAACGATCCGCGGACCAGGGACCGGGGCCGGCACCAGGACGAGGTCGCGGCGGTGGCCGGCGCCCTCGACAGCATGGCGTCGTCGTCGCAGGCCCGGATCCTGGCCGAGCAGCGCTTCACCGCCGACGTCGCCCATGAGCTGCGTACGCCGCTGACCGGACTGCACGCCGCGGCGGAACTGCTGCCGCCTGGCCGCCCGACCGAGCTGGTGCGCGACCGGGTCGCCGCGCTGCGCACGCTCACCGAGGACCTGCTGGAGATCTCCCGGCTCGACGCGCGCAGCGAGCGCGTGGACCTCGACGCCACCTGGCTGGGTCCGGTGGCGGAGCGGGTGGTGCGGGCCTCTGGCACCGAGGCCGTGGTCGTCGTCGCCCGGGACGTGTGCGTGGTGACCGACCGGCGCCGCCTGGAGCGCGTCCTCGGCAACCTCGTGGTCAACGCGCACCGGCACGGCGCCGGGCCCGTCGAGCTCACGGTGGACGGCCCGGTGATCACGGTGCGGGACCACGGCGAGGGCTACCCGGACTATCTGGTGGAGCACGGGCCGCAACGGTTCCGGACCGAGGGCGGCGCGAAGGGCCACGGTCTCGGGCTGACCATCGCGTGCGGGCAGGCCGAGATCCTGGGCGCGCGCCTGCGCTTCGCCAACGCGCCGGACGGTGGCGCCCTCGCGACGCTGACGCTGCCCGGCCCGGAAGCCGCCCGCTGATCCGGCGGTCCCCGCTCACCCTGGCGGCGCCCGCCGCCGTGCGCATCCCCCGGGCGGCGCATTAGGTGTGAGGCAGGGCGTCGCCCCCGTACGGCCCTGTCCTCGCGTCCCCCCAGGAGGTCCGCCGTGTCCGCACGGACCGTCACCACCCGCATCGGCCTGACCGTCGCCGTCCTCGCGACGCTGACCGCCGTCGCGTCCCCCGCCCTCGCCGACGGCTCCACGGACGGCGCGGGCGACCGCGCGCCGGTCTACAAGGGCCGGGTCACCGCCAGGTCCGGGCTGCTGCTGCGCGACTCCCCCACCCGCGGCGGCCGCGTCGTCCGCTCGGAGCCCTACCGCGCCGTCGTCCGGATCTTCTGCAAGACGAGCGGCGGCAACGTGGCCGGCAGCCGCCTCTGGTACCTGCTCACCGACGGCACCTGGGCGTGGGGTTCGGCGAAGTACATCGACAACATCGGCGCCGCGCCCCGCTGGTGCTGACATAAGCGGATATCACGGGCCGGCTTGCTACTTTCCCGCCATGACAGCCCCGACCGCGCCCCCTTCGGTCCCCGCCGTGCGTGTCCGCCGGCGCCCGGGGACCGAACTCGCCCTGATCGTCCTGGCCGTCCTCTTCAGCGTCTACGGGTACTGCGCGGTCGGGCTCGCCAGGGACGGCTCCGTCCCGCCCGGCGCCGCCGGTTACGGCGCCGGGCTCGGTGTGCTCGCGCTCCTCGCCCACGTCGCCGTCCGCGTCCGCGCCCCGTACGCGGACCCGCTGCTGCTGCCCATCGCGGTGCTCCTCAACGGCCTCGGCCTGGTCCTCATCTACCGCCTCGACCTGTCGACCCCCCGCGACGAGGCGGCCCCCACCCAGCTGGTCTGGTCGACGCTCGGCGTGGGCCTGTTCATCGGGTTCGTCCTCTTCCTGCGCGATCACCGGGTGCTCCAGCGGTACGCGTACCTCTGTGTCGTCGCGGCTCTGGTCCTGATGATCCTGCCGATCTTCTTCCCGGCGGTGAACGGCGCCCGGATCTGGATCAGGATCGGCGGTTTCTCCATCCAGCCCGGCGAGTTCGCCAAGATCCTGCTCGCGATCTTCTTCGCCAGTTACCTCGCGGCCAACCGCAACGCCCTGCGATACACCGGCAAGAAGCTCTGGAAGCTGCAACTGCCCACGATGCGGGTCTTCGCGCCGATCCTCGCGATCTGGCTGATCAGCGTCCTGGTCCTGGTCCTGGAGACCGACCTCGGCACGTCGCTGCTCTTCTTCGGCCTGTTCATCGTGATGCTGTACGTGGCCACGGGCCGCGCCAGCTGGATCGCGATCGGTCTGCTGCTCGCCTCGGCGGGCGCGTTCGTCGTGGCCTCCTTCGAGCCGCATGTGCACGGCCGCGTCGAGGACTGGCTGCACCCCTTCGCCTCGGTCGACGCGGGGGACGGCGCGAGCCAGCTCGCCCAGTCGCTGTTCGCGTTCGCGGCGGGCGGCATGCTCGGCACCGGGCTCGGCCTCGGCCACTCGGTCCTCATCGGCTTCGCCGCCAAGTCCGACTTCATCCTGGCGACGGCGGGCGAGGAACTCGGCCTGGCCGGGCTGACCGCGATCTTCCTGCTCTACGCCCTGCTCGTGGAGCGCGGCTACCGTGCGGGCCTCGCCCTGCGCGACCCCTTCGGGCGCCTCCTGGCCATCGGTCTCGCCTCGATCGTCGCGCTCCAGGTCTTCGTCATCGCGGGCGGCGTGATGGGGCTCATCCCGCTGACCGGCATGGCGATGCCGTTCCTCGCACAGGGCGGCTCCTCCCTCGTCACCAACTGGATCATCGTCGCGATCCTCGTCCGGGTCAGCGACCGGGCACGGGGCGGCCTGCCGCCCGCCGGACCCCGCGACGGCCCCGGCAAGCCCCTCAGCGACGTGGACACCGCGGGGGCCGCCGCGTGACCAGGTACATCCGGCACGCCTCGGCCTTCTGCCTGCTCCTGCTGGTCGCGCTGCTCCTCAACGCGGCCCGCGTCCAGGTCTTCCAGGCCGGTTCCCTCGGCGACAACGCGGCCGACCGCCGTTCCACCATCGCCCGTTACAGCCAGCCGCGCGGCGACATCCTCGTGCGGGGCAGACCGGTCACCGGCTCGCGGGACACCGGGGAGTCGCTGCGCTACGAGCGCACCTACAAGAACGGCCCGCTCTACGCGCCCGTCACCGGATACGCCTCACAGACCTACGGCACGACGTTCGTCGAGAACGCCGAGGACGGCCTCCTCTCCGGCACCGACCCGATGCTCGCTCCGATCCCGTTCTGGAACGAGATCTCCCGCTCCCAGGAGCCCGGCGGGCACGCGGAGACCACCATCGACGCCGCGGCGCAGCAGGCCGCGTACGCGGGGCTCGGCGGCAAGAAGGGCGCGGTCGCGGCGATCGAGCCGTCGAGCGGGAAGATCCTGGCGCTCGTCTCGACGCCGTCGTACGACCCGCAGTCCATCGCGGGCACCGGTGCGGCGACGACCCGCGCGTGGTCGAGGCTGAACGCCGACCCCGACCAGCCGATGCTCAACCGGGCGCTCCGGCAGACGTATCCGCCGGGTTCGACGTTCAAGGTGGTCACGGCCGCGGCCGTGCTGGAGGACGAGGTCGTCGCAGGTACCGGCACCAGGACCGACACCCCGTCGCCGTACACGCTGCCCGGCACGACCACCCGGCTGATGAACGAGTCCTCCTCCGACGCCTGCGAGAACGCGAGCCTGGAGTACGCGCTGCGGGTCTCCTGCAACACCGTGTTCGCCAACCTCGGGGTGCGGGTGGGCCTTTCGGGCATGGTCAGGATGGCGGAGAAGTTCGGCTTCAACGACGGCGGCATCAAGATCCCGATGACCGCCGCCGTGTCCAACTTCGACACCGGTATGAACAAGGCGCAGCTCGCGCTCTCCGCCATCGGCCAGTACGACACGGCGGCCACGCCGTTGCAGATGGCGATGGTCTCGGCGGCCGTCGCCAACGGCGGCGTGCTGATGTCCCCGCACCTGGTGGAGCGGACCACGGCCGGCGACGGATCCACCGTCTCCACCACCGCCGGCAAGACCTACAAGCAGGTCATGTCGCCTTACACAGCTACCGAGTTGCAGCGGATGATGGTCGACGTCGTGGAGCGCGGCACCGGCACGAACGCGCGGATCGCCGGGGCGACGGTGGGCGGCAAGACCGGCACCGCGCAGAACGGCGTGCACAACGAAGGCGTCCCGTACGCCTGGTTCCTCTCCTACGCCCGGGCCGACACCGCGTCCGCGCCGCAGGTGGCGGTGGCCGTGGTGGTGGAGGACGCGGCGGCGGACCGGGCGGACATCAGCGGCGGCGGCAGCGCGGCACCGATCGCCAGATCGGTGATGCGGGCCGTGCTCGACTCCGCGGAGCGCTGACGCGGAGCGGGGGCACGGCCCCGCGGCCCCCTCAGTCCTGTGCGCCCGCGCTGATCGCGGCCTGCACCTCCGCGACCCGGTCGTGCTCCTCCGCCGCGAAGCGCTCCGCGTCCAGCTTCTCGGCTATCTCCTCGTCCTGGGTCATCAGCAGGTCGAGGTTGGAGTCGCCCATCTCGAAGACGCCCATGTCGAGGTAGGCCTGCTGGAGGCGCTTGCCCCACAGGCCGATGTCCTTGACGCACGGCACGATCCGGGAGAACAGCAACTGCCGGAACAGCGCGAGGAATTCGGACTGCTCCGTGTACTCGTCGGCCTGCGCCTTCGGGATGCCGAAGTCCTCCAGGACCTCGACGCCGCGCAGCCGGTCGCGCATCAGGTAGCAGCCCTCGATGACGAACTCCTCGCGCTCGCGCAGTTCGGCGTCGCTGAGCTGCTTGTAGTAGTCGCGCAGCGCCATCCGCCCGAAGGCGACATGGCGGGCCTCGTCCTGCATGACGTAGGCGAGGATCTGCTTGGGCAGCGGCTTGTCGGTGGTGTCGCGGATCATGCCGAACGCGGCGAGGGCGAGGCCCTCGATGAGGACCTGCATGCCGAGGTAGGGCATGTCCCAGCGGGAGTCGCGGAGCGTGTCACCGAGCAGGGACTGCAGGTTGTCGTTGATCGGGTAGAGCATCCCGATCTTCTCGTGGAGGAAGCGGCCGTAGATCTCGGCGTGCCGCGCCTCGTCCATGGTCTGCGTCGCCGAGTAGAGCTTGGCGTCGAGGTCGGGAACGGACTCGACGATGCGCGCCGCGCACACCATGGCGCCCTGCTCCCCGTGCAGGAACTGGCTGAACTGCCAGGAGGCGTAGTGCTTGCGCAGCTCGCCCTTGTCCTTCTCCGTCATCTTCGCCCAGTGGGGCGTGCCGTACAGGGACATCGCTTCGTCCGGGGTGCCGAGGGGGTCGTACGGGTCGACCTCCAGCTCCCAGTCGATGCGTTTGGCGCCGTCCCACTGCTTGTCCTTGCCCTTTTGGTAGAGGGCGAGCAGCCGGTCGCGCCCGTCGTCGTAATCCCAGCTGAAGCGGGCCGAACCGGTCGACGGTACCGACCAGTTGGGCTCGTCCGGGGCCCTGGTGTACAGCTCATGCGTCGACATACCGGCAGGCTCACACGGTGATAGACGCGGGGTCAACAAGTCGCGCACGAGGGATTGACGCCCTTGCTGACGCGCAGTCTCATAAGGAGAAGCACAGTGGTGACTGCTGGTAACTCCGAGAACAGGGATGGGGAGTCAGCGATGACGACCATGACGGACGCCGACGCGGTGGAAGGGCTGCGTGACGCTCTCGGTCTGCTCAAGGACCGCGAGCAGGTGGCCGAGCGGCTGCTCGACTCCTCCGCCAAGCACTCCTTCGACCCGGACAAGGAGCTGGACTGGGAAGCCCCCTTCGAGGAGGGCAAGTGGTTCTGGCCGCCGGAGCTCGTCTCCCTGTACGGTACCCCGCTGTGGGACCGGATGAGCGAGGAGCAGCGGATCGACCTCTCCCGCCACGAGGCGGCGGCGCTCGCCTCGCTCGGCATCTGGTTCGAACTGATCCTGATGCAGCTGCTCGTCCGGCACGTCTACGACAAGGCGGCGACGAGCGCCCACGTCCGGTACGCCCTCACCGAGATAGAGGACGAGTGCCGGCACTCGAAGATGTTCGCGCGGCTCATCACACGCGGCGGGACCCCGCACTATCCGGTGGCGCCCGTCCACCACACGCTGGGCCGCCTCTTCAAGACGATCTCCACGACCCCGGGTTCGTTCACGGCCACACTGCTCGGCGAGGAGATCCTCGACTGGATGCAGCGGCTCACCTTCCCGGACGAGCGGGTGCAGAGCCTCGTGCGCGGTGTGACCCGCATCCACGTCGTCGAGGAGGCGCGCCACGTCCGGTACGCCCGTGAGGAGCTGCGGCGCCAGATGGTGACGGCGCCGCGCTGGTCGCAGGAGTTCACGCGCCTCACCTCGGGCGAGTTCGCCCGCGTCTTCTCGGACGCCTTCATCAACCCCGGGGTCTATGCGAACGTGGGGCTCGACCAGAGGCAGGCCGTGGCGCAGGTCAGGGCGAGCGGCCACCGCCGGGAGATCATGCAGACCGGCGCGAAGCGGCTCACGGACTTCCTGGACGACATCGGCGTGCTGCGCGGCGTGGGCCGCCGGATGTGGAAGTCGTCCGGTCTTCTGGCCTGACGGAGACGGCGGGGTGACGGCTACGCTCGCGCCATGACCTCGGCAACCGGTACGCCCGCCTACAAACGGCTCAGCGTCGGGGAGCGGCGCGCGCAGCTGCTCGAAGCGGCGCTGTCGCTGTTCGCGCACCGGGCCCCCGAGGAGGTCTCGCTCGACGACGTGGCGGAGGCCGCCGGGGTCTCCCGGCCCCTGGTCTACCGCTACTTCCCGGGCGGCAAGCAGCAGTTGTACGAGGCCGCGCTCCGGTCCGCCGCCGACGTGCTGGAGCAGTGCTTCGCCGAGCCGGCCGCGGGTCCGCTGACGGCCCGGCTCGCCCGCGCGCTCGACCGCTACCTGGCCTTCGTCGACCAGCACGACATGGGCTTCGCGGCGCTGCTCCAGGGCGGCAGCGTCGTGGAGACCTCGCGGACGACGGCGATCGTGGACGGGGTCCGCCGCGCCGCCGCCGTGCACATCCTCAGCCACCTCTCGGCGCCGGTACCGGGCCCGCGGCTGCGGATGACCGTCCGCATGTGGATCACGGCGGTCGAGGCGGCGTCGCTGATCTGGCTGGACGAGGGGAAGCAGCCGCCGCTCGGCGAGCTGCGCGACGGCCTGGTCGACCAGTTCATGGCGGTCCTGACGGCGACGGCGAGCCGCGACCCGCAGACGGCCGGGGTCGTCCGCGACGCCCTCGCCCTGGAGAGCCCGGAAGGCCCGGTGGGCGAGCTGGCGCACCGGGTGCTGCCGGTGGTGAGCGACGCGGCGCACCTGCTGTGAGCCCGGCACGTGCCGCGGGCGGCGGCCGACACCTGACACTGGTGACGTGAAGAGCGAAGACATCCCCTTTGAGGGCGGCCCCCTCGACGGACGGTCCCTGCCCGTCCTCGTGACCGCCACCGGCAATCCGCCCAAGGTCTACAAGGTGCCCGTGCCGGACGCGGACGGCGGGCCCGACACCGTCCTCGTGTACGTACGCGAACCCGTGGTCGACGGGAAGGCGGTGCGGCTCGTGCAGAAGTGGCGGTACGTGTTCGCGCCGGACGGGAAGGCCGAGCGGGGCCTCCGGTGGCCCTGGCCGAGGAAACGTGACTCGTAAGGGCGGCTGATTGGGCCGAACCGCGCAGTCCGCCGCGTGGGCACGGGTGCGGTCTGAGCATGTTTCACGGTGCGGGACACGGAGGCTGGCCCGCACCGGAGGTGATGAGGTGTCAGGCAGGCTGGTGCGATGGGTGTGCGCGGCCGCCGTCGCGGGGGTGATGGCGGCCCCGGGCCCGGCGGGCGCGGCGGCGGAACCGGAGCCAGGACCCGGCGGCGAGCAGTCCGTTGCCGAACTGCTGACGGAGCTTCAGGCGCTGTACCGGCAGGCCGAGGAGGCCACCGAGGCGTACAACGCGACCGAGGAGGAGCTCGAACAGCGCCGTACGGAGGCGGAGTCCCTCGCCGAGAAGCTGGCGGCGGCGCGCGGCTCGCTGCACAGCAGCCGGCAGGCGGCCGGGCGCCTCGCACGGGAGCAGTACCAGGGGCGCAGCGAGATCTCCCCGTACGTGCGGCTGCTGCTGGCCCGTGACCCGCAGCACGCGCTCGACCAGGGCCACGTCGTCCGGCGGGCCGCCACGGAGCGCAAGGCCACCCTCGACCGGCTGGCCGGCGACGAACGGAAGGCGGATGGCCTGGCCACGAAGGCGCGGGCCGCCCTCGACGAGCAGCAGCAACTCGCCGCGGAGCGGAAGGAGGAACGGGACGCCGTGCGGACGCGGCTCGGGGACGTCGAGGAGCTGCTCGCCTCCCTCACGCCGGGCCAGCTCGCCGAGGTGGGCCGGCTGGAGGAGTCCGGGACGGCCGACGCGCAGCGGGCGCTCGTCACGTCGGGGGCGCTCGGTACGGCCGCCAGGGCGCCGTCCAAGGCGGGCGACGCGGCGCTCTCGTACGCCCTGCGGCAGATCGGGAAGCCGTACGTGTGGGGCGCTGAGGGGCCGGGCTCCTTCGACTGCTCCGGGCTCACCTCGCAGGCGTGGGCGCACGCGGGCCGCAAGATCCCGCGGACGTCGCAGCAGCAGTGGGCCCGGCTGCCGCGCGTGCCGCTCTCCCGGTTGCGCCCCGGCGACCTCGTCGTGTACTTCCCCAAGGCCACGCACGTCGCGCTGTACCTCGGTGCCGGGAAGGTGGTGCAGGCGCCGCGGCCCGGCGCACGGGTGAAGGTGTCGCCGATCGCCGCGAACCCGGTGCTCGGGGCGGTGCGGCCGGACCCGGAGAACAAGCCGATGACCGGGTACCGGCCGCCGTCGCTGCCGCGCGGGGCGATGTCGGGCGGTGACGCGGGGTACGACAGCCCCGCGCCCTGAGAGCCTGCCTTCGAGCGTCTAGCTGATCGAGGCCAGGTAGGCGGTCGTCTTCTCCGGCTCGTAGAAGAAGTTCTCGAAGTCGGCCGGGTTGTCGAACCCGTTCGCGAAGCGGTCGGCGGCCGGCTGGAGCTGTCCGGCCGCGCCGATCAGGCCGAGGACGTGCTCCGGCGGGGGGCCGAGCATGGCGTTGGTCCACTTGGTGACGTGCTGGGCGGTGTTCCAGTACCGGTCGAACGCCGACCGCATCCACTCCTCGTCGAACGGCCTGTCGCCGTGCTCGACGATGGAGGCGAGGTAGGAGGCCGCGCACTTGGACGCCGAGTTGGAGCCCTGTCCGGTGATCGGGTCGTTGGCGACGACCACGTCGGCGACGCCGAGGACCGCGCCGCCGCCGGGGAGGCGGCCGATCGGGTTGCGCACGGTGGGGGCGTAGCGGCCGGCGAGGGTGCCGTTGGCGTCGGTCAGTTCGACCTTGGTGGCGCGCGCGTACTCCCAGGGCACGAACTTCTCCATCAGCTCCAGCGTCAGCGCCAGGTGCTCGGAGGGGTCCTTGACGCCCTTGAAGGCGTCGAGCGGGCCGCCGGGGACCCCCTCCCAGAAGAGGATGTCCGCGCGGCCGGACGTCGTCAGCGTGGGCATGATGAACAGCTCACCGACGCCGGGTACAAGGTTGCAGCGGACCGCGTCGAAGTCCGGGTGCTCGGGACGCACCCCGACCCCGTGCACGTAGGCGACGGCGAGGGCGCGCTGCGGCTCGCTGTACGGGGAGCGGGACGCGTCCCGGCCGAACATCGAGACCAGTTCGCCCTTGCCCGCGGAGACCAGCACGAGGTCGTACGTGCGCGAGAAGTAGTCCAGGTCGGAGACGGCCGCGCCGTGGATGACGAGCTGGCCGCCGCGCTGGGCGAACGTCTCCATCCAGCCGGCCATCTTCACGCGCTGGTCGACGGATTGGGCGAAGCCGTCGAGCTTGCCCACCCAGTCGATGGCGCGCTGGGAGGGCCCCGGGTCGAAGGAGCCGGGGGCGGCGACGGAGACGCCGACACCCTCGATCCGCGGGGCCTGCGACTCCCAGAAGTTGAGCTGGAGGTCACGCTCGTGCTGGAGCGCGGTGTGGAACATGCACTGCGTCGACATGACCCGCCCGGAGCGGATCTCGTCGGCGGTGCGGTTGGACATCAGGGTGACCTCGTAGCCGTGGGACTGGAGCCCCAGGGCGAGCTGGAGGCCGGACTGGCCGGCCCCGACGACGAGTATCTTCCGCGACATACGGCTGCCTCTAACTGATAACGGAAAAGTGGCGTACGGACAGGGGAGCTATTCGGGAGCGGCGTCCAGGGCGTGGCCGACCAGGGCGAGCAGCGTCTCGATCGCCGATATCCGGCGGCGCGCGTCCATGATCAGCACGGGTACGTGCGGCGGCACCGTCAGCGCCTCGCGCACGTCCGCCGCCTCGAACTCCTCGGACCCGTCGAAGTGGTTGACGGCCACGACGTACGGCAGCCCGCAGCTCTCGAAGTAGTCGAGGGCCGGGAAGCAGTCGGGCAGCCGGCGGGTGTCGGCGAGGACGACCGCGCCGATCGCGCCGCGCACCAGGTCGTCCCACATGAACCAGAACCGCTGCTGGCCCGGCGTGCCGAACAGGTACAGGACCAGGTCGTCGTCGAGCGTGATGCGGCCGAAGTCCATCGCGACGGTCGTGGTCGTCTTCTCCGGCGTCGCGGTGAGGTCGTCGGTCTCCTCGCTCGCCTGGGTCATCAGCGCCTCCGTCTGGAGGGGCTGGATCTCCGACACGGCGGTGACCAGCGTCGTCTTGCCGACACCGAAGCCGCCCGCCACCACGATCTTCGTGGCGACGGGGGCCCGGGTCCGGTCCGTCTGCCAGGCCTGAAGCTGCTCCTCCTCGCCGGGGAGTCCGGCGAGGAGCTCAGAGACGGCGGAGTCCACTCAGCACCCTTTCCAGCAGCGCGCGGTCCGGCTGTCCCGGGCCGTGGCCGGTTCCGTACACGCGGATCTTTCCCTGGTCGGCGAGGTCGCTCAGCAGGACGCGGACCACGCCCAGGGGCATCTTGAGGAGCGCGGCGATCTCGGCGACCGTGCGCATGCGGCGGCAGAGCTCGACGATGGCCCGCATCTCGGGCATGACGCCCGCGAGCGTCCCTTTCCCTATTTCCAGCCGCTCGTCGGGGCCCTCGATCGCGGCCGTGCTCGCGATGAACGTCTCGACGAGCAGGACGTGCCCGAAGCGGGTGCGGCCGCCGGTCAGGGAGTAGGGGCGTACGCGGGCGGCTTTGCGGTCGCCGCCGCGTACGGGGAGTTTGGGACTGGTCACCGGGCGCTCTCCATCGACTGGCGCAGCTCGCTGCGGAGTTCGGGCGTCAGGACGTGCCCGGCCCGGCCCACGAAGAGCGCCATGTGGTAGGCGACGACGCTCATGTCGCAGTCCGGGGTGGCGTGCACGCCCAGCAGTGAGCCGTCGCTGATGGCCATGACGAAGAGGCTGCCCTCCTCCATCGCGACCACGGTCTGCTTGACGGCCCCGCCGTCCATGAGTTTGGCGGCGCCGATGGTGAGGCTGCCGACGCCGGACACGATGGTGGCCAGGTCGGCGCTGGAGCCCTTGGGCCCGCCGCTGCGGTCGACGGGGGCCTCGGTGTTCCTCCCGGGGTCGGAGGAGAGCAGGAGCAGCCCGTCGGACGAGACGACCGCGACGGAGAGGAGCCCTGGCACCTCCTCCACGAGATTGGTCAGCAGCCAGTGCAGATTGCGTGCTTCGGTGCTGAGCGCGCGGTTGTTGAGTGCAGGGGTGGGCGCAGTCAACTGCTTGCCTCCTCGGCTGTGTCCCCCTTGGCTTCTCCGATACGTTCCTGGACCCCGGCCCTGGTCGGGGCCGTTCCGTCCCCGAGCTCCGCCTCCACGTCACGCCTGCCCTGCTGGGCGCCGCTGTGGAAGCCGCCGAGCCTGCGGCGCAGCGCGTCCGCGTCGACGGAGCCGGTGCGGGGCTTCGGGGCGGCGGCGGGCGCGGCCACCCTGGGGGTCCGCTTGGGCAGGCCCTTGTCGGTGACCCGCTCCCACTGCGGGGCGCGCTGCGCCGGGACGTCGGCGGCGGGCTCCGCTATCTCGCGCTCGCCGCTCGGCTGTTCGCGGCTCGGCTGTTCGCGGCTCTGCTGTTCGGCGGGGCTCGCGGCCGGGCCGGGGGCGGCGGGCGGCGGCGGGGCGATGAGCTCCATGGTGGTCTCGGACTCGGACTCGGTCCGCGCATGGGGCGCGGGCGCGGGTCCGGGCTGGGGGCCGGGTCCGGGCGCCGGCTCGGGCACGGCCTGGGCCCCGGCCTCCGCTTGAGCTTCGGCTTCCGCTTCGGCTTCGGCTTCGGCTTCCGCTTCACGTACGGCCCGTTCGGCGGCCTCGATCAGCGGGTCCGGGGCGTCCGGCGCGTCCGGGTCCGGCGTGGTGGCCTCACCCTCGGCCACGGAGGCCTGGTCCGCCGAACGGCCGTCGAGGACGTTGGAGTTGGCCTCCGCCTCGGAGCCCGGCAGGTGCACGGCGGGCGCTCCGCCCGGCACCGGCACCGGCGGCGGCGCCGCCACGGCGGGCACGGCGGCGAGCAGCGTGGTGGGCAGCACGACGACGGCGGCGACACCCCCCTGCTTCTGCTCCCTCAGGCGGACCCGCACCCCGTGCCGCGCCGCGAGCCGCGCGACGACGTACAGGCCGAGGCCGAGCCCCTCGGCGTCCTCCGGGTCGTGGGTCTGCTCGGCGGAGAAGGCGGAGAGGCGGCCGTTCAGCTCCCGCATCCGGTCCTCGGCCACGCCGATGCCCTCGTCCTGGACGGAGAGCATGACCTCGCCGTTCTCCAGGAGCCAGGCGGAGACCTCGACGGCGGCGTCCGGCGGCGAGAACGACGTGGCGTTCTCCAGGAGTTCGGCCACGAGGTGGCTGAGGTCGTCGGCGGCGAACCCGGCGATGTGGGCGTGCGGCGGCAGCGCGGCGATCCGGACCCGCTCGTAGCGCTCGATCTCCGAGACGGCGGCGCGCAGGACGTCGACGAGCGGCACCGAACCGGCGTGCTGCTGACCGTGCTCGGCGCCGGCGAGGACGAGCAGGTTCTCGCTGTGGCGCCGCATGACGGTCGCGAAGTGGTCGAGCTTGAAGAGCGTGGCGAGCCGCTCGGGGTCCTGCTCGCGGTCCTCCAGGCCCTCGATCACCCCGAGCTGCCGCTCGACGAGCCCGAGCGTGCGCAGGGCGAGATTGACGAACGTGCCGTGTATCGAGTTCCGCACCCGCTCCAACCGCTCGCTCGCGTCCGCCAGTTCGGCGCGGAGCGCGTCGCGGTCGTCGGCCATGCGCTGCCGCTCGCCGACGAGGTGCTTGCGGTCGGACTCCAGGGTGCCCTGCCGCTCCTGGAGGGCGACGGCGTGCGCGTGCAGGGCGTTGACCGAGCGGACGACCTGGGCGAACTCGTCGTTGCGGCCGGTGAACTTGACGGGCTCCTCGGTGGCCGGGGAGTCGGCGACCCGGGCGGACCCGATGCGGAGCGCGGCGAGCGGCCGGGTCAGCGAACGGGCCGCGCCCATGGTGACGCCGACGGCCGCGAGGAGGCAGACGCCGACCAGCGCGATCCGGAGCTCCAGGTCGCTGACGTCGTCGTCGCGCAGCCGCTCCAGGCTCTTGACGCGCTGGTCCCCGAGCGCGGACTCGGCGCCCCGCATCGAGTCGATCCGGGCGGTCAGCGCGGCGTCGACGCTCTTGCTGTCGTAGGCCAGCTCGTCGTCGGAGAGCGTCGGCGCGTCGGTGAGCCGGGTCAGGTACGTGTCGGCCTTCGTGACGTCGGGCCCGGTGACGGTGGAGTCGTACGCGGAGACGGACGCGGCCGGGGCGGAGTCGCGGAAGTCGTCCAGGGCGGCCTGCTCGCGCACCCGGGCCTGCTGGGCGGCGGCGCTGAGCTCGGCGCGCCGCTTCCCCTCGGGGGTGTCCTCGCTCCCGACGGTCCTCGGCAGCCCGGTGACGGGGTCGATGGTGGTCGTGGTGGACGCCGGCTCCGGCACGGCGTACGCGGCGAGGAGCAGCCCGCGGGCGGCGGACGCCTGGTCGACGGCGCGGTCGAGGTCGGCGAGGGCGTGTGCGCCGGAGCCCGCGCGGGGCGGCATCGCGTCGGCCAGCTCCTCGGCGAGCCGGTGCAGCTCCGTGACGGCCTTGGAGTAGGCGGTGTGCGCCTCCAGGGCGGAGCCCTTGCCGGTGAGGGCGGTGCGCCGGACGGTGGCGATGTCGTCGACGGTGCGCCGCAGGGAGCCGGTGGCGTCGGCGCGCAGTTCGTCCACCTGACGGTCGACGCGGGCGCTGCGCTCCTCGGTCGGCCTCTGCCCCTTGGGGCGGCCGGCGGCGATGTAGGCGCTGACCTCGTCGCGCTCGTCGGCGAGGGCGTGCGAGAGGGTGAGGGCCAGCTGGGTCCTGCGTGCGTCGTCGACGAGCCCCTGGGACTCCCCGACCCGCTCCGAGGCGGCCATGACGGTGGGGGCCCCGGCCCCGACGATGGCGGCGGCCACGACGGCCACGGCCACGATCAGCCGGTTCCGCACCCGGGCCCGCTTCCCCTTCCCGGCGGGCGCCGCCGGACCACCACTCCGCGCGGGAGCCGCCTGCGCGGCGCTGCCCGCGGGGGCGGGTTGCGGGGCGCCCTCGCCCGGGACGGGCTGCGGGGCGCTGCCCACCGGGGTCGACTGCGGGGTGCTCCCACCCGGGACCGGCTGCGGGGCGCTGCCCACCGGGGTCGACTGCGGGGTGTTCGTGGCGGAGGCGGGCTGGGACGCGCTCCCGGCGGGGGCCGATCGCGGGGCGCTTCCACCCGGGGCGGCCTGCGACGGGATTCCGGTCGGAGATGCCTGCGGCGGGGTTCCGGTGGGGGTCGGCCGGGGTGCGGTGCCGGTCGGGGGCGACTGGCGCGGGCCCGTGTTCAGGGCCGCCGATTCCAAGCCACCCGCACCATCCGGCCCACCCGTCCCACTGGCCTCGTTACCGCCGGAGGTGTTCCGCACCTGGTGCTCGCATTCCTGACTCGTCACTACCCATGGTCGCAGGTGACGGTCTGTCAACCCACGCGCCCCTCTGGCATGGCTCCTGACCATTCCAGCGCCGGTGAGCAGGGGGCGCACATCACCTTGCCCGCCACCCGAAGGAGTGAACATCGAGCGGGAGTTGAGGAGCAAGTTCCCCCGGCGCCGGGGCGACGCGCCCACGGCGTGCCGGTTGGACGTCTTTCACAGGCTTTGGCAAGATGCCCCGCCGCGCTTCGGCGGAGTTGATCATTCCGCCCCAAAACAGGCGCCTCACCAGCCGGTACATACCAACCCGCGCGGATCGTCCGGTCCCGCGCGGCCCTCGTGCAGACTGGCCGAATGCGCATCGAACTGACCACCGAACCCGGCGCCCCCGACCGTCCGAACGAGGACTACGCCTCGGTAGCGGTTCCGGCCTGCGGGCAGGGCGGATCACTGGTCGTCCTCGACGGTGTCACGCCACCGCCGAACGCGTACGGCTGTCTGCATTCCGTTCCCTGGTTCACGGCCCGGCTCGGTGGGGCCCTGGCCGAACTGTCCACTTCGCGGCGGGATATGACGTTGGGTGACATCCTTGCGGCGGCCATCACCCGTACCGCCGACGCCCACCGCTCAACCTGTGACCTTTCTCACCTGCGCACTCCGCAGGCAACCGTCGTCCTCGCCCGCTGGGACGCGGAGCAGGTCGAGTATCTGGTGCTGTCCGACTCGGCGTTGCTCGTCGAGGCGCCGGACGGGGCGGTGACGGCGCTGCTCGACGACCGCCTCGACCTGCTCCCGCGCTCGTCCCTGGTCTCGGCCGAGGTGGCCGACGCGACCGTACGCAACAGGGAGGGCGGCTTCTTCACGGCGGCCGCCGACCCGGCGGTGGCGGCCCGCGCCGTGACCGGCACCCTCCCCCGCGCCCGGGTCCGGGCGCTCGCCGCGCTGACCGACGGGGTGACGCGGTGGGTGGAGAAGTTCCGGCAGGGCGACTGGAGCGACCTGTTCGCGCTCATACGCAAGGAGGGGGCGGAGGCGGTGGTGGCCCGGGTCCGCGCCCTGGAGGACGCGGACGCGCAGGCCCGGACGTATCTGCGGCGCGGCAAGACGCACGACGACGCGAGCATCGCCTACGCGGAACTGTGACGCCCCGGGCCCGAGCCCCGCCCCCGGCTCCGGGCCCGCCTACTCCGCCCCCGCGTTCAACTGATGCAGAAGCCGGGCCAGTTCGGCCACCTCCAGCCGGTCCCACCCGGCCAGTTGCCGGACGTACCGCATGCGCCGAGCCTCCCGGACCCGGCCGAAGTCGACGCGGCCCCGCTCGGTGAGGGAGATGAGCCAGGCGCGGCCGTCGGCCGGGTCGGGTTCGCGGTCGACGAAGCCGAGCTCCTCCAGGGCGCGCAGCTGGCGGCTCATCGTGGCCTTGCCGACGCCGATGTACGCGGCGAGTTCGGTGGCCCGCTGCGCGCCGCACTCCTCCAGGCGCACGAGCAGCCCGTACGCGGCCGGTTCCAGATCGGGGTGGACCTCGCGGGCCATCTCGCCGGAGGAGGCCCGGGCGCGACGCAGGAAGACCGTCAACTCCCGTTCCAGCGACAGGAATTCCTGGTCCACACCACTCGGCGTGGCGCCGGAATTCGTGTCACGTCCGGCGGTCCGCCGCTCGCCGTTCCCGTCTTCGTGCACGTCAGCACCCATGGCCAGAGTTACCCCGGGTTTCCCTGTTCTGAAAGTTTTCGCCAATCGCCGCCATTACCGCAGCTCGGTCAGTATTTCGCAGGAGTAGACCATCGGCAGCATCCGGTCCCTCTTCCCTCCCCGAGGTCTACATGCGTAGCTTCATGCATGGCATGTCCATAGCAGCAGGGTCCGAAGCGTCGCACGAGTGGCCCCGAGTGGCATGCCGACAGGTCGCACACCCAGCACAGGTCCCCGATCAGCGCCGCGCTGGTCCCCCACGGCCTTCATGGAGGCATGCAATGCCCGTGCACAGACCCGGAACGATCCGCCGCAGGGGCTTCACCGCCGGAGCCCTGCTCGCCGCCCTCTCCCTCCTCCTCGCCCTGCCGAGCGCCGCGCAGGCCGCCGACGTCCCGGCCCGGGGCGATGCCCATATGGGCATGGGCGTGGCCGAGCACGACGGCGACACCGGCCAGGGCCCGGTCGGCAGGGTCACCCAGACCGAGGGCGTCGACGTCAGCAGCCACCAGGGCAACGTGGCCTGGTCGACCCTGTGGGGCAGCGGCGTGAAATGGGCCTACACGAAGGCCACCGAGGGCACGTACTACACCAACCCGTACTTCGCCCAGCAGTACAACGGCTCGTACAACGTGGGCATGATCCGTGGCGCGTACCACTTCGCGACCCCGGACACCACGAACGGTGCCACGCAGGCGAACTACTTCGTGGACCACGGGGGCGGCTGGTCGAAGGACGGCAGGACGCTGCCGGGCGTGCTGGACATCGAGTGGAACCCGTACGGCGACGCCTGTTTCGGCAAGACGGCCGCCGGGATGGTCACGTGGATCCGGGACTTCGTGAACCAGTACAAGGCGCGCACCGGCCGGGACGCCGTGATCTACACGGCCACCAGCTGGTGGACCCAGTGCACCGGCGACTCCGCCGCGTTCGGCTCCACCAACCCGCTGTGGATCGCCCGGTACGCCTCGACCGTGGGCGCCCTGCCCGCCGGCTGGGGCGTGCAGACGATCTGGCAGTACACGTCGTCGGGGCCGACGGTCGGTGACCACAACAAGTTCAACGGCGCGTACGACCGCGTCCAGGCGCTCGCCAACGGCTGACCGCCCAGCGCGCGGGAGGCCCGGACCCCGTGAGGGGCCCGGGCCTCCTGGCCGCCGGTCGCGTCCGTCACGCAGCGACCGGGACCTCCAGCTCCGCCGAGGCCGGGGCGAGGGCCAGCTCCAGCACCTGGCGGACATCGGTCACCGGGTGCACGTCCAGCTTCTCCAGGACCTCGGCCGGGACGTCGTCCAGGTCCGCCTCGTTGCGCTTCGGGATGATCACCGTCGTGATGCCGGCCCGGTGCGCGGCGAGCAGCTTCTGCTTGACGCCGCCGATGGGCAGCACACGGCCGGTCAGCGACACCTCGCCGGTCATCGCCACATCCGTACGGACCAGGCGTCCGCTCAGCAGCGAGGCCAGGGCGGTCGTCATGGTGACGCCCGCGCTCGGCCCGTCCTTGGGCACGGAACCGGCCGGGAAGTGGATGTGCACGCCGCGCTCCTTCAGGTCGGCGACGGGCAGCTCCAGCTCCGCGCCGTGCGAGCGCAGGAAGGAGAGCGCGATCTGCGCCGACTCCTTCATGACGTCGCCCAGCTGGCCGGTGAGGGTCAGTCCGGCCGCGCCCGTCTCCGGGTCGGCGAGGGACGCCTCCACGTAGAGCACGTCACCCCCGGCGCCGGTCACGGCGAGCCCGGTCGCGACACCCGGCACCGCGGTGCGCCGCTCGGCCGGGTCCTGCGCGGACTCGGGCACGTGGTGCGGGCGCCCGATGAGAGCGCGCAACTCGGCGTCGGTCACCGTGAACGGCAGCTCGCGCTCGCCCAGTTCGTGCTCGGCGGCCACCTTGCGGAGCAGCCGGGCGACGGCGCGCTCCAGGTTCCGGACCCCGGCCTCCCGGGTGTACTCGCCGGCGAGCTTGCGCAGCGCGCTCTCGTCGAGGGTGACCTCGTCCTTCTCCAGACCGGCCCGCTCCAGCTGGCGCGGGAGCAGGTGGTCGCGGGCGATGACGACCTTCTCGTCCTCGGTGTAGCCGTCGAGGCGCACCAGCTCCATGCGGTCGAGCAGCGCCTCGGGGATGGCTTCCAGGACGTTCGCCGTGGCCAGGAAGACGACGTCGCTCAGGTCGAGTTCGACCTCCAGGTAGTGGTCGCGGAAGGTGTGATTCTGCGCCGGGTCGAGGACTTCGAGCAGGGCCGCGGCGGGGTCGCCGCGGAAGTCGGAGCCGACCTTGTCGATCTCGTCGAGCAGCACGACCGGGTTCATCGACCCGGCCTCCTTGATGGCGCGCACGATGCGGCCCGGCAGGGCGCCCACGTACGTACGGCGGTGGCCGCGGATCTCCGCCTCGTCACGGACGCCGCCGAGGGCGACGCGGACGAACTTGCGGCCCATGGCGTGCGCCACCGATTCGCCGAGGGAGGTCTTGCCGACGCCGGGCGGCCCGACGAGGGCGAGGACGGCGCCGCCGCGCCGGCCGCCGACGACACCGAGCCCGCGCTCGGAACGCCGCTTGCGCACGGCCAGGTACTCGGTGATGCGCTCCTTCACGTCCGCGAGGCCCGAGTGCTCGGCGTCGAGGATCTCCTGGGCGCCCCTGATGTCGTACTCGTCCTCGGTGCGCTCGGTCCACGGCAGTTCGAGGACGGTGTCGAGCCAGGTGCGGATCCACGAGCCCTCGGGGGACTGGTCGCTGGACCGCTCCAGCTTCTCGACCTCCTTGAGCGCGGCCTCGCGGACCTTCTCGGGCAGGTCGGCGGCCTCGACGCGGGCGCGGTAGTCGTCGGACTCCTCCCCCTCCGCCTCGCCGTTGAGCTCGCGCAGCTCCTTGCGGACCGCTTCGAGCTGGCGCCGCAGCAGGAACTCCCGCTGCTGCTTGTCGACGCCTTCCTGTACGTCCTTGGCGATCGACTCGGCGACGTCCTGCTCGGCCAGGTGCTCGCGCAGCTGCTCGGTGGCGAGCTTGAGGCGGGCGACGGGCTCGGCGGTCTCCAGGAGTTCGAGCTTCTGCTCGGTGGTGAGGAAGGGCGAGTACCCGGAGTTGTCGGCGAGGACGGACACGTCGTCGATCTGCTGGACGCGGTCCACGACCTGCCAGGCGCCGCGCTTCTTCAGCCAGTTGGTGGCGAGCGCCTTGTACTCCTTGACCAGTTCGGCGACGGCGCCCGGCAGCGGCTGCTCGGGGCCCTCCTCCTCGACGGTCAGGCCCTCCACCCACAGGGCGGCGCCGGGTCCTGTGGTGCCGGCGCCGATCCGTACGCGGCCGCGGCCGCGGATCAGGGCGCCGGGGTCGCCGTCGGCGAGGCGTCCGACCTGCTCGACGGTGCCGAGCACACCCGTGTTCGCGTACGTGCCGTCGATGCGTGGAACAAGCAGCACCTTCGGCTTGCTGTCCCCACTGGAGCGGGCGGCGGCCTGAGCGGCCTCCACCGCGGCGCGGACGTCCGTGTCGTTCAGGTCCAAGGGCACCACCATGCCGGGCAGCACGACCTCGTCGTCGAGCGGCAGCACGGGCAAGGTGAGCGGTGTGGACGTCGAAGCCATGATCTCCCCTTCGGCAGTCAAGTTGAGCTACATCGACTCAATGCTTCGCCGCCTCCGAATGTTCCCCGCCGCGCGTTCGCTCTGAGCGATCACCTCTGTCGCCCCCGGACGCCCGCTCCGTAAGGTACGAGCCCGGGGAGCAACTATTACAGCGGGCCGCTCCACAGGTTAGGGAGAGTGCGCATGGCGGGCGACGACGATCTCGTACGGGACTGGGTCGACGGCTGGGTCGTCTCGCGCGGGGCGGCGCCGCCGCTCGTCGAGCCCTGGGGGTACACGGTCCACGTGGGCCTGGCGGAGCAGCCGGGCCGCCACGTCCTGGGCGCCGTGAACGAGGGTGTGCGCGAGGAGGACGTCCGCAAGGTCGCCGGGTCGACGCAGGCCCGCGCCTTCCACCTCAAGGTCTTCGCCGACCCGGAGCGTGTCCTGCCGTGGCTCGGCCCCGAATGGGAGCCGTACGGCTCGGACGACTTCCTGATGGCCACGGCCCTGGCCCGCACCGCCGAGCCGTCCGTCCCGCCGGGCCACCGTCTGCACACCTGGCGCCGCGGTGACGTCACCCGGGTCCTGATCACCGACGCGGACGGGTCGTTCGCCGCGCGCGGCCAGGTCGCCGTGGCCGGCGCGAGCGCCGTCGTCGACCAGATCGAGACCTCCGAGCACCACCGCCGCAAGGGCCTCGGCACGGTCGTCATGACCACGCTGCACGCGGCGGCCTATGCCCAGAACGCCACCCGCGCCGTGCTCGCCTGCACCCCCGAGGGACGCCACCTGTACGAGTCGGTGGGCTGGCACACCGTCGCCCCGCTGACGAACGCCAAGCACAGGGGCCGCGCGGGCTGAGCGCCCCGCAGCACTTCAGGCGGCCGTCGCCGTACCGCCGCGACGGCGCAGCAGCGGCCAGGTCGTGATGCCGATGCCCAGGGCCAGAATGTGGCCCCAGCTCGCCAGGGGGTCGGTGAACGCGATCAGGTCCTCGGTCAGCATCGCCCCGACGGCGGCGAGCACCAGCCAGCGGGGCCGGCGCGCGAGCAGTCCGGCCAGCGCGCCGATGCTCGCGGCGACGCCGAAGCTGACGCCGTAGTCGAGGCGGTGCAGCGAGCTGTCGGGGAGGTGGCCGGCCATCACGGACAGCCCCACGGGCACCTCGGTGGCCAGGGTCGCGAGGACATGGCCGAGCACGAAGACACCGGCCGTGCGGAGCCCGCCCGTACGCCGCTCCAGGGCGCTCAGGACGATCACGAACGCCAGGGCGAACGGTGACGTGACACCGCCCACGATCCACAGCGCGCTGGCGACGAGCGCGAGCACCGGCGACCGCGCCAGATGCGCGACGTCGGTGCTGGACGCCTGGAGCGCGGCCGCGACCGTGTCCGGGGCGGCGAACTCCGTGAAGAGCGAGGTGGCGACGAGGACGACGGCGTAGGCGAAGGTGAAGGGCGTTCCGGCCGGGGTCGGCAGCAGTCGCCAGGGGCGGAGGCGGACCGGGCGCCGGCACGGCCCGCTCTCCAGGGCCGGGGGCCCCGGCTGCGGCGGGATGCCGGTCAGCCGGTGCGGTTCCCGTACCTCGGGGGCGGACGCCGTCGCGGCGTCGGCCGGCACGTCTGTTCTCACGTGCGGTCCCTCTTTCGTACGGATCAGGGCCCGAGGACCGGCGTCGGCGACACCAGCAGATCTACCGCAGACTTCGCGCCCGACCGGCATTTCCGTCCGCCGCGACCATCACATGTGACGGGATTCACAGCAACCTCTTGAGCGGCTGTCGCGTCCGCCTCGACCAACCCCGTCGCCCACCCGGATCTCATGTCCCGGAACTCCTTCGCCATGCATCGTCGTCCTGAGAAGAATGGCCGTATGCCCGACACCTTCCGCCCGGAGTCACCCACCGTTCTGGACCGCCGCACCGGCCCCTACGGCGAGGTCGTCCTGCGCCGCCACGGCGATCTGCTCCAGATCATCGCCAACGGCACGTTCCTGATGGACACGTCCGACGGCCGTTCGGAGCGGCTGCTGATCGACGCGGCGCTGACCCAACTCCCGCCCGAGAGGCCCGGACCGAGCCTTCTCATCGGCGGCCTCGGCGTCGGGTTCTCGCTGGCCCACGCCGCCGCCGAGCCCCGCTGGGGCCGCATCACCGTCGTCGAACGCGAACCGGCCGTCATCGCCTGGCACCGGGACGGCCCGCTCGGACCGTTCACCGCCGACGCCCTCGCCGACCCCCGCACCTGCATCGCCGAAGCCGACCTGGTGCGCCACCTGCACGAGACGGCCGACACCTACGACGCGCTCTGCCTGGACATCGACAACGGGCCGGACTGGACCGTCACCGAGGACAACGGCAGCCTCTACTCCCCCGCAGGACTCGCCGCCTGCCACGCCCGCCTCAACCCCGGTGGCGTGCTGGCCGTTTGGTCCGCACAGCCGTCCGCAAATTTCGAAGGAACCTTGCGGAATGCCGGATTCCGGGCGGTCCGCACCGAAGAGATCCCGGTTGTCCGAGGCGTACCCGACGTGGTGCACCTCGCAGTACGGGCCGCGTAGCCGACCGGCGGTAACTCCCCGTACGCTGACGTTCGAAACCCAGATCATTCAAGCGTCAAGCGCGTCAGGACGGCGCGCATTCAGGGGCGGGGCGATGGAGCAGACACACACCTCCCAGAACGGCAGCACGGCGACCCCGGGCGCCCAGCGAAGGGTTCTGGTCGTCGAGGACGACCCGACGATCGTGGACGCCATCGCCGCCCGGCTGCGGGCCGAGGGATTCCTCGTGCAAACCGCACAGGACGGCCCGGCGGCGGTCGACACGGCCGAGGCATGGCAGCCCGACCTGCTGATCCTCGACATCATGCTGCCCGGCTTCGACGGGCTCGAGGTCTGCCGCCGCGTGCAGGCACAGCGGCCGGTCCCGGTCATGATGCTGACGGCACGCGACGACGAGACGGACATGCTCGTCGGGCTCGGCGTCGGCGCCGACGACTACATGACCAAGCCGTTCTCCATGCGGGAACTGGCGGCGCGGGTCCACGTGCTCCTGCGCCGGGTCGAGCGGGCGGCGATCGCCGCAGCGACGCCCCGCAGCGGCATCCTGCGCCTCGGCGAGCTGGAGATCGACCACGCACAGCGCCGGGTCCGGGTCCGCAGCGAGGACGTCCACCTCACGCCGACCGAGTTCGACCTCCTGGTCTGCCTGGCGAACACCCCGCGCGCCGTCCTCTCCCGCGAGCAGCTGCTCGCCGAGGTCTGGGACTGGGCGGACGCCTCGGGCACCCGCACCGTCGACAGCCACATCAAGGCGCTGCGCCGGAAGATCGGCGCGGAGCGGATCCGCACCGTGCACGGCGTGGGCTACGCGCTGGAGACGCCGAACCCATGAGCACCGGGGACCGGGCACCGTACGGCCGCCCCCACAGGCCGAACCCCCTGAGCCCGCTCTGGGCGACGGGCGGCCTGCGCCCCTTCTCGATCAAGGCGAAGCTCGGCACGCTCGTCGTCGTCTCCGTCTTCATCACCACGGGCCTGTTGATGGTGGCGATGTACACGGCGACGGAGCTGCGCTTCATCACCGTGTTCTCGATCATCGCGACCCTGTTGATCACGCAGTTCGTCGCGCACAGCCTCACCGCGCCGCTCGACGAGATGAACACGGTGGCCCGCTCCATCTCCAACGGTGACTACACCCGCCGGGTGCGGGGCGCGGACCGCCGTGACGAGCTGGGCGACCTGGCGGTCACGATCAACCGCATGGCCGACGAGCTGGCGGCGCAGGACCAGCAGCGCAAGGAGCTGGTCGCGAACGTCTCGCACGAGCTGCGCACCCCGATCGCGGGCCTGCGCGCGGTTTTGGAGAACGTCGTCGACGGCGTCATGTCGGCCGACCCCGAGACGATGCGCACCGCGCTGAAGCAGACGGAGCGGCTCGGCCGGCTCGTCGAGACCCTGCTCGACCTGTCGCGCCTCGACAACGGCGTGGTCCCGCTCAAGGCCCGCCGCTTCGAGGTCTGGCCGTATCTGTCGGGCGTGCTCAAGGAAGCGAACATGGCGGTGTCCCAGCGCGCGGGCATCGCCTCCGGTTCCGGCACCCACACACGTACCGACGTCCATCTCCACCTCGACGTCTCCCCGCCCGAGCTGACCGCGCACGCCGACCCGGAGCGCATCCACCAGGTCGTGGCGAACCTCATCGACAACGCCGTGAAGCACTCTCCGCCGCACGGCCGCGTCACCGTACGGGCGCGGCGCGGGCTCTCCCCCGAGTCGCTGGATCTTGAGGTGCTCGACGAGGGCCCCGGCATCCCGCAGTCGGAGTGGCACCGGGTCTTCGAGCGTTTCAACCGCGGGAACGCAGGTAACGCGAAGGGCAAGGGGGACGGTGGCACGGGCCTCGGCCTCGCCATCGCCCGCTGGGCCGTGGACCTGCACGGGGGCCGGATCGGCGTGGCCGAATCGGCGCGCGGCTGCCGGATCAAGGTCACTCTTCCGGGAGAACCACGACCGCAAAGTTGACGTAGGGTTTCGGTCAGGCGGAGGTCAAGCCGCGTCCAGGCGTACCCATAGGGGCCGGGCGCGGATCCGAACGTACCGAAACCCCGGTTGTTTCCCGCCATTTCCCGGCCCGAAACACAAGTTCCAGTGTGACTTACACGACGGATCACCGGCCCGGTCTGCACGTGCCGCCGATGGAGGCGTAGCCTTTATTCCCGCTGTCCATCACCTTGTGAGAAGCGGAAGAGGGCGGTTCACGCCGTGTCGCCACAGTCCCCCAGTAACTCGAGCATCTCCACCGAGACCGACCAAGCCGGGCAGGGCAAAAACCCTGCTGCCGCCTTCGGTCCCAACGAGTGGCTCGTCGACGAGATCTATCAGCAGTACCTCCAGGACCCGAATTCGGTCGACCGAGCCTGGTGGGACTTCTTCGCCGACTACAAGCCAGGTGCCGCAGCCGCGGGGGCTGCGCCGACCGCGGCGCCGGCCCAGAAGCCCGCGGCCCCGGCTCAGCCGGCGCCCGCCGCGCAGGCCCCGGCCCCGGCCGCCGCCGCACCGGCACCCGCGAAGCCCGCTGCCGCGGCTCCCGCACCGGCCGCCGCCCCGGCTCCCGCGCCGGCCGCGCCCGCCGCCGCGAAGGCCGCCCCCGCAGCACCCGCCGCCCCCGCTCCGAAGAAGGCTGAACCAGTGACGACCGAGGCCCCCGCCGGCCCCGAGCTCGTGACGCTGCGCGGACCCGCCGCAGCCGTCGCGAAGAACATGAACGCCTCCATCGAGGTCCCCACGGCCACGTCCGTGCGCGCCGTCCCGGTGAAGCTGCTGTTCGACAACCGCATCGTCATCAACAACCACCTCAAGCGCGCCCGCGGCGGGAAGATCTCCTTCACGCACCTCATCGGGTACGCCATGGTGCAGGCCATCAAGGCCATGCCGTCGATGAACTACTCCTTCGCGCAGAAGGACGGCAAGCCGACGCTGGTCAAGCCGGAGCACATCAACTTCGGCCTCGCCATCGACCTCGTGAAGCCCAACGGCGACCGTCAGCTGGTCGTCGCGGGCATCAAGAAGGCCGAGACGCTGAACTTCTTCGAGTTCTGGCAGGCCTACGAGGACATCGTCCGCCGCGCCCGCGACGGCAAGCTCGGCATGGACGACTTCACCGGTGTGACGGTCTCCCTGACCAACCCCGGCGGCCTCGGCACCGTCCACTCGGTCCCGCGCCTGATGCCCGGACAGTCGGTCATCATGGGCGTCGGCTCGATGGACTACCCGGCCGAGTTCCAGGGCACGTCCCAGGACACGCTGAACAAGCTCGGCATCTCGAAGGTCATGACGCTCACGTCGACCTACGACCACCGGGTCATCCAGGGCGCCGCCTCCGGCGAGTTCCTGCGCGTCGTCGCGAACCTCCTCCTCGGTGAGGGCGAGTTCTACGACGAGATCTTCAAGGCCCTGCGCATCCCCTACGAGCCGGTCCGCTGGTTCAAGGACATCGACGCCAGCCACGACGACGACGTCACCAAGGCCGCGCGGGTCTTCGAGCTGATCCACTCCTACCGGGTCCGCGGCCACGTCATGGCCGACACCGACCCGCTGGAGTACAAGCAGCGCAAGCACCCCGACCTGGACATCACCGAGCACGGCCTCACCCTGTGGGACCTGGAGCGCGAGTTCGCCGTCGGCGGTTTCGCCGGCAAGTCGATGATGAAGCTGCGCGACATCCTCGGTGTGCTGCGCGACTCGTACTGCCGCACCACCGGCGTCGAGTTCATGCACATCCAGGACCCGAAGCAGCGCAAGTGGATCCAGGACCGCATCGAGCGCTCGCACTCCAAGCCGGAGCGCGAGGAGCAGCTGCGCATCCTGCGCCGGCTGAACGCGGCCGAGGCGTTCGAGACCTTCCTGCAGACGAAGTACGTCGGCCAGAAGCGCTTCTCCCTGGAGGGCGGCGAGTCCGTCATCCCGCTGCTCGACGCGGTCATCGACTCCGCCGCCGAGGCCCGCCTCGACGAGGTCGTCATCGGCATGGCCCACCGCGGCCGGCTGAACGTGCTGGCCAACATCGTCGGCAAGTCGTACGCGCAGATCTTCCGCGAGTTCGAGGGCAACCTCGACCCGAAGTCGATGCACGGCTCCGGCGACGTCAAGTACCACCTGGGCGCCGAGGGCACCTTCACCGGTCTCGACGGCGAGCAGATCAAGGTCTCCCTCGCCGCGAACCCGTCCCACCTGGAGACGGTCGACCCGGTCATCGAGGGCATCGTCCGCGCCAAGCAGGACATCATCAACAAGGGCGGCACGGACTTCACGGTCCTGCCCGTCGCCCTCCACGGTGACGCGGCCTTCGCGGGCCAGGGTGTGGTCGCCGAGACGCTCAACATGTCGCAGCTGCGCGGCTACCGCACGGGCGGCACGGTCCACATCGTCATCAACAACCAGGTCGGCTTCACCGCCGCCCCGGAGTCCTCGCGCTCCTCCATGTACGCCACCGATGTGGCCCGCATGATCGAGGCGCCGATCTTCCACGTGAACGGCGACGACCCCGAGGCCGTCGTCCGCGTTGCCCGTCTGGCCTTCGAGTTCCGCCAGGCGTTCAACAAGGACGTCGTCATCGACCTCATCTGCTACCGCCGCCGCGGTCACAACGAGTCGGACAACCCGGCGTTCACGCAGCCGCTGATGTACGACCTGATCGACAAGAAGCGCTCGGTGCGCAAGCTCTACACCGAGTCCCTCATCGGTCGCGGCGACATCACCCTGGAAGAGGCCGAGCAGGCGCTGCAGGACTTCCAGGGCCAGCTGGAGAAGGTCTTCACCGAGGTCCGCGAGGCCGTCGCACAGCCGGGCGACGCCCAGCTCCCGGAGCCGCAGCCCGAGTTCCCCGTGGCCGTGCAGACGGCGATCTCCCAGGAGGTCGTCAAGCGCATCGCCGAGTCCCAGGTCAACATCCCCGACAACGTCACGGTGCACCCGCGGCTGCTGCCGCAGCTCCAGCGCCGCGCGGCGATGATCGAGGACGGCACGATCGACTGGGGCATGGGCGAGACCCTCGCCGTCGGCTCGCTCCTGCTGGAGGGCACCCCGGTGCGCCTCTCCGGCCAGGACTCGCGCCGCGGCACCTTCGGCCAGCGCCACGCGGTCCTCATCGACCGGGAGACCGGCGAGGACTACACGCCGCTGCTGTACCTCTCGCCCGAGCAGGCCCGTTACAACGTCTACGACTCGCTGCTCTCCGAGTACGCGGTCATGGGCTTCGAGTACGGTTACTCGCTCGCGCGTCCCGAGTCGCTCGTGCTGTGGGAAGCGCAGTTCGGTGACTTCGTCAACGGCGCGCAGACGGTCGTCGACGAGTACATCTCGGCCGCCGAGCAGAAGTGGGGCCAGACCTCCGGCGTCACGCTGCTCCTCCCGCACGGCTACGAGGGCCAGGGCCCGGACCACTCGTCCGCCCGCCCCGAGCGCTTCCTCCAGCTCTGCGCGCAGAACAACATGACGGTCGCCATGCCGACGCTGCCGTCGAACTACTTCCACCTCCTGCGGTGGCAGGTGCACAACCCGCACCACAAGCCGCTGGTGGTCTTCACCCCGAAGTCGATGCTGCGCCTCAAGGCCGCCGCGTCGAAGGTGGAGGAGTTCACGACGGGCAGCTTCCGTCCGGTCATCGGCGACGACTCGGTGGACGCGAACGCGGTCCGCAAGGTCGTCTTCGTGGCGGGCAAGCTGTACTACGACCTGGAGGCCGAGCGGAAGAAGAGCGGCGTCACCGACACCGCGATCATCCGCGTCGAGCGGCTGTACCCGCTGCCGGGCACCGAGCTCCAGGCCGAGATCGCCAAGTACCCGAACGCCGAGAAGTACCTGTGGGCGCAGGAGGAGCCGGCGAACCAGGGTGCCTGGCCGTTCATCGCGCTCAACCTGATCGACCACCTGGACCTGGCCGTCGGCGCCGACATCCCGGGTGCCGAGCGCCTGCGGCGCATCTCGCGTCCGCACGGCTCCTCGCCCGCGGTCGGCTCCGCCAAGCGCCACCAGGCCGAGCAGGAGCAGCTGGTGCGTGAGGTGTTCGAGGCGTAGGTCTCGTACCGGAAGCAGTCTGCCGCGCACAGCGGCCGGGGGGGGGGGGGGGGGGGGGGGGGGGGGGGGGGGGGGGGGGGGGGGGGGGGGGGGGGGGGGGGGGGGGGGGGGGGGGGGGGGGGGGGGGGGG
>NZ_JBVIFR010000021.1:0-151547 GCF_055571235.1 Streptomyces sp. NPDC030991
ACGCCCGGTTACATTCCGAACCCGGAAGCTAAGCCTTACAGCGCCGATGGTACTGCAGGGGGGACCCTGTGGGAGAGTAGGACGCCGCCGAACTATTTGTAGAGAAAACCCCCGTCCGGGGATACCGGACGGGGGTTTTCTGCGTTTTAGGGGATGGAAATGAGTGCTGTTGTCTCGGGCCCCGCCTGGTCGGCGGGGCTATCCAATTCAGAGACGGCCGGCTGACTTCAGAGACAGGTAGGCATCCGCGAGAGCGGGAGCCAACTCTGCAGGCGTCGCGTCCACGACCGTGACGCCGTGACGAGTGAGCTTGTCAGCCGTGCGGAGACGCTCCGCCTTCGCCTGCGCTGCTGAAGCCGCGTTGTAGATGGCATCCGTTGTGCCACGGGACGCGGCCATCGTCTCGATCGCCGGATCCGCGACGGAGGCCACGATCACCGTGTGGCGTTTGGTCAGGCGGGCCAGGACCGGAAGGAGGCCCTCCTCGACGGGGGCCGCCTCCAGGGACGTAAGAAGGACGATGAGGGAGCGGCGTGGGGCCGTGTGCAGGGCTGTGGCGGTGAGGCCGCGGGCGTCTGTCTCGACCAACTCCGGCTCGAGCGGGGCCATGGCGTTGACCAGCGCCGGGAGGACTTCGCCGGCCGTGCGGCCCTGGACCAGGGCGCGGACGCGGCGATCGTAGGCGAGCAGGTCCACGCGGTCTCCGGCGCGGGAGGCCAGAGCTCCCAGGAGGAGGGCCGCGTCCATCGAGGCGTCGAGGCGGGGCGCGTCGCCCACGCGGCCCGCCGAGGTGCGGCCCGTGTCGAGGACCAGCAGGATGTGCCGGTCGCGTTCCGGGCGCCAGGTGCGGACGGCCACGGATGACTGGCGGGCAGTCGCGCGCCAGTCGATGGAACGGGTGTCGTCCCCGGGTACGTACTCGCGCAAGCTGTCGAACTCGGTGCCCTCGCCCCTGGTCAGGACGCTGGTGCGGCCGTCGAGTTCGCGCAGGCGGGCCAGTTTGGAGGGGAGGTGCTTACGGCTGTGGAAAGGCGGCAGGACGCGGACCGTCCAGGGGACGGCGTGGGTGCCCTGGCGGGTGAACAGGCCGAGGGGGCCGTAGGAGCTGACGGTCACGCGGTCCGCTCGGCGGTCGCCTCTGCGGGTGGGCAGGAGGCGGGTCGTGACGCGGCGGCGTTCGCCCGCGGGGATCGTCACGCGGTGGCGGGACGCGTCGTACTCCGTGCCCGGTCGCCAGGCGCTGGGGGGCCAGGCGTCGCGGAGCCGCGCGCGCAGCAGGCGGCGCGAGGGGTTGGTGAGGGTGAGGGTGACGTCGGCCGGGTCTCCGAGGCGTACGGAAGTGTCGCCGGAGCGGGTCAGGCGCAGGCGGCGTACGGGGGCGGCCAGGGCGAAGTCGCAGGCGCAGGCCAGGGCCAGGGGGGCGTTGACGGCGAGGATGCCCGTCCAGCTGGGCTCCCAGATCCCGATGGGGAGGGAGCCCAGGGCGGCGAGCAGGGCCGTACGTCCGGTGAGGGCCATGTCGTGTGGTCTCCGGCCTTGTCAGCGGGGGACGGGGACGTGGGTGAGGAGCGCGTTGATCACCGAGTCCGGGGTGACGCCTTCCATTTCCGCCTCCGGGCGCAGTTGGACGCGGTGGCGGAGGGTGGGGAGGGCGAGGGCTTTGACGTCGTCGGGGATGACGTAGTCGCGGCCGGTCAGCCAGGCCCAGGCGCGGGCCGTCGAGAGCAGAGCGGTGGCGCCTCGCGGAGAGACGCCGAGGGTGAGCGACGGGGATTCGCGGGTCGCCCGGCAGATGTCGACGACGTACGCCGTGATCTCCGGGGAGATCGTGGTCTTCGCGACCGCGGAACGGGCCGCTTCGAGGTCTGCCGCCGAGGCCACCGGGCGGATGCCCGCCGCGTGCAGGTCGCGGGGGTTGAAGCCGGCCGCGTGGCGGTTCAGGACGTCGATCTCGTCCTGCCGGGTGGGCAGGGGGACGTTCAACTTAAGCAGGAAGCGGTCCAGTTGGGCCTCGGGGAGGGGGTACGTGCCTTCGTACTCGACCGGGTTCTGGGTCGCCACGACCACGAACGGGTCCGGGAGCGGGCGCGGGGTGCCGTCGACCGTGATCTGGCGCTCCTCCATCGCTTCGAGGAGCGAGGACTGGGTCTTGGGCGGGGTGCGGTTGATCTCGTCCGCGAGGAGGAGGTTGGTGAACGCCGGGCCCGGCTGGAAGGAGAACCGGGAGGTGTGGGTGTCGTAGACGAGGGAGCCCGTGACATCGCTGGGCATCAGGTCCGGGGTGAACTGGACGCGCTTGGTGTCGAGTTCGAGGGATGCGGCGAGTGCTCGCACAAGAAGCGTTTTTGCTACGCCGGGGACTCCTTCGAGCAGGACGTGGCCGCGGCAGAGGAGAGCCACGACCAGGCCCGTGACGGTGGGGTCCTGGCCGACCACGGCCTTGGCGATCTCGGCGCGCAGGGCTTCCAAAGACGCCCTTGAGCTGCGGGGATCGGTCGTGGGCCCGGCATTGTCAGTGGTCGGGTCCATCATGAATGGCGTACCTCTCTTTCGAGGGCGTCGAGGTGGTCGGCGAGTGCGATGAGCGCTGCGTCGGTCGCGGGTGGCGGGCCGAAGAGGAGGGTGTGCAGGTCCTGGGCGGGCGTGGGGAGTTGGCGCGCCAGGGCCGGGAGGAAGGTCTCGGGCGTGTGTGCCTGGGACGGGGGGATGCCGATGAGGGGGGCGAGCTTGGTGCGGGTGGAGATACGCAGCGCCGTGGCGGCGCGGTCGCGGGCGTTCGCCTTGCGGTAGAGGCGGGCGCGGCCTTCGACGGTTTCGGAGGCGCGGATCGCGACGGGCAGGCGCTCGGCGACCAGGGGGCCCAGGCGGCGTGCGCGCCACAGGGCGGCGAGGGCTGCCGCGACGAAGAGTTGAAGGGTGCCCCAGAGCCAGCCCGAGGGGATCAGGTCGAGGAAGCTGCGGTCGTTCTGTGCGTCGCCGGCCGCGGTGTCGTCCGAGAGGGAGGGGAGGTACCAGACCAAGTGGGTGCGGGTACCGAGGAGTTGGAGAGCGAGCGAGGTGTTGCCCTGCTCGTCGATGGTGTCGTTGAGAAGGATGTCGGGGGAGCCGAGGATCACGGTGTCGCCGCTGGCGGTGGCCGAGGGGAGGCGCAGGAGTGTCGGGGCGCCGTCGCTCGGATAGCAGGCGTCGCCGGAGCCGGCGTCCGGCACGTCATAGCGGTGGCCGCCCGTGTCGGCGGGGCCGGCGCGGCGGGCCGCAGGCAGGTCGCAGCCGGGGGCGAGCGTGGTGTCGGTGCTGGGCGCGGGGTCCGCGGTGACCCCGGGGGCGAGCCGGCCGACCGATGCGGCGCCGGGGGCGACGAGGAGCGTACGGCCGCCGGAGTCGTCGGTCGCGGCCCGGAGTTGCTCCTGCTGGTGCGGGGTGAGCAGGTCGGGGACGGCGACCAGGAGGGTGGTGTCGCGGTCGGTCGCGGCGCGGGCCTCGGCGGTCGTGGTGACCAGGCGGGTGTCCACGCCGCGGTCGGCGAGGAGTTCGGCGACGGCCCGGCTGCCGTACTGGTCGGCGGAGCGCGGGTCGAGCGTGCCGTGCTTCTCTCCGGAGCGGACGGCCGCGATGGCGACGCCGGCTGCCAGGAGGAGGACCAGGGCCAGGGCGATGCCTCGCGTGCGGGTCCAGATCTGGCGGGCCGTGGGCGTCACGGAGGTGGAGTCAGAGGCGGGGGCCAGAGGTGGCGGGGCCACCGTGAGCGTGGCAGTGGCAGTGGCAGTGGCAGTGGCAGTGGCAGTGGGCGCGGGCGTGGGCGGCGCGGCGGTGGCTGGCCGCGCGTCTTCTTGGTTGCCGTTGCCGCTGTCGTGGCTGTCGTGGCCAGGGTTCGGGGTGCGGGGTGCGGTCACCGGGCCGCTCCCGGGGTGGCGGCCAGGGACGGGGGCGTGCGCTCCACCTCGGTGTCCAGGGCGGTCAGGCGCTGGTACGTGGCGGGGGTCGCGGCGCGGCCGCCGTACGCGACGTCGTCGAAGTCGCGGGCTGCCGCGTGCAGGCGCTCCGCGTGCCCGGGGAGCGGCCGGGCCGCTTCGGTGGCGGCCTCGTCGGCGGTGCGGCCGGGGCGCGGGTCCAGCAGGGCGCGTTCCTCGAGGGAGCGGACGAGGGCGCGCATCCGCTCCTGCACGGCCTGGTTCCAGTGGCCCTGGGCGGCGTGCGCGTCGGCGGCCGAGCGGTGTTCGGCTGCGCTGCGCGGGCGGTCGTCGAAGAGGGGTGCGGCGGTGGCGGGGGAGCGGTGCGGGGTGCCGAGGCGCCACCACAGGGCGATCGCCACGGCCACGACGGCGAGCAGGATCACGACCAGGCCGAGCGTGCCGCCCGGAGCGGCGCCGGAGGCGGCGGAGAACAGCTTGTCGACCCACTCCCAGAACTTGTTCAGGGCGCGGATGAACCAGCTCGGGTCGTTCTCGTGGTACGCGGGCCTGGACAGCTCCCGCTCGGCCGCTTCCCGCGCGGCGTCGCGCGGGATCGTCACCGGTGGCTCGTCGCCGGTGCTCGTCAGCCGGGACGTGGCGGTGAGCACTCCCCCTGGCGCGCTCACCGCATCAGCTCCCCGGGGTGGCGCCAGGGGTGTCCCCGTAGCCCTGGAGGCCCGCAGCGCGGGCGAGTTCGATGTCGAGGGCCTCGCGGCGGATGCGCTGGTCTATGTAGAGCAGCACGGTGACGCCCGCGGTGATCGGGAAGGTGATGGTGGAGCCGACCACCGCGCCGATGCCGCTGATGATCAGGAAGGTCCAGCCCACATCGGTGCCGGCGTCGAGGAAGCTGCCCATGCCGTCGCCGCTGACCGCTCCGGCGACGAGGCTGAAGGGGACCAGGATGATCGACGCCACGACGCCGGCGATGATCGACGCGAGGATCTGGATGCCGAAGACCCGCCACCACGAGCCGCGGACGAGCTTCGTGGAGCGGCTCATCGCCTTGCGGACGGTCTGCTTCTCCAGCATCAGCGCGGGCGAGGCGAGCGAGAAGCGGATCATGAGCCAGATCGCGACCACGAGCCCGGCGAGGCCGCCGATGACCGCGAGGGCGAGGCCGCCGTCCGACGAGCCGAGCGCGATGAGGAGGAGGCCGGGGACCGTGCCGACCAGCACGACGAGGGCGGCGATCAGCGGCAGCAGCAGCGTCAGACCGAGCAGTTTGAGGACCTGAGGCCGGGCGTCGCGCCACGCCTCTCCCGTGGTGACCGACGTGCCGATCACGGCGCGGCTGGTGACCGTGGTGAGCAGGGCCGTGGCGATGATCGTGCCGAGGAGCGTGACGACCTGGACCACGCCGGAGCCGGCCAGTATTCCGCCCATGGCGCGGGTGACCTCGGAGGCGCTGGCGCTGGGGTCGTCGAGGGCGTCGGTGGTCGAGTCGCTGAGGACGAAGCCCTGGAGGAGGACGACGAGGAGCTCGGTGAGTACGGCGACGGCGAGCGAGATGCCGAGGACGGTGCGCCAGTGGGTGCGCATCGTGGAGACGGCGCCGTCGAGGATCTCGCCGACGCCGAGCGGGCGCAGCGGGATGACGCCGGGCTTGGCGGCGCTCGGCGGGCCGCCCCAGCCGCCGGACCCCCACTGGCCGCCGCCGGGTGCCTGGCCCCAGCCTTGGCCGCCCCAGCCCTGACCGCCCCAGCCCTGACGGTTCTGGCCCTGGCCGTCCTGGCCGGGGGCCGGCGGAGGTGGCGGTGTCTGGTCGGGAGCGGGACCGGAGCCGGGAGCGGGCGAGCCGGAGGGGGCGGACCACTGGGCGGGCGGCGGCTGCTCCTTGGACCACTGGGGGCCCTGGCTCGCGGCATCCTGCGGCTCGGCACCCTGGGCGTCGCCGCCCTGCCCGTCCCGGCGGTTGCCGTCGGGGCCGTCGGAGGGGGCGGATCCGGGCGATGCCCAGCCCGGAGAGTCGTTCATCGTCGCTCCTTCAAGGTGCCCGTCCGCGGTCGCGGCGGCAGGTTGGCTGCCATCGTGCCATGGGGCGGGGGCCAGGTGACCTGGGCCCGTAGAGGCTGGACACCTTCAATTGTCGGGCCTGTACGGGGCAGACTGAGTAGATGGCTGATCAGTACGCGCAAAACGGCGAGGACATACGGCCCAGCGAGGACATACAGCCCAAGGCCATCGACATACCGGCGATCCGGTGGGAGGAACCGGCCGAGGGACCGGTTCTGGTGGTGCTCGACCAGACACGGTTGCCGGCCGAGGAGGTCGAGCTGGTGTGCACGGATCCGCAAGGGCTCGTGCAGGCGATCCGCTCCCTGTCCGTGCGCGGTGCTCCGCTGCTCGGCATCGCCGGGGCCTACGGGGTGGCGCTCGCGGCTGCCCGGGGGTTCGACGTACGGGATGCCGCGGACGCGCTGGCCGGGGCGCGGCCCACCGCGGTCAATCTCGGGTACGGCGTGCGCCGTGCGCAGGAGGCGTACCGTGCCGCGCTCGCGGACGGGACGGGCGGCGAGACGGCCGTGCGGGAGCGGGCCGCCGCTGCGGCGCTCGCCGCCGCGCGGGCGCTGCACCAGGAGGACGCCGCGGCCAGCACCAAGATGGCCGAGCACGGGCTGCGGCTGCTCGATGAGCTGCTGCCGGGTGGCAACCATCGGATCCTGACGCACTGCAACACCGGGGCGCTGGTCTCCGGCGGGGAGGGCACCGCCTTCGCCGTCGCGCTCGCCGCGCACCGGGTGGGGCGACTGCGCCGGCTGTGGGTGGACGAGACGCGGCCGCTGCTCCAGGGCGCACGGCTGACCGCGTACGAGGCCGCACGCAACGGGATGGCGTACACACTGCTCACGGACAACGCCGCCGGGTCGCTCTTCGCCGCAGGTGAGGTGGATGCCGTGCTCATCGGGGCGGACCGGATCGCCGCCGACGGTTCGGTGGCCAACAAGGTGGGGAGCTATCCGCTCGCCGTGCTGGCGCGCTATCACCACGTGCCGTTCATCGTGGTGGCGCCGGTGACGACCGTGGATCCGGCGACTCCCGACGGGGCGTCCATCGAGGTGGAGCAGCGGGCGGGCCATGAAGTGACGGAGGTCACGGCGCCTCAGGCGCCGCTGGCCGGGATGGAGGCAGGTGGCGGAATTCCGGTGGCACCACTGGGAACGCAGGCGTACAACCCCGCGTTCGACGTGACGCCGCCGGAGCTGGTGACGGCAATCGTCACCGAGTGGGGCGTTGTTTCGCCTGTGACAGGTGCGAGTCTGGGTGAGCTGTGTTCCAGGTCACGCCAGGTAACGATGAGCTAATGGGATGATGTGGTCCATGAAGGGACGAGTCCTTGTCGTCGACGACGACACCGCACTGGCCGAGATGCTCGGCATTGTGCTGCGTGGTGAAGGTTTTGAGCCGTCGTTCGTAGCTGACGGCGACAAGGCGCTGGCCGCTTTCCGTGAGACCAAGCCCGATCTGGTTCTCCTCGACCTGATGCTGCCCGGTAGGGACGGCATCGAGGTGTGCCGCCTGATCAGGGCGGAGTCCGGGGTACCGATCGTGATGCTCACGGCCAAGAGCGACACCGTCGATGTGGTCGTGGGCCTGGAGTCGGGCGCTGACGACTACATCGTGAAGCCGTTCAAGCCGAAGGAGCTCGTGGCCCGTATACGGGCGCGGCTGCGGAGGTCGGAGGAGCCCGCCCCCGAGCAGTTGGCCATAGGTGACCTGGTCATCGATGTGGCCGGGCACTCGGTGAAGCGGGACGGGCAGTCGATCGCGCTGACGCCGCTGGAGTTCGACCTGCTGGTCGCTCTCGCGCGCAAGCCGTGGCAGGTGTTCACGCGTGAGGTACTCCTGGAGCAGGTGTGGGGCTACCGGCACGCGGCGGACACCCGTCTGGTCAACGTGCACGTGCAGCGGCTGCGTTCGAAGGTCGAGAAGGACCCCGAGCGTCCGGAGATCGTGGTGACCGTCCGTGGCGTCGGTTACAAGGCCGGACCGAGCTGACGTGACCCGGGACAGTGCCGCTTCGGCGTCCGGGAAACCGGGATCTCGGCCGGAGCGGCCTGTGGGCACGGCGGCCGGGCGTGGCTCCTGGCTGCGCCGGGTCATGGACAGCGGACTGCTGCTCCAGGGCGGGATGAACGGCAGCCCGGTGCTGCGTCTGTTCACGCGCTGGGTGCGGCGTCCGCTGTTGCCCGCGATGCGGCTGTGGCGGCGCAACATCCAGCTGAAGGTGGTCGTCACGACGCTGCTGATGTCGCTCGGTGTCGTGCTGCTGCTCGGCATCGTCGTCATCGGCTCGGTGCGTAACGGGCTGCTCGACGCGAAGGTGAAGGCGTCGCAGAGCCAGGCCGAGGGCGGTTTCCGCGCGGCCAAGGACAAGGCGGACTCGGCCGTGGCCGGGGTGCGCGGCGGCACGTCCGACGACAGCCGCACCAATCAGATTCCCAACAGCTGGCTGAACGATCTCGTCGCCCAGCTCTCCAGCGGTGGCAAGGGCGCCTTCGATGTGGTGACGCTCAGCCCCGGCGACACGGACAGCGGCAACGGGCGGGGGCCGCGAGGCTCCGGTGGCGTGGTGCCGGACCGCAGCGTGCCCGACGACCTGCGCGCGCGGGTCGACCGGATGACCGGCGCGTCGCAGGAGTACGCCCGGATCGTCTACGACGGGGACGAGGAGTCGCAGCCCGGCCTGGTCATCGGCAAGCGGCTCACCGACCCGCAGGGCCATGCCTACCAGCTGTACTACCTCTTCCCGCTGACCCAGGAGGAGAAATCCCTGGGGCTGGTGAAGGGCACGCTCGCGACGGCGGGGCTCTTCGTGGTGGTGCTGCTCGGCGCCATCGCCTGGCTCGTCGTACGGCAGGTCGTGACGCCCGTGCGGATGGCGGCCGGAGTGGCCGAGCGGCTCTCCGCGGGGCGTCTCCAGGAACGTATGAAGGTGACCGGCGAGGACGACATCGCGCGGCTCGGCGAAGCCTTCAACAAGATGGCGCAGAACCTGCATCTGAAGATCCAGCAGCTGGAGGACCTGTCCCGGATGCAGCGGCGGTTCGTCTCCGACGTGAGTCATGAGCTGCGGACGCCGCTGACGACCGTACGGATGGCCGCCGATGTCATCCACGAGGCGCGGGCCGACTTCGATCCGGTGACGGCGCGCTCCGCGGAGCTGCTCGCCGATCAGCTGGACCGGTTCGAGTCGTTGCTGGCCGACCTGCTGGAGATCAGCCGGTTCGACGCCGGTGCGGCCGCGCTGGAGGCCGAGCCGATAGATCTGCGCGAGGTCGTCCGCCGGGTCGTCGGGGGCGCCGAGCCGCTCGCCGAGCGCAAGGGCACGCATGTGCGTGTCGTCGGCGACGAGCAGCCGGTGGTGGCCGAGGCGGACGCGCGCCGCGTGGAGCGGGTCCTGCGCAACCTGGTCGTGAACGCCGTCGAGCACGGTGAGGGCAAGGATGTCGTGGTGCGGCTCGCGGCCGCGGGCGGCGCGGTCGCCGTGGCCGTGCGCGACTACGGGGTCGGGCTGAAGCCGGGCGAGGCGACGCGGGTGTTCAGCCGGTTCTGGCGGGCCGACCCGGCACGCGCGCGTACCACCGGCGGAACGGGCCTCGGCCTGTCGATCGCCCTTGAGGACGCGCGGCTGCACGGGGGCTGGTTGCAGGCGTGGGGCGAGCCGGGTGGTGGTTCGCAGTTCCGGCTCACCTTGCCGCGGACGGCCGACGAGCCGTTGCGCGGTTCGCCGATACCGCTGGAGCCGGAGGACTCGCGGCGCGGGCGTGGGACCGGTGACGCGGAGCCGCCGCCGGGCGCGGGCCGGAAGCTGGCGACGGTGCCGGCCCAGACGTCGCCCGGGGCGGCCCAGGCCCCGATAGCGCCGCGGCTCGCACAGTCCGCGGTGTCCGCGGACCCGACGGCGTTGCCGGGCAGCGGCTCGCGCGTGGTCTCCCGCGGCGGCATGAGCCAGGGCGACGGCCCGGCGGGTGTGCCGCGGCAGCCGGGCGATCGGGTGCCGCGTGCCGGTGAGACCGGCCGGGACGAGGCCGCGGGCGCGGCGGGGCGGGCCGGGAACGGTCGTGACGGCGAGCCGCGGGCCGACTCCGGTGCGTGGCGGGGGGACGTGGCTGTGGGCGGGCGGCACGTCCCGGATCCGGACGGGCGCGACGAGGGAAGTGGTGGCGGTCGTGGGTGAGCAGCGGGCTCCGCGGCGGTGGCGTGGGCTGCGGGCGGGGGCGTTGGCCGGGTGCGGTGCGGTCGTGCTCGCCGGGTGCGCGTCGATGCCGGACGGTGGCGGGCTCGAATCGGTCGAGGCGTCGCAGCGACCGGACTCTCAGGTGCGCGTCTTCGCGTTGCCGCCGCGGGACGGCGCCAGCCCCACGAGCGTCGTCGATGGCTTCCTGGAGGCCCTGACCAGCGACGATCCCTCGTATGCGATGGCTCGTAAGTACCTGACCCCGAAGGCGGCGAAGGGCTGGCGGCCCGGGCAGGAGACCGTCGTGCTCGCCGACGGACCCAGTGCGCGGCCCGTCGGGCGGCAGAACAGGGGGGACGAGGGGCAGTCCTTCAGGCTGTCGGGCCAGCAGGTCGCCACGGTCGACCAGCAGCAGGCGTACCAGCCGGGGGCGGGCCAGTACGACGCGAACCTGCACCTGTCCCTGGTCAAGACCGCCAAGGGCAACCAGTGGCGGATCGACAGCCTGCCGACGGGCGTCGTGCTCGGTGAGTCCGACTTCCAGCGGATCTACCAGTCCGTCAACAAGTACTACTACGCGGTGGATTCGGTCTCCGAGCCGGAGGCGCCGCAGAAGCAGCTCGTCGCCGACCCCGTCTTCGTACGGCAGTGGACGGATCCGTTGACGCAGACGGTCAAGGAGGTTCTAGCCGGGCCGACGCGCTGGCTGGACCGTGCGGTGCGGACGGCCTTCCCGACCGGCGCGGGGCTGAAGGACGGCGTGGAGTCGTTGGCCCCGGACGACGCGAACAAGCTGACGGTGCCGCTGAACAAGCACGCCGAGGCGGTCACTCCGACCAAGTGCAAGGAGATGGCGGCCCAACTGCTGTTCTCGTTGCGGGACTTGTCGTCGTCGAGTGTGGACGAGGTCGAGCTCAAGCGGGCCGACGGTCGTTACATGTGCGCCCTGAGCGAGTCCGAGGCCGACGCGCTGGTGGCGCCGCGCAGGTCTTCCGCCCTGGACGACCAGTACTTCCTGGACGCCAAGAGCCGCCTCGTGCGGATGCCAGGGAACAGCAGCTCCGACCGGGATCCGGCGCGGGTGCAGGGGCCGTTGGGCGAGGGCGAGCAGCCCCTGCGTTCCGTGGCGGTCTCCCGGGACCAGGAGCGCGCGGCGGGGGTGTCGGGCGACGGGCGGTCGCTGTATGTGGCGTCGTTCGTCAGCAGCGCCTCGCTGGGGGACGCGCTGGTGCGCAGCCGTGCCGCGGATGTGAAGGACGGTCTGTCGGCGCCCAGTTGGGACGGGCGCGGGGACCTGTGGGTGGCCGACCGGGACCCGAAGAACCCGCGGCTGCTGGTGTTCGGACAGGGCCTCGGCGACAAGATGCGCCAGGTCTCCGTGGAAGGGCTCGCCGACGGCGCCCGGATCGAGGCGGTGAAGATGTCCGCAGACGGTGCGCGGGCCGCGCTGCTGGTGCGGGAGAAGGGCACGATGGCGAAGAAGAGCACGACGTCGTTGCGGATCGGCAGGGTCGAGCGGCAGTCCGACGGGGAGGACGGCGTCGATTACTCGGTGGCCGATCTGCGCGTCGCGGCACCGGAGATGGAGGACGTCACGGCCGTGTCCTGGGCGGGCGGCAGCCGGCTCGTGGTGGTCGGCCGGGAGGCCGGTGAGCTGCAGCAGATGCGGTACGTGCAGTCCGACGGGTCCACCCCGACCGGACAGGCCCTGCCGGGGCTGACCCGGGTGAGCGAGATCGCGGCGTCCGAGGACGACCGGCTGCCGCTACTGGCGCACTCCGACGACGGGATCGTGCGGTTGCCCTCCGGGGCCGCGTGGCAGTCGGTGCTGAAGGAGGGCACGGCGCCGGTCTACCCGGGGTAGCGGGCGGGGCCTCCACCCGGGGCGGGCCTTTCCGGGGGCGGGGCCGCGCCGTCCGAGGCGGTCCGAACCGCCGAGCCGCCCAGTTGTCCACAGGCCGTTGTCCACAGGGGTGGTAGCCCGGCGTGCGGGTTGGCACAGTGGGGGTATGCGGGGGTGGTGGCAGGACCTTTCCGACCTGGTGCTGCCGGCTCAGTGCGCAGGCTGCGGCAGGGCTCGTACGTCGCTGTGCGCGCGGTGCTCGGTGGCGTTGCACGGCGCTGTGCCCCGCCGGGTGCGGCCGTGCCCGGAGCCGCCCGGGCTGCCCGTCGTGCACGCGGCCGCGCCGTACCGGGACGCCGTACGGTCCGCGCTCCTCGCCCACAAGGAGCGCGGCGCCCTCGGACTGGCCCGGCCGCTCGGCATGGCGCTCGCCGGGGCGGTACGCGAGGGGCTGCCCGGCCAGGGGCGCCCCGCCCGGGGCTCCGGCGGGCCTACAGGGCACGGTCAGCGGCTCACCGGCGCCGGTACGGCGATCGTCCCCGTGCCGTCCGCCCCCGGCGCCGTACGGGCGCGCGGGCACGATCCGATGCGGCGGATCGCGTACGCGGCGGCGGCCGAGCTGCGCCGGGCCGGGGTGCCGGCCCGCGTGCTCCCCGTGCTGCGGCAGCGGCGTGCGGTGGCCGACCAGGCGGGGCTCGACGCCGCGCAGCGGCTCGCCAACGTGACCGGTGCGCTGGAGGTGGCGGGCGGGAGCGGCGCGCTGTTCATGGAAATTGGCCGGATCGTGCTGGTCGACGACCTCATGACGACCGGTGCCTCGCTCGCGGAAGCGGCGCGCGCCCTGCGTGCGTCGAGGCGTCCGGCACCGGGTACCGGAGACGCCGGAGCGGGACGGGAACGCTCAGTGACAGATCCCGTAATGGCGGACCCGGACATGATCAGGGCGGCGGTGATCGCCGCTTCTCCGGATTCTTTCGAAATAAACCGGAACTGACCGTCGATCTGCGTCGTTGCAGGTAGTGAGAGGGTTATTTCATCTGAATGGAGGTACGAGTCGGTAGAGGGTGACGACATCCGTCCGGGCGAGATATGTTCGGATGTGAGGAACTTGGCCGAGAAAGTCAGTCACTGGGCCTCGCATTTCGGAATGCCGTGCCTTGGGATTGCGTGGAGATTCAGCAATCACCCGGGACGGTGGGGTGGAGATCTTGTCCGTGGGGGAGGAGGAGGTGGAAGTCACCGAGTCCGAGACTCCGGAAGTGGCCGGAGTCTGGTGCAAAAGGGAGAAGCTCCGCCACACCAGCGGAGTGATCCGGGAACGGAGTTCTGCGTGGACATCGTCGTCAAGGGCCGCAAGACCGAGGTGCCGGAGCGGTTCCGCAAGCACGTGGCCGAGAAGCTGAAGCTGGAGAAGATCCAGAAGCTCGACGGCAAGGTGATCAGCCTCGACGTCGAGGTGTCCAAGGAGCCCAACCCCCGGCAGGCCGACCGCTGCGACCGCGTGGAGATCACGCTGCGCACGCGGGGCCCGGTCATCCGGGCGGAAGCCGCCGCGAGCGACCCGTACGCGGCGCTCGACCTCGCCACGGACAAGCTGGACGCACGCCTGCGCAAGGAGCACGGCAAGCGGTCGACGCGGCGCGGCACCAAGCGGATCTCGGCGGCCGAGGTGGCCGAGGTGGTCCCGGACGCGGCGACGCTGAACGGGGACGGTTCGATCGCCAGGACCGAGACCGAGACCGACGGCGTACCGACCACCAAGATGGGTTCGCTCGAGGTCCAGGGTGAAGGCCCGCTCATCGTGCGCGAGAAGACGCACGTGGCGGCGCCCATGACGCTCGACCAGGCGCTCTACGAGATGGAGCTGGTCGGGCACGACTTCTATCTGTTCGTCGACTCCGAGACCAAGGAACCGAGCGTCGTCTACCGGCGCCACGCCTACGACTACGGCGTCATCCACCTCAGCACCGACCCCATGGTGACCGACGCCGAAGTCCGCAGCGCCGACGCGGGTGACGCCATCGGCGGCTGAACCCGCCCGGGTCCGGCTGTCCGAAAACCCACTCATCAGGTGCCCCTGGAGTGCGCGTGCGCCCCGGGGGCACCTTTGTGCGACCCCTCAGTGCACCGCACCGTCGTCGCGCGGACGCCGCGGCATGAAATCATGACCGAGCCGGGTCAACCGGCGTGTCGGCGCCTCGGGTTGGTGCGGCAGAGGAAGACGGGCCACGGCCTTCAGGGGGAGGAACGATGGCGGACAGCTTCGGACCGATGCGGAGCGAGAGCGCCGGCGCTGCCGACGACGGCTCCGGCATGGGACCGGACGCGGGCTCTCCGCGCAAGGAGCCCATCCGGGTCCTTGTGGTGGACGACCACGCGCTGTTCCGGCGCGGCCTCGAGATCGTCCTCGCTGCCGAGGAGGACATCCAGGTCGTCGGCGAGGCGGGTGACGGGGCGGAGGCGGTGGACAAGGCGGCCGATCTGCTGCCGGACATCATCCTCATGGACGTGCGGATGCCCAAGAGAGGCGGCATCGAGGCGTGCACCTCCATCAAGGAGGTGGCACCCAGCGCCAAAATCATCATGCTGACGATCAGCGACGAGGAAGCCGACCTCTACGACGCGATCAAGGCGGGCGCGACCGGTTATCTCCTCAAGGAGATCTCGACCGACGAGGTGGCCACGGCCATTCGCGCGGTGGCCGACGGACAGTCGCAGATCAGCCCGTCGATGGCGTCGAAACTGCTCACCGAGTTCAAGTCGATGATCCAGCGCACCGACGAGCGCCGGCTGGTGCCCGCGCCCCGGCTGACCGACCGGGAGCTGGAGGTGCTCAAGCTCGTCGCCACCGGGATGAACAACCGGGACATCGCCAAGGAGTTGTTCATCTCGGAGAACACCGTGAAGAACCACGTGCGCAACATTCTGGAGAAGCTGCAACTGCACTCACGGATGGAAGCCGTGGTCTACGCGATGCGGGAGAAGATCCTCGAGATCCGGTAGCCGCCGCTGACCCGGCATCCGGTGGCCGCCGCTAATCCAGCGCGCGGACGAGGGCCTGGCGCAGCGGCGCGTCCGCCATGCGCTCCACGCGCACGCTGTCGCAGCCGACCCAGCTCGCCGCCTCAAGCAGCGCCTGCGCGACCGCGGGGACCGCCTTCGGGCCGTCCAGGGAGACCTGCCTGGCGACCAGCGTGGTGCCCTCGCGGCCCGGGTCGACCCGGCCCACCAGGCGGCCGCCGGCCAGGACCGGCATCGCGAAGTAGCCGTGGATCCGCTTCGGCTTGGGGACGTACGCCTCCAGGCGGTGCGTGAAGCCGAAGATCCGCTCCGTGCGGGCCCGCTCCCAGACCAGGGAGTCGAAGGGCGACAGGAGCGTGGTGCGGTGCCGGCCGCGCGGGGCCGACGCGAGCGCCGCCGGATCGGCCCAGGCCGGCTTGGACCAGCCCTGGACCGTCACCGGGACCAGACCGGTGGCCTCGACCACCGCGTCGAACTGCTCGCTCTTCAGGCGGTGGTAGTCCGCGATGTCCGCGCGCGTGCCGACGCCGAGCGCCTCGCCCGCCTGACGGACCAGGCGGCGCACGCACTCCTGGTCGTCGAGGTCGTCGTGGAGCAGCCCGGCGGGGATCGCCCGCTCCGCCAGGTCGTAGACCCGCTTCCAGCCGCGCCGCTCCACGCACACCACCTCGCCGTACATCAGCGCGCGCTCGACGGCGATCTTCGACTCGGACCAGTCCCACCACTCGCCCTTGTTCTTCGCGCCGCCCAACTCCGTGGCGGTGAGCGGGCCTTCGGTGCGCAACTGCTCGATCACCTGCTCGTAGGCGCCGTCGGGCAGGTCGTGGTGCCAGTGCGGGCGGGAGCGGTAGGCGCGGCGGCGGAACGCGAAGTGCGGCCACTCCTCGATGGGCAGGACGCAGGCCGCGTGCGACCAGTACTCGAAGGCGTGCCGGTCGCTCCAGTACGCGGTCTCGACCTTCTTGCGGCCGACCGCGCCCAGGCGCGCGTACGGGATCAGCTCGTGGGAGCGGGCCAGCACCGAGATCGTGTCGAGCTGGACCGCGCCGAGGTGGCGCAGCACGCCGCGGACGCCGCCCCTGCGGTCCGGCGCGCCGAGGAAGCCCTGGGCGCGCAGCGCGATGCGGCGGGCTTCGTCGGCGGACAGGTCGGCGGCGGGACGCGGCAAGGTCGTCATACCCGAAACGATAGAGGCGGCCACTGACAGTCAGGCAGGGGCGGGCAGGTAGGGCAGGGGGCCCGGCAGTTCCAGGTCCGACGGGAGCAGCGCGCCGATCCAGCAGTCACGCAGCACCGCCTTGTTGAGCAGGCTCGAGCGCAGTACGCCCTCGATGGTGAAGCCGGCCTTCTCGGCGACCGTGCGCGAGCCCACGTTGCCCACCTCCGCCCGCCACTCCAGGCGCGTACAGGCGAGGTCGGTGAAGGCCCAGCGGGCCAGGCCGAGGACGGCTTCCGTCATGTAGCCGTGGCCGCGGTGCTCCTTGGCCGTCCAGTAGCCGATCTCCCAGGTGCCCACGCGCGGGTGGTGCAGCGAGACCGCGCCGAGGACTGGGCCGTGCTCCTCGGTGCGCAGGGCGAAGGTGTACTCGGTGTCGGTGCGCCAGCCGTCCGCGACCATGTGCTGGACGAAGTACTCCGCGTCCACGCGCGCGTACGGTGAGGGGACCGGCACCCACCGCTGGATCTCGGGATCCTGGACCGCCGCGCACACCTCGTCGATGTCGGCGGGCGTGAACGTGCGCAGTCGCAGGCGGTCGGTGGTCAGTGTCACGGGGTCCATCGCCCGATTGTGCTCGGGCCCGGGGAGGGATGTCACCACTTTTCGTGTCCCTTACCGGCACCTTCCGAGGGCCCTGTCCGTTGGACCTCACGGCAGACCTCCCGGCGCGGTGGGGTCCTCGCATACGATGGCCGTTGCTCAGGCTGTCGCTTGAGTAACCGACCGTGCCAGGCCCGACCGGCAAGGAGACCAACCGCGTGTCCGTCCTCCAGAAGATCATGCGTGCAGGCGAAGGCAAGATCCTGCGCAAGCTGCACCGCATCGCGGACCAGGTCAACTCCATCGAAGAGGACTTCGAGAGTCTCTCCGACGCCGAGCTGCGCGCGCTGACGGATGAGTACAAGCAGCGCTTCGAGGACGGCGAGTCCCTCGACGACCTGCTGCCCGAGGCTTTCGCGACCGTGCGCGAGGCCGCCCGGCGCGTCCTCGGCCAGCGCCCCTACGACGTCCAGCTGATGGGCGGCGCCGCGCTCCACCTCGGCTATGTGGCCGAGATGAAGACCGGTGAGGGCAAGACCCTGGTCGGCACGTTGCCGACGTACCTGAACGCGCTGTCCGGCAAGGGCGTCCACCTGATCACGGTCAACGACTACCTGGCCGAGCGCGACTCCGAGATGATGGGCCGTGTCCACAAGTTCCTGGGACTGAGCGTCGGCTGCATCCTGGCGAACATGACGCCGGCGCAGCGCCGCGAGCAGTACAGCTGCGACATCACCTACGGCACGAACAACGAGTTCGGCTTCGACTACCTGCGCGACAACATGGCGTGGTCCCAGGACGAGCTCGTCCAGCGCGGCCACAACTTCGCGGTGGTCGACGAGGTCGACTCCATCCTCGTCGACGAGGCCCGTACCCCGCTGATCATCTCCGGCCCCGCCGACCAGGCGACCAAGTGGTACGGCGACTTCGCGAAGCTCGTCACCCGCCTCAAGAAGGGCGAGCCGGGCAACCAGCTGAAGGGCATCGAGGAGACCGGCGACTACGAGATCGACGAGAAGAAGCGCACCGTCGCCATCCACGAGCCCGGCGTCGCCAAGGTCGAGGACTGGCTCGGCATCGACAACCTCTACGAGTCGGTGAACACCCCGCTCGTGGGGTACCTGAACAACGCCATCAAGGCGAAGGAACTGTTCAAGAAGGACAAGGACTACGTCGTCATCGACGGCGAAGTCATGATCGTCGATGAGCACACCGGCCGTATCCTCGCCGGCCGCCGCTACAACGAGGGCATGCACCAGGCGATCGAGGCGAAGGAAGGGGTGGACATCAAGGACGAGAACCAGACCCTTGCGACGATCACCCTGCAGAACTTCTTCCGCCTCTACGACAAGCTCTCCGGCATGACCGGTACGGCGATGACCGAGGCCGCCGAGTTCCACCAGATCTACAAGCTGGGCGTCGTCCCGATCCCGACGAACAAGCCGATGGTCCGCAAGGACCAGGCGGACCTGATCTACCGCACCGAGGTCGCCAAGTTCGACGCGGTCGTCGACGACATCGCGGAGAAGCACGAGAAGGGCCAGCCGATCCTCGTCGGTACGACGTCGGTCGAGAAGTCCGAGTACCTCTCGCAGCAGCTCAGCAAGCGCGGCATCCAGCACGAGGTGCTCAACGCCAAGCAGCACGACCGTGAGGCGCCGATCATCGCCCAGGCCGGCCGCAAGGGCGCCGTCACCGTCGCCACGAACATGGCCGGCCGTGGTACCGACATCAAGCTCGGCGGCAACCCCGACGACCTCGCCGAGGCCGAGCTGCGCCAGGCGGGCCTCGACCCCGTCGAGCACGTGGAGGAGTGGGCCGCGGCCCTCCCCGCCGCCCTGGAGAAGGCCGAGCAGGCCGTCAAGGCGGAGTTCGAGGAGGTCAAGGAGTTGGGCGGGCTCTACGTCCTCGGTACCGAGCGGCACGAGTCGCGGCGTATCGACAACCAGTTGCGCGGCCGCAGCGGCCGTCAGGGCGACCCCGGCGAGTCGCGGTTCTACCTGTCGCTCGGTGACGACCTGATGCGGCTCTTCAAGGCGCAGATGGTCGAGCGCGTCATGTCGATGGCGAACGTGCCGGACGACGTGCCGATCGAGAACAAGATGGTCACCCGCGCCATCGCCTCCGCCCAGTCGCAGGTCGAGCAGCAGAACTTCGAGACGCGTAAGAACGTCCTGAAGTACGACGAGGTGCTCAACCGGCAGCGCGAGGTCATCTACGGTGAGCGCCGCCGCGTCCTGGAGGGCGAGGACCTCCAGGACCAGGTCGTGCACTTCATGGACGACACCATCGACGAGTACATCGGCGCCGAGACCGCCGAGGGCTTCGCCGAGGAGTGGGACCTGGACCGGCTGTGGGGCGCCTTCAAGCAGCTCTACCCGATCAAGGTGACGGTGGAGGAGCTGGAGGAGGAGGCCGGTGACCGGGCCGGTCTGACCGCCGAGTTCATCGCCGAGGCCGTCAAGGACGACATCCACGCGCAGTACGCGGAGCGCGAGGAGCAGCTCGGCTCCGAGATCATGCGTGAGCTGGAGCGCCGTGTGGTGCTCTCCGTGCTGGACCGCAAGTGGCGTGAGCACCTCTACGAGATGGACTATCTCCAGGAGGGCATCGGCCTGCGGGCCATGGCGCAGAAGGACCCGCTGGTCGAGTACCAGCGCGAGGGCTTCGACATGTTCACCGCCATGATGGAGGGCATCAAGGAGGAGTCCGTCGGCTACCTGTTCAACCTGGAGGTCCAGGTCGAGCAGCAGGTCGAGGAGGTCCCGGTCGAGGACGCCGCGCCCGCCACGTCGCTGGAGAAGGAGACGGAGGACGCGGTGCCGGCGCAGGCCGGGTCCCGTCCGGAGATCCGGGCCAAGGGCCTGGACGCCCCGCAGCGGCCGGACCGGCTGCACTTCCAGGCGCCGAACGCCGAGGGCGGTGTCGACGAGGGTGACTTCATGACCGAGGACGGGCCGCTCCGGTCCGAGGCCGACGGTCTGACCCGCGCGGAGCGCAGGAAGCAGTCGAAGGGCCGCCGTCGCAAGAAGTGACAGCAGTTCCTGGGAAGGGCCGGGCACGGTGTGCCCGGCCCTTTCCGTTGCCCGGGGCCGCTCAGGGGAGCTCCCGGGGCGGGCGTCCGTCGAGTTCCACCGCGGTGACGCGCCAGCGTTGGTCGGCGGAGAGGTGGAGGCGGAAGGCGAGGGCGTGCAGGCGGGGGCCTGCCGTGATGCGGGCGAAGACCTCGTAGGTGCCGGTGGACGGTTCGAAGTGGCCGATGCGGTGGATCGTCGGGCGGCGTCCGCCGGTGCCGAGGGGGCGGCGGGCCACCAGCCACAGCAGGTCGTCGTAGGCCCGGTCGGCGGCGTGGCGGGCGAACCAGTGCGGGGGCCGGTGCCCGGACAGGACGAGGAGCAGGCGCTGTGTGAAGAGTTCGGTCGGGTGCGGCGGGGCCTGGGGCGGCACCCGGTGGTCGGCGGGGCGGCGGGGGTCCCGGCGGGACGGGGGCCGGGTGGTTCCCCGGGGGCCCCGCCTGGTCATCACCTTCTGCACAACGCCTCCGGATACCAGTGAGTAACTTTGGGTGTGGGGCTCTTCTACGGCGTCCGGAGAAGCCCGCGCAAGGCACGGCGGCCCGCCCTGCCGGGGCCGGGGAGTTCACTTATCCGGGTGACGAGGCTGCCGGGCGGGCCCATGACCGGGCGGGCGGGGCGGGTGACCGGGCGCATCCCTCTTGACGTGCGCGCGAGGGGCGGTCGGCAGTCCGAAGGGGGACTCCCACCCGTATCCTGGAGGCCCTCTGACCACGAGGACGACAAGACGACGAAAGCGGCCGGCCATGCGCGTGTACGTACCTCTGTCCCTGCCTCGACTCGCGGCGGCGTACAAGACGGGCGAGCTGGGACCCGCGCCGCTGACCGCCTACGCCGTGACGCCCGCGCTGCGCGAGTGGTACCTGTCCGACGACATCGAGGAGCTGGAGTACGCGGCCCTCAACCGCGCCGCGCTCGCCTCGCTGCGGCTGCTCGCCGGGGAGCCCGACGCGGCGCGGCGGCGGGTCGTCGTCGCCGTGGACGTCGCGGACAAGGCCGCCGTCGCCGACCCCGACAGCGGGCTCGACCCGACCGCGCTCGGCGAGGTGTCCGTGCGCGAGGCCGTGCCGCTGGCGAAGGCCGCCGCCGTGCACGTGGACGCCGACGACGCCGAGGCCGACGTCACCGCCGCCGCGGCCGCCCTCGGGGCCGCCGACCACGGTGACGACGACGCCCAGTTCGTCGTGGACGGGGCCGAGGACCACGAGCTGCTCTGGTTCGCCACGCAGGAGATCGCGAACCTGGTGGGCCGCGACGGCTGAGCCCGTGGAGAGCGCGGGCGCGAAGGGTACGTTCTTACGCATGGGGAAGCACACCACCGCGGCGCACATCGTCTGGGACTGGAACGGGACGCTGTTCCACGACAACGACGCCATCATCCGCGCCACCAACGCCGCCTTCGAGGAGATCGGACTCGCCCCGATCACGCTGGAGAAGTACCGGGCGCTGTACTGCGTACCGGTGCCCAAGTTCTACGAGCGGCTGATGGGACGGCTGCCCACCGAGGCCGAGTGGCTGGTGATGGACGAGGCGTTCCACCGGCACTACGCGCAGCACTCCGTGGCGTGCGGCCTCGCCGACGGCGCGGAGCTGTTGCTCACCGGATGGCAGGAGGCGGGGCGCAGCCAGTCCATCCTGAGCATGTGCGGGCATGAGCAACTGGTGCCGCTGGTGCGCCAGTTGGGGATCACCGAGCGGTTCGTGCGGGTCGACGGGCGGATCGGCCCCTCGGGCGGCAGCAAGGCCGAGCACATGGTGCGGCACCTGGGCGCGCTGCGGGGCGTGACGCCGGAGCGGACCGTCGTCATCGGGGACGCCGCGGACGACGCCGTCGCCGCGCTGGGGGTGGGCGCGCGGGCCGTGCTCTACACCGGCGGATCGCACAGCCGGGCCGGCCTCGAAGGGGTGGGGGCGCCCGTCGTGGACACCCTCGCGGAGGCCGTCCGCGAGGCGGAGCGGCTCGTCGCCGCGGCCTGAGTGGACCGCCGCACCGCCGCCCGGCCGGGGTAGGACACCATGCGGCGGGCGGGCCATCTCCGGTGACTTTGCTCACACTCCGCATGGGGCTGCGTACTCTGTGGTGGGTGCGGTGGTGCGGGCGGGACGTGACGGGGGGCGGGAGCATGGGGTTCGGCTTCGGGCAGCGGCGGGGTGGTCAACTACCGGTCGAAGTGAGCACGTTCGTGGGCAGAGCCGATGAACTGGCCCAGGTGCAGAGCGCGTTCGACCGGGCCAGGCTGGTCACCCTGGTGGGGCCCGGCGGTGTCGGCAAGAGCCGGACGGCGCTGCGGGCGGCGGCCGGGCTCGGCGAGCGGTTCCCGGACGGGATCTGGCTGGTCGAGCTGAGCGCCCTGCGCGACCCCGAGCTGATCCCGGTGACGCTGGCCGCCGTGCTCCAGCTGCCCGAGCAGGCCGGGATGGAGCCGCTCGACGCGATCGTCGCGCATCTGCGCGGACGGCAGCTGCTCATCGTCCTCGACACCTGCGAGCACCTCGTCGACGCCTGCGCGATGCTCGCCGACGTGCTGCTGCGCGAGGCGGCCGGGGTGAGCGTCCTCGCCACCAGCAGGCAGCCGCTCGACGTGCCCGGTGAGCACTGCCGCGCCATCGCGCCGCTCGGCGCCGACGACGCCCTCGAGCTGTTCGTGCAGCGCGCCGCGGCCGTCGTGCCCGGCTTCACCGTGACCGACGCCAACCGGCAGCAACTGGCGGCGCTGGCAGCCAGGTTGGACGGAATCCCGCTCGCCCTCGAACTGGCCGCGGTGCGGTTGCGGGCGGTTCCCCTGGAGCAGTTGACGGAGCGGATAGGGCAACGGTTCGAGGTGCTCACGGGCGGGCGGCGGACTGCGCTGACACGCCATCAGACGCTGCGTACGGCCATCGGCTGGTCGCACGAACTGTGCACGCCGCAGGAGCGGCTGCTGTGGGCGCGGCTCTCCGTCTTCGCGGGCTCCTTCGAACTGTCGGCCGCCGAAACGGTGTGCGCGGGCGGGGAGTTGACGCAAGGGGCGGTCCTGGAGTGCCTGATCGGGCTCGTCGACAAGTCCGTCGTCCAGCGCATCGGGGAGAACGGCGGCCGGTACCGGCTGCTCGACACGATCCGGGAGTACGGCGCCGAATGGCTGGAGGAGTCCGGGCAGCGGGGCGCCGCCCGGAAGCGGCACTTCACGTACTACGAGGGACTTGGTCGGCGCTACTGGGAGGAGTTCCTCACCCCCGCGCAGCCCGCGCACTACCGGGTGCTGCGCGCCGAGAAGTCCGACCTGCGGGCCGCGCTCGAATACGCGTACGGCGAGGGCGGGCCCGCGGAGCAGGGGCTGTGGCTCGCCGCGCGGCTGGGGCCCTACTGGCGGGCGCTCGGGGCGCTCTCCGAGGGGCGCTACTGGATCGAGAAGGGGCTCGCGCTCCTCGACGAGGTGGGGGACGAGCAGGCGTGGGGCCGGTTCATGGTCGCCCTGTTCGCGGTGTGGTCCGGGGACCTGCCCGGCGCCCTTGAGCTGTTCCACCGGGCGGTCGCGGTGGCGCGGGCGGCGGGGCACGACCGGGTGGAGCTGTTCTGCGAGGCGTACCTCGGCGGTCTCGACGCGCTGTGCGGGGACCCGGCCGGCCTTCCGGCGCTGGAGGACGCCCGGCAGCGGATCGTGGCGCGCGGCGACGGGCTCGGCATCGCGGTCGTGCACTACGAGGGGGCGCTGCTGCGGGGTGCGCTCGGCGACACCGAAGGCGCCCTGGAGCTGTGCCGGGTCGGCCTCGCGTATCTGGAGAAGACCGGTGAGCGGCAGATGTTCGCCTCCACGCTCCTGGTGCAGGGGGTGATCCTGTGGCTTGCGGGGGAGCGTGCGGACGCGCTCGTGTCGCTGTGCCGGGCGCTGGAGGCGGCCGCCGAGGTCGAGGACATCCTGGTCGTCGCGATGTGCTGCCGCGGGCTCGCCTGGGCGGCGGCGCACGAGAAGCGGTACGTGCGGGCCGCCTGGCTGCTCGGGTACGCGCAGAACGCGCGGCAGCTCGGGGCGGGCGACCCCATCGGCATGCTGCCCTCGCTCGCCGACGAGCAGGAGGCCGTACGGGCCGCTGTGCGGCAGGCGCTGGGGGACGAGGCGTTCGGGCGGTGGAGCGAGACGGGCGCGCGGCTCTCCGGGGCCCGGGTGCTGGAGGCGGTGCGGGCCGGGGCCGATACGCCCGGCCCTGTGGTGGCGGCCGCGCGGGGGGCCGGGGGCGGCGTCGACGCGCTGACGCGGCGCGAGCGGGAGGTCGCCGCGCTGGTGGCGCAGGGGTTGTCCAACCGGGAGATCGCGGAGCGGCTGGTGATCTCCAAGCGGACCGCGGACGCGCATGTGGAGCACATTCTGGCGAAGTTGGGGGTGGGGTCGCGCACGGAGGTGCGGGTCGAGGACGACCGGTCGCGTTCGCGCGGCGGAGCGACACATCGAGGTGGCTGACGTCGCCGCCATGGCCGACGCAGCCGACGCAGCCCCGCACCCCTCGGGCGACGTAGGTATACGGACCCGGTGGCCCCTACGGCGATATGCGTATACCTGTATCCCCGTGATCCTGTGCCGGGGCGCGGGGAGGACGGGAAGCTGAGTGGGTGCCGGGTTGGTTCCGGGGCGCGCGCGGCGGGAGGGCGGACAGTAAGGGTCAACTCCCCACGGCTGTCGTGGCAACAGCCCCTCGTCGCGGTGGTCCGGAGGACGGCACGTCAGGGTGGCTGCCCTCGTCGGCGGGGCAGCCACCCTCTCGCACAGCCCGCCCGGACCCCGCGGGCTGTCGGCTCGCGGCGCCGCGCTTCGACACGTGGACGGGACGCCGGGCCGCGCCTTCTCCGCTGGTCCGGCCTTCTCCGGGGCCGGTCGCGCTCGGGATCTCGGGTGCCGTTGGTCACACGCTTCCCTCGACAGGCCGGTATCCGCCGTCCGCCCGACGTGCCGTTGAACCCGTAGTTCCGGCGAGCGGGCGCGGTTCTGTGCAGAGTGTCAAAGTTCGACCGCTTCTTTTGTACACATACGGCTCATGACGGGGCCCCGGCGCGGAGCGATAGCCTTGTCCCGTGATCAGCGCGATATCTCGCGGGGGCATCGTCGCCCCCTGCCCGCGCCGGGAGTACACGGGTCGCCACAGCGACCGTGCCCGGCGCTCAGCCGCTGATCATTTCCGGCGGATGGCCAGTTCGTTGAAAATGGCGCATTACCGTCCGCTCTTCTCTCAAACCGGCATAACGTCGAGCCAGACCGGACACCCCGCGTCGCGGCGTTACGTCGAGCGATTCATGATCGTCACGTCTACGTCACGCAATGGCGCGCGACAGGAGCCAGAGGACAATGCAGACCAAGCTGGACGAAGCCAAGGCCGAGCTGCTCGCACGGGCCGCCCGGGTAGCTGAGAACAGCCCGGTAGGGGGGCACCTACCGACTGGGGCGACGGGCGAGGGCACCCCCGCCTGGGACCAGGAAACCGTGCTCGCGTTCCTCCAGCGCTACTACCTGCACACGGCACCCGAGGACCTGGCGGACCGCGACCCGGTCGACGTCTTCGGAGCCGCGTACTCGCACCACCGGCTGGCGGAGAACCGGCCGCAGGGCACCGCGAACGTCAAGGTCCACACGCCGACCGTCGAGGAGAACGGCTGGACCTGCAGCCACTCCGTCGTCGAGGTGGTCACCGACGACATGCCGTTCCTCGTGGACTCCGTGACCAACGAGCTGTCCCGCCAGGGGCGCGGTATCCACGTCGTGATCCACCCGCAGGTCGTCGTCCGCCGTGACGTCACCGGCAAGTTGCAGGAAGTACTTCCGGTCGGCACCACCGCCACGGGCCACGACGTGCTCACCGAGTCGTGGATCCACGTCGAGATGGACCGCGAGACCGACCGCGCCGACCTCAAGCAGATCACCGCCGACCTGCTGCGTGTCCTGTCCGACGTACGCGAGTGCGTCGAGGACTGGGAGAAGATGCGCGACGCGGCGCTGCGCATCGCCGACGAGCTGCCGGGCGAGCCCAAGGCCGCCGACCTGGACGACCAGGAGGTGGAGGAGGCCCGCGAGCTGCTGCGCTGGCTGTCCGCCGACCACTTCACGTTCCTCGGGTTCCGCGAGTACACCCTCACCGACGACGACTCGCTGGCCGCCGTGCCCGGCACCGGCCTCGGCATCCTGCGCGCCGACCCGCCCCACGAGGGCGAGGACCACCACCCGGTCTCGCCGTCCTTCAACCGGCTGCCGGCCGACGCCCGCGCCAAGGCCCGCGAGCACCGCCTGCTGGTGCTGACCAAGGCCAACAGCCGCGCCACCGTGCACCGGCCCAGCTACCTCGACTACGTCGGCGTGAAGAAGTTCGACGCCGAGGGCAACGTCGTGGGCGAGCGCCGCTTCCTCGGCCTCTTCTCCTCCGCCGCGTACACCGAGTCCGTGCGCCGCGTCCCCGTCATCCGCCGCAAGGTCGCCGAGGTCCTCAAGGGCGCGGGTTTCTCGCCCGCCAGCCACGACGGCCGCGACCTGATGCAGATCATGGAGACGTACCCGCGCGACGAGCTGTTCCAGACCCCGGCCGACGAGCTGCGCTCCATCGTCACCTCGGTCCTGTACCTCCAGGAGCGCCGCCGCCTCCGCCTCTACCTGCGCAAGGACGAGTACGGGCGCTACTACTCGGCGCTCGTCTACCTGCCGCGCGACCGCTACACCACGGGCGTGCGCCTGCGGATCATCGAGATCCTCAAGGAGGAGCTCGGCGGCACGAACGTCGACTTCACCGCGTGGAACACCGAGTCGATCCTCTCCCGGCTGCACTTCGTCGTCCGCGTCGCGCCCGGCACCGAGCTGCCGCTGCTCTCCGACGCCGACAAGGACCGCATCGAGGCCCGGCTCGTCGAGGCCGCCCGCTCCTGGGCCGACGGCTTCGGCGAGGCGCTCAACGCCGAGTGCGGCGAGGAGCGCGCCGCCGAGCTGCTGCGCCGCTACGGCGCCTCGTTCCCCGAGGGCTACAAGGCCGACCACTCGCCGCGCGCGGCCGTCGCCGACCTGGTCCACCTGGAGCAGCTCAAGCACGGCGGCAAGGACTTCGCGCTCTCCCTGTACGAGCCGGTGGGCGCCGCCCCCGGCGAGCGCCGCTTCAAGATCTACCGGACCGGTGCGCCCGTCTCGCTCTCCGAGGTCCTGCCGGTGCTCCAGGCCCTGGGCGTCGAGGTCACCGACGAGCGCCCGTACGAGCTGCGGTGCAGTGACCGTACGACCGCGTGGATCTACGACTTCGGGCTGCGCATGCCCAAGCCGGCGAACGGGAACGGGGACGACCTCGGGGCCGACGGGCGCGAGCGGTTCCAGGAGGCGTTCGCCGCCACCTGGATGGGGCTCGCCGAGAACGACGGCTTCAACTCCCTCGTGCTGCGCGCCGGTCTGAACTGGCGGCAGGCGATGGTGCTGCGCGCGTACGCCAAGTACCTGCGCCAGGCGGGCTCCACGTTCAGCCAGGACTACATGGAGGACACCCTCCGCAACAACGTCCACACCACCCGGCTGCTCGTCTCGCTCTTCGAGGCGCGGATGTCGCCGGAGCGCCAGCGCGCCGGGACCGAGCTCATCGACGGCCTGCTCGAAGAGCTCGACGGCGCCCTCGACCAGGTGGCCTCGCTGGACGAGGACCGCATCCTGCGGTCCTTCCTCACCGTCATCAAGGCGACGCTGCGCACGAACTTCTTCCAGCGTGCGCAGAGCGGCGAGCCGCACGCGTACGTCTCCATGAAGTTCGACCCGCAGGCCATCCCCGACCTGCCCGCGCCGCGCCCCGCGTACGAGATCTGGGTGTATTCGCCCCGCGTCGAGGGCGTGCACCTGCGCTTCGGCAAGGTCGCGCGCGGCGGCCTGCGCTGGTCCGACCGGCGTGAGGACTTCCGCACCGAGATCCTCGGCCTGGTCAAGGCGCAGATGGTGAAGAACACCGTCATCGTGCCGGTCGGCGCCAAGGGCGGCTTCGTCGCCAAGCAGCTGCCCGACCCGAGCGTGGACCGGGACGCGTGGATGGCCGAGGGCATCCGCAGCTACAAGACGTTCATCTCGGCGCTCCTCGACATCACCGACAACCTGGTGGCCGGCGAGGTCGTGCCGCCGAGCGACGTGGTGCGCCACGACGAGGACGACACGTACCTCGTGGTCGCGGCCGACAAGGGCACGGCGACCTTCTCCGACATCGCCAACGAGGTCGCGGGCAGCTACGACTTCTGGCTCGGCGACGCCTTCGCCTCCGGCGGCTCCGCCGGGTACGACCACAAGGTCATGGGCATCACCGCGCGCGGCGCCTGGGAGTCCGTGGAGCGGCACTTCCGCGAGCTGGGCGTCGACACCCAGTCCGAGGACTTCACGGTCGTCGGCGTCGGTGACATGAGCGGTGACGTGTTCGGCAACGGGATGCTGCTGAGCGAGCACATCCGTCTGGTCGCCGCCTTCGACCACCGGCACATCTTCATCGACCCGAAGCCGGTCGCGGAGACCTCGTACGCCGAGCGGCGCCGCATGTTCGAGCTGCCGCGCTCGTCCTGGGCCGACTACAACAAGGAGCTGATCTCGCAGGGCGGCGGCATCTTCCCGCGCTCCGCCAAGGCGATCCAGCTCAACAACCACATCCGCGAGGCCCTCGGCATCGAGTCGCGTCAGGCGAAGATGACGCCGGCCGAGCTGATGAAGGCCATCCTCCAGGCGCCGGTCGACCTGTTGTGGAACGGCGGCATCGGTACGTACGTGAAGTCCTCGGCGGAGTCGAACGCGGACGTCGGCGACAAGGCCAACGACGCCATCCGCGTCGACGGCCAGGACGTGCGGGCCCAGGTCATCGGTGAGGGCGGCAACCTCGGCGCGACCCAGCTGGGCCGCATCGAGTTCGCCAGGACCGGCGGCAAGGTCAACACCGACGCCATCGACAACAGCGCGGGTGTGAACACCTCCGACGTCGAGGTCAACATCAAGGTCCTGCTCAACGGCCTGGTGTCGGACGGCGACCTGACGGTGAAGCAGCGCAACAAGCTGCTCGCGGCGATGACCGACGAGGTCGGGCACCTGGTACTGCGCAACAACTACGCGCAGAACGTGGCGCTGTCCAACGCCGTCGCCCAGTCCTCCTCCCTGCTCCACGCCCACCAGCGGTTCATGCGCCGGCTGAGCAAGCAGGGCCACCTCGACCGGTCCCTGGAGTTCCTGCCCAACGACCGGCAGATCAAGGAGCTCCTCAACTCCGGGCGCGGGCTGAGCCAGCCGGAACTGGCCGTCCTCCTCGCGTACACGAAGATCACGGCCGCCGAGGAGCTCATCCACACGAGCCTGCCCGACGACGCGTATCTGCGCCGGCTGCTGCACGCCTACTTCCCGAAGCCGCTGCGCGACAAGTACGGCGAGGCGATCGACGCGCACGCGCTGCGCCGCGAGATCATCACGACGGTGCTCGTCAACGACACGGTGAACACGGGTGGTTCGACGTTCCTGCACCGGCTCCGCGAGGAGACCGGCGCGTCGCTGGAGGAGATCGTGCGGGCGCAGCTCGCGGCGCGGGAGATCTTCGGGCTCAGCGGGGTGTGGGACGCGGTGGAGGCGCTCGAAAATGTCGTCGCCGCCGATGTCCAGACCCGGATCAGGCTGCACTCGCGCCGGCTCGTCGAGCGCGGCACGCGGTGGCTGCTGAACAACCGGCCGCAGCCGTTGCAGCTGGCCGAGACGATCTCCTTCTTCAAGGACGGCGTCACCGAGGTGTGGGCCGCCATGCCGACGATGCTCAGGGGCGCGGACGCCGAGTGGTACCAGTCGATCCGGGACGAGCTGACCGGTGCCGGGGTGCCGGAGGAGCTGGCCGGGCGGGTCGCCGGGTTCTCCTCCGCGTTCCCGACGCTCGACATCGTGCAGATCGCCGACCGCGTCGGCAAAGAGTCGCTGGCCGTCGCCGAGGTCTACTACGACCTCGCGGACCGGCTGGCCATCACCCAGCTCATGGACCGCATCATCGAGCTGCCGCGGGCCGACCGCTGGCAGTCGATGGCCCGCGCGTCGATCCGTGAGGACCTGTACGCGGCGCACGCCGCCCTGACGGCCGACGTGCTGGCCGTGAAGAACGGGGAGTCGACGCCCGAGCAGCGGTTCAAGGCGTGGGAGGAGAAGAACGCGCCGATCCTGGGCCGGGCGCGCTCGACCCTGGAGGAGATCCAGGGCTCGGACGCCTTCGACCTGGCGAACCTGTCGGTGGCGATGCGCACGATGAGGACGCTGCTGCGCGCGCACTCGTAGGTTCTCCGTCGCAGGGGGCGCCCCGGGCCGATCTGTTCCGGCCCGGGGCGCCCCCTTGCCGTCTGTTCCCCGCCCGTATGTCCGCCTCGGCCTCCGGCGCGGTTCGTCATACGCAATTAAATCGGGCAATAAGTCTAAAGTGGACATGATTGTCTGACAGGTCGTCCGACAGATACAGGGAGAGCCGATGCCGTCGATGTCGTCGAATCCGTCGAAGCCGTCCGGGCCGGAGGCGAAGCCGGCGAGCCGTGCGGTCCCACTGCCCGCCGACTGGGCCGCGACGCCGCTCACCGTCGTCATGCCGACCTACAACGAGGCCGGCAACCTGCCCGGCATGGCCGAGGCCCTGATGGCGCTGCCCCTGCCCGGCCTGCGCCTGCTCGTCGTCGACGACTCCAGCCCCGACGGCACCGGCGACATCGCCGAGGAGTACGTGCGCCGTTTCGGCCCGGAGCGAATGGCCGTCCTGCACCGGGCGGGCAAGGAGGGCCTCGGCCGCGCGTACGCCGCGGGCATGGGGCAGGCCGTCGCCGACGGCGCGCGCTACGTCCTGCAGATGGACGCCGACGGCAGCCACCCCGCCGCGAAGGTCCCCGAACTGCTGGGAGTCGCCCTCTCGACGGGCGCCGCGGTCACCCTCGGCAGCCGCTACGTCCAGGGCGGCAGCCTCTCCGACGCCTGGGGCACGCACCGCCGCCTGCTCTCCCGCTGGGCGAACGCCTACGCGGGCACCATCCTCGGCACCCGGGTCCGCGACATCACCGGCGGCTTCAACCTCTGGCGCGAGGACGCGCTGCGCGCCATCGACCTCGCCTCCGTGGACAGCGCCGGTTACAGCTTCCAGGTCGAGATGAAGTACCGGGCGCTGCGCAGCGGTTACGGCGTCATGGAGGTGCCGATCCACTTCGAGGACCGCACCGTCGGCGAGTCCAAGATGAACCTGATGGTGCAGCTGGAGTCCGTCGCCATGCCGTGGAAGCTGCGCGCGAGGTCGCGCCGGTGACCGCGGCGTCCTACGCGCCACCACGCCCCGCCCTCCTGCGACTGCGCCGCCTCTCCCGCGAGATCGTGAAGTTCGGCGTGGTCGGCGCGAGCGGCGTCGTCGTGAACCTGCTCGTCTTCAACCTCCTTCTCCAGGGCCAGGGCGCCCGTCCCATGGCCGTCACCGTGGCGGCGAGCTGCGCGGCGATGGCGACGAACTACCTCGGCTTCCGCTTCTTCGCCTACCGCGACCGCGCTCCCCGCACCCGCCGCCAGATCGCACTGTTCTTCGCCCTCAGCGGACTCGGCGTGGCGATGGAGAGCCTGCTGTTCTACGCGGGCTACCACGGCGCGGGCCTGACCGGGCCGTACGCCTCGAACGCCGTGAAGGCCCTGTCGATCCTGCTCGCCTCCGTCTTCCGCTTCCTCGCCTACCGGACGTGGGTCTTCCAGCACCATGCGCGCCGCGGGTAGCTCGCTCGCGAGAGCCGCCGCGCTGCTGCTCCTCGTCCTCCTGGTGGCCGTCGTCGTACGCCTGCCGTGGGCCGGTGACCTCGGTATCCACGCCGCCACGATCGAGCGGCTGCGCCACGACCTGCTCGACCCGGGCGATCCGCTGGTCGCGGCCGACGCCCCGAGCCCGTACTACACACCGTGGACGCTGCTGCTCGGCTGCGTCGCAGGGGCGACGGGGCTCGGGGTCTTCGTGGTGCTGCGGATCGCGGCGCTGCTGTCGCTCGCGGTGCTGGTCACAGGGGTGTGGTCGTTCGCAGGTACGTTCCTGGGGAGCGCGGCCGGGCGGGGGCGGCGCGCCGCTGTGACCGCCCTCGTACTGCTCTCGCTGGTGCTGCTGTGGGGCACGGCGGTGTTCGACTGGAGCGGCTTCCTCGGCCTCGACTCCCTTGCCCTGACGGTCTCCTACCCCAGTACGTTCGCGCTCGGCGCCTCCTTCTGGCTGTGGGCGCTGCTGCGCCGGGCCACGGGCCTCGCGCACTTCCTGGGGGCGGGGCTCCTGTGGGCGGTGATCCTGCTGAGCCACCAGTTCACCGGGGTGGTCGCCTCGCTCGGGGCGGCGGCCATGCTGCTCGGGGCGCGGCCGTGGCCCGGCCGGGCGGTCTGGCTACGCCTCGGGGCCGGGCTCGCGCTGGGCCTGGTGCTGCTCGCCGGCTGGCCGTACTACCCCTTCTTCGGTCTGTTCGGGGCCGGTGGCCTGGAGGAGATCCACCGCTCGCTGTACCGGGAACTGCCGGGCCGGTTCTGGCTGGTGGCGCTGGTCGGCGGCGTGGCCCTGGTCCTGCGCGGGTGGCGTGAGCGGTGCGATCCGCTGGTCCTCTTCTGCCTGTCCGGGGCCGTGGTCTTCGCGGCGGGCGGGCTGAGCGGGCACTGGTCGTGGGGGCGGGTGCTGCCCGCGGTGCTGGTCCCCGCGCAGGTCGCGGCGGGCCTGGAGGTGTTCTGCGCGCCGCGCCGCGCGGTGCGGGCGGCGCTCGGCGCGGTGCTGTCGGCGGCGCTGCTGATCGGGGCGTGGACCCAGTCCGGGGTGCTGGGGTACGTCCTGCCGCGCTCGGCGCTGCCGTCCGGCGTCGCCGCCAAGTACCGGGAGCCGTGGCCGGGTTACCACTGGATCACACCGTGGGTGCGGTACGGGGACGTGGTGCTGGCCAAGCAGTGGCCCGCCCGGCAGATCCCCGCGTACGGGGCGTACACGGTGGCGCCCGGGTACCCGGACTTCTTCCTGGACGACGAGGAGGCGCGGGTCGCGGCGGTGCGGACGTACTTCGCGGCGGACTCCTCGCGGGAGCGGCGGCGCGAGATCCTGCGGCGCTACGGCGTGCGGTGGGTGGTGGCGTACCCGGGCGACGGGGCGCAGGCGCTGGAGCGGGTCGCGGTGGGCCCGCGCGGTCAGGTGCTGTACCGGGTCGGTACCCGGGCCGCCGCGCGTGCGTCCTGCGCGCCCGCCCCGCTCACCGGATCAGCCGTACCGCCTGCTGTACCTTCCGGGCCAGCGGCGTGTGGCCCACCCGGCGCGCCACCGGCCCCACCACGCTCGCGGTCAGCCCCACCGGCTCCCACCTGACCTGCAACCGTCCCGCGCCGCGCCCCTCGGGCTCCACGGTCACCCGGTGGTGGGGGAGGGCCTCCGTGAACGCGGGGAAGTCGAGGGGGGCGAGCAGCAGCCCCGTGTTGCGCAGGCCCTCCGGTGTCCGGAGTTGGAGCAGCGGGTGGCGGATCCCGTCGAAGCCCTGGCGGGGCAGCGCCGCCTCGGCCAGGTCCAGGACGACCTGCCCCTCGAAGATCCCGGGCCGCACCGGGTCGAGCCGGAACCGGACGGTCGTGCGGGTACGGCCGGGGGAGATGACCAGCGCGGCGACCTGTGGGCCGACCGGCAGCCGCAGGCCGGGATCGTAGGTCCGCACCCGCATCCGCACGGAGGCGGGGCCCGGGCCCCGGTCGAGGCGGACGATCTCGTGCCGGAACTGGGCCCGGGGGAAGGGTCGCGCATCCAACGCCAGGTCGGCGAGGGAGAGTTCGCGGCGTGCGGCCTCCGTGGCGGGGAGTTCGGAGCCCCAGTGGACGCCCCCGTCCGGGCCCGCGACGGTCGCCCGCGGCGCCACCCCGTGGCCGAGCCCGCGCGCGGCGATCCTGGCGTCGTCGAGGCGGCCGTCGCGCACGAGTTGCAGCACGACGCGTTCGGCGCGCGGCAGCCGCGCGTACGCGCCCGGCGCGAGCCGTTCCAGGTAGGGGACGACGATCTCCGCGAACCCCGACAGCCACGCGTCGTCCCGGTAGGGCAGGTCGCCCGCGTACATCCGGAAGTCGTGCTTGAGGAACTTGTGATCCTTGGCCTCGCGCAGCGCGGGGCTGCAGCCGCCGCGCTCCATGAAGTCGTCGATGAGTTCCTGCACGTGGACGCGGTCGCGGACGTTGCTGAGCTTGTGCCGCTGGTTGGAGATGGAGGCGGCGCTCTCCTCGGCGTACGGGGCGATGTACCAGCGGTAGACCGGTTCGGGGATGACGGTGAAGGTCTTCGCCAGGCAGTAGGCCTGCGCGGAGAAGAGCTGGTCCTCGTAGTGGATGCCCTCGGGGAAGCGCAGGCCGTGGCGGTCCAGGAAGGCGCGGGCGTACATCTTGCTGGTCGACAGGTGCTCGAAGAACAGGCCGGGTTCGGCCTCGATGCCGTGCACCGTGCGGCGCTCGGCGACCAGGTGCGGCATCCAGACCGAGGTGCGGCCCGTGTCGACGCGGACGCGCTCCACCGCGCCCATCGCGAAGTCGATGCCGGGGTGTTCGCGGTGCGCTTCGAGCAGCAACTCAACCGCGTCCGGCGGTAGTTCGTCGTCGCTGTCGAGGAACATCAGGTAGGGGGCGCGGGCGATGTCCAGCGCCCGGTTGCGGGGGGCGCTGCAACCGCCGGAGTTCTCCGAGAGGCGCAGATACGTGATGCGGTCGTCGGCCGCCGCCAGCTTCCGTGCCACGTCGGGGGTGTGGTCCGTGGAGTGGTCGTCGCTGATGATGATCTCGATGTTCGCGTGCGTCTGCGCCTGGAGCGAGGCGACGGCGCGCGGCAGGCGCTCCGCGTCGTCGAAGACGATGACCGTGACCGTCACGTCGGGGGTGAACGCCATCAGCGGACCGCCTCCTCGGGGGTGGGCGCGGGGGTGCGCGACTCGACGGGCACGACCGGCGGCAGGGCCTCCTCGGACTCGCCGAGGAAGACGCGGCGCACGACCCGCTCCGCGGCGTGCCCGTCGTCGAACTCGCAGAAGCGGCGCCGGAAGTGCGCGCGGAGCTTGGCGGACGCCTCGTCGCGCCACGCGTCGGTCGCGAGCAGCCGCGTCAACTCCTCCTGCGTACGGGCGACATGGCCCGGCGCCTCGGCCATCAGGTCGAAGTAGACACCGCGGGTCCTCGCGTAGGTGTCCCAGTCGTCGGCGTAGCTGATGATCGGGCGGTCCAGGTTGGCGTAGTCGAACATGATCGACGAGTAGTCCGTGATCAGCGCGTCCGAGGCCAGCGCCACCTCCTCCACCGGGTCGTACGCCGATACGTCGATGACGTGGCCGCTGCGGCGCAGGGACGCGAGGGGGGAGGCGGCGGCGCCGTAGAAGTAGTGGCCGCGCACCAGGAGGACCGTGTCGTCGCCGAGGTGTTCGGAGAGGGCGGCGAGGTCGAGGCGCGGGGTCCAGCTCGCCTCGTAGTCGCGGTGGGTCGGCGCGTAGAGCACCGCCCGCCGGCCGGGGGCGATGCCCAGGCGGTCGCGGACCGCGCGGACGTCGGCGGCGCCCGCGCTGTAGTAGACGTCGTTGCGCGGGTAGCCGTGGTCCAGCGACAGATAGCGCGAGGGGTAGGCGTGCTCCCACATGCGGGTGGAGTGGGAGTTGGCGCTGACGCTGTAGTCCCATTTGTCGACGCGGGCCAGCAGCGCGTCGAAGTCGAGGCCCTTGGACGCCGTCGGGTAGTCGAACTGGTCGAGGCCCATCTTCTTCAGCGGGGTGCCGTGGTGCGTCTGGAGGTGCACCGCGTCCGGGCGTTTGACCACCGCGTTCGGGAAGTTGACGTTGTTCACGAGGTACTTCGCGCGGGCCAGCACCTCCCAGTAGCGGCGGGTGCCGGGCACGACGTGGTCCGTGCCGGGCGGCAGCAGCGGCTCCGTCGCCGGGGCCACCACCCACACCGGGCGGATGTGCGGCGCGAGCTCGGCGAGCTTCGCCGCGATGGCCGCCGGGTTGCAGGCGACCCCACGGTCCCAGTACGCGGAGAAGACGGCCAGGGTGGGGTCGACCGGCTCACGCAGCGCCCGCCGGTAGTGCAGGCTGTGGACCTTGGCGCCGAACTGCTTCCTGCGGCTGCGCACCGCGGCGCGCAGGTGGCGCCGCTTGCGGTTCGCGCTCTGGAAGGCGCGGTACTTCGGGTAGGCGTCCTCCTCCAGGAGCCTGCGCCGGACGCCCTCCATGCCCGCCGGGGGCCGGTAGCCCTCCGGCCGCCACCGCACGGCCGCGGCGGACGCCCGGTGGAAGAACTCGCGGGCCACCGCGTCCGGCATCGTCTCGCGCGCCACGACCCGCGTCGACTCGGTCGCCATCAGGTCGTACAGGACGGCGCGCGGCCGGGCCGGAGTGCCCCGGCGTTCCATGAGCCGCTGGAGATCCTCGTACGCCGTGACGAGCCCGTACCGCTGCTCGGGCGTCAGCGGCGGCAGGCTCTCGGGCCGCAACTCCCTCACATTGACGATGACTTGGTCCAGGGAGGCGATCCGCCCGGCCAGGACGAGGGCGGCGCGGGCGGTGTACATCTCGGCGACCGAGTCGGCGAACTCGGCCCCGTGATCCGCGAGTTCGGCGCGGTGCTGACGCCAGAACGCGGCGCGTACGGCACGGTTGCCGAGCAGGGGCCGCACCCGCAGCAGGTCCGGGGCCTGGGCGAGCGGCAGGTCGCGGCGGCCCAGCCGGGCCAGGCGCCCCGCGTCGGCGCCGGACGCGCCGGTGGTCCGCCACGTCGACCTGATGTGGTCCGCGACGACGACGTCCACGCGCGTCACGTCCTCGTCGCCGTCACCGGCGCTGTCGCCGTACGCGGCGTCGACCTCGGCGAGCCGGTCCAGCAGCGTCCGGAGCGCGCCCGTCGGCACCCGGTCCTTGGCGTGCACGAACCACAGCCAGGTGCCGCCCGCCCGCCCGGCGCCCGCGGTGCGCGCGGCCGCGTCGGAGGTGCCCTGCGGCAGCGGTACGACGATGCCGCCGTGCCGCTCCGCGACCTCCTGCGCGGCCCCGCCGACGGCGGCCGTCACCAGCTCGGCCTCCGGCGGCAGTTGGGTCGCCACGCTGTCCAGGCAGGGGCCCAGCAGCCCTTGCACGTCGCGGCCGTGCACGATGATGCTCAGCTTCGTCATGTCAGGCGCCGCCCTTTCCGCCGGTCCGCTCCGAGTCCCGCACCGCACTCTCTTCCGCGCCCCGGGCCAGCATCCGGTCCACCACACGGCGGGCCGCCTGCCCGTCGTCGAGGTCGCAGAACGCCGCGCGGAACTCCGCGTACGCCTGCTCGTAGCGGGCGCTCACCGCGTCCAGGTCACGCAGCGCCGCGATCAGCCCGTCCGATGTCTGCACGAGCGGGCCCGGCGCCTTGCGCTCGAAGTCGAAGTAGAACCCGCGCAGTCGGTCCCGGTAGTGCTCCAGGTCGTAGGTGAAGAAGAGCATCGGCCGCCCGGTCACCGCGAAGTCGAACATCACCGAGGAGTAGTCGGTCACCAGTACGTCCGCGACGAGCATCAGATCCATGATGTCGGTGAACCCGGCCTGCGCCGACACGTCCCGCACGAAGCCGTCGCCCGCGCCCGGCACCGGCTCCACGACGTGCGCGTGCGGCCGCACGAGCAGCACGTGATCCTCTCCCAGCTGCCGCTCGGCCGCGTCGAGGTCGATGCGCAGGTCGAGCAGGAAGCCGCCCTTGTGCCGCTGCTTGTCCTCGCGCCACGTCGGCGCGTACAGGATCACCTTCTTGCCCTCGGGCAGCCCGAGCCGCTCCCTGACGGCGGCGGCCCGCTCGGCCCGGTCGGGGGAGAGGAGCACGTCGTTGCGCGGGTAGCCCGCCTCGACGAGTTCGCCCTCGTAGTGGAAGGCCCGGCGCAGGATCGGTGTGGAGAAGCTGTTCGGTGACAGCAGCATCGTCCACTGGTGCCGCTCGCGCTCCAGGTCCTCCAGGTACGCCGTCGACGCGAAGTGCTCGTTGTCGAAGTCGAAGCCGATGCGCTTGAGCGGGGTGCCGTGCCAGGTCTGCACGATGACCTGGCCGGGGCGGCGCTCCAGCCATCTCGGCAGGTGGGTGTTGCCGACGAGGTAGCGGGAGCGGCCGAGCGCCGCGTAGTACTCGGGGCTGTCCACGCGCAGCGCCCGCGCGCTCGCGGGGACCTCGCACTGTCCGTCCCGCACCACCCACAGGTGCTCCAACTCCGCGCCTCTGCGCACCAGTTCCTCGTGGATGGCGCGTGGCGAGTCGCCGTACATGCGGCCGCCGAACACGTCGTAGACGACCGTGTCGCGCAGCGGTTCACGCCGGGCCAGCGGGTACGTCCGCTCGCGCAGCCGGGTCTGGCGGTGGCGGCCGCGTTCGCCGGGCCGCAGTTCGGAGTGGGCCAGCAGGGCCAGCTGGTCGTACTGGCGGGCCTGGAGCTCGATCCGCTTGCCGCGCGCGGTCACCTCGGCCGGCAGGTCCCGGGAGGCGGTCGGCGCGAGCTGCACCGAGCTGCGCGTGCCGTCGGCCCGTTCGACGGAGGGCCACCAGAAGCCGGACCGCAGGGGCAGCCGCGCGCCGGGCGGTGCCGGGGTGAACGTGGCGCGGAACGTGCCGTCCACCGCCTCGGCCGGGAACCCGTACTCGTGGCCCGACCAGGTCTGGCGCAGGACCAGGCGGAGCGCGTGGGTGCCGGGGGCCGGGTAGGTCCCGGTGAGGGTGACGGTGCCGTCGGGCGCCGCCGTGACCCGCTCCACCAGCGGCTGGGCGGGCTGGTCGACCAGCTGGAGGTAGCCGCCGGGGGAGCGCCGCGCGTACAACGCCCTGTCCTGGTGGGCGAACTGGGCGCCGGTGCAGCCCTCGCGGTCGTCGAGGACGAGGGCGAGCCGGGTCGGCGCCCTGGCGTCCTCGGGGCCGATCAGCACGGAGGTGTCCCAGCGGGCGATGGACCGTTCCGCCTGGGTCGGGCGCAGCCGTTCGTGGTCCGCGCGGATCGCCGTGAGCCGGTCGGCCCCGACCCGCACGGTGAACGGCACCCGCCCGGCCGCGTCCGCCGCCCCGAGCTCCAGCGGGACGACCAGGACCTTGCCGGACTCGCGGTGGCGCAGGCGCAGCGCGGCCCGGTCCCGCGGCGCCGTGCGCAGCACTCCGCGTACCAGCAACCGGCCGCCCTCGTACCGGACTTCGAGGGCGCGGGCCTGGGCCGTCTCCACCCGGAGCCGGAGGATGCCGTCCTGGATCTGCGGGGCGATCCGCACGTCGGGGGAGACCCAGTGGTCGGGCGGCGCCTGCCCGGAGCCGGTGCCGGCGCCCCGCAGCGGGCCGCGGCGCGGGGTCGCCCCGGTGCCGGCGACGGCGATCCGCACGTGCCAGAGGCCGTCCGTCCACGCGCCGCGCCGCCGCAGCCTGGCCGGGTCGACGACCGCGCTGAAGCCCGCCCAGTCGGCGTGCCGGAACTCGGCACCCGAGGCGATCGTGGCCTCGGGCTCGCGGCGGCTGCGGACGGGCACGACGACCCGTCTCCGGCCGCCCTTCTCCCGCAGGACCAGCGCCTTCAGCGAATGGCTCCGCCGCTCGGCGCCGAGCTGGCGCGCGAACGCCCAGCCCGTCAGGCGCAGCTTCCCGTCCTCGCCCCAGGTGGCGGTGGAGAGTTGGCTGCGCAGGCCAAGCTCCTGATGGTCCAGGCGCAGCACGGAGTCGGGGACGGGGCGCGCGGCGTCGAGGAACGGGTAGCCGGCGCGGGGCCGCAGCACGCCCGTCACCGGCAGCGAGGCGCCGTGCTTCCGCTCGAACTCCAGCAGGGCGATCAGCTCGTCCATGCGGCGGTGCACGGTCAGGTAGATCTTGAGTTTGTGCGGCACGGGCAGCGAGCGCACCCGGTCCTGCCCGATGTCACGGGCGAGGCGTCCGACGTGGTCGAGGAAGGCCGTGCGGTACGCGGGACCGGCGGCAGGCAGCACCTTCCAGAAGAGCGGCATCTCCTCGTGCAGCGCGTTGCGGTCGTAGACGGCGAGGTGGTCCGCGTACATCGGGTCGGAGCCGGTGCGCGCGCCGAGGAAGTCCCGCACCATGCGGATCGACCGCACCCGGTCGATCAGACCCCGCGGGTCGGTGCGGTTCTGCGTGATGGAGCGCTCGCCGGTCTCCCGCTCGCGCCAGTGGTAGATGGGTTCGCTCAGTACGTCGACGGCGCGGGCCAGATAGTGGGCGGGGATGCTGACGGGCGCGTCCTCGTACAGCATGCCCTCGGGGTACGCGAACGCGTGCCGCTCCCAGAACGTGCGGCGGTACACCTTGTTCCACGCGGTGCGGTCGGTGAGCAGCGGCCGGAACCGGGAGATGTGCGTGCGCAGCCGGGTCGCCGCGAACGGGGCGCGGTGCACCGGCGACTGGACGTGTCCCGCGGACCGGAAGCGGGTCACATTGCCCGCGGCGAAGTCCGAGCCGGTCCCGTCGAGCGTCTCGATGAGGAGTTCGTAGGCGTTGGCCGGGAGGGTGTCGTCGCTGTCGGCGAAGGCGAGGTACTCGGAGCCGTCGGCGACGGGGGCGAGCGCGCGCACCCCCGCGTTCCGGGCGGCGCCCAGGCCCTGATTGGCCTGGGATATGAGGCGGAAGCGGGGGTCGCGGGCGGCCCATTGCCGGGCGATGGCCGCGCTGTCGTCGGTCGAGCCGTCGTCCACCATCACGACCTCGAAGGCGGTGAAGGACTGGTCGGCCAGGGACCGGAGGCACTCGTCCAGATACAGCTCGACGTTGTAGACGGGGACGATCACACTCAGCCGGGGCTTGGCCATGGCCTGCACGCGCGCTCCTTACCGTCTTCGGATCACCGCTCAGCGCTCCATATTTGCACTAAACGGACAAAACGGTAAGTTCGTTGCGCCTTTCGAGGGCCCCGGACTGAGCCTCACGCGGGAAGCGGGGCCCCGGCGCGTTTCGACGCCGGCCCGGACGCGTTGGTGAACGCCTCGTACTCCTTGAGGACGTCCTCCGTCGGTCCGTCCCTCCGCAGCTCGCCGCGCTCCAGCCACAGCACCCGGTCGCAGGTGTCGCGGATCGACTTGTTGCTGTGGCTGACCAGGAAGACCGTGCCCGCGTGCTTGCGCAGCTCGCGGATGCGCTGCTCGGAGCGTTTCTGGAAGGAGCGGTCGCCGGTGGCCAGGGCCTCGTCGATCAGCAGCACGTCGTGGTCCTTGGCCGCGGCGATGGAGAACCGGAGCCGGGCCGCCATGCCGGACGAGTACGTGCGCATCGGCAGGGTGATGAAGTCGCCCTTCTCGTTGATCCCGGAGAAGTCGACGATCTCGTCGTAGCGGTCGCGGAGCTGCTCGCGGCTCATGCCCATGGCGAGGCCGCCGAGCAGGACGTTGCGCTCGCCGGTGAGGTCGTTCATCAGGGCCGCGTTCACGCCGAGCAGCGAGGGCTGCCCGTCGGTGAAGATCCGCCCGCTCTCCACGGGCAGCAGCCCCGCGACGGCCTTCAGCAGGGTCGACTTGCCCGACCCGTTCGTCCCGATGAGCCCGATGGCCTCGCCGCGGTACGCGGTGAAGGAGACGTCGCGGACCGCGTGCACGGTGCGTACGCCGGACCGCTTCTCGGCCTTCTTCCGGCCGCCCAGCATGCGGTTGAGGGCGGCGGTGGCGGCGCCACGGCCGGTGCCGGTGCCGTTGACGCGGTAGACGATGTCCACGTGGTCGACGACGACGGTGGGGACGCGGTCGGTATGTGCGGTGTTCGCGGTGTTCGTGGTGCTCGTGATGTCTGAGGTGCTGCTCGTGAGGTCTGCGGTGTCAGCCACGGCCGTAGGTCTCCTCTGCCTTCCAGAAGTAGATGAAGCCGCCGACGCCGACGAGCAGCGCCCAGCCCCCGGCCAGCGCCCACGCATGTGGCGGCAGCTGGCCCGCGGTGTAGCTGTCGATCAGCGCGAAGCGCATCAGGTCGATGTAGACGGCGGCCGGGTTGGCCCGCAGCACCACCAGTACGAGGTGCGGCAGGTTCCGGTCGCCGATCAGGTGGTCCAGGCTCCACATCACGCCGGACAGGTACATCCACGTACGCAGCAGGAACGGCATGAGCTGGGCGATGTCCGGGGTGTGGGCCCCGATCCGCGCCATGATCAGCGCGAGCCCGGTGTTGAACACGAACTGCAGGAACAGCGCCGGGATCACCAGCACCCAGGAGACGGCCGGCGGGATGCCGAAGCACAGCAGGATCACGACGAGCGCGCACATCGAGAACAGCAACTGCTGGAGCTGTTGCAGGCAGTACGAGATGGGGAGCGAGGCGCGCGGGAAGTGCAGCGCCCGTACGAGGCCGAGGCTGCCGGAGATCGCCCGCGTCCCCGCCATCACCGACGACTGGGTGAACGTCCAGACGAACACGCCCGTGACCAGGAACGGGACGAAGTCGGGCACGCCCTTGCTGGTGCCCATCAGCACGCCGAAGATGAAGTAGTAGACCGCCGCGTTCAGCAGCGGCGTCGCCACCTGCCAGACCTGGCCGAGCTTCGCCTGGCTGTACTGCGCGGTCAGCTTGGCGGTCGAGAACGCCGCGATGAAGTGGCGCCGCTGCCAGAGCCCGCGCACGTACGCGGCCAGGGTGGGGCGGGCGCCGCTGACGGTCAGCCCGTACCGGGCCGCGAGCGCCGCGGGGTCGGCCGCCACGCCGGGGGTGGGGGCCGCCGGCGCGGGAGGCATCTCCAGGACCTGACTCACATCCACTGCTTTCGCTCGGGGCGGGCGCGGGTCGAGCGGGGGTGACGCCTGCTCTCCGCCGCCCGCTGTTCGCCCGCCGTTCACGTCGGGACGGGCCCGTATCGTCGTGACGTGAGAGTAGGCCGCACGGACGTCGGAACGCAACCGTTTCGTCGTCACGGAACTATGCTGGCCGCATGCCGACCAACGCCGACTCATCCCCCGAGCTCCCGGCTGCGCTCGACCAGGGGGGACCCCCATCGCCGACGCGTCGCCGGGCCCCGGCCGGGGCCGCCGTCCTCCGCGAGGACGTGACCGACGCCATCCGCGCCGCCGTCTTCGAGGAACTCGCCGCCGTCGGCTACGCCCGCATGTCCATCGAGGGCATCGCGCGCCGCGCGGGCGTCGGAAAAACGGCGGTCTACCGCCGCTGGCGCTCCAAGCTCCACCTGGTCCTCGACCTGGTCTCCGCGATAGCGGTCCAGGGCCTGCCCGCACCCGACACGGGGTCCCTCCAGGAGGACCTGCTGCTCCTGTACCGGGTGACGTCCCGGGCGCTGAAGCACCCGGTCGCCGGCCAGATCATCCCCGACCTCCAGGCCGAGGCGGCCCGCAACCCCGAGATCGCCGACGCCATGCAGAAGGCCCTGCGGGAAGGCCAGCACGGGGTGGCGAGCGGGATCGTCCGGGCGGCGGTCACCCGCGGCGAACTGCGCGACGGCCTCGACGAGGAACTCGCCCTTGACCTGATCTCCGGCCCGCTCTACTGGCGCGCGGTCGTCGTACGGACCCCCGAGCTGCCGAAGGGCCACTTGAAGCGGCTCGCCACGGCTACGGCGGCGGCGCTGAAGGTTCTGTAGGGCGCGCGCTACGGGTGGCGCGGGGCGCGGGCCGTGACGTCGGCGACGTGCGTGACGAACGCGGACCAAGTGGCCGGGGCGGCGGCGAGGCGGGGCCCTGCGGGGTTCTTCGAGTCGCGGATGTGGATGGTGGTGGGGGTAGGGGCGATCTCCACGCAGTCCTCACCGTTACTGCTGCTGCTGAAACTGCTTTTGTACCAGCGCAGTTCAGAGCCATCCCCGGCTGAAGCCTTGCGGATCATGTCTCTCCCAGCAGTTGCTCGACGAGGGCCAGTGACCCCCCTGGACCAAGAGCCCGAGCCCGGATGATGCCATACCGCAGTTCGAGGATCCGGAGCTGCCTCGGGTCGGAAACGGGCTTGCCGCCGAACTCCCCGTCGGAGCGGCCCAGCGCCGTACCGTCACCGAACTTCAGCACTTCGATGAGCCCGCCCGTCCCAGGATGGTCCCAACGCGCCATCGGCATCACCTGGAACTCGACGAACGGCAACCGCGCCACCTCCAGCAGGCGTTCGAGCTGGCGACGCAGCACCATTGTCCCTCCCACGGGGCGCCTGAGTGTCGACTCCTCCTGGATGAAACTGAGGTCGGGCGCGGGAGCGCGCTCGAAGATCGTCCGCCGCGCCATGCGTGCGGCCAGCATGCGCTCCAACTCGTCCGGCGAGTAGGCGGGCCTCCGGGTGCCGAGCAGCGCCGCGGCGTGCTCCTCGGTCTGCAACAACCCATGCAGATTGTGGTTGCTGTACAGACACATCTCGGCGCAACGGGCCTCCATGTCCGCAAGCTCCCGCACCTTCTTCGGATAGCGGGCCCGGGCCATCCGGGGCTTCATGGCGCGGACCTGACCCCCCGCGCCCAGCACCTCGTCGACCTTGTCCAGGTACTCCGGCCGGGGAATCCGCGCCCCGCGCTCGATCTTGCGGACCAGATCCTCCCCGTACCCGATGGACTCGGCGAACTCCAGGGCCCGCAGCCCCGCCGCCTCCCGCAGGAACTTCAACTGGTCGCCCACGATCTCCACCGCCGTGGCGATCTCGTCCTCGGGGTCGACATCCCAACCGGGCTCGTCCATGCGCACCCACCTCCAGAGCCGAGCCGTACCCGCGCACCGCTGCGGACAGCCCGGACAGGTCAGGACAGACGCGGGACAGATGCGGGAGGGACGCGGGAGAGACGCGGAAGAGAACCACTATGCACGGCGCTCGCGCCGTCCCCGCCGAGACCTGAGCGCCGAGCGCCGACACGGTGGCGACCGGGCCCGGGACCCGCCCGGAACGCCCGTGCTCCGAGCGCCGTGCTCCGGGCCCCGGGGTTCGAGCCGTGCTTTCAAGGAATGGGTGGATGGGGTCTCAACCCACCCACCCGCCCCCCTCGCGCGAGCGCCTCAACCGCGCCCGTAGCGAGGGAGGATGACTTTCGGTGATCGGCTTGCCACGGGGTGTATCGACGATCTAGCGTTCGCGGCAACAAACGACCCCGGTCGGGTGCTACCAACACCCGCCGGGGTCTCACCGCAAGATCGACCCTTAGGAAACCCGATCCGTGGCTAGCGAAGACTCTAACTCCCCCCTGCCTGCCTCCGCCCATCCCATGGCCAACCCGGGGTACGGCAAACGCGGCGCGCCCGATCAGGAGCGCCTCCGCCGCGACACGTTCACCCATCTCTCCCTCCGCGCCCGCTACGTCGCGGGGTTCGTCGACGCGCTCCCCGAGCACGCCGCGATGGACGCCAAGACCCTCGCGAAAGCCCAGCCCCTCTACGGTCAGATGGCGGTCCGCGGCGCGCTCAACGAGCTCTCCGTCGCAGGTCACCTGCGTCGCGTACGCCGCCTCGCCGACACCGGCGCCGACGGCGCGATCCGCTGGGTGTTCCACACGTACTGGTCGCGAACCGCACGTAACGACGAGTGGTGGACCCGGTTCCTCTCCGGTGACGTACCGCAGTCGGAGGCACAGCCTGAACCGGGGCCGCACTCGGAGGCTCCGTCTCATCCGGAGTCGCCATCACGGCCGCAATCGCAGTCGCGACCGGTGGGGCAGGCAGCCGCGCCGCCCTGGTCGGAGGCGTACCGCGTGCTCGCCCAACTCGGTCTACGAGAACCGAGGTTGACGCTCTCGGCCGCGGACTGCGCGGCGCTGGAAGCCGAGGCCGCCGACTGGCTGGCCCGCGATCCCGACCCGCACGCCTTCACCTGCGCCGTGGCCAACGGCCTGCCCCCTGCGGTCCACTCACCCCGCGCCTTCGTGGCCCGCCGCATCCGCGACAAACTGCCGCCGCAGCGCGGCCCTTGGAGCCCCGACCCGCTCCCCGTGCCCCCGAGCGGCCACCTGGTGGAGTGCACCGGGTGCGGACGCCCGGGGCCCTCCGAGGCGCTGCCGGGCGGCCTGTGCCGGAGCTGCCGGGAGGGCGGCGACGACGCCGGGTACCCGGTCGGTGCCGGGGCGCCCGCCCCCTCCCGCCCCCGGGGAAGGGTCAGTTGAACTGGCCGGGCTCGTAGGCGCCGCCGGTCATCCGGTTGATGACGCCCATCCGGTTGGAGGCGTTGATGAGGGAGATGAAGAGGACGAGCGCGGAGAGCTGCCCCTCGTCGAAGTGCTTGGCGGCCCGCGCCCAGACCTCGTCCGGGACGCCACCGGCGGCATCGGCGACGCGCGTACCCTGCTCCGTCAGTTCGAGCGCGGCGCGTTCGGCCTCGGTGAAGACGGTGGCCTCGCGCCAGGCCGCGACCAGATTGACGCGTACCGCACTCTCCCCGGCGTGCGCGAGATCCTTGCTGTGCACGTCGGTGCAGTAGCCGCAGCCGTTGATCTGGCTCGCCCGGAGCATCACCAGGTCCTGGGTCGTCCTCGGCAGCCGCGAACCGTCGATGAGCGCCCGGCTCGCGGAGGCGAAGTGCTTCAGGGCCTTGGCCACGACCGGGTCGCCGAAGAGGTTCAGACGGGGCTCGTGCGGTGTGTGGGTTCCCATGATGAATGCCGTCCTCAAAAGTGGTGGGTGGAGGCGTGTACGCCGTGTGCGGTGGTGGCCCGGTACCGCGGCCGGTCAGCGGCGCGGCGTCCTGACGAACACGGGATGCCGGCGGGCAGGCCCCTGTGACGGCCTGTGAATGTGACGTGAACCACACCGGCCCAGGCGTCACAGAACCGGGGCGACCGGCGTCTCGTGAGGCGAGAGGCCCGCCCGGAGCCAGCGAAGAGGAGCCACCCATGGACGGTTCGCCGCAGACCGCGCCCGACCCCGCCACCGAGACGTTCGTGGCCCACCGCAACCTGCTGTTCACCGTCGCCTACGAGATGCTCGGCTCGGCCGCCGACGCCGAGGACGTCCTGCAGGAGACCTGGCTGCGCTGGGTCGGCGTCGACCTCGGCACCGTGCAGAACCGGCGCGCCTACCTCGTACGGATCGCCACCCGCCAGGCACTGACCCGGCTGCGCACGCTCGACCGCCGCAAGGAGACCTACGTCGGCCCCTGGCTGCCCGAGCCGCTGCTCACCGCGCCCGACGTCGCCGAGGACGTCGAACTGGCCGACAGCGTCTCGATGGCGATGCTGCTCGTCCTGGAGACCCTCGCGCCGACCGAGCGGGCGGTCTTCGTGCTGCGCGAGGTGTTCGCCCTCGGGTACGACGAGATCGCGGAGGCCGTCGAGAAGAGCCCGGCGGCCGTCCGGCAGATCGCGCACCGGGCCCGGGCGCACGTCGCGGCACGCCGCCCGCGCGGCGCCGTGTCACCCGCCGAGACCAAGGGCGTGCTGCGCGCCTTCCAACGGGCGGTGGAGACCGGCGACCTGCAGGGCCTCCTCGACACCCTCGCCCCCGACGTCGTCTTCCTCGGCGACGGCGGCGGCGTCGTACGGGCCGCCCTCGAACCCGTCGTGGGCATCGACAAGGTGGCCGACGTACTGGTCAGGTTCACCGCCGTGGTGTCGGCCGAGCCGACCCAGATCAACGGCGCCCCGGCGCTGCTGCTCCGGGTCGACGGTGAACTCGCCGCCGTCCTCGCGCTCCGCATCGACGACGGCCTCGTCACCGGGCTCTACGCGGTGCGCAACCCGGAGAAGCTGTCGCGGGTGGGCCAGGAGACGCCGGTGAGCCGCTGAGCCGGTTCGGGGCGGCCGGGCGGAGGGGTCCTGCGCGACGCGGGTCGCGGCGGCCGCGGGCGGAGGTGTCCTACCCGACGCGGGTCGCCCCGGCGAAGGGCATCTGGTCGATCGGCGCGATCCGTACGGGCGCGCTCGGGTTCGGGGCGTGGATCATCTGGCCGTCGCCGATGTAGAGGCCGACATGGCTGATGCCGGAGTAGAAGAAGACCAGGTCACCCGGGCGGAGCTGCGAGCGCGGGACGCGCTGTCCCGCGCCGATCTGGGCGTACGTGGTGCGCGGCAGGGAGACACCCGCGGCGCGGTACGCGGCCTGCGTCAGGCCCGAGCAGTCGAAGGCGTGGGGGCCGGTGGCGCCCCAGACGTAGGGGCTGCCGAGCGCCTTCCTCGCGTAGGAGACCGCCGCGGCGGCGCGGGAGCCGGGGGCCTCGGCGAGGTCGCCGCGGGGCGTGGACCGGGAGGCGCGATCGGCGGCGGTGCCGGGGGCATCGGAGGCGGCGCCGGGGGTGTCGGACGCGGCGCCGGGGGTGTCGGCAGTGGCGAGCGCGCGGTCCGCGGGGGTGAGCCGGGCCAGAAGCCGCCGGGCGTCCGCCAGCTTCCTCGTCACGGTCTTCTTCTGCTTCGCCAACTCGCGCTGCCTGGCGCGGAGGTGGGTGACGGACTCGTCGGCCTGCGTGCGCAGCTGGTCGATCTCGCGCAGCTCCTTGCGGACACCGGCGATCGTGACGGACTGCCGGGCGCCGACGCGGTCCGCGAGAGCCGCCTCGTCGAGGTAGCGGTCGGGGGCGGAGGAGAGGAGCAGCTGGACGGACGGGTCGACGCCGCCCGTACGGTACTGCGCCGCCGCGACCGTACCCAGCTTCTGCCGCCGGGAGTTGAGGGACTCGGTCCTGCGGGACGCCTCGTCCTGCAACGCGTCCACCTTCTCGCGGGCCTGCCCCGCCTTCTCCTTCGCGCCGTTGTACCTCTCGGTGGCGACCTCCGCCTCCTGGTAGAGCTGATCGACCTTCGCCTTCACCTGGGCGGGGGTGAGGTCCGGCTCCGCGTGCGCCGTGCCGCCCTCGAAGGCGGTGGCGGTGGCCGCGGAGGCGAGGGCGAGGGTGGCCGCGGTGCGGACCGTACTGCCACTGAGCGAACGCCGCTTGGGCTTGCGATGCGCTGCCGGCACGAAGTGCCACGTCCTTCCGGTCGTACTGCCGTACGCGTGCTGCCACGTACGACCGCCGGTCACGCGTCCGGCGGCGGCCCGCACAGGGGGAGCGGGACGCCGCCGGACCTTTCTCGGCGGTGGTGGCCGACTGCCGCCCTTGGTCCGGACGGCGGTGGGGAGCCGGGCACCTGGCAAGGACGCTAAACCCGGGCGTAACGGGTTGGTGACGGACTGTTCGCAATTAGTTGCTTTGTTATGGACTGTGGCAGAAAGTGACAGTCGGGTGACCGGGGATGCCCGCTGTCACCCGGGTACGGGCACCCCACTAGGCTCCGGAACCATGGACGTACTCATCCATCTCTTCGTGGGCCTGCACATCATCGGCATAGCCTCACTGCTCGGCGGCTTCCTCACCCAGATGTCCGCGATGGGGCAGGGCACCGCCCGCTTCAACAAGGCGATGCTGCACGGCGCCCTGACCATGCTGGTGACCGGCGTCGCCCTGGTCGGCCTCAACCAGGCCGACGGCAGCACCGTGAACAACATCAAGATCGGCATCAAGCTGGCGATCCTGATCGTGATCCTCGGGATCGTCTACGTGAAGCGCGACGAGGAGAAGGCGGAGAAGGGCCTCTTCGCCGCCGTCGGCGGACTCACCATGGCCAACATCTTCATCGCCGTCCTCTGGACCTGACGGGACCTGACTGAACCGGACTGGACCTGAGGAACCGCCCCTCAGGCGGGGCGCACCACGCTGTGGATCGAGCCCGTGCCGTCGTAGTAGATGGACTCCTCGCGGACGTACGCGCCCGGCTTCGGCGCGTGGATCATCATGCCGTCGCCGAGGTAGAGGCCGACGTGGCTGATGTCGTCGTAGAAGAAGACCAGATCACCGGGTTGGATAGCGGAGAGCGGCACGGTCGTGCCGAACTCCACCTGGTCCCACGTGGTGCGCGGCAGCGAGATACCGGCCGCCTTCCACGCCGCCTGGGTGAGCCCCGAGCAGTCGTAGGAGCTCGGGCCCGTGGCACCCCACACGTACGGCTTGCCCTCCTGCGACTTGGCGAACGCGAGCGCCTTCGCGGCCTTGGTGGCATAGCCGGAAGAGGCACCGGACGACGTGTCCGGCGACGTGCCGGACGAACCGGAGCCCGAGCCGGACCCCGAGCCCGAGCCTGAGGCGTCCTCCTGCCGGGCCGCCTGCTCGGCCGCCTTCCGGTCCTCCTCGGCCTTCTGCTTCTTGGCCAGCTCCGCGGCCTTCTTGCGGGCCGTCTCTTCCTTCTTCTTCTCGATCGCCGCGAGCCGCTGCTTCTCCTCGGCGGTCAGCTCGGACAGCAGCGCCCGCGCGTCGGAGAGCTTCGTCTGCACGCTCCGCTTGGACGTCTTCAGCTCGGTCTGCGAAGAGGTGAGCTGCTGGAGGTTCTCCTGCGCCTCGGTACGCTTCTTCGCGGTCGCGCGCTGCTGCTCCTGGTAGTCGTCGACCGCCTTCTTCTGGCCGGCCGTCATCCGGCTCAGCAACCGGTCCTGCGCGAAGTAGTCCTCGGGATCGTCCGCGAGAAGCATCGTCGCGGTGTCGCTCATCCCGCCCGTCCGGTACTGCTCGGCGGCGAACCGGCCCAGTTCCTGACGGGCCGCGTTCATCTTCTCGGTGCGCTGCGCGATGTCGTCGAGAAGCCTGTCGACCTGCTTCTTCTTGCCGTCGGCCTGTTCCTTGGCGGCGTTGTACTTCTGCGTGGCGACCTCGGCCTGCCGGTACAGGGTGTCGACCTTCTTCTGCACCTCTTCGACGCTCGGCCTGGCCGGCTGCGGCGCCGCCTGGGCCGTCTGCGAGAGAAGCGCGACCGACGTGAGAGCGACGGTCGTGAACCCGACCGCGGGAGTGGTGCGAAGGCCGCCCGCGAAGCGGGAGCGGGTGCGCGACTTGCGGTGCGACGCCAAGGGAGGCGACTCCTTCCGTGGTCCGCCTACCGGGTTAGCTGTCGGGTTCGGGCGTACGGAAGGCTGCCCTACGGCCGACTGCCCGCCCGGTGCTTGCCGGGCCTGCCGGGCTGTCGAGCCGATTCACCCCAAGGTCGGTTGGGTCCCCGGGCCCCTGCCTCGCGGCGTACGGGACTCGGTCGGGTCCCCGGTTCCCTGCCTTGCGGCGTACGGGACTCGGCGGGGGCTGCCCGTTCGCCGCGGTGCTCGCGGTCGGGAGGACGGACTGCCCGCGCAGCACGGTAGCCAACTCGTGTTGCTGCTGTGAAGGTTGATGTGCGATATGCCCGATACATTTTCGTGACCTTGGCGACACCGGGCCCCTCCGGTCGCGCAACGCCGCCGCTCGTCACTCGCGGCTCACCCCCTCTCACCTGCCGTGACTGGCGTTGTGACTGGCGCTGTGCCCGGCCGGACGGACGTCGCTGACCTGCACGTATGCGCGGGGTTGTGAAGGTGGCGGCGGGGTGTCAGTGGGGCGGCCTAGACTCGTAAGGCGATGAGCAGCCTCTTTGACGACAGCTTCCTGGCAGACCTCCAGAACCGGACGGAGGAGCCCCCGCCGCCGCCCGACAGCGAGCACGACGGACCGGTTCCGGAGCCGATCCCGGACGACCTGTTCGGCGGGAAGTTCGACGTGCCCCCGGCCAGGGACGCGTACTACCGCGACGGGGCGCCCCGCCCTGTCCTCGACCCGGCCGCACTCCTGGACGGGTTGAACGAGAACCAGCGGGCGGCCGTCGCGCACGCGGGCTCCCCCCTGCTCATCGTCGCGGGCGCAGGCTCCGGCAAGACCCGCGTCCTCACCCACCGCATCGCCTACCTGCTGGCGGAGCGCGGGGTGCACCCCGGCCAGATCCTCGCGATCACGTTCACGAACAAGGCCGCGGGCGAGATGAAGGAGCGCGTCGAGTCCCTGGTGGGCCCGCGGGCGAACGCCATGTGGGTCTCGACCTTCCACAGCGCGTGCGTGCGCATCCTGCGCAGGGAGTCCAAGAGGCTCGGCTTCACGTCGTCGTTCTCGATCTACGACGCCGCCGACAGCAAGCGGCTCATGGCCCTGGTCTGCCGCGACCTGGACCTGGACCCGAAGAAGTTCCCGCCGAAGTCGTTCAGCGCCAAGATCTCGAACCTGAAGAACGAGCTGACCGACGAGGAGGACTTCGCCAAGACCGCTGCCGACGGCTTCGAGAAGTCCGTCGCGCAGGCGTACGCGATGTACCAGTCGCGGCTGCGCGAGGCCAACGCCCTCGACTTCGACGACCTGATCATGACGACGGTCAACCTGCTGCGCGCGTTCCCCGACGTCGCCGAGCACTACCGCCGCCGCTTCCGCCACGTCCTGGTCGACGAGTACCAGGACACCAACCACGCGCAGTACGCGCTGGTGCGCGAGCTCGTCGGCCCGGCCAAGGACACCGAGGGCCACGACGCCGACCCCGCCGAACTGTGCGTCGTCGGCGACGCCGACCAGTCCATCTACGCCTTCCGCGGCGCCACCATCCGCAACATCCTCCAGTTCGAGGAGGACTACGCCGACGCGACGACGATCCTCCTGGAGCAGAACTACCGCTCCACGCAGACGATCCTCAGCGCGGCCAACGCGGTCATCGAGCGCAACGAATCGCGCCGCCCGAAGAACCTGTGGACGAACGCGGGCGCGGGCTCCCAGATCACCGGCTACGTCGCGGACACCGAGCACGACGAGGCCCAGTTCGTCGCCGAGGAGATCGACCGGCTCACCGACGCGGGCGACGCGAAGGCCGGCGACGTCGCCGTCTTCTACCGGACCAACGCGCAGTCCCGTGTCTTCGAAGAGATCTTCATCCGCGTCGGCCTGCCCTACAAGGTCGTCGGCGGCGTCCGCTTCTACGAGCGCAAGGAGGTCAGGGACGTCCTGGCCTACCTCCGGGTCCTGGCGAACCCGGAGGACTCCGTCCCCCTGCGCCGCATCCTGAACGTGCCCAAGCGCGGCATCGGCGACCGCGCCGAAGCCATGATCGACGCCCTCTCCCAGCGCGAGAAGATCTCCTTCCCGCAGGCGCTGCGCCGCGTCGACGAGGCGTACGGCATGGCGGCCCGCTCCACGAACGCGGTGAAGCGGTTCAACACCCTCATGGAGGACCTGCGGACCATCGTCGAGTCGGGCGCCGGACCGGCCACGGTCCTCGAAGCGGTCCTCGAACGCACCGGGTACCTCGCGGAGTTGCAGTCCTCCACCGACCCGCAGGACGAGACCCGCATCGAGAACCTCCAGGAACTCGCGGCCGTGGCGCTGGAGTTCGAGCAGGAGTCCGCCGCGGCCGGTGAGGGTGACGGCGAGGGCGCGGGTGACGGCGAAAGCGCGGGCGAGGGCGAGGGACCGGCCGGGGCGGCGGCGACCAGCGGTGACCTCTCCGCCTTCCTGGAGCGGGTCGCGCTCGTCGCCGACTCCGACCAGATCCCCGACGAGGAGGACGACGGCAGCGGCGTCATCACCCTGATGACCCTGCACACCGCCAAGGGCCTCGAATTCCCGGTGGTCTTCCTGACCGGCATGGAGGACGGCGTCTTCCCGCACATGCGGTCCCTGGGACAGACCAAGGAGCTGGAGGAGGAGCGCCGCCTCGCCTACGTCGGCATCACCCGCGCCCGGGAGCGGCTGTACCTGACGCGCTCGTCCATGCGCAGCGCCTGGGGCCAGCCCTCCTACAACCCGCCGTCCCGCTTCCTGGAGGAGATCCCGGACGCGCATCTGGAGTGGAAGCGCAAGGGCGGCTCGGCGCCCGCGCCCTCGACCAAGGGCATGGGCGGCGGTATCGCCGCGTCCCTGTCGTCGTCCCGCTCCCGTACGACACCGGCGTTCGCCACGCGCCGCGCCAACGAGAAGCCGGTGGTGTCCCTGGCCGTCGGCGACCGCGTCACGCACGACCAGTTCGGGCTCGGCACGGTGGTGGGCGTCGGCGGATCCGGCGGGAACGCGGAGGCGACGATCGACTTCGGCGACCCCAAGCCGAAGCGGCTGCTGCTGCGGTACGCGCCGGTCGAGAAGCTGTAGCGTCCGGCCCGCGCGTGGCCGGTCGAGAAGCTGTGGCGTCCGGCCCCCGCGTGGGCCTCTCCGTCCCCGTCGCGGGGGCGGGGTCTACGACGGGTCGAGGCCGTGGCTGCGCAGCCACGGCAGCGGGTCGATCGCCGCGCCGCCGCCGGGACGTACCTCGAAGTGCAGGTGCGGTCCGGTCGAGTTCCCGGAGTCGCCCGACCGCGCGATCACGTCACCGGCCTTCACGGGCCCGCTCATCACCGTGTACGCGGAGAGGTGGCAGTACCACGTCTCCGTACCGTCCTTCGCGGTGACGATCGCCATGTTCCCGTACGCGCTGTTCAGCTGCGTCCGCACGATCCCGTCCGTCGCCGCCATCACCGGCGTACCGAACGAGAGGGGGAAGTCGATGCCGCTGTGCACGGACATCCAGTTGACGCCGGCCTGCCCGAAGTAGGCGCTCAGCCCGTGCTGCTTCGCCGGCAGCGCGAACTTGGGCCGCAGCGCCTCCTTGCGCGCGGCCTCCTGGGCGGCCCTCTTGCGGTCGGCCTCCTGCTTCGCCTTCAGGTCGATCCGCTCCTGCGTACGGCTCGCCCGGTCAGCGAAGTCACCCGCGTCCGCGGACAGATCCTTCAACTGCGTGTCCAGCTTGTTGTTGGCGACGGACGGCTTCACGGCGGTCACGTCCGGCGCCGACATGGCCTGCGTCTCCTTGCCGTCGTCACCGCCGCCGCCGACGCTGCCCACGGACGCCGCCGCGATCCCGGCGACCCCGACCACACACACCGAGGGCACGGCCACGGTCAGCAGCGCGGAACGCTTGACCGGGCTGCGGCGCCGGGAGCGGTTGCCGCGGGGGGCGGAGCGCGGTGCGAACTCCGGGTGGGTGGCGGCCATTGCCGGTTCCGGCTGGTCCTGGTCTTCCCGGTCTTCCCGGTCGGCTTGGTCGTCCCGGTTGGCGTGGTCGGCGTGGTGGTCGTCCCGGTCGGCCGGGTCGGCCGGGGTTTCCGGCTCGGCCGGGGCGTTCTGGCGGAGGCCCGGTTCCGGGTGCGGCGCGGGCTCGTCGTGCGCCTGGGGGTAGTCGCCGGGCGTGTACTGGTCCGGCACGTAGGCGTGCACGGAGGTCCCGTCGGGATTCCCGCCGGCATTTCCGTCGGGGTTCCCGCTGGAGTTCCACGCTGTGGCGTCGTACGCGCCCGTGTCGTAGGCCGTCGTCCCGAAGACCGGCGCCGCTTCGAAGGTCTCGGTGGTGAAGGTCTGTGTGGCGAAGGTCTGCGCCTCGAAAGTCTGCGTCTCGAAAGTCTGCGTGGCGAAAGTCTGGGTGTCGTTCGCCTGCGCGGGCCACTGGCCGGTGTGTTGCTGCTCGTGATCCGTGCTGCCCACCGCCCACATGGCGGTCGTGTCGTAGCTGCCCGTGTCGTAACTGCCCATGCCGTACGCGCCCGTGTCGTACGCGCCTGTGTCGTATGTGCCCGTGTCGTACGTGCCGGTGTCGTAACTGCCGGTGTTGTACGGGGGAGTGGCGTACGCCGAGGCGTCGTACGGGGCCGGGGCCGGGGCCGGGTGCTGCGAGGGGTGGCCCGAGGTGGCCCACTGCCCTGTGTCATGAGAACCCGTATTACCTGTGTTTCCCGTGTTGTAAGAACCCGTTTCCTGGGAACTCGTTCCGTGGGACGCCGGGTCGTACGGGGCGCCGTCCCCCGGAAGGTCGCCGAAGAGCGGGTCGGCGGCGAAGCTGGTCGTGGAATGACCGTCGTAGGCCGCATAGTGCGCGGTCCCCGACGGATGACGGTCGTTCACCAACTTCTCTTTCGCCTCGACAACAGGGGCTGCCAGAGCAGTGCGGCGACTGTACCCGGCGGTACGAGGGCGCGACAATCTTCCGCAGGTTTCATGCCCCGCGTAACCGGGCAATCAGCCGCCTTTCGGTGAACTGTGGACCCAGCTTTGGCTCTGAGTTCGAGGTGCGTTCGACGATTCGCCGCATTTGCACCCCGGTGGGTGTCGGGCGTGCATGGCCGTGCGTCGGGCGTGCACCGCCGTGCATCGGGCGTGCACGGCCGTCATGTCGCAGTCAGGCCACCGTCACGCCGCCGAACGAGTCCGCGGCGTGCCCTCCCCGCGCCGCCGGGTCGGCGTCGAGAGCCTGGCGGATGCCGGTCGCGACGGCCGGGTGCACCGGCAGGGCCAGATGCCCGATGCCCGTCACCCGCACGTTGTGCGCGAGAAGATCCGGGTGGTCGACGCATGCCGTCTCCAACGGCACCATCAACTGGTCGAGATCGCTCCAGAAACTCACGAAACGCGTACGGCAGCCAGGTGCCGGCCTCTTCAACTCCTCGATGACCGACGAGCCCGGGCGCATCTGCCGCACGATCGGATGCGCGTCCGCGAGCGGGGCGACCCGGGTGCCCGCGTGCGGCGTGCCGAGGGTGACGAGAGTGCGTACCCGCTGGTCGCCGCCGAGGCACTGCACGTAGTAGCGCGCTATCAGCCCACCCAGGCTGTGCCCCACGATGTCTATCCGGTCCTGGCCGGTGCGCTCGCACAACTCCTCGACGTGCCGGGCCAGCAGCGCCGCAGCGGTCCGTATGTCGCAGGTCAGTGGCGAGTAGTTGAGCGACTCGATCCGCTGCCTGCCGTGCTGGAGCAGGGATCGGCGCAGCAGGACGAAGATCGAACGGTTGTCGATGAAGCCGTGCAGCATCAGGACCGGGGGTTTGTCCGGGGTGGGCAGGCGCGGGGCGTCCGCCAAGCCGGCCATGCCCTTCAGGGCGTGGGGGGCGGGCCGGGGTTCGTGGGTTGAGGCGATTTCGGGTGCGGGTGTGGGTGCGGGTGCGGGTGTGTTTTTGGGTGCGGACGTGTTTTTGGGTGCGGATGTGTTTTTGGGTGTGCGAGCCGCGTCCTGTGACGGCAGCGCCGGGAGCGCCGCCGGGTGCCTTCGCTCCGGGAGGATGCCCGAGGGGTAGAGGAGCAGATGCCCGGCCAGGATCGCCAGTTCCAGCGTGGTGGCCTTCAGGAGCGCGATCGACAGACCGGCAAGTCTGGTGGGCAGCAGGTGGCGGAGCGGGCGAAAGGGCAGGATCCTCGTGACCTTCATCGGCCAACCTCCCGTCGGCACACCGAGGACGCCCTCTGTCCCCCGTGTGCGCTCATGGGAAGCCGGTTGAAGGAGGCCCACGGTGGGTGAGTGGGCCGGTCGGCGGTCGGGCGGTCCCGTGTGTGTCCTCCGTGCCCTGTGCGCCGTGTGTGCCTTGCGTGCCTGCCGTGTCCACAGTGTCGTGTCACCGTGCTGTTCCACCGCGCCGTGCGGTCGGCGGCGTGGTGGGCCGGGTGGACCGGCGTCTTCGAAGCGGCTCCCCTCGCGCCTGTCCCGGCTGGCTGATAGGCCGACTGGATGCGGTTGCGGCGCGCAGCGAACGTGTCCCACTGTGTGATTTCCCCCTCGCCGCGCACCGTGAAACGGCCGGTTGCGGGATGCTGTCGATAACGTTCGTTCACTTCGGATATCCCCACGGGTATCCGGAACCCGGGACGCGGGTACCTAGGCCCCGGGGGTCAGTCACTTCATGGAGGCAGTGATGGGTGTGGCAGCCGGTCCGATCCGCGTGGTCGTCGCGAAGCCGGGACTTGACGGCCACGATCGCGGGGCCAAGGTGATCGCGCGGGCGCTGCGCGACGCCGGCATGGAGGTCATCTATACGGGCCTGCACCAGACGCCCGAGCAGATCGTGGACACGGCCATCCAGGAGGACGCCGACGCCATCGGTCTCTCCATCCTCTCCGGCGCGCACAACACCCTCTTCGCCCGCGTCATCGAACTGCTCCGGCAGCGCGACGCCGCGGACATCCAGGTCTTCGGCGGCGGCATCATCCCCGAGGCCGACATCCCGCCGCTGAAGGAGCTGGGCGTCGCGGAGATCTTCACCCCGGGCGCGACGACCGCGTCGATCGTGGACTGGGTCCGCGCCAACGTCAGGCAGCCTGCCGGGGCGTGACCCTTGCCGGGGTGTGACCCTCGCCGGGGTGTGACCTCTGCTGGGGCGTGCCCCCGCCCGAGGCGTGGCTCCTGTCGGGGGGTGGTCCCTGTACGGGGTTGAGTTGAGGGGTGGCTCGTGCGGGTTTGGGGTTTGGGGTTGGGTTCGGGGTGGCTCGTGCGGGGTTTGGGGTTGGGTTCGGGTTGGGCCTGGTTGGCTTTGGGCTGTGTGGGGTTCATGACTGTCCCGGCGGGGTGAGTTCGTCGCGCATCGACCTGCGGAGCCGCAACGTACCCACCAAGCGCTGGAACGCCTCCGCCCAGTAACCCCCGGCCCCGGGCGCCGTGTCCTCCGTCTCCTCCACGGCCGCCGTCAGATTCTCCAGCCGCACGGCCTCCTCCGGGTCCAGGCAGCGCTCGGCCAGGCCCATCACCCCGCTGAAACTCCACGGGTAACTCCCCGCGTCCCGCGCGATGTTCAGCGCGTCCACGACAGCCCGTCCCAGCGGTGGCGCCCAGGGCGTGGCGCACACCCCGAGCAATTGGAACGCCTCCGAAAGTCCGTGCGCCGTGATGAACCCCGCCACCCACTCCGCCCGCTCCATCGCCGGCAGCGCCGCCAGCAGTTTCGAACGCTCCGCCAACGAGACCGCCCCCGGACCCGCCGCCTCCGGCGCCGTCGGAGCCCCGAGCAGCGCCCGCGACCAGCCCGTGTCGCCCTGCCGCACCGCCGCCCTGCACCACGCCGCGTGCAATTCGCCCCGCCAGTCGTCAGCGACCGGCAGCACCACGATCTCCTCCGGAGTGCGGCCGCCGAACCTCGCCGACCAGCGGTCCAGGGACGCCGCCTCCACCAACTGACCAAGCCACCAGGACCGTTCGCCACGGCCCGCCGGGGGTTTCGCCACCACCCCGTCCCGCTCCATCGCCGCGTCGCACTCGTGCGGGGCCTCCACCACCGCGGTCCCCGTCGCCCGGTCCAGCGCCACGCAGGACAGCGCGCGGTCCGCCATGCGTGCGGCGAGCGCCGAGTGCGGCAGCGTGGAGAGCAGTTCGGCGGCCGTCGCCCGGACATTGCGGCTGCGGTCCGTCAGAGCCCGCTCCAGGAACGGCTCGTCCGCGTCTCCCAGACCCGTGCGCAACGAGTCCAGGAACATGAGGCGGTCCTCCGCGCGCTCCGTGCCCCACGTGTTCTCCAGGAGACTCCGGGCCGCTTCCGGGTCGTGCGCGCGGACTGCCGCCAGCAGCGCGACCCGCTCCGCGAACAGTCCCTCCTGCCACAGGAGTTGCACCTCCTCCGTCGCCTCCGGCGCGGGCAGGACCGTGCCCGCACCCGGGGTCGCCCGCAGGGCGAACTTCCACTCCGGGTTCAGTCGCGCCAGCCACAGCGCGCGGGGCCCCGCGAACGTGAGAGCACCCGGGCGCAGGTCCGTGCGGCCCCGGGCCGCGTCGAGCAGAGCCGGCAGGAGCTCGGGCGGGGGCGCGTAGCCGTGGTCGTTGGCCGTGGCCAGCCACTGGGGAAGCAGTTCCAGGAGGTCCGGGGCGGTGCCTCGGCGGGAGGATCCGCCGGGGGTGCCCGGGCGGTCCGTGAGGAGCATGGTCAGGCGGCTGCGGGCGGGACGTGGCAGGGGTGGGCGCGGGTCCGCTGCCGCGGGGGCGGGTGGGGTGGCGGCCGGGGCGGGGCGTAGGCCTGCGCGGCGTCGTACGGTCTGTACGGCTGCCTCGTCCAGGAGGGCGTCCGGGGTGAGGGACGAGCGGCGCTCCGTGCCCAGCAGGGCCGTTGTCACCAGGTCGTCCCAGGTGGGCGGGGGTGGGGGCGGGGCCGGGGCCGGGGCCGGGGCCGGGGCCGGGGCCGGGGTCGGGGTCTGGGTGCCTGTGGTCATGGTCATGGGCATGCGGGTCCTCTGGGGTGTGGTGTCTGCTCTGGCCGTGTTGGTGCGCCGCCTGTGGTGGGGTCGGGCCATGCCGTGCCGTTCCGGCGGCTGGCCGTGTTGGGTGCGCCGCCCCTGGTGACGTGGGGCGGGGCCGTGCCGGGGTGCCTCCTCGGCCGGATTGGTGTCCTTGCCTCCTGTACGCCATAGGCGGGTCGTCCTGCGCTGGGTTCCTGCGGAGTCCTGCGGGGGCACCCCGGCACGTCCCCTCGTGTCCGTTTGCGGGTGCGCGGGTGCGCGGGTGCGCGGATGTGGGGGTGTGGGGGTGTGGGGGTGTGGGGTTTCGGGGCCGGGGCTTGCCTGCTTCCGTTTCGGCGTGCCTCCTCTGCCGGGTTGGTCTGCTTCGTTTGCCGGTTGGTGTGCTTCGCTGGCGCCTTGGGCGGGGTTAGTGGTCGGGGTGAGCGGTCGTGGTCAGCGGTTGTGGTTAGTGGTCGTGTCAGCGCAGGGGTATTAGGTCGGGGGAGTTTGGTGTCCAGGCCGCCAGGGGGTGGAAGCCCGTGTGGCCGCATTCGCCGAACACCGTCACCGGGGCGCCCCCCGAGACGGCGGCCAGGCGCCACAGGCCGGGGGACGCCGCCGCGTGCGAGGTGAGGGGGAGGGCCGACTTGCCGTCGGCGTCCGCCAGTTGCCAGCCGGTGTCGTCGGCGGGCTGCGTCGGTATGACGTCGGTCAGCGTCACCGGCCACGCCTCCAGCCACGGGTCGGCCGCCAGTGCCTCGCCGTACGTCGCAAGTGCTGTGGGCGTGTCGACTCCGGTGGGGCGGCGCGTCGTCGGGGACGGCGCCGCGTACTGGTCGTTCAGGTCCGCCCGGAGAGTCGCCGCTCCGGGATGGGGGGTGATCTCCGCCTCCAGGGCCAAGCCGGTCGGCAACGCCAGGGCCGGGGCGCGGCCCGCCGCGCCGAAGGAGAGGAGCAGGGCGGTGCGGTCCGTCTCCGCGCCGTGCAACCATGTCCGGCGCGTGGTGAGGTGACCGTCCGCCGTGTCGTATTGGGACAGGACCAGCCAGTGGTCCCTGACCGGTGGCGCCGTGGGGGGAGCGGGCAGGCCCGTGCGGGAACGGACCGTGGCCGCCAGATCGTCGGGGAGGGTCGCTCGGTGCAGCCAGCCCTTGACCAGGAGGTGCAGAAGGGCGCATTCCTCAAGCAGCCGCGCCGGCCAGCCGGGGCCGGACGCCGGGATCGACCCCAGTTCGCGGACCCGGGCCGCGAGACCCGGGGCCTGCGCGTCCACCATGCGGGCCGCCGTCTCCTCCCACAGCCCGTACCCCGCCTGTTCCGCCTGGGCCAGTCCGCCGCGGAGCAGATCGGCCAGGCGCTGCTCCAACTCCGTGGCCCCCACGGTGATCCGCTGCGCGCGCCGCTCGGCTCTGCGCCGGGCCGCTTCCGGGTCGGCCGGAGCGCTGCCACCTTCGGGCCCGGAGGCATCCTGCTTCGGCTCGGCCCGCTTCCTGCGGTTCTCCAGCCACGGCCCGGCCCAGTCCGGCGGCGTCCGCCCGGCCGGTACTGCCGTGTCCGCGCCGGCCCAGAGCAGGAGCAGGCCCAGTGCGTGCTTGCACGGGAACTTGCGGCTCGGACAACTGCATTTGTACGCCGGGCCCGCCCCGCCGGGTCCGGTGCCGGTGTCCACGATCGTCTGGTACGGCTTGCTGCCGCTGCCCTTGCACAGTCCCCACACCGCTCCCTCGTCCGAACTCCCGGCCTCCGACCAGGGTCCCGCTGCCCCGAGCTTGCTTCCCGCCTTGCGTGACGAGGCGTCAGGCGCCAGTGCCAGCACCTGATCCGTCGTCCAGCGCACCCCCTGCTGAGTCATGTCTTCGACGGTAGGTCCCGGCACTGACAATCCGAGTTGGCACCCGTTTGACCTGCGGTGATCGTGAGGGCGGGGTCGATTGTCAGTGGCGTGGTGCACGGTGGGACCCATCGACGCGGCGAGGTGGTCACGGCCTCGTCGTGATGGTTCGTGCTGGGCGAGATCGAGGGGGCAACCATGACCGTTTCCGTCGAGGACCGGGCCGGCGAGCAGGCCGGCGGCGAGGTGCTGAGGGCGCACGCCGAAGACGCGTTCGCGGATGAACTCGTGGCGCTGGCCGCCCAGGACGACCGGCCGAAGCCGGCCCGCTGGCGCCTTTCGCCGTGGGCCGTCGCCACCTACCTGCTCGGCGGCACCCTGCCCGACGGGACGGTGATCTCCCCGAAGTACGTGGGGCCGCGCCGCATCGTCGAGGTGGCCGTGACGACCCTCGCGACCGACCGTGCGCTGCTGCTGCTCGGCGTCCCGGGAACCGCCAAGACATGGGTGTCCGAGCATCTCGCGGCCGCCGTCAGCGGCGACTCCACCCTGCTCGTGCAGGGCACGGCCGGTACGCCGGAGGAGGCCATCCGGTACGGGTGGAACTACGCGCAGCTGCTGGCCCACGGGCCGAGCCGGGACGCCCTCGTCCCCAGCCCCGTCATGCGGGCGATGGCGGAGGGCATGACGGCGCGCGTCGAGGAGCTGACGCGTATCCCCGCCGACGTGCAGGACTCGCTCATCACGATCCTGTCCGAGAAGACCCTGCCCATACCGGAGTTGGGGCAGGAGGTGCAGGCCGTGCGCGGGTTCAACCTGATCGCCACGGCCAACGACCGGGACCGGGGCGTCAATGAGCTGTCGAGCGCGCTGAGGCGCCGGTTCAACACCGTGGTGCTGCCGCTGCCCGCGAGCGTCGAGGCGGAGGTCGACATCGTCTCGCGCCGGGTCGAACAGGTCGACAGCTCCCTGGAGTTGCCGAGCGCCCCCGACGGCATCGACGAGATCCGGCGCGTCGTCACCGTCTTCCGTGAGCTGCGTGACGGGGTGACGAGTGACGGCCGTACGAAGGTGAAGTCGCCGAGCGGGACGCTGTCGACGGCCGAGGCGATCTCCGTCGTGACCAACGGCCTCGCCCTGTCCGCCCACTTCGGGGACGGCGTGCTGCGCCCCTCGGACATCGCCGCCGGAATCATGGGGGCCGTCGTACGGGATCCGGCGGCGGACCGGGTCATCTGGCAGGAGTACCTGGAGGCCGTGGTGCGCGAGCGTGACGGCTGGAAGGACTTCTACCGGGCCTGCCGCGAGGTGAGCGCATGACAGGGCCCCTGCTGCTCGGTGTCCGCCACCACGGTCCCGGCTCCGCGCGGGCCGTGCGCCGCGCCCTGGACGCGGCAGACCCACGGGCCGTGCTGATCGAGGGGCCCCCGGAGGCGGACGCGCTGGTACCGCTCGCCGCCGAGGAGGACATGCGGCCGCCGGTCGCGCTGCTCGCGCACGTCGTGGACGAGCCGGGAAAGTCGGCGTTCTGGCCGTTCGCCGAGTTCTCGCCCGAGTGGGTCGCCGTCCGCTGGGCCCTGGAGCACGAGGCGCGGGTCCGCTTCATCGATCTGCCCGCCGCCCACAGCCTGGCGATGCGGGACGCCGACGAAGCGCCGGAGAGCGCGGAGGACGTACGCGTCGATCCGTTGGGCGTGCTCGCCGGGACCGCCGGGTACGACGACGCCGAGCGCTGGTGGGAGGACGTCGTCGAACACCGCGAAGGAGATGCCTTCGCCGCGCTCGGCGAGGCCATGGGCGCGCTGCGCGAGTCGTACGGGGACGGCGGTCACGGCCGCGACCTGGTGCGCGAGGCGTACATGCGCCTTCAAGTGCGCTCCGCGCAGCGCGAGGTCGGGGACGATGTCGCCGTGGTGTGCGGTGCCTGGCACGTGCCCGCGCTGCGGAGGCGGACCACCGTCGCCGCCGACCGTGCCCTGCTCAAGGGGTTGCCGAAGGCGAAGGTCGACATGACCTGGGTGCCGTGGACCCACCGCAGGCTCGCCCGCGCCGGCGGGTACGGGGCGGGGATCGAGTCGCCCGGCTGGTATCAGCACCTGTTCAGCGTTCCCGACCGGCCCGTGGAGCGCTGGCTGACCAAAGTCGCCGGTCTGCTGCGCGACGAGGACAGGATCGTGTCGTCCGCCCACGTCATCGAGGCGGTGCGGCTCGCGGAGGGCCTCGCCGTGATGCGCGGGCGGCCCCTGGCCGGCCTGACCGAGACCACCGACGCCGTGCGGGCCGTCCTGTGCGAGGGATCGGACGTCCCGCTCTCGCTCATCCACGACAAGCTCGTGGTCGGCGACGTCCTGGGGGAGGTGCCGGAGGCGGCGCCCGCCGTCCCGTTGCAGCGCGACCTCACCCGGCTACAGCGCACCCTGCGCCTCAAACCGTCCGCCGCCGAGCGGGAGTTGGACCTCGACCTGCGCGGTGACACCGACGTCGCGCGCAGCCGCCTCCTGCACCGTCTCCGGCTGCTCGGCGTCCCCTGGGGCGTGCCGGCCAGATCGGCCCGCGGCTCCACCGGCACCTTCCGCGAGACCTGGCGCCTGCGCTGGGAACCGGAGCTGTCGGTACGGGTCGCCGAGGCCGGCATCTGGGGTACGACGGTGCTCGCCGCGGCGAGTGCCAAGGCCGAGACCGACGCCGTCGCCGCGACCGCCCTCGCCGACGTCACGGCGCTCGCCGAGCACTGCCTCCTGGCCGGGCTGCCGGACGCCCTGCCCGTCGTGATGCGGATCCTCGCCGACCGAGCCGCCCTGGACGCCGACGTCGGCCACCTCGCCCAGGCGCTGCCCGCGCTGGTTCGCGCCCTGCGCTACGGCGACGTACGCGGCACCGACACCGGCGCGCTCGCCGAGGTGGCGACCGGCCTGGCCGAGCGGGTCTTCGTCGGGCTGCCGCCGGCGTGCGCGGGGCTCGACACGGACGCGGCCGACGAGATGCGTGGCCACGTCGACGGGGTGCACTCCGCCGTCGCCCTCCTGGAGAACGCGGAACTGCGTGAGCGCTGGCGGGCCGTCCTGCGCACCCTCGCCTCGCGGGACAGCGTGGCCGGGGTGGTGCGGGGCCGGTGCGCCCGCATCCTGCTCGACGAGGGCGCGCTCGACGACGACGGCGCGGCCCGGCTGATGAGCCTCGCCCTCTCACCCGGTACCCCGCCCGGTGAGGCGGCGGCGTGGATCGAGGGCTTCGTCGGCGGTGGCGCGGGCGGCGGCCTCCTCCTCGTCCACGACGAGAGACTGCTCGGCCTGGTCGACGCGTGGCTGACGGGGGTGTCGGGCGACGCGTTCACCGACGTACTGCCGCTGCTGCGCCGCACGTTCTCGGCGTACGAGTCCGGGGTGCGGCGATCGCTGGGGGAGCTCGTCCGCCGCGGGCCCTCCGGGGGCGGACCGGCCATGACATCGGCCCCGTCGGGCTTCGCCGCCGAGCTAGATCCGGGCCGGGCGGATGCGGTGGTGCCGGTTGTGCGGATGCTGCTTGGAGTGGGAGTTGGGGCTGGGGCCGGTGCCGGGGTGGAGGGCGGATGAGGGGGTGGGTTGCCGGGATGCGTCGGCGGGCGCGGGCCGTGGTCCTGCTTCGCGCGGTTCCCCGCGCCCTGGAGTGCGGGGCTCAGCGGCGGCCCCACCGCGACGGGCTGGAGCACGGGGTTTCGCCGCCGTCCGCCGGGACTTGGTGGTGCACGGGGTTCTGGTGCAACCCCGCCGGGACGCGCTCCGGGCACTCGGTGGGCAGCCCCGGGACGGGCTCCGGGCACTCGGCCGTGCAGCCCCGCCGGGACGCGCTCCGGGCATCCGGCAGGGCAGCCCCGCCCGGACGCGCCCAGCGCACCCAGCAAGGCACCCCCGCCACGACGCGCCCAGCGCACCCGGCAAGGAAGCCCCCTCGGGACGCACCCCGCGACCCTCTCGGGAGGCACTCCGCGCCTCCCTCGGGACGCACCCCGCGACCCTCTCGGGAGGCACTCCGCGCCTCCCTCGGGACGCACCCCGTGCCCCCGGCAGACGAGACGGCGTATCAACGACCCCGCGGAGGCGGCGACATGACGGAGACCGACACCACCCCCGACAGCGAACGGCTCCGGCGCTGGCGGCTCGTCCTCGGGGGTGACGCGGCCGACGGCACCGGTTGCCAACTGGCCGGCCGGGACGCGGCGATGGACGGCGCCCTCACCGCCCTCTACGGCACGGGCCGAGGCAGACAACAGAACCCCGGCGGCAGCCGCACCGCGGGGCTCGGGGCCTCCGCCCCGTCCGTCGCACGCTGGCTCGGCGACATCCGTACCTACTTCCCGTCCTCCGTCGTCCAGGTCATGCAGCGCGACGCCATCGACCGTCTCGGCCTGTCCGCGCTGCTGCTCGAACCGGAGATGCTGGAGGCCGTCGAAGCCGACGTGCACCTCGTCGGCACCCTGCTCTCGCTCAACAAGGCGATGCCGGAGACCACCAAGGAGACGGCCCGCGCAGTCGTCCGCAAGGTCGTCGAGGACCTGGAGAAGAAGCTCGCCACCCGCACCCGAGCCACCCTCACCGGCGCCCTCGACCGCAGCGCCCGCATCAGCCGGCCGCGCCACCACGACATCGACTGGAACCGTACGATCGCGGCGAACCTCAAGCACTACCTGCCGGAGTACCGGACCATCGTGCCCGAGCGGCTCATCGGGTACGGGCGGGCGGCGCAGTCCGTCAAGAAAGAGGTGATCCTCTGCATCGACCAGTCGGGGTCGATGGCCGCATCCGTCGTCTACGCCTCCGTCTTCGGGGCGGTACTCGCCTCCATGCGCTCGATCCGGACCCGGCTCGTCGTCTTCGACACGGCCGTCGTGGACCTCACCGACCAGCTCGACGACCCGGTCGACGTCCTCTTCGGCACCCAGCTCGGCGGCGGCACCGACATCAACCGGGCGCTCGCCTACTGCCAGTCGCAGATCACCCGCCCCGCCGAGACCGTCGTCGTCCTCATCTCCGACCTCTACGAAGGCGGGATACGCGACGAGATGCTGAAGCGGGTCGCCGCGATGAAGGCGTCCGGGGTGCAGTTCGTGACGCTGCTCGCGCTCTCCGACGAAGGCACGCCCGCCTACGACCGGGAACACGCGGCCGCGCTCGCCGCGCTGGGAGCACCGGCGTTCGCCTGTACGCCCGACCTGTTCCCCGACGTGATGGCCGCGGCGATCGAGAAACGCCCCCTGCCCATACCCGACGTGGCGGCCGAAAACGGCGGAGCGGCGGCAAACCGGATATGAGTACCCATCGGTAACACGGGGCTTGCGCAGGCGCCCTCGTCCCGTGCGAGGATCTGCGCACCGTGACCTCCCTGACCGTTCCTCCCGCCCCCGCCGAGCGCCTGTCGCGCCCGGCGGCGAAGCGGCGTGCGCTGCGACTGGCGCTGCTGCTCGGCGGGTTGATCGGCCTCGGGTTCCTCTTCGCCGGTCAGGCCCACGCGGACGACGCCTCCGGCACCCTCGCACCCCGTCACCCGGCGGTCCGCGAGGCGGCGGCCGAGCCCGTGCCCGCGCCTGTGCTCGCCGGTGGCCAGAGACTGCGCGCACTGCACGACGGGCTTTCCGCCGAGGTGCGCGCGCAGGTCGTCGAACCCCTGCGGGAGAAGGTCGTCCGTCCCGCCCTCGACACCGTGCGGCAGGTGACGCAGCCGGTCGGCGAACTGACCGGCCAGGTCGTCGGAGGGGTCGCCGCCCAGGTGACCCCGCGCCCTCTTCCGGACGGTCCGTCGACGCTGCCCGCGCTGCCCGAACTGCCGGTCGAGTCGGGCCATTTCACCCCGCTGCCCGCGCTCACCGAGCCCGGGACCTCGGCAGGGCCCGCCGGATCCGCCGCGTCTACAGACCCTGCCGACTCCACAGACCCGGCCGGCTCCAGAGACTCTGCCGACTCCGCCGAGCCCGGCGACTCCGCCTCGGCGGCCGCGTCGCAGCCCGGGCACGAACCCGCGCCCGGGCGCGCGAAGCACCGTGCCCGTCCGCACGCCGCGATACCGGCGGGGCCGAAGGCGTTCGGCTCCGCGTGGTCCGGCTCCGTACAGCGGAGCGGCGCGCACCACACCTCCGCGGCCCGGCACACCGCCGCGCCGCGGCCCGCCGCACCCGGCACACCGCCCCACCACGACGGCGCGCCCGTGGCCACGGCCTCGGCCGGTGACGGCGGTTCGACGCGCCACAGCGATCTGTACGCGGCCGCGTTCGGCAGCCGGGTGCCGGTTCTGCTGCCGCCCGGCGCACTCGCATCGGCCGCTCCCGCGCCGGTGGCCGACCGGCATCGCGACATTCCCGAATTCCCCGGCTAGGGCAGCCCTCTCCCCGCACGTGACCTGTCGTGCGGGAGCGGACCAGATCTGCCCGACCCTCCCCGGCCGACGCCGGAATTCGAAGGAACCACGCACGCATGAGCAAGCACACCCGCCCGAACAAGCACCTCGGCTCGAACAACCACACCGGTTCGGGCAAGCACGCCGGCCTGAACAAGAACACAGGTCTGAACAAGAACATCCGCCGCTCCCTCGTCATAGCCGCCGGCGTCTCCGGCGCCTGGGCCCTCGGCTCGGCCGTGGCCAGCGCCGACGAACTGCCCGCCCACTCGCTGTCCGTGCCGGACGTGACAGGCGACACCGTCGCCGACGTACAGGACACGGCGACCCACCTGACGCAGACGGCCACCCGCGCCCCCGGTGCGACCATCCCCGATGCGACCACCTCCGACGCGGCCACCTACGACGCCGCTCATGACGCGGCCATCCCCGGCGCGGCCACCCCCGACGCGGCCGTCACCAAGACCGCCGCCAGCACAGTCGGCGCCGCCACCACCCCCGTCACGGCCACCGCCACCAAGGCCACCGCCACCAAGGCCACCGCGCACCACGACATCGACTACCTCTTCGGCCCCCTCTCCGCCTTCGTGACCGGCGACCTGACCGGCGACCTGACCAGCGACGTGGCCACGGCGACCACGGCGGCCACGGCGGTGCCCGCGACCACGGCGGCGCCGACGGTCACCGCGGTCACACCCGTCGCCGACGAGACCGCCGCCGCCGTCCTGCCGCCCGTCGCGGTGACCGCCGTGCACGGGGTGCTGCCCGTCGCGGGCCGGGCCGTCGGGGACGTCGGTGGGGTCGCGGGCGGTGCGGTCGGGGACGTGGCACCGTTCGCGACCGGCCTGGTCGGGCAGCAGGTGGGGCCCTTCGCGACCGGCGTGACCGGCGAGGTGGTGCCGCTGGCGACCGGTGTGGTCGGCGAGGTCGGCCCGTTCGCGCGGGGTGTGGTCGTGGGGGACGTGGCGCCGTTCGCGGGCGGCGTCGTGGACTCCGTGGACCCGCTCGTGCGGACGGTCGTCGACCACGTACGGCCCGTCGTGCAGGGCGTCGGTACCAGCGCGGGCGGCCTGGCGCAGGGCGTGGCCGGTGACGTGACGCCGTTGGCGTACGGCGTCGTCGGCGAGAACGTGGCCCCCTTCGCCCGTGGCGTCGTCGGTGACGAGGTGACGCCCCTCGCGGGCGGCGTCCTGGGTGACGTGGCCCCCTTCGCGCACGACCTGGCCGGCACCGTCGTCGCCGGCGTCCAGCCCCTCGCGGGCAACGCCGTCACCGGTGTGCAGGGTGTCGCCGGCTCCGTCACGCCCAGCTACGCGCAGGGCGTCTGACGGACAACTGACCGACGCCGGTGAGCCGGGGCAGCCGACATCCAGCGGCGTGCCCCGGCCCTGAAAGCCGGCGTGCGGACGGGCGGATCCGTCGGGGACGGGACGCCCGCCTGGAGCCCCGGCACGCGCCATGGATGTCCGGGGCTCCTCGGGTGGCCTCACCGTGCGTACCCCCGCACGGTGAGGCTGCGAACAATCGGCGGAGAAGTGGCGAACGCCACGACGAACAGACGCTCTGTGACCGGTATCACCGCTCAGGTGTGATCTGCGATTTAGGGCGCATCGCTGAGCGGCGATAACCTGCGAGACGGACATGCCGCGTACCCGGCCACTGTGTACGCCTCGTACGCCTCCCTTGTGACAGCGGAGTCACGTTGCCCATCGCGGCACGCCCACGCAGGAAGATCGAACCGCGAGATCACTGATAGGGACGGACGCGCGTGGACCTGTTCGAGTACCAGGCGAGGGACCTCTTCGCCAAGCACGGTGTACCGGTGCTGGCCGGTGAAGTCATCGACACGCCTGAGGCGGCCCGCGAGGCGACCGAGCGGCTTGGCGGCAAGTCCGTCGTCAAGGCGCAGGTGAAGGTCGGTGGCCGAGGCAAGGCCGGTGGCGTGAAGCTCGCCGCCAGCCCCGACGAGGCCGTCGAGCACGCCACCAACATCCTCGGCATGGACATCAAGGGCCACACGGTCCACAAGGTGATGATGGCCGAGACGGCTCCGGAGATCGTGGAGGAGTACTACGTCTCCTTCCTCCTGGACCGCACCAACCGCACTTTCCTCTCCATCGCCTCCGTCGAGGGCGGCATGGAGATCGAGGAGGTGGCGGCCAACCGCCCGGAGGCCGTCGCCAAGACGCCGATCGACGCCAACGAGGGCGTGACCCCCGAGGTCGCCCGCAAGATCGTCGAGGACGCGAAGTTCCCGGCCGAGGTGGCCGACAAGGTCGCCGACGTGCTGGTGACGCTCTGGAAGACCTTCATCGAGGAGGACGCCCTCCTCGTCGAGGTCAACCCCCTCGCCAAGGTCGCCTCCGGCGACATCATCGCCCTCGACGGCAAGGTGTCCCTGGACGAGAACGCCGACTTCCGGCACCCCGACCACGAGGCCCTCCAGGACAAGGACGCGGCCGACCCGCTCGAGGCCGCTGCCAAGGAGAAGAACCTCAACTACGTCAAGCTCGACGGCGAGGTCGGCATCATCGGCAACGGTGCCGGTCTGGTCATGTCGACCCTGGACGTCGTCGCGTACGCCGGTGAGAACCACGGCGGCGTGAAGCCGGCCAACTTCCTCGACATCGGTGGCGGCGCGTCCGCCCAGGTGATGGCGAACGGCCTGGAGATCATCCTCGGCGACCCGGACGTCAAGTCCGTGTTCGTCAACGTCTTCGGCGGCATCACCGCCTGCGACGAGGTGGCCAACGGCATCGTCCAGGCGCTCGCGCTCCTCGAGGAGAAGGGCGAGAAGGTCGAGAAGCCGCTCGTCGTCCGCCTCGACGGCAACAACGCCGAGCTGGGTCGCAAGATCCTCTCCGACGCCAACCACCCGCTGGTGCAGCGCGTGGACACCATGGACGGCGCGGCCGACAAGGCCGCCGAGCTCGCGGCCGCGAAGTAAGGGACGAGGGACAGAACAGCCATGGCTATCTTCCTCAACAAGGACAGCAAGGTCATCGTCCAGGGCATGACCGGTGCCACGGGCATGAAGCACACCAAGCTCATGCTCGCCGACGGCACGAACATCGTCGGCGGTGTCAACCCCCGTAAGGCGGGCACCGAGGTCGACTTCGACGGCACGTCGATCCCCGTCTTCGGCTCGGTCGCCGAGGCGATCGAGAAGACGGGCGCCAACGTGTCCGTCCTCTTCGTCCCGCCGGCCTTCTCCAAGGCCGCCGTGGTCGAGGCGATCGACGCCGAGATCCCGCTCGCCGTGGTCATCACCGAGGGCATCGCCGTCCACGACTCCGCCGCGTTCTACGCGTACGCGAAGTCCAAGGGCGACAAGACCCGCATCATCGGCCCGAACTGCCCGGGTCTGATCACCCCCGGCCAGTCGAACGCCGGCATCATCCCGGGCGACATCACGAAGCCGGGCCGCATCGGCCTGGTCTCGAAGTCCGGCACGCTGACGTACCAGATGATGTACGAGCTCCGTGACATCGGCTTCTCGTCGGCCGTCGGCATCGGTGGCGACCCGGTCATCGGTACGACGCACATCGACGCGCTCGCCGCGTTCGAGGCCGACCCGGAGACCGACCTGATCGTGATGATCGGCGAGATCGGCGGCGACGCCGAGGAGCGTGCCGCCGACTTCATCAAGGCCAACGTCACCAAGCCGGTCGTCGGTTACGTCGCGGGCTTCACCGCGCCCGAGGGCAAGACCATGGGCCACGCCGGCGCCATCGTCTCCGGCTCCTCCGGCACCGCCCAGGCGAAGAAGGAGGCCCTCGAGGCCGCCGGCGTCAAGGTCGGCAAGACGCCGACCGAGACGGCGAAGCTGGCCCGCGAGCTGCTCTCGTAGTTCACGGCCGTACGCAGATCAGTGGGCCCGCACCGGCGACGGTGCGGGCCCACTGCTCATTCGGCTCAATCGGCGACGGGCGCCAGACGCTCGGGTCCGCCGCTCAGCTCCGCCCGCAACTGGGCGCGCAGCCGCAGGTCCTCAGGCGTGAGCCGGTCCGGGCCGGTCAGCGCGGGCACACCGCTGACCGGGGCGCCGGGCGCGGGCACCGGCACGTAATGCGTCGGGGCCACCCGTACCGTCAGCGCCGTCGCGCCGACGATCAGGACCGTGACGGCGATCGCGGCCCGCGTCCAGAACCGGGTGCGCTTCTCGCTGCCGTCCCGTACGAGGGTGGGCTTCGGGGCGCTGAGTTTCTCCGCGCCCGCCAGCTCGGTCAGCCGCCGGTGCAACTGTTCGGGGACGGCCAGTTCCGGCAGCCGCTCGGCGACGGCCTCGCGGGCGTGCAGGATGCGGTGGGCGGCGGCCGGCGTGCTGGCCTCCGTCTCGGCGGCCGTCTCCGGCAGGTCGAGACCCACCCAGTCGTAGAGCAGCAGGGAGCGCCGGTAGGCGGGCGGCAGGCTCTGGAGCACGTCGAGGAGCGCGCGGTCGTCGGCGTCGGCGGGCGGCGCGTCCGGCCTGCGGCAGGCGGGACGCAGCTGGTGCCAGGGCGACATCGCGTACTCGTACGCCGCCGCGCGCACCCAGCCCGCCGGGTCCGGGTCGACCGCGACCTCGGGCCAGCGCTGCCAGGCCAGCTGGAAAGCGCGTTCGACGGACTCGCGGGCCAGGGTGCGGCGGCCGGAGAGCAGGTAGGTCTGGCGGACCAGCATCGGGGCGGCGTGCGCGTACAGCGCGTCGAACGCCTGGGCCGCGGCCGTCAGGAGCGTCTGCTCGGCGGGCTCGGCGGGATCGGTCGGCTCGGTTGGCTCGGTCGGCTCGGGCGTCCCGGTCCGCGCCGTCTGCGGGGGCTGCGCGCTCTGCTCTGTTCGTGGCACCTGCGGGGTCCGGTCCGCGGGCCGCTCCACCGCGGACGCCAGGACTTGCGTGTAGGTCTCCCGCTTGCGACCCCCAGGAGAGGTGCGGCCCGACTCCCAGGCACGGATCGTGTCGCGTGTCACGCCGACCCGGGCCGCCAGCTGGGCCTGGGTCAGCGACATCGCCTCGCGGAGCCTGCGGCGCTCCTTCGGCGTGGGCAGCGGGGCGGCAGTGCTCTGCGTCATGGGGAACTCCACACACCCTTTCGCGCGTAAAAGTACATAAACGTATCTTGAGCGACACATCCGGACTTCGCCTGTTGCGCGGGGAACGCCCCTGTCGTTGGGAGCATGGTTCCCGTGACGCACATGACCGGCCGTGGACTGACGTTGCCCGTGCTGCTGTCCCGGGGACGGGAACGATCGCCGGGGCCCGCCGCCGGGGTGTTCGGCGGAGTCGTCGCGGCCGGGCTCGGCCTCGGGATCTTCGCGGTCCTCGTGATCGCGATGTGGATCAGCTCGCCCTACCCGGACAGCGGACCGAGCGGTGCGCTGCACACGGCCGCCGCGCTGTGGCTGCTCGCGCACGGCACGGAGATGGTCAGGACGGACACGCTGTCCGGGGTGCCCGCGCCGATGGGCGTGAGCCCGCTGCTGCTCCTGGCGCTGCCGGTGTGGCTGGTGTACCGGGCGGCGCGGGACGCGGCGGAGCCGGAGGAGGCGGAGGGGCCGGGAAACCCGCAGGGGAGCGCGGTGCCGCCGGCTTCCGCCAATGGGGTGTGGGCCGGTGTCGCGCTCGGCTATCTGCTGGTCGGCGCGGCCGCCGCGAGCTACGCGTCCGGCGGTGAACTGCGGCCCTCCTGGATCAGCTGCGTGACCCACCTCGTCCTGGTGGCCTTCGGGGCGGCCGGGGCCGGAGTGTGGGCCGCGCAGGAGCGGCCGGGCGTACCGCTGCTGCCGCCGGCGCTGCGCGGCTCCCTCGAGGTGCTGCCCCGCGTACTCGTACGGGATGTCCTGCCGGTCGCCGCGCGGGCCGCGGCCGCCGGGGCTCTGGTCCTGGCCGCCGGGGGCGCGCTTCTGGTGGCCGGGGCGCTGGTGTGGCACGGAGGCGCGGTGCGGGAGTCGTTCCAGCAGCTGACGGCGGCGTGGACGGGGCGGGTCGGGGTGCTGCTGCTCGGTCTGGCGCTGGTGCCGAACGCCGCGATCTGGGGCGCCGCGTACGCGCTGGGGCCGGGGTTCGTGCTCGGGGCCGGACACACGGTGGGGCCGCTGGGCAGCACGGACGGACCACTGCTGCCGGTCTTCCCGTTGCTGGAGGCGGTGCCCGGCGCCGGCAAGGGGTCGCCGCTGATCTGGTCGGCCGGGGCGGTGCCGGTCGCGGCGGCGGTGACGCTGGCGTGGTTCGTGGTGGTGGCGGGCGAGCGGGCCGGGTGGCGGCGGGGACGCGTGGTGTACGCGGTGGGCGTGGGGGCCGTGCTGTGCGGGGTGGCGCTGGCCGTGCTGGCCGTGGCGTCGGGCGGGGCGCTGGGCGTGGCGACGCTCGCGGCGTTCGGGCCCGTCGGCTGGCTGACCGGGCTTGCCGCGACGGCGTGGACCGCTGTGGTGGGGGTGCCGGTGGCGCTGGTGGCGGGATGGTGGCGCGGGCGGGGGTCCAGGACGCGGCTTCAGCTGACGGCATCGGGATCGGCGACGGCATCGGGATCAGCGTCGGGATCGGTGACGACGGCATCGGGATCGGCGTCGGCGTCGGCGTCGGTGTCGGGCAAGAAGCGGCGTCGGTCCATCGTCGCACCGGAGCCCGAACTCGCCGACGACCCGGACGACTTCGATCCCTACGACCTCTTCGAGGGGAGATCGGGCGTGGCCCCCTGGGCGCTCCTGAAGGAGGAGACGGCAGAGCTGGAGCCCTCCGGGCCGCCTGTTCTCCCTGACTCGCCCGCCCTTCCTGCCCCGGCCGCCCGCCCCGTTGCGGCGTCCGACCTGCCTGTCGACCTGCCCGCAGTCCCCGACCCGTGTGATGTGCGTTACGCGGAGGACGCGGAGGACATGGAGGACAAGAAGGATGCGGAGGACGCGGGCGACATGGAGGACGTGAACGACTCCCCGGCCCTGGGCGATCCGCAGGACGCGGCGGACGTGGATGACCCGGCTTACATGGGCGACCCGGACGACCCGGACGACCCGGACGACCCGGGCGACCTGGACGACCGGGATGGCGCGGGCGCCTCGCCGGACCTGCCCGACACGGGCGTGGAGGCCCCGGACGCCCAGAAGGCCCCGAACTCCCCGGACGACCTGCCCGACCCACCGGACGACCTGCCCGACCCGGCTGACGCAGCTGCCCCGGCCGCCCCCGGCGACTCGCACGCCCCGGACGACCTGGGCACCCCGGCTGACCCGAAGGGCCCCGGCGCCCCGGCCGCCCCGAAGAACCCCGGCGCCCCGGCCGCCCCGAAGAACCCCGGCGCCCCGGCCGCCCCGAAGAACCCCGGCGCTCTGGACGCCCCGGATGACCCCGGCGACCTACCGGACCCGACCGCCCCGACGGCCGGTCCGCTCTCCTGACCGGGCCGTTACCGCGTGCCCAGGAGCGGGCGGAGCTGCTTCGGGAGGAGGTCCTCGCAGGACTTGTTCGCCGCGTTGGTCAGGGCGTCCGCGCGGCACTCGTAGTAGTCGCTGTAGACCAGCTTCGCGGTGAACATCGACGCCACCAGGGCCAGCGCCAGCGCACCCGTGACCAGGCCGCTGACCGCGGCTGTCGTCTGCGGCCGTGGCGTGGTCCCGGCGGCCGGCCGTGCGGGCGCGTCCGGGTCCGGGTCCGGGGTGCGGGGCTTCGCGCGCAGGGCGCTGATGCTCCAGTACAGGGCGAGCGCGCCGAGCAGCAGTGCCACGTACGGCCAGGCGAAGAGGGCGAAGAAGAAGCCCCACATGCCCGACAGGAGGGCGTAGCGCGCGCGGCGCTGGGACGGGTCCGTGGGGTCCCAGCGCAGGCCACCGGGTCCACCGTTCTGGCCGGGGCCCTTCCCCTCGGGTCCGCCCTGGCCGCCGCCGGTGCTGCCGGGGCGGTCACCGAACCGGCCGTCCTGGGCGCGGCCCGGCTGGCGGTCGCTCCACTGGCTGCCCCACGAGGAGTGGTCGCCGCCGCCCTCGTCGGGGTCCGAGCCCTCGGGGCGGCGCGGCTGCCAGGGGCGGTCGGGGGCGTCCTCGGGCGGCGGCGCGAACGGGTTGTCCGCCTTGGTCTCCCCGGAGCCCCGGTTCTCCCCGGAGCTCTTGTCCTCGCCGGACTCCCTGGACGGCGACGGCGGCGTGGGTCGGCCTTCGCGGAGCAGGACGGCGCCGGCGGGCAGCGTGAGGCGAAGGCTTCGGTCCGGCATCAGGTGTGCGTCTTCCCCTAGGTCGTCGGTCGGATCACTGGTGCGGGTCGGTTCGTTCGTCACGTCAACGTTCCGTGCCCGCCCGGCGTTCCGCGCCGGGGCTGGGTCTTGCGGGATCTTGCTCGGTCTCTCTGGACGCTGACGCTACCTCCCGGCTCCGCCCCCGTCCCGTGGGGGCCGCCGGGTGTGCCGGTATCGTTGCTGACGGTCGGCCGGTTCGTAGGGTTCCCCGTATGGGCGAGTGCGAAGCCTTCGTAGGAACGTACAAGCCGGAATGTGCAAGCCGGACTGTGCAAGTCGAAGTGCACGAACCGGATGCACAAACCGGATGCACAGGCCGGAATGCACAAGGCCGACCGCGCGAAGAAGCCGCTCTCCGGAGCGCTCCCTGAACGAGAAAGGGCCCCGTCGTGGCCAAGGCCAAGCGCCTCGTCGTGCTGGTCTCAGGATCAGGTACGAATCTGCAGGCACTGCTCGACGCCATCGCGGCCCAGGGGGCGGACGCGTACGGAGCGGAGATCGTCGCCGTCGGCGCGGACCGCGACGGCATCGCCGGCCTGGAGCGCGCCGAGCGCGCCGGGCTCCCGACCTTCGTGTGCCGGGTCAAGGACCACGCCACGCGCGCGGAGTGGGACCGGGCGCTCGCCGAGGCGGTCGCGGCCCACGAGCCGGACCTGGTGGTCTCGGCGGGCTTCATGAAGATCGTGGGCAAGGAGTTCCTCGCCCGTTTCGGCGGCCGGTTCGTGAACACGCACCCGGCCCTGCTGCCCAGTTTTCCCGGTGCTCACGGTGTGCGCGACGCTCTCGCGTACGGCGCCAAGGTCACCGGATGCACCGTTCACTTCGTCGACGACGGCGTCGACACCGGCCCGATCATCGCCCAGGGCGTGGTCGAGATCGTGGAAGCGGACACGGACGACGGTGAGAGCGCTCTGCACGAGCGCATCAAGGAAGTCGAGCGCACGCTGCTCGTCGATGTCGTGGGGCGTCTGGCCCGTAACGGCTTCAGCATCGAGGGACGAAAGGTAGTTATCCCGTGACCGCCGAGAGCAACAAGCGGCCCATTCGCCGGGCGCTGGTCAGCGTCTACGACAAGACCGGTCTGGAGGAGCTGGCGCGCGGGCTCCACGAGGCGGGCGTGGAGCTGGTCTCGACCGGTTCGACCGCCGCGAGGATTGCCGCGGCCGGGGTGCCGGTCACCAGGGTCGAGGACGTCACCGGGTTCCCCGAGTGCCTCGACGGCCGTGTGAAGACGCTGCACCCGAAGGTGCACGCCGGCATCCTCGCCGACCTGCGTCTGGAGGATCACCAGAAGCAGCTCGCCGACCTCGGCGTGAAGCCGTTCGAGCTGGTCGTCGTGAACCTGTACCCGTTCAAGGAGACCGTCGCCTCGGGCGCCACCCCCGACGAGTGCGTCGAGCAGATCGACATCGGCGGCCCCTCCATGGTCCGCGCCGCCGCCAAGAACCACCCGTCGGTCGCCGTGGTCACCAGCCCGCGCCGCTACGCCGATGTCCTCGGCGCGGTCAAGGACGGCGGGTTCGACCTCACCACGCGCAAGCGGCTCGCCGCCGAGGCGTTCCGGCACACGGCCGCGTACGACGTCGCGGTCGCCTCCTGGTTCGCGGCCGACTACGCCGCCGCCGACGACAGCGGCCACCCCGAGTTCCTCGGTGCGACGTACGAGCGCAAGAACGTCCTGCGCTACGGCGAGAACCCGCACCAGGGCGCGGCCCTCTACGTCGACGGCACCGGCGGCCTCGCCGAGGCGGAGCAGCTGCACGGCAAGGAGATGTCGTACAACAACTACACGGACACGGACGCCGCGCGCCGTGCCGCGTACGACCACGACGACCCGTGCGTCGCGATCATCAAGCACGCCAACCCGTGCGGTATCGCCGTCGCGGCGAACGTCGCCGAGGCCCACCGCAAGGCGCACGCCTGCGACCCGGTCTCCGCGTACGGCGGCGTCATCGCGGTCAACCGGCCGGTCACCAAGGAGATGGCGGAGCAGGTCGCCGACATCTTCACCGAGGTCATCGTCGCGCCCGACTACGAGGACGGCGCCCTCGAAGCCCTCACCAAGAAGAAGAACATCCGCGTCCTGCGCGCCCCGAACGGTCCGGCCGCCGCGGTCGAGACGAAGCAGATCGACGGCGGCGCGCTCCTCCAGGTCACCGACCGCCTCCAGGCCGACGGCGACAACCCGGCGTCCTGGACCCTCGCGACCGGTGACGCGCTGTCGCAGGGCGAGCTGGACGAGCTGGCGTTCGCGTGGAAGGCGTGCCGCGCCGTGAAGTCCAACGCGATCCTGCTCGCCAAGGACGGCGCCTCCGTCGGCGTCGGCATGGGCCAGGTCAACCGCGTCGACTCCTGCAAGCTCGCCGTCGAGCGGGCGGGCGAGGAGCGGGCGCGCGGTTCGTTCGCCGCCTCGGACGCGTTCTTCCCGTTCCCCGACGGCCCGCAGATCCTCATCGACGCCGGGGTGAAGGCGATCGTGCAGCCCGGCGGCTCGATCCGGGACGAGCAGGTCGTCGAGGCCGCCAAGAAGGCGGGCGTGACGATGTACTTCACGGGGACGCGCCACTTCTTCCACTAGTCGCGCTCTACGCGAGGAGGGCCCGCCGGTCACCGACCGGCGGGCCCTCCTCGTCGTGGTGTCGGGGTTCAGCCCTTCACATGCACGACGACCACGCTCGCGACCTTGTCGTGCCAGCCCTGCTTGCGGCCGGACTTGTCCCAGAACGGGGAGAGGTAGACGAGGAGCTGGCCGATGCCGCAGGCGAAGATGCCGACCGTCGGGATGACCCAGCGCAGGAAGCTGCCGCCGAGGCCCGGCTTCGCACCCGTCTCCGCCTTCAGGACGCGGATGCCGACGGCCAGCTTGCCCAGGGTGGCGCCGACGAAGGCGATCATCAGCCACTCGTAGAGGAAGACGATGCCCGCCATCACGAGCGACATGGGGATGATCCCGGCGTAGAAGTCCGTGGCGGCGTCCTGGATGCAGCTGTTGAAGGCGGAGGTGTCGGAGGAGTCGCAGTCGGTGAGGGCGCTGATGTAGTCCGACAGCTTCGGAGCCATCAGGATGAGGCTGAGGATCGACAGGGGTACCCCGTCGATCACCCGCGCCGCCAGCCGCCGCCCCATCTGCGCGAGCGGCGGGACACCGGGCGGCATCCCCTGCGGCTGCTGCTGCGGGTAGGACCCGTGGGGCTGGCCCGGGTGCTGCGGGTAGCCGTACCCCTGCGGCGGAATGCCCTGGGGAGCCTGCTGGCCGTACGGAGCCTGCTGACCGTACGGGTACGGCTGCGACGGTTGCTGAGGGTTCGGCGGTTGCTGGCCGTAAGGGTTGTTCGGTTCGCCGTGACTCATGGCGAGATTCCTCCGGGGACGACGTCGGGGACGGCGCGGACCTGCGGAGGAAAAAAACCGAAATACGGCCGCATGCGCGGTGTGCCCCCCTGCCGCTGTCCGCGGCACTGCGCGGATCATGCTCCTTAACAGGACACGGTCCTGTCCAGGGGGCCGACGGGCTGTTGTGCAAGTGCAACTTGGGCGAACCCGGGCCGCCCTGAAACAATGGGCACCATGACCGCCCAGATTCTCGATGGCAAGGCCACCGCAGCCGCGATCAAGTCCGAACTGACCGCCCGCGTGGCGGCCCTGAAGGAGAAGGGGGTCACGCCCGGACTCGGCACCGTCCTCGTCGGCGAGGACCCCGGCAGCCAGAAATACGTGGCAGGAAAGCACCGCGACTGCGCGCAGGTCGGCATCGCCTCCATCCAGCGCGAACTGCCCGCCACGGCGACGCAGGAGGAGATCGAGGCGGTCGTCCGCGAGCTGAACGAGGACCCCGCCTGCACCGGCTACATCGTCCAGCTCCCGCTGCCCAAGGGCATCGACGAGAACCGCATCCTGGAGCTGATGGACCCGGCCAAGGACGCCGACGGCCTGCACCCGATGAACCTGGGCCGCCTCGTCCTGAACGAGCCGGCGCCGCTGCCCTGCACCCCGTTCGGCATCATCACGCTGCTGCGCAAGCACGGCGTCGAGATCAAGGGCGCCGAGGTCGTCGTGGTCGGCCGGGGCGTGACCATCGGCCGTCCGATGCCGCTGCTGCTCACCCGCAAGTCCGAGAACGCGACGGTCACCCAGTGCCACACCGGAACCCGTGACCTCGCCGCCCACCTCCGGCGCGCCGACATCGTCGTGGCCGCCGCGGGCGTCCCGCACCTGATCAGGCCCGAGGACATCAAGCCGGGCGCCGCCGTGCTCGACGTCGGCGTCTCCCGCGACGAGAACGGCAAGATCGTCGGCGACGTGCACCCGGGCGTCACCGAGGTCGCGGGCTGGATCTCCCCGAACCCCGGCGGGGTCGGCCCGATGACCCGGGCCCAGCTCCTCGTCAACGTGGTCGAGGCCGCCGAGCGGAACACCAGCGGTGTTCGCTGACACCTCCCGGGGCGCGAAGAAGCGGGGCACGCGGCGCTTCCCGCTCTGGACGCGCGACACCGCGCGCCCCGAGGGCGGCGGCCGCGCGGCCCCGGGTGACGCCCCCGCCCCCGCCCGTCAGTGGCCGCTGATCAGCGTGCTCGTCCTGGCCGGACTCGGACTGCTGATCACCGCGTTCGACCTGTTCCGCGTCGGCACGATCCTGGTCGGCGTCGCCCTGCTCGGCGGCGCCGCGATGCGCTGGGCGCTGCCGTCCGTCGGCATGCTCGCCGTGCGCTCGCGCTTCACCGACATGATCACGTACGGGCTTCTCGGCCTGGTCATCGTGGTGCTGGCGATGATGGCGCAGCCGAATCCGTGGCTACAGATCCCCTTCCTCCAGGACACGCTGCACTTCACCGTGAGGTGAGCCGCCGCTCGAATGCACCCGTGCGCCCCCGGAGCGGGAACTGACATCCTGGCTACTCGCATCCCACTGGGTAACCGGACGGGAGCCGGGGCCGGAGCGCGGCGCGGGGGATGCACGCACATACGGGGGAACAGGGGGAAGCAATGCCTCGTTGGAAGCCGCTGCCGGACGAACTCGACCCTGAGATCAAGGAGTTCGCCGGCCAGTTGCGCAGGCTTGTGGACCGCAGCGGGCTCGGGACCGCCGCGCTGGCGGACCGCACCGGGTACAGCAAGACCTCGTGGGAGCGGTATCTGAACGGGCGGCTGCTCGCGCCCAAGGGCGCCGTCGTGGCGCTCGCCGAGGTGACCGACACCGATCTTGTCCACCTGAACACGTTGTGGGAGCTCGCGGAGCGTGCCTGGAGCCGCTCCGAGATGCGCCACGACATGACCATGGAGGCGATACGGATATCCCAGGCGCGCGCGGCGCTGGGGGAGTTCGGAGGGTTGACCGCGCCGTCGGGCGGTAAGGGTGGCGGCCGCGATGGTGGTGGCGGTGGCGGTGGCGGTGGCTGGCACGGGAGCGCGACCGCCCCCCGGGCCACCGGTCCCGCGGGTGGAACGGGTGTCACGGGTGTCGCCGGTCCCGCGGGTGTCTCGCCGACCGTGCCACCGCAGCTCTCGGCGCCGCCCGTCGGCCAGTTCGGGCCCGCTGAACCCCTCGCGCCCTCCGCCGCGCCGCCGGCGGGCTCCGGTGGCGGCGCGGGCGGGCGGCGGCTGGCCATGTTCCTCGCGGGGGCCGTCGGCGCGGCGGTCCTCGTGCTCGTCGCCTACTTTGTGACCAGCCGCCTCAGTGGCCAGCAGGAGAGTGCCGAGCCCACGCCGACGCCGACCACCAGTGCGCCCCGGCTGCCCGCGGGCGTGCAGTGCGTGGGCGCAGGCTGCACCGGCAAGGACCCGGAGACCATGGGCTGCGGCGGCGACCTCGCCGACAGCCCCGCCCGGGCCGTCGTCGGCGCGGTCACCGTCGAGGTCCGCTACAGCAAGACGTGCAAGGCGGCCTGGGCACGGATCCAGGGGGCGGCCCCCGGCGACAGCGTGCGGCTCGACGTGGGCACCAAGACGTCGAAGAAGGGCCTGGTCGGCGACGCGGACACGGACGCGTACACGCCGATGGTGGCGGTGGGCTCGGCCGCGGAGGCGAAGGCGTGCGCCACGCTCGCCTCGGGCCAGAAGGGCTGCACCTCGTAGGCGGCCGCGCCGCACGGAAGGACGCGCGGGGCGGCGCGTGGAAGGCCGTGCGGGCCGCCGCGCGAGAAGACGTGCATGACGGCTTCCTTTCGGGGAAGGCGCGACAGTACCCCCACGGGATGGTCACACGGTGACACCCACCGGCGGCCGCCGAAGCCCACCCTTCCGGGCCGGCGGCCGCACCCGTGTCCGGCCCTGTGTCCTGCCCCGGCCCGGCCCACCCTCCGTAGCTCTGTGGGGTGAGCCACATGCACCGGTAGGTCCGGTGGGGGCGGGGCGCGATAGCCTGACGGGCGGATCTCTTGATGCCAAGAGATCGATCAAAAGACCTGCTGTCATACGGAGAACGCCATGACCCGCACTCCCGTGAACGTCACCGTCACCGGCGCCGCCGGCCAGATCGGCTACGCACTGCTCTTCCGCATCGCCTCCGGCCAGCTGCTCGGCGCGGACGTGCCGGTCAAGCTGCGCCTCCTGGAGATCACCCCGGCGCTCAAGGCCGCCGAGGGCACCGCCATGGAGCTCGACGACTGCGCCTTCCCGCTGCTCCAGGGCATCGAGATCACCGATGACCCGAACGTCGCCTTCGACGGCGCCAACGTCGGTCTCCTCGTCGGTGCCCGCCCCCGCACCAAGGGCATGGAGCGCGGTGACCTCCTGGAGGCCAACGGCGGCATCTTCAAGCCCCAGGGCGTGGCCATCAACGACCACGCCGCGGACGACATCAAGGTCCTCGTCGTCGGCAACCCGGCCAACACCAACGCCCTCATCGCCCAGGCCGCCGCGCCGGACGTGCCGGCCGAGCGCTTCACCGCCATGACGCGCCTCGACCACAACCGCGCGCTGACGCAGCTCGCGAAGAAGACGGGCTCGACGGTCGCCGACATCAAGCGCCTGACCATCTGGGGCAACCACTCCGCCACCCAGTACCCCGACATCTTCCACGCCACGATCGGCGGCAAGAACGCCGCCGAGGCCGTGAACGACGAGAAGTGGCTGGCCGACGAGTTCATCCCGACCGTCGCCAAGCGCGGTGCCGCGATCATCGAGGCGCGCGGCGCGTCGTCGGCCGCGTCGGCCGCCAACGCCGCGATCGACCACGTCCACACGTGGGTCAACGGCACGGCCGAGGGCGACTGGACCTCCATGGGTATCCCGTCGGACGGTTCGTACGGCGTGCCCGAGGGCCTGATCTCCTCGTTCCCCGTCACCACCAAGGACGGCACGTACGAGATCGTCCAGGGCCTGGACATCAACGAGTTCTCGCGGGCGCGGATCGACGCGTCCGTCGCGGAGCTGGCGGAGGAGCGCGAGGCCGTGCGTGGCCTCGGGCTGCTCTAGTCCCCGGTCCCCTTCTCCGCACTGCCGCCCGCGGCGGGTCGATCCGACCCGCCGCGGGCGGTTTGTCGTGGGGCCGCCCGGGCCGCAGCCGCCTGCGCGATCCCGCACGGCCGCTCAGGCGCGACCCCGGTAACCGACCCCCACGGCCGCTCAGGCGCGACCCCGGTAACCGACCCGCACGGCCGCTCAGGCGCGACCCCGGTAACCGACCCCCACCGCCACCGTCATGAGCAGCGTCACCGATCCGACGACCCGCAGCGCCACCGACATGCCCGAGGAGAAGTCCTGCCCGGCGCCGCCCAGCACCGTCCCCGTGACCGCCACGCCGAGCGCCGCGCCGAGTTCGCGGGAGGCCGTGCCGAGACCGGAGCCCAGGCCCGCCTGATGAGTGGGGAGGGAGGTCAGGACGCCGATGGTCAGAGCCGGCATGCAGGTGCCCGTGCCGAAGGAGATGACCAGGAGCCACAGGACGTAGACGCCGTACGGGGTGTGCGGCCCGGCCGTCGAGGCGCCGAGCAGGCCGAGGCCGATCAGCGCGAGCCCGGTCGTGACCACCGGGCGCGGTGTCGCCTGCCACCGCACGGCGAACTTCGGGGCCAGCGCCATGCCCACCGTTACGGGCAGGATCGCGATGCCGGTGAGGGCGGGGCCGTACCCCTTGATGCCTTGCAGGTACTGGGAATTGACGAAGAACAGGGCGAACAGTCCGAAGAAGCCCACCGCCGTGCCGAGCGTGGCCGCCCGCAGCCGCGGGGAGCGGAACACACGCGGGTCAAAAAGGGGCGCCGGGGAGCGCAGGGCGTGGGCGGTGAAGGCCGCCGCCAGGAGCACGCCGAGCGCGAAGGCGAGGAGGATACGGGCCGAGCCCCAGCCGTACGCCGGACCCTCGATGATGCCGAAGAGGATCGCGACCAGCGCCGTCGTGACGAGGAGCGTGCCCAGTGGGTCCGGGTTGCCGCGGTCCAGGCGCGGGGTGCGGGGGACGGCCCGCGCGACGGCCAGGGCGAGCAGTGCCGCCAGCGGGACCATCGCCCAGAACAGGGCGCGCCAGGACAGGAACTGGCCCGCGAGGCCGCCGCCCAGGTTGCCGAGCGCGCCGCCGAGGCCCATCGCGAGTGTCCACGCGGTCATGGCCCGGGCGCGGTGCGCCGGGCCCCCGGCCAGGTGGACCAGGATCGACATGGTCGCGGGGGTGATCAGCGCGGCGCCGGTGCCGCAGACCGCGCGGCCCGCGACGAGGACGCCGGGCGCCGTGGCGAGGGCGCTGATGGCGGCGCCCGCGGCGAACAGGGCGAGGCCGGTGAGGAGCGCGCCCTTGCGGCCGTACCGGTCGGCGGCGGCGCCCGCGGGGATCAGCAGACCCGCGAAGGCGATGACGTACGCGTCGACCGTCCACAGGATCTGGGTCGGTGAGGGGTGCAGGGACGACGAGGTCAGCTGCGGGACGAGGAGGTTGATCGCGGCGACCATGCTCTGCGCGACCAGCACGCAGGCGCAGAGCGCGAGCAGGGCGGGGCGCCCCAGGCGGGACGTCTCGGCGGGGGCGGCCGGGGGCGGGGACGCCGTCCGGGCAGGTGCGGGCGGGGACGCGGGCATGGCTCCTCCTGGGAGCTTCACGTGGTGGTGGGGGATGCCCGCCCAACGTAGGGTCGCCCATGGTCTGCTTTCCAGTGCAATGTGTGCAGGGGGTCATTGCGTATGACGCAATCCGGTGCCGGAGCTGGCGCGACGCCGTCGGCGGCGGCCGGGCTCGACCTGAATCTCCTCGTCGCCCTCGACGTACTGCTGGAGGAGGAGAGCGTGCGCGGCGCGGCCCGCCGCCTGCACCTGTCCGAGCCCGCGATGAGCCGCACCCTCGGCCGGGCCCGCAAGGCGCTCGGCGACCCGCTGCTGGTGCGCGCCGGGCGGCAGATGGTGCCGACGCCGTACGCGCTGTCGCTGCGGGCCGAGGTCGGGGCGGTGGTGGAGCGGGCGCGGGCGCTGTTCGCGGCGCGCGGAGCGCAGGATCTGCGGTCCCTGACGCGTACGTTCACGGTGCACGGGAGCGATTCGCTCGCCGCGCTGCTCGGGCCGCCGCTGCTCTCGCGGGCCGCCGCCGAGGCGCCCGGAATCCGGCTGCGGTTCCTCGGCGAGAGCCATCTGGACGCGCCGGTGCTGCGGGAGGGGACCGCCGACCTGGAGGTCGGGGTCATCGACACGGCGGCGCCCGAGGTACGGATCGAGCCGCTGTGCGTGGACCGGATGCTGGCGGCGGTGCGGGCCGGACACCCCTTGCTGGAGGGCGAGTTGACGGCACGCAGGTTCGCCGAGGAGGCGGAGCATCTGACCGTCTCCCGGCGCGGGAAACTGCACGGGCCGGTCGACGAGGCGCTCGCCGGACTCGGGCTGCGACGACGGGTGGTGGGCAGCGTGGGCTCGTTCCCGTCGTCGCTGTTCTTCCTGCGTGAGACGGACCTGGTCGGGCTGGTCGGCTCGTGGTGCCTGCCGATGACCGACGCGCTCGGCCTCGTCACCTTCCCGGTCCCGCTGGACCTGCCGCCGCTGCCCATCGGCCTCGCCTGGCATCCGCGCCACGACGCGGATCCGGCGCACGCGTGGCTGCGGGGGTGCGTACGGGACCTCATGCGGCCCGCAACCTCTGAAGGTCCTCAACTCGGCGACGCCGGCGCCCGGGTGTCGTCCATCATGCAGGAATGATCAAGAAGTCGAGCCGTGAGCTGAACGTCCTCGTCCTGCGGGACACCGACCGCGTCGCCGACTCCGTGCGGGAGGCTCTGCGCACCGCATCCGACGCCGAGCGGCCCGGTCTGGAACGGGCCGCCGCGCTCATCGCCGAGGCCGCCGCCCGCGACGAAGCCGAGCTGCGCGGCGACTGGGTCCGCGCCCGCCTCGCGGCGGCCGGTCACGAGGGCCCCGCCGACTCGGTCCAGGCGATCAAACTCCTGCGCCGCGCCGAGCCGTCCCTGAGCCTGTACGCGGCGGTCCGCCTCGCGAAGGACGCGGTGGGCGACGCCTGACGCGGCCGGGCGGGGTGCCGGGGCCCCGGCGGGGTGCCGTGCGGGCGCCGGGCGGGCACGGGCGGGCACGGGTTCGGCGGGTTCAGTGGCCGAGCCGGGCCACCAGCCAGTCCGCCGTCCCCGGCAGCCACCGCTCCCGCACGTTCCCCAGCAGATGGTCGCCGTCCGGCACCGAGAGGTACTCCCCGTGCGGAGCCTCGGCCGCCAGCCGTCGCCCGTTCTCCACCCCCGGGATCACATCGGCCGCCCCGTCCACGACGAGCAGCGGCACCGCGACGCGCCCCGCCGTGCCCCGCAGGTCGACGCGGGCGAGGAACTCCCGGGCCGCGTCCGCCGACCCGGCTCGCTGCGTCAGCGTCTCCCGGACGAACGGCACCACGTCGTCCCAGCCGGTCAGCCGGTACGGACCGCTGACCGTGGCGGCCGCGCGGACCCGCGGTTCGTGTGCCGCGCTCCGGGCCGCGTGATAACCACCGAGGCTGAGCCCGACGACCCCGACGGGGACCGGGCCGAGCCGCTCGTGCAGCGCGTCCACGACCCGGGCCATGACGTGCTCGTACTCCGCGGTGACCGTGGTCGTCGCCGCCCGGACGCCCTGGCCGGGGCCGTCCATCGTGAACACGGCGCTGCCGCGCGCGAGCAGCGCCTCGGTGATGTCGTGGAACTCCTCCTTGGACGAGTCCAGGCCCGGGACCACGACGACCACCCGCCCCCTCCCGGCGCCGCGCAGCCATCCCGCGTACGCCGCGTCCTCGATCCGTACGGCATCCGGTTCGAGGAGGGTGAGCGCACGGCCCATCGCCGCGTCGGCGCGCGCGGCCGCGTCCGCGGCCGTCGCGCGGTCGGGGTGGGGGAGCAGCACGGCGCAGTGGAACCAGCGGGCGGCCCGGCGGTAGGCCTCCCCGGCGGAGCGGGCCGCGCCCCGCGCCTCGTGCCGTTCGCCGTCGGCCAGGTGCTCGTGTGCCGCGCGCACGAAGGCGGCCGGCCAGCCGTGGAGGTCGGTGAGGGCGCTCGTCACCCGCTCGTACGCGAACGGGTCCACTCCCGCGCCGTACGTCCGCGAACGGTTCTGCTCGATGAAGTCCCCGAGTATGCCCGGGAGTTGGAAGAAAGTGCTCGGCTCGGGCGTCATCGGCATGATGGTTGCGTGGCTCCTTGCGGGGGTTCTGGCCGGTTCCTGGCCGGGGTCCGTCCGGTCCGTGACGCGGCCCGGTTCCGTAGTGCACCGGGTGCGGGGCGAAAGAGTCCAACAACCGGACGCCGGATACGACAACCGATGGTTGTTCCGGGCCCGTTCCTTAAGGTGGGCGCATGAAGTCCGCCGCTGACCTCCGAGGTCTCGATCTCGATCTCGCGCAGGTCCGCGCGTTCGCCGCCGTCGCCGACGAGCGGCACTTCGGCCGGGCCGCGGCCCGGCTGGGTATCACGCAGCAGGCCCTGTCCAAGCGGGTCGCCCGGCTGGAGGCGACGCTGGGGGTGCGACTCCTCGACCGCGGGGCACGCGGGGTCGAACCGACCGGTGACGGCCTGCGCTTCCTGGGCCCCGCCCGGCAGCTCCTCGAAGCGGGCCGGTCCGCCGTCGACGCCGTGCGGGGCGCCCCCGCGAGGCCCCTGCGCATCGACGTCTGGGGGCACCTGTACGCGCCCATGCGCACGGTCGCCGCCATGATCGAGGCCGCGCCGGGGCTCGGCGCCGAACCCGGGGCGGGCCGTGACTACCCGGCCGTCGCGGAGGCGATGGTGCGGGGGGACGACGGGGCCGCCGATGCCGGGTTCGGCCGGGTGCCCGCGCTGCCCGGCGAGGACACAGCCCTGGCGCGCCGGCTCGTCCGGCTGGAACCGGTCGACGCGGTGCTCAGTGCCCGGCATCCGCTGGCCCGCGCCGACGCGCTGCACCCCGCCGAGTTGCGGGACTCCGTGCTGCGTTACCCGGCGGAGACGGCGCGCCTCGACTTCCTCACCCGGTTCGCGGACCGTTTCGGCGTCACGGCGCGTACCGGCGGGCCCAACCTCGGCCTGGAGGTCTTCCTCGCCCATCTGCGGAACGAACCGGGACAGTTCACGCTCTTCCCCGCGGACATGCCGCTGCCCGACGACCCCGGCCTGCGCGTGGTGCCCCTGGTCGGACCCACTCCGCTGTACGCGTGGTCGTTGGTATGGCCCGCCGGTCGCGAACACCCCGGGGTCGCCCAACTTCTGCGTGCGTGCGAGGAGTTGGCGAAGGCCCGGCGCTGGCTGGACCACGACCCGGCGCGCGACTGGCTGCCCGACGCCGACCGGCCCTGAGGGCGGGCCCCTCGGCGGGCGGACCTCGGGCGGCCGAAGGGACCGAGGACAGAACGTCCGTGAGGGGACGTTTCGGCTCTTTCCCCGGCGCGCGCGGTGACGCGGCGCACTTTCGGCCACGGAACCCGCATGCTTTCCGCCCCTCAGGGCAGGGGCATCCGGCATCACGGCAGAGCGCGCCGAGAGGTCATCTGCGGTGCTCGGGGGAGAGAACCGGAACGGAAGGCAAAGCAGGACGTGTCAGTACAACGCACCATCCATGTCGGCGGAGAGTGGCGCGCCGCCGCCTCGGGAGCCACCCGCGAGATCCTCGACCCGGCGGACGCCGAGCCGTTCGCGGTGATCGCCGAGGGCGGTGCCGAGGACGCGGACGCCGCGATAGCCGCCGCGCGGCGCGCCTTCGACGAGGGGCCGTGGCCGAAAACGCCCGTCGCCGAGCGGGCCGCGCTGCTGCGCCGCGTCGCCGACCTCCTCGTCCGCGACCGGGAGAAGATCGGCCTCCTGGAGAGCCGGGACGCGGGCAAGACCGTCGAGGAGGGCCGCGTCGACGTGGACTGCGTCGCCGACGCCTTCCGCTACTTCGCCGACCTCGTGACCGGCGAGGGCGCCGGACGCGTCGTCGACGCGGGCTCCGAGGAGATCCACAGCGTCGTCGTGCACGAGCCGGTCGGCGTCTGCTCGATGATCACGCCGTGGAACTATCCGCTGCTGCAGGCGAGTTGGAAGATCGCCCCGGCGCTCGCCGCGGGCAACACCTTCGTCGTCAAGCCGAGCGAGATCACCCCGCTGACCACGGTCGTGCTGATCGAGCTGCTGGTCGAGGCCGGGCTGCCGGCCGGTGTCGCCAACCTCGTCACGGGCCCCGGCGCCTCGGTCGGCGCACGCCTCGCCGACCACCCCGACGTCGACCTCGTCTCCTTCACCGGCGGCCTGGTCAGCGGCACCAAGGTGGCCCAGGCCGCCGCCGCGGACGTCAAGAAGGTCGCCCTGGAGCTCGGCGGCAAGAACCCGAACGTCGTCTTCGCCGACGCCTGCGAGACCGAGGACGGCTTCGACACCGCCGTCGACCAGGCCCTCAACGCCGCGTTCATCCACAGCGGCCAGGTCTGCTCCGCGGGCGCCCGCCTCATCATCGAGGAGTCCGTACGCGAACGCTTCGTCGCCGAACTCGCCCGCCGCGCCGAGAGGATCCGGCTCGGCCGCGGCACCGAGGACGGCGTGGAGTGCGGCCCGCTCGTCAGTGAGCAGCAGCGCGACAAGACCGAGTCCTACGTCGCGTCCGCCCTCGCCGAGGGCGCCGTGCTGCGGTGCGGCGGCAAGCGGCCGGAGGCGAGCGCGGTGCGGCCCGCCACCGGCTACTTCTACGAGCCGACCGTCCTCGACCAGTGCCACCGCGAGATGCGCGTCGTGCGCGAGGAGACCTTCGGGCCGATCCTCACCGTCGAGACGTTCCGCACCGAGGACGAGGCCGTCGCCCTCGCCAACGACACCGAGTACGGACTGGCCGGCGGCGTGTGGACCGCCGACGCGGGCCGCGCCCGACGGGTCGCCGGGCGGCTGCGCCACGGCACCGTCTGGATCAATGACTTCCACCCCTACCTGCCGCAGGCCGAGTGGGGCGGCTTCGGGAAGAGCGGTGTGGGACGGGAGCTCGGCCCCGCCGGCCTTGCCGAGTACCGCGAGTCCAAGCACATCTACCAGAACCTGGCGCCGAAGCCGGTGCGGTGGTTCGCGGGCTGAGCCCGCCCGGGCGGACCCACGCCCTCATCACGCGAAGTACTTTGCGACGCCTTGGAGTTGACGCATGCCTGAGAACCCCGAACTGCCCGAGAACACGTACGACTACGTGGTCGTCGGCGGCGGCACCGCCGGATCGGTGATCGCCTCCCGGCTCACCGAGGACCCGGACGTCACCGTCGCCGTCATCGAGGGCGGCCCCAGCGACATCGACCGCGACGACGTGCTGACCCTGCGCCGCTGGCTCGGCCTGCTCGGCGGCGACCTCGACTACGGCTACACCACGACCGAGCAGCCGCGCGGCAACTCGCACATCCTGCACAGCCGCGCCAAGGTGCTCGGCGGCTGCTCGTCGCACAACACCCTCATCTCGTTCAAGCCGCTGCCCGGCGACTGGGACGAGTGGGCCGAGGCCGGCGCCGAGGGCTGGGACCACAAGGCGATGGACCCCTACTTCGCCAAGCTGCGCAACAACATCGTCGCCGTCGACGAGAAGGACCGCAACGCCATCGCCCGCGACTTCGTCGAGGCCGCGCGGACGGCGACCGGCGTGCCGCGCGTCGAGGGCTTCAACAAGGGCCCGTTCAAGGACGGCGTCGGCTTCTTCGACCTCGCGTACCACCCGGAGAACAACAAGCGCTCGTCGGCCTCGGTGGCGTACCTCCACCCCCACATGGAGGCGGGCGACCGCCCCAACCTGACGCTGCTGCTGGAGACGTGGGCGTACAAGCTGGACTTCGTCGACGGCGTGCGCGCCCGTGGTGTCCACGTCCGCACCAAGGACGGCGCGGAGAAGCTCATCTCCGCGCGCCGTGAAGTCGTCGTGTGCGCCGGCGCCGTCGACACGCCGCGCCTGCTGCTGCACTCCGGTGTCGGTCCCCGGGCCGACCTGGAGAAGCTCGGCATCCCCGTCGTGCACGACCTGCCGGGCGTCGGCGAGAACCTGCTCGACCACCCGGAGTCGGTCATCGTCTGGGAGACGGACGGGCCGATCCCCGACAACAGCGCGATGGACAGCGACGCCGGCCTGTTCGTCCAGCGCGACCCCGAGGCCGCCGGGCCCGACCTGATGTTCCACTTCTACCAGATCCCGTTCACGGACAACCCGGAGCGCCTTGGGTATGTCAGGCCCGAGCACGGGGTCTCCATGACGCCGAACATCCCCAAGCCGAAGAGCCGCGGCCGCCTCTACCTGACCAGCGCGGACCCCGAGGAGAAGCCCGCCCTCGACTTCCGCTACTTCACCGACGAGGACGACTACGACGGGCGGACCCTCGTCGACGGCATCCGCATCGCCCGCGAGATCGCGAAGACGCAGCCGCTGGCCGGCTGGCTCAAGCGCGAGGTGTGCCCCGGCCCGGACGTCACCGGCGACGAGGAGCTCGGCGAGTACGCCCGCAAGGTCGCCCACACCGTCTACCACCCGGCCGGAACCTGTCGGATGGGCGCAAGGAGTGATGAACTCGCGGTGGTCGACCCCGAGTTGAGGGTCCGCGGGCTGCAGTCCATCCGAATCGCCGACGCGTCCGTCTTCCCGACGATGCCCGCGGTGAACCCGATGATCGGGGTGCTCATGGTCGGGGAGAAGTGCGCCGAGCTGCTGGGTGGTGACGCGTGATGAGTACGCAGACCGTGGTGAAGGACCCCGCTCCGCAGGCGGGCCCGGACTCCGCCGAGACCGTCTTCGCCGTCCGCAACCTGTGGAAGGTGTTCGGCCCCAGGCCCGAACGCGTCCCGGACGACGCGGAACTGGCCGGCCTGGACGCCGCCGAACTGCGCTCCCGCACCGGCTGCACCGCCGCCGTGCGCGACGTCTCCTTCGACGTCAGACGCGGTGAGGTCTTCGTCGTGATGGGCCTCTCCGGCTCCGGCAAGTCCACGCTGGTGCGCTGCCTGACCCGCCTCATCGAACCGACCTCCGGCTCCCTGTCCATCGACGGCGAGGACGTCCGCGCCATGGACAAGAGCCGGCTGCGCGCCCTGCGCCGCCACCGCGCCGCCATGGTCTTCCAGCACTTCGGCCTGTTGCCGCACCGCACCGTCCTCGACAACGTGGCCTACGGGCTGGAGATCCAGGGCGTCGGGCGCGCGGAGCGCCGGGCGAAGGCGATGGAGGTCGTCGCGAAGGTGGGCCTGGAGGGTCTGGAGGCGCGCCGCCCCGGTCAGCTCTCCGGCGGCCAGCAGCAGCGGGTGGGGCTCGCCCGCGCACTCGCCGTCGACCCCGAGGTCCTCCTCTTCGACGAGCCGTTCAGCGCGCTCGACCCGCTGATCCGGCGGGACATGCAGGAGGAGGTCGTGCGCCTGCACCGCGAGGAGGGCCGCACGATGGTCTTCATCACGCACGACCTCAACGAGGCGCTGCGCCTCGGCGACCGTATCGCCCTGATGCGTGACGGCCGCATCGTGCAGCTCGGCACCCCCGAGGAGATCGTGGCCGCGCCCGCCGACGACTACGTCCGCGCGTTCGTCCGCGACGTGCCCCGCGAACAGGTCATGACGGTCCGGCGCGCCATGCGCCCCGCCGACGCGGACGAGGCCGCCCGCGGCCCCGAGCTCGCCCCCGACGCCACGGTGTCGGAGGCGATCGAGGCGGTGGCGCGCAGCGGGTTCGCCGTGCGGGTGATGGACGACGGCCGGTGCGTCGGTGTCGTCGACCACGAACGCCTCCTCGGCGTCGTGGCCGGCACGGACACCGCCCCGACGACCGGCCCGGCACCGGCCCACGGGACGACCGAGCCGGCAGCGGCAGCGGTGCCCGCCCCGGATGCGAGTGGCGCGGCCGCCGAGCCGGCACCCGCCCCGGAGGCGAGTGGCGCGGCCGCCGAACCGGCAGCGGCTCGGCCCGACGCCACCCCCGCCGCCGAGCCCGCGGCCCCCCGCGGCGCGGAGGCCGGGCCCCGGGAGACGCAGGGCGCCGAGCCCGACGCACCCACGCCCGCGGCCCCGCGTCCCGGTGGCGAGGAGGCGGTCTGACATGACAGCTGCCGTCTCCGTCGGCCCCGCCGACGGCACCGCCTCCCGCTGGCGCGGCGCGCTCCGCAACCGCGTACTCGGCAAGCTCCTGCTGCTCGCCGTGGCCGCCGCGGTGATCGCGCCCATCCTCAACGCCCGCTGGTCCAGCGGCACCTGGCCCGACGCCCTCACCGTCGACGTCTCCGAACCGCTCGGCAAGGCCAGCGACTGGATCATCGACAACCGGGACAGCCACCCGCTGTTCCTCTACTTCCTCGGCCACATCAGCAACGCGATCGTCCTCTCGATCCGCGCCGTCTACCTCGTGCTGCTCGCCGCGGGCTGGGCGGGCGTCACGGCCGCGGCCGGTCTGATCGCCTGGCGCGTCGCCGGCTGGCGGCTCGCCACCTGCGCCGTACTCGCCTTCCTCGCGTGCGGCGCCCTCGGCATGTGGGTGCCCACCGTGCAGACGCTGGCGCTCATGGTGGTCGCCGTCTTCGTCTCGGTCGTCCTCGGCGCCGCACTCGGCCTCGCCGGGGGCCTGAGCGACCGCATGCACCGCGTCCTGCGCCCGGTCCTCGACACGATGCAGGTCTTCCCGGCCTACGCCTACCTGCTCCCCGTCGTCCTGGTCTTCGGCATCGGCGTACCCGCCGCGGTCCTCGCCACCGTCGTCTACGCGGCCCCGCCCATGGCCCGCCTCACCGCGCTCGGCCTGCGCTCCGCCGACGGCGGCGTCATGGAGGCCGTCGCCTCGCTCGGCGCGACCGGCCGCCAGCGCCTGCTGACCGCCCGTCTGCCGCTGGCCCGCAAGGAGCTGCTCCTCGGCCTCAACCAGACGATCATGATGGCGCTCTCCATGGCCGTCATCGCCTCCGTCATCGGCGCGGGCGGCCTCGGCGACCGCGTCTACCAGGCGCTGGCCTCCGTCGACGTCGGCGCCGCACTCGCCGCCGGCATCCCGATCGTGCTGCTCGCCGTCGTCCTCGACCGCATCACCGGCGCGGCCGGGGAACGGCTCGGCTCGCACGAGGCCCCGGCGCACTGGAAGTGGGGCGTCGTCGCGCTCGGCACCGTCGTCGTCGCCCTCGCGGCCCGCTTCGCGGACCGCCTCGACTGGCCGGAGTCGTGGGTCGCGAACATCGCCGCTCCCGTCAACGACGCCGTCGACTGGATGACCGACCACCTCTACACCGGCGTCCCCTACGTGGGCGGCACCGCCGACTGGGCCGGGCACTTCACCACCTGGATCCTCGACCCCCTGCGCTCCGGCCTGACCTGGCTGCCCTGGTGGTCGGTGCTGCTGATCGTCGCCGCGCTGGCCTGGCTGATCGGCACCTGGCGCACCGCCCTGACCGCCGTGCTCGCCATGGCCGCGATCGGCGTGCTCGGCGTCTGGAAGCCGTCCCTCGACACGCTCTCCCAGGTCCTCGCCGCCGTCGCCGTGACCCTGGTCATCGGCTTCGCCGTCGGTATCGCCGCCGCCCGCAGCGACCGCCTGGAAAGCGCCCTGCGCCCCGTCCTCGACGTCTTCCAGACGATGCCGCAGTTCGTCTACCTGATCCCGGTCGTCGCGCTCTTCGGTGTCGGCCGTGCCCCCGCCGCCGCGGCGGCCGTGGTCTACGCGCTGCCCGCCGTCGTCCGCATCACCGCGCAGGGGCTGCGCCAGGTCGACCCGGCGGCCCTGGAAGCGTCCCGCTCGATGGGCGCGACCACCGGCCAGCAACTGCGCCAGGTGCAACTCCCGCTCGCCCGCCCGGCGTTGCTCCTCGCCGTCAACCAGGGCGTCGTCCTGGTCCTCGCCGTCGTCATCATCGGCGGCCTCGTCGGCGGTGGCGCGCTCGGCTACGACGTCGTCTTCGGCCTCGCCCAGGGCGACCTCGCGACGGGGCTCGTCGCGGGCGCCGCGATCGTCTGCCTCGGTCTGATGCTGGACCGGGTGACGCAGCCGACGGAACGCCGCGTCCGCACCGGAAAGGGGGCCTGACATGCGTACGAACCGAACAGGCAGGCTTCTCACGGCGGTTGCCGGGGCCGGCGTCCTGCTCGCCGTCACCGGCTGCGGCGCCGCCGACATGACCAAGCAGGCGTCCCCGTACGCCAACGCCAAGGGCGCCAGGACGGTGACCCTCTCCGTCCAGTCCTGGGTCGGCGCCCAGGCCAATGTCGCCGTCGCCCAGTACCTCCTGGAGCACGAGCTCGGCTACCGCGTGGACACCGTGCAGGTCGACGAGGTCCCCGCCTGGGACGCCCTCAGCCAGGGCCGCGTCGACGCGATCCTGGAGGACTGGGGCCACCCCGACCAGGAGCAGCGTTACGTCAAGGACAAGAAGACCATCGAGAACGGCGGCGACCTCGGCGTCACCGGGCACATCGGCTGGTTCGTCCCGACGTACTTCGCCGAGCAGCACCCCGACGTCACGAACTACAAGAACCTCAACAAGTACGCCGACCAGCTGAAGACCGCCGAGAGCGGCGGCAAGGGCCAGCTCCTGGACGGCTCCCCGTCGTACGTCACGAACGACAAGGCGCTGGTCCAGAACCTGAAGCTGGACTACCAGGTCGTCTTCTCCGGCTCCGAGGCCGCGCAGATCACCCAGATCAAGCAGTTCGCCAAGCAGAAGAAGCCGTTCCTGACGTACTGGTACCAGCCGCAGTGGCTCTTCAAGAAGGTCCCGATGACCGAGGTGAAGCTGCCCGCGTACAAGGAGGGCTGCGACGCCGATCCGGAGAAGGTCACCTGCGCCTACCCGCAGACCCCGCTGCAGAAGTACCTCAACGCCGACTTCGCCAAGGCCGGCGGGAAGGCCGCGGCCCTCCTGAAGAAGTTCCACTGGACGACGGAGGACCAGAACGAGGTCTCCCTCATGATCGCCGAGCAGAAACTCTCGCCGGACGAGGCGGCGAAGAAGTGGATCGACAAGCACCGCGCCACCTGGGAGGCGTGGCTGCCCCGATAGCCGGGCAGGTTCTCTGTGCCGGGTGCCTTTCCTGACGGGGGCACCCGGCACAGTCATGCGCCGGTCATGCCCGGGCGGGCGGCCCGGCGCGTGGATCAGGCCAGGTCAGCCGCGATCTGGCGCAGCGCGGCGGTCGCCCGGCGCTGGAGGCCGGGCCCGAACGTGATCCGCGTCGCCCCCAGCTCGCCCCACTCCCGCGGGGAAGGCCCGCCGGGCGGCGCCCCGACGTTGACCGGCCCCTCGATCCCGGCCCGCAGCCGGGGCAGCGCGTCGGCCGGCGCCCCGATCGGGTACACGCAGTCCGCGCCCGCGGCCACGTACCGGCGCGCCCGCTCGATCGTCTCCGCGACGGGGTCGCCGACGCCCCTGATGAACGTGTCGATCCGCGCGTTGAGCACGATCCGGTCACCGGCCGCCGCCCGCACCTCGGCCAGCCAGTCGGCCTGCCGCGCCGGGTCCGTGAGGGCCGCGCCGGGGCCCGTCGCCGAGTCCTCCAGGTTGCAGCCGACGGCCCCGGTCTCCAGCAGCCGCTCCACCAGCTCCTTCGGCGCGAGCCCGTAACCGCCCTCGATGTCGGCGGAGACCGGCACCGACACCGACCGCACGATCCGGGCCACGGCGGCGAACATCTCGTCCGCCGGTGTCTGCCCGTCCTCGTACCCGAGCGACGCCGCGACCCCCGCGCTCGGCGTCGCCAGAGCCGGGAACCCGGCCTCCTCGAAGACCCGCGCGCTCGCCGCGTCCCACGGCCCGGGCAGGACCAGCGGATCGCCCGGGGTGCGGTCGTGGTGCAGGGCGCGCAGGACGTCCACGGGGCGCGCGGAGTCCTGGGGCCTGTCGGGTGTCACCATGCGGGGCCTCCCGGTTCGATGCGGCGGCTGACCATCAGCCGGTTCCAGCTGTTGATCACGGTGATCACCCCGATGAGGTGGGCCAGTTCGGCCTCACCGAAGTGCTCGGCGGCGGCGTCGTACACCTCGTCGGGGACGAACCCGCCCCCGGTGAGCACCGTCACCGCGTCCGTCAGCGCGAGCGCCGCCCGCTCCCGCTCGCTGTACACCTCCCCGGCCTCGCGCCAGGCGTCGAGCAGGGCGATCCGCTTCGGGGACTCGCCGTGCTTCTCGACGGCGATGCCGACGTGCATGTCCAGGCAGAACGCGCACGCGTTGAGCTGCGAGGCCCGGATCATCACCAGTTCGGCGAGGGCCGGGTCCCCGAGCCCCTTCTTCGCGGCCGCGCCGAGCGCGACCATCGCGTCCCGGACCCCGGCGTCCAACACCGTCGTACGGGCGCTCACTTGAAGTCGCCCGCCTTGTAGTGTCCGGGCGCCTGGCGGGTGGAGACCCCGAACCGGTTCCACGCGTTGATCGTGGTGATCGCCGCGATCAGCTGGCTCAGCTCCTTCTCGTCGTAGAGCTCCGCCGCCTTCTCGTACACCTCGTCGGGGACGAATCCGTCCGTGAGCACGGTGATCGCCTCGGTCAGCTCGATCGCGGCGATCTCCTTCTCCGTGTAGTAGTGCTTCGACTCCTCCCACGCGGCGAGCTGGATGATGCGCTCCACGCTCTCGCCCGCGGCCAGCGCGTCCTTGGAGTGCATGTCCAGGCAGAGCGCGCAGCGGTTGATCTGCGAGGCGCGGATCTTGACCAGCTCGTACGTCACCGGGTCGACCCCCTGACGGGCCGCGGCGTCGAGCCGCACCATCGCCTTGAAGACCTCGGGGGCGTGCTCGGACCAGGCGAGTCGCGGCGTGTGCTCGTGCATGTATGTCGTCATGCTTCGACCCTACGAATGGATTAGCCCAGAGGTATGGTCCATTTACATGGCAAAAACCTGGGCCACTTCGCCCTCCCGGCAGGCACTCGGCATCGACCTCCACATCGAGCCCACCGGCCCCGGCCTGCGCCGCGGCCTGACCGACGCCCTGCGCGACGCCGTGCGGGGCGGCCGCCTCGCCCCCGGCACCCGGCTGCCCGCCTCCCGCACCCTCGCGGCCGACCTCGGCATCGCCCGCAACACCGTCGCCGACGCCTACGCCGACCTCGTCGCCGAGGGCTGGCTCACCGCCCGCCAAGGCTCCGGCACCCGGGTCGCCGAACGCCCCGTCGAGACCCCCCGCCCCGCCCCGGCCCCCGAGCGCCGCACCCCGGGCGCGCTCCGCCACGACCTGCACCCCGGCACCCCCGACCTCGCCTCGTTCCCCCGCGCCGAATGGCTCCGGGCCTCCCGGCGCGCCCTGACCGCGGCCCCGAACGAGGCCCTCGGCTACGGCGACCCGCGCGGCAGGACCGAACTGCGCACGGCCCTCGCCGGCTACCTGGCCCGCGCCCGGGGCGTCCACGCCCACCCCGACCACATCGTCATCTGCGCCGGTTTCGTGCAGGGGCTGATGCTCCTCGGCGAGGTGCTGCGCCGCCGGGGCGTCCGCGACATCGCCGTGGAGGGCTACGGCCTCGACATCCACTGGAACGTCCTGACCCGCGCGGGGCTGCGCACCCGCCCCCTCCCCGTCGACGGACTCGGCGCGGACACCGGGGCGCTGGAGCCGCACGCGGGCGGCGCCGTACTGCTGACCCCTGCCCACCAGTTCCCGGTCGGCGTCCCCCTGCACCCGGACCGGCGGGCCGCCGTCGTCGACTGGGCGCGACGCACCGGAGGGCTGGTCCTTGAGGACGACTACGACGGCGAGTTCCGCTACGACCGCCAGCCCGTGGGCGCCCTCCAGGGGCTCGACCCCGACCGGGTGGTCCACCTCGGCACGGCGAGCAAGTCCCTCGCCCCCGGGCTGCGGCTCGGCTGGATGGTGCTGCCCGCCGCCCTCACCGACGAGGTGATCGCGGCCAAGGGCGACAGCGACTGGTCGTGCGGCGTCCTCGACCAGCTGACCCTCGCCGAGTTCCTGGACTCGGGCGCCTACGACCGCCATCTGCGCGGCGCCCGGCTGCGCTACCGCAGGCGCCGCGACCAACTCGTCGCCGCCCTCGCCGAACACGCCCCCGCCGTCCGCGCCACCGGCATCGCCGCGGGGCTGCACGCGGTCCTGCGGCTCCCGCCCGGCACCGAGCAGTCCGTGGTCCGGGCCGCCGCCTGGCACCGCCTGGGCGTCGCCGGCCTGTCCAGCTTCCGCCACGAGGACGCCACCGACCCGGCCACCGCCCGCGACGCCCTGGTCGTCGGCTACGGCACCCCGCCCGACCACGCCTGGGCCGGAGCATTGGACGCGCTCTGCCGGGTACTGCCCTGACGGAGGGGCGACGGCGGGGAGCCGCCGTGCGGGCGGCCGGCCCGCCCTTCTACGCTGACAGCCGGCGCGGCGCACACGGGTACGCGCAGACGGGGGAGACGGACAGATGGCGGAGAAACGACGGCGGCTGCGGTCGAGCACGGTGGTACTCGGCGGCATGGGCGTGCTCGCCACCGCCCTGACGTCCTGCGGTTCCGACCCGGACCGGCGCTGCGTGGACCGCGACAGTTACGACACGGTCAACGGCTACAAGGTCGTCAGCGACCAGTACTGCAAGAGCGGTTCGGGGACGGGCACCTCCGGCAAGGGCCGCAAGTCCGGCGCCGGGACCGCCCGCGCGGGCAAGGTCGACGGGGACTGGTACTACGACGCCGATGTCAGCGGCCGCCGCGCCGACGACGGCACCTTCAGCCGCAGCGAGGCCGTCGACCGGGGCGGCTTCGGCTGCTCGGGCTCCGGCTCCGGGGGCGGCTGACCCGGCATGCGGCGCCACACCATCCGGCCCCGCGACGGCTGGCAGCAGACTGTCGAGCAGCAGGGGCTGATCTACCCGCTCACCCGTTACCCGGACGACTCCCTGCGCCCCTACTGGGACGAGAGCGCCTACTACTCGTTCTCCCTGCCCGAGATCGAGGCGCTGGAGGACGTCGTCGAGGAGCTGCACGCGATGTGCCTGGCCGCCGCCGGCCACCTCGTCGCCGAGGACCGCCTCGCCGACCTGGGCATCACCGACCCGCGCCTCGCGTCACTCGTCCGCGAGTCCTGGCGGCGGCGCGCGGAACTCCCCTCCGTGTACGGCCGGTTCGACCTGCACTACGACGGCCGTACGGGGGCCCCGGCGAAGCTCCTGGAGTACAACGCGGACACGCCCACCTCCCTCGTGGAGGCCGCCGGACCCCAGTGGTTCTGGATGGAGGAACGCTTCCCCGGCGCCGACCAGTGGAACTCCCTCCACGAGCGGCTGGTCGAGGCGTGGCGCGAGCAGGCGGGCCTCCTGCCGCCCGGCAGCCCGCTGTACTTCGCGCACTCCGCCGCCGACGAGCTCGGTGAGGACCTGATGACCGTGGCCTACCTGCGCGAGACCGCCGAACAGGCGGGCCTCGACACGCGGGCCATCTCCGTGGAGGACATCGGCTGGGACCCGCTGTCGCGCCGCTTCGTCGACCTGGGACTCCGCTTCATCCGCGGCTGCTTCAAGCTCTACCCCTGGGAGTGGCTGACCACCGACCGCTTCGCCCCCCACGTCCTGGACACGCTCGACAACGGCGGCGGCACGGGCACCACCCTGTGGATCGAACCCGCCTGGAAGATGCTCCTCTCCAACAAGGCGCTCCTCGCGGTGCTCTGGGAGCTCTTCCCGGGCCACCCGAACCTCCTCCCCGCCTACCTGGACGGCCCGCGCGAACTCGCCCGCACCACCGGGTACGTGGCCAAGCCGCTGCTCGGCCGGGAAGGCGCCGGGGTCACGCTGCACGGACCGGCCGCCGCCCCGGCCGGTCAGGGCCGCCGCGAAGAAGCCTGCTGCTACCAGGAGTTGAGGCTCCTTCCCGACTTCGACGGCAACCGGGTGGTGCTCGGCGCCTGGGTCGTGGCGAACGAGGCGGCGGGCCTCGGCATCCGCGAGTCCGCGGGCCCGGTCACGGACGAGTACGCCCGCTTCCTGCCCCACGTCATCCTCTGAGAAGCCCCGGCCAGACCCTGGTCAGCCTCTGGTCAGCTCCTGGTCAGTCCCCGGTCAGTCCCCGGTCAGGCGCCGAGCACCGCACGGAGCTGGTCGAGCCCCCAGTCCAGGTCCTCCTTGCTGATCACCAGCGGCGGGGCGATCCGGATGGTGGAGCCGTGGGTGTCCTTGACGAGCACCCCCCGCTCCAGCAGCTTCTCCGAGATCTCCCGGCCCGTCCCGTACGCCGGATCGATGTCCACCCCCGCCCAGAGCCCGCGGCCGCGCACCTCGGTCACCTTGCCCGTCCCGGCCAGCAGGCCCAGCTCGGCATGGAGGTGATCACCGAGCTCCGTGGCCCGCTGCTGGAACTCCCCGCCGCGCAGCATCTCGATCACCTCCAGCGCCACCGCGCAGGCCAGCGGGTTGCCGCCGAACGTCGACCCGTGCTCGCCCGGCCGGAAGACCCCCAGCACCGAACGGCCGGCCACCACCGCGGACACCGGCACGACACCGCCGCCCAGCGCCTTGCCCAGCACGTACATGTCGGGCACCACGCCCTCGTGCTCGCAGGCGAACGTCCGCCCCGTGCGGCCGAGCCCCGACTGGATCTCGTCCGCGATGAAGAGCACGCCGCGCTCGCGCGTCAGCTCCCGGACCCCCGCGAGGTACCCGGCCGGCGGCACCAGTACCCCCGCCTCGCCCTGGATCGGTTCGAGGAGGACCGCCACGGTGTCCTCGGTGACCGCGTCCCGGAGCGCCGCCAGATCGCCGTAGGGGACGATGTCGAAGCCCGGCGTGTACGGGCCAAAGTCCGCGCGCGCCTCGGCGTCCGTGGAGAAGCTGACGATCGTCGTCGTGCGGCCGTGGAAGTTGCCGCCCGCGACCACGATCCGCGCCCGGCCGTCCGGCACCCCCTTGACCCGGTACCCCCACTTCCTGGCGGTCTTCACCGCGGTCTCCACCGCCTCCGCCCCCGTGTTCATCGGCAGCACCGTCTCCATGCCGCACAGCTCGGCGAGGCGCGTACAGAACTCGGCGAACCGGTCGTGGTGGAAGGCCCGGGAGGTCAGGGTGACCCGCTCCAGCTGGGCCTTGGCGGCGTCGATCAGCCGCCGGTTGCCATGGCCGAAGTTGAGCGCGGAGTACCCGGCGAGCATGTCCAGGTAGCGGCGCCCCCCGACATCCGTCATCCACGCGCCCTCCGCCGTGGCGATCACGACGGGCAGCGGGTGGTAGTTGTGCGCGCTGTGCGCTTCGGCCCGGGTGATCGCTGCGTCAGTGGTAGTCACGGGATCTCCGTTCTTACGGCTCTGAAGGCCCTGCGGCTTTTACCGCGGGAGGCGGGCTTGTGGCCCTTTCCTATCGTCGCTCGCATCATGGACGCGGAAACCTCCGCACCGGCGCGCCGGGTACTGTGATTCCCGGGCCGTGACTGGCGCGCTGGGATGGGACCGACCATCGGGGAGCGGCCCGCGAACTGTGTGCCGTGCGCCTGGGCCGACCGTGCACCCTCCCGGAGGTCCGTCATGTCGGAGCCCACCCCTTCCGCTTCCGCCGTCTCCCCGGCCCTGTCCACCGAGTCCGTCGCCTTCCGCAGCGCCCTCGACGTGATCCGCGCCGTGGAGCCGCGGGTCGCCGACGCCATCGGCCAGGAGATCGCCGACCAGCGCGAGATGCTCAAGCTGATCGCCAGCGAGAACTACGCCTCCCCGGCCACGCTGCTTGCGATGGGCAACTGGTTCAGCGACAAGTACGCCGAGGGCACCGTCGGCCGCCGCTTCTACGCGGGCTGCCGCAACGTCGACACCGTCGAGTCGCTCGCCGCCGAGCACGCCCGCGAGCTCTTCGGCGCCCGGCACGCCTACGTCCAGCCGCACTCCGGCATCGACGCCAACCTCGTCGCCTTCTGGGCCGTCCTCGCCGACCGCGTCGAGGCCCCCGCCCTCCAGCGGGCCGGCGTGCGGGGCGTCAACGACCTCTCCGACACCGACTGGGCCGAGCTGCGGCAGGCCTTCGGCAACCAGCGCATGCTCGGCATGTCCCTGGACGCCGGCGGCCACCTCACCCACGGGTTCCGGCCCAACATCTCCGGCAAGATGTTCGACCAGCGCAGCTACGGCACCGACCCGGCCACCGGCCTCCTGGACTACGAGGCGCTGCGCGCCACCGCCCGCGAGTTCAAGCCGCTGATCATCGTCGCCGGCTACTCCGCGTACCCGCGCCTGGTGAACTTCCGCGTCATGCGGGAGATCGCCGACGAGGTCGGGGCGACGCTGATGGTCGACATGGCGCACTTCGCCGGTCTCGTCGCGGGCAAGGTCCTCACCGGCGACTTCGACCCGGTACCGCACGCCCAGATCGTCACCACGACCACCCACAAGTCGCTGCGCGGCCCGCGCGGCGGCATGGTCCTGTGCGACGACTCGCTCGCCGGCCAGGTCGACCGCGGCTGCCCGATGGTGCTGGGCGGCCCGCTCCCGCACGTCATGGCCGCCAAGGCCGTCGCCCTCGCCGAGGCCCGCCGCCCCGACTTCCGCGACTACGCCCGGGCCGTCGTCGACAACGCCCGCGCCCTCGCCGAGGGCCTCACCCGGCGCGGCGCGACCCTGGTCACCGGGGGCACGGACAACCACCTCAACCTGATCGACGTGGCCTCCTCCTACGGCCTGACCGGACGGCAGGCCGAGACCGCGCTGCTCGACTCCGGCATCGTCACCAACCGCAACGCGATCCCCGCCGACCCGAACGGCGCCTGGTACACCTCCGGCATCCGCATCGGCACCCCGGCCCTGACCACCCGGGGCCTCGGCGCCACCGAGATGGACGAGATCGCCGCGCTCATCGACCGTGTCCTCACGGCCACCGAGCCCGGCACCACCGGCAAGGGCGCCCCCTCCAAGGCGCAGCACGTCCTGGAGCCCAAGACCGCCGACGAGGTCGCGCGCCGCGCCGCCGACCTGCTCTCCGGCTTCCCGCTCTACCCGGCCGTCGACCTCACCTGAGCCCGGCCCGCCGCCCGCGTCCGGGACGGACCCGCCCCGGACGCGGGCGCCACGGCGCGTACCTGTGCCCGAGCTGGGAGAGACACCTGAGACAATGAGGGGCATGGCCTCTGACAGTCCCCGCGTGCTCTCCGGTATCCAGCCCACCGCAGGCTCGTTCCACCTCGGCAACTACCTCGGCGCGGTGCGCCAGTGGGTGGCGTTGCAGGAGTCCCACGATGCCTTCTACATGGTGGTGGACCTGCACGCGATCACGGTCCCGCAGGACCCGAAGGAGCTGCGGGCGAACACCCGGCTCGCCGTCGCCCAGCTGCTGGCCGCCGGCCTCGACCCGGACCGCTGCACGCTGTTCGTCCAGAGCCACGTCCCCGAGCACGCGCAGCTCGGCTGGGTCATGAACTGCCTCACCGGGTTCGGCGAGGCGAGCCGTATGACGCAGTTCAAGGACAAGTCCGCCAAGCAGGGCACGGACCGCGCCACGGTCGGCCTGTTCACGTACCCGGTGCTCCAGGTCGCGGACATCCTCCTCTACCAGGCCCACGAGGTGCCGGTCGGCGAGGACCAGCGCCAGCACATCGAGCTCACCCGCGACCTGGCCGAGCGCTTCAACGGCCGCTTCGGGGAGACCTTCACGATCCCGGCGCCGTACATCCTGAAGGAGACGGCCAAGATCTACGATCTTCAGGACCCGTCGATCAAGATGAGCAAGTCGGCGTCGACCCCCAAGGGGCTCATCAACCTCCTCGACGAGCCGAAGGTCACGGCCAAGAAGGTCAAGAGCGCGGTCACCGACACCGACACCGTGATCCGCTACGACACGGAGAAGAAGCCGGGCGTCAGCAATCTGCTCACCATCTACTCCACCCTCACCGGCACCGGTATCCCGGAACTGGAGCACAAGTACGAGGGCAAGATGTACGGTGCGCTCAAGACGGACCTGGCCGACATCATGGTGGACTTCGTGACGCCGTTCCGGACCCGCACCCAGGAGTACCTGGACGATCCCGAGACGCTCGACTCGATCCTGGCCAAGGGCGCGGAGAAAGCGCGGGCCGTCGCCGCCGAGACTCTCGCCCAGGCGTACGACAAGGTCGGCTTCCTGCCCGCCAAGCACTGAACCCGCGACCGCCGCACGCCTTGCCCGCACGCCCGCCACCCGACGACAGGAGTACGACGTGGGGACCGTAACGATCGGTGTCTCGATCGCGGTCCCGGAGCCTCATGGCAGCCTGCTCCAGGAGCGGCGTGCGGGCTTCGGCGACCCTGCGGCACACGGGATTCCCACGCACATCACCCTGCTCCCGCCGACCGAGGTGGCGGCCGGGGACCTCCCGGCGATCGAGACGCACCTGTCGGAGGTGGCGGCCTCGGGGCGCCCCTTCGCGATGCGCCTCTCGGGGACGGGGACGTTCCGGCCGCTGTCACCCGTGGTGTTCGTGCAGGTCGTCGAGGGTGCCGAGGCGTGTGCCTGGCTCCAGAAGCAGGTGCGCGACGCGTCCGGGCCCGTCGCCCGCGAGCTGCAGTTCCCGTACCACCCGCACGTCACCGTGGCGCACGGCATCGCCGAGGAGGCGATGGACCACGCCTTCGAGGAGCTCGCCGACTACGAGGCGGCCTGGCCGTGCGAGGGTTTCGCCCTCTACGAGCAGGGCGAGGACGGCATCTGGCGCAAGCTGCGGGACTTCACCTTCGGCAAGCCGGCGCTCCCCGGGCAGAAGCCCGACCGCACGACGCGCGGCCGCAGGCAGCCCGCGCGCTGAGCGCCGGGCGGAGCCCGGGCGGCGTCAGACGGGGAGCCTGCGGAACAGCGGCCGCGGCACGTGCCGCAGCGCCGACATGACCACGCGCAGCGCTCCCGGCACCCAGACCGTCTCCGACCGGCGCCGCAGCCCCGTCTCGATGGCATGTGCCACCGCCTCCGGGGTGGTGGCCAGCGGCGCCTCCTCCATGCCCGCCGTCATCTTGGACCGCACGAACCCGGGCCGCACCACCATGACGTGGACGCCCGTGCCGTGCAGCGCGTCCCCGAGCCCCTGCGCGAAGGCGTCGAGCCCCGCCTTGCTCGACCCGTAGATGAAGTTGGCGCGGCGGGCCCGCTCGCCCGCGACCGACGACAGTACGACCAGGGAACCGTGCCCCTGGGTCTGCAACGCCCGCGCGCAGATCAGCCCGGCCGAGACGGCGCCGGTGTAGTTGGTCTGCGCGACCCGGACCGCCGCCAGCGGCTCGCCCTCGTCGCGGGCCTGGTCACCGAGGACACCGAAGGCCAGCAGCACCATGTCGATGTCGCCCTCGGCGAAGACCTTGCCGAGCGTCACCTCGTGGGACTCCGAGTCCAGGGCGTCGAACGGGACGGTACGAGCGTCGGCCCCCAGGCCGCGCAGGTGCTCGGCGGCGCTCTCCAGGGCGGGTGACGGACGGCCCGCGAGCCACACGGTGCGGGTGCGCCGGGCGACGAGCCGGCGGGCGGTCGCGAGCGCGATCTCCGACGTGCCGCCGAGGATCAGCAGGGACTGGGGGGCACCGAAGGCGTCCTTCATGAAATCCACACTCCAAAGGGGGGCGAAGGTCGGGGTGCGCGGTGGGGGCGCGCTCAGAGGTTCAGTCGTCGGGAGAGGTCGGACCGGAAGACGCCGCGCGGGTCCATCCGGGCCCGCAGCGCGCGGAACTCCGCCAGCCGCGGATACATGGCGGCAAGGAGCTCGGGGCGCAGCCGGGAGTCCTTGGCGAGGTAGACGCGCCCCTCCGCGGCCGCCACCTCCTCGTCCAGCTCGTCGAGGAACGCGCCCAGCTCCGGGAGGTTGGCTGGGATGTCGAGGGCGAGGGTCCAGCCCGGCATGGGGAAGGAGAGCCAGCCGGGGTCCCCGTCACCGAAGCGTTTGAGCACCGCGAGGAAGGACGGGCAGCCGCGCTCCGAGATGCGCCGCACGATACGGCGAAGGGCCTCCTCCTGCCCGTGGCCGACGACGAACTGGTACTGCACGAAGCCGCTGCGGCCGTAGACCCGGTTCCAGTGCGGGACGCCGTCGAGGGGGTGGAAGAACGTCGACAGTCTCTGGATCTCACCGACGCGGGACCGGGGAGCCTTGCGGTACCACAGCTCGTTGAAGAGACCGACGGTCGTGCGGCCCAGCAGACCTTCCGGGAGGAAGGAGGGGGCGGAGGGCAGCCGGCCCGGACGGAAGGCCAGCGGGGCACGGCGGGCGCGCGCGGGCAGGGCGTCCAGCGGGGCGTGGTCCCCGCGGGTGAGGACGGCGCGGCCCATCGCGGCGCCGCGGGCCAGCAGATCGATCCAGGCGACCGAGTAGCGGTAGCGGTGATCGGTCTCGGTGAGGCGGGCCATCAGATCGTCCAGGTCCGCCGCGCGTTCGGTGTCGACAGACATCAACGAGGTCTCGACGGGCAGCAGTTGGACGGTCGCGGTGAGGATGACACCGGTCAGTCCCATGCCGCCGGCGGTGGCGTCGAAGAGTTCGCTGCCGCGCTCGACGATGCGGATCTCGCCCTCGGCCGTGAGGAGTTCCAGTGCCAGGACGTGCCGGGAGAAGGACCCGCGGACGTGGTGGTTCTTGCCGTGGATGTCGGCGCCGATCGCGCCGCCGACCGTGACATAGCGCGTGCCCGGGGTCACCGGGACGAACCAGCCGAGCGGGAGGAGCACCTCCATCAGCCGGTGCAGCGAGATCCCCGCGTCGCAGAGCACGGTGCCGCCGGTGGCGTCGATGGCGTGGATCCGGTCCAGGCCGGTCATGTCCAGGACGGCGCCGCCCGCGTTCTGCGCCGCGTCTCCGTAGGCCCGGCCCAGGCCCCGGGCGATGCCGCCGCGGCGGCCGGGTGCGGCGCACTCCCGGATCGCCGCGACGGTCTGCTCGTAGGAGCGGGGGCGGACCAGGTGCGCCGAGGTGGGGGCGGTGCGGCCCCAGCCGGTGACGGGCACGGTGTCGTATCCCGGGGGCGCGGAGACGGGCGCGGAGACAGGGTCGGCAGCCATGCACGTGACCGTATCGCCACAAGAGGGGTGATTCACCCTAAACCTGACAGTCTCTCACCGAAATGGGTGATTGTGGGAGTGTCATACTAAATAACCGGTGATGCGACGGTCCTGGACTCCAGAGTGAGCCACATGGACGACATGGATCGCCGATTGCTGTCGGCACTGCGCGACTGCGGCACCGACCGGCGCGTCGCCGCGACGGCGCGCGCGCTGTCCTGGGCCGGTGAACACGCGGCCCTGTGGCTGGCCGCGGGCCTGGTGGGCGCCGCGGCCGACCGTGCGCGGCGCCCGGCGTGGCTGCGCGGGACGGCCCTCACCGCCGGGGCGCACCTGGCCAGCATGGGAGTGAAGCGGGTGGTGCGCCGACCGCGGCCACCCGCCCGAGCGGGCACCGAGCCGCTGGTGCGGACCGCGGGCCGGCACTCGTTCCCCAGCTCGCACGCGACCTCGGCCGCCGCCGCGGCGGTCGCCTACGGGGCGCTGGGGCCGACGGCCGCGCGGCTCGTGCCGCCGCTGGCCGCCGCGGTCTGCGTCTCGCGGATGGTGGTCGGCGTGCACTACCCCTCCGACGTCGCGGCGGGCGCGGCGCTCGGCGCGCTCACGGCACGGCTCGGGGCGCGCTGGATGACCGGGGGCGAGGCGCGGTGACGGAGCGCGTGGAGCGGGCGGAGCCGCCGCGCGGGGCGGCGGAGGACGCGACAGCGGGGGCGGTCATGGAGCTGCCGCCCGGCCCGGTGCCGTCCCCGGCCGGGGCCTCGCCGCTCGGACTGCCCGCCGGGCTGATCAGGACGGCGCGGCCGAAACAGTGGGTGAAGAACGTTCTGGTGGTGGCCGCTCCCGCGGCGGCGGGCGAACTGTTCACCCGCCACGCGCTGGCCCAACTGGTCCTCGTCTTCCTGCTGTTCACGGCGGCGGCCTCGGCGGTGTACCTGATCAACGACGCGCGGGACGCCGAGGCGGACCGCGCGCACCCGGTGAAGCGCAACCGGCCCGTGGCCGCGGGCCTTGTCCCCGTGCCGGTCGCCTACGCGGCCGGGGCGACGCTCGCCGTGCTCGCCCCCGCGGCCGCGGCGGCGCTGTGCAACCCGGCGACCGCGGCCCTGCTGACCGCCTACGTCGGGATGCAACTGGCGTACTGCGTCAGCCTCAAGCACGTACTCGTCGTCGACCTGATCGTGGTGACCACCGGGTTCCTGATGCGGGCGATGATCGGCGGGCTCGCCCTCGGGATCCCGCTGTCGCGCTGGTTCCTGATCACCACCGGGTTCGGCGCGCTGTTCATGGTCTCGGCCAAGCGGTACTCCGAGGCCGTCCAGATGGCGGGCAAGGCCGGGGCCACCCGCGCGCTCCTCACCGAGTACACGAGCGGATACCTGCGCTTCGTCTGGCAGTTGGCGGCAGGCGTGGCCGTGCTCGCGTACTGCCTGTGGGCGATGGAGGAGGGGGGTGTCGCCCGCAGCAGCCTGCTGCCGTGGCGGCAGCTGTCGATGGTGGCGTTCATCGTCGCGGTCCTCAGATACGCGGTCTTCGCCGACCGGGGCACGGCGGGCGAGCCGGAGGACGTGGTGCTCCGGGACCGGGCGCTGGCGGTGATCGGCCTCGTGTGGGTGGCGATGTACGGACTGGCGGTCGCGGACTGGTGAGGGGCCGGGGCGCGGCGCGGGCGGGGGAGGCGGCGGACGCGCGGCGCGGGGTGCGGGCGCGCGTGCGCAGGCTCGGTCCCGAGCTGCTGGGGTTCGCGGCCGCGGGGCTCTGCGCGTACGCCGTCGACCTGGGCCTGTTCGTGTGGCTGCGCGGGCCGGCCGGGATGGACCCGGTCTCCGCCAAGGCGCTGTCCTTCCTGGCCGGCTGCTCGGTGGCGTACCTCGGGAACGCGCTCGGGACGTACCGCGGGCGGACGGCCGGGGTGTCGCGGCTGCGGCAGTACGGGGTGTTCTTCGCCGTGAACGTGGCCGGGGCACTGGTCCAACTGGCCTGCATCGGGGTGTCGCACTACGCGCTGGGGCTCACCTCGCCGCGCGCGGACACGGTCTCGGGCGCCGGTGTGGGGATGGTACTGGCCACGATGGTGCGGTTCTGGGGTACCCGGACCCTGGCCTTCGGTGCGAGACCGAGCGGGAGGCCGGCCGACGGGCGGCCGGCCGGGGCGAGAGAGATCGAACCGGTCGAACCGGTCGATCGGGGCAGGCTGGGATCATGGACTGGCTGAAGAGACTCCCCGTTGTCGGGCCGTGGTTCGCCCGGCTGATGCGGACCCACGCCTGGCACGCCTACGAACGGCTCGACGAGGTGTACTGGGCGCGGCTGGCGGCCGCGATGACCTTCATCAGCTTCCTGGCGCTGTTCCCGCTCATCACCGTGGGCGCGGCGGTCGCCGCCGGCACGCTCGGTACCGGACAGCAGAAGAAGCTCGAGTCGAAGATCAGCGATCAGATCCCGGGCATCGCGGACCAGCTGGACCTCGGGGCGCTCATCGACAACGCGGGGACGATCGGGCTGGTGGCCGGAGCGCTGCTGCTGTTCACCGGTGTCGGCTGGGTCGGCTCCATAAGGGAGTGCCTGCGGACGGTGTGGGAGCTGCCCGACAGCGACGAGAACCCGTTCCTGCGCAAGCTCAGGGACGCCGGGGTGCTGATGGGACTCGGCGGCACCGGGCTCGCGTCGCTGGCCGCGTCGACGGTGGCGGCCACGGCCGTGGACTGGACCGCGGACCAGCTGGGGCTCGACAAAGAGGGCTGGGGCGGGGCGCTGTTGCAGCTCCTGGCGTTCGGCATCGCGGTCCTCGCGGACTTCCTGCTGCTGCTGTACGTGCTTACGCTGCTGCCCGGGGTGCACCCGCCGCGGCGGGACCTGGTCACGGCGGCGCTGATCGGGGCGGCCGGGTTCGAGCTGCTGAAGGTGCTGCTCGGCGGCTACATGAAGGGCGTCGCGGCGAAGAGCATGTACGGGGCGTTCGGCACGCCGGTCGCCCTGCTGCTCTGGATCAACTTCACGGCGAAACTGGTGCTGTTCTGCGCGGCGTGGACCGCGACGGGGCGCGCCGACGCCCGGGAGCGGGAGGCGGCGGGCCCCGGGTCCGACAGCTCCGAGGAGACCGGCGCGGACAGCGCCGGGGGGAGTTCGGCCGCGCCCGGGGCGGGCCCCGAAAGGACCCCCGCGGCAGGCTGAGCGGGGCTCAGGACTTCGTGCGCACGGGCCACTTCTTGCGCACCGCGAAGGCCGCTGCGGCGAGGACGGCCAGGACGCCGCCCGTGATGGCCAGGGCGATGCCGACGCCGCTGGAGCCGCCCGCTTCGACCGCGGCGTGCGCGGCCGGCTTGGCGGGGCCCGCGTCGCCCTGCGGGCTGGCCGAGCCGCTGGAGCTGGGGGACGTCGCGCCCTTCGGCGGGACGAGGGTGCCGACCGGGGTGACCTTGCCGTCGGCCTGGAACCCCCAGTCGAGGAGGCGGGCGGTCTCCTTGTAGACCGCCTGGCTCTCCTTCTTGTCCGGGTTCATGACGGTGACGAGAAGGACCTTGTTGTTGCGTTCGGCGACGCCGGTGAAGGTGGCGCCGGCGTTGGTGGTGTTGCCGTTCTTGACGCCCGCGATGCCCTGGTAGGCGTCGAGGCCGGCCGCGCCGGTGAGCAGCCGGTTGGTGTTCTGGATCTCGAAGCGGCTCGTCGTCTTCCCCTTCTTCTGCGCCTCGGGGAACTTGGCGGTGGCCGTGGCGGCGTACTCGCGGAAGTCCGCCTTCTGCAGGCCGGAGCGGGCGAAGAGGGTCAGGTCGTAGGCGGAGGAGTGCTGGCCGGGCTCGTCGTAACCGTCGGGGCTGACCACATGCGTGTCGTTGGCCTGGAGCTCCCGGGCGTGCGCCTGCATGTCCTTGACCGTCTGCGGGACGCCGTGGTTCATCGCGGACAGGACGTGCACCGCATCGTTGCCGGAGCGCAGGAAGACACCGAGCCACAGGTCGTGGACGGTGTAGGTGAAGTTCTCCTTGACGCCGACGAGACTGGAGCCCGCGCCCATACCCGCCAGGTCGGAGGGGACGACCTTGTGCGTCGAGGTCTTGGGGAACTTGGGCAGGAGCGTGTCCGCGAAGAGCATCTTGAGGGTGCTGGCGGGCGGCAGCTCCCAGTGCGCGTTGTGCGAGGCGAGCACGGCGCCCGACTCGGCGTCCGAGACGATCCACGACTTGGCCGTCAGATCCTTCGGCAGCACCGGGGCGCCGGCCCCGAGCTTCACCTGGGTGCCCGGCTTGCCGAGCAGGTCACCACCGATCGTCGACATGGCGGCCGGCGGCCCCGACTTGCCCCCCGCGCTCTTGGTCGGCTTGCTGTCCGGCGTGTCCGCGGCGCCGGCGGGCAGAGCGGCCGTCAAGGACAGGGCGGAGGCGGTGAGCAGGACCGTGGAAGCCGTGCACAGCGTGGAGCGCAGTGGGCCGAAGCCGCGCGCGGGCCGGGCGGACTTCTTCAGGTACGACATGTACGGCGCAGGGGAGTCAGGCACGGTCGAGAACGTACATGTACCCGGCCCGTAAGTCTGCGCCGAGGTCTTCTGTGTCTCTCCGGCCCCACCCCGGCGGCGGTGCGCGAAGACGGCTGACGATACTGAACGTATGAAGCTCAGCCGGCCCGTCTCCTGGTTCCTGCTCGCCTTCGGGGTGTGGAGCTGGATCATCTGGATCACTTTCGTCAAGAACCTGTGGAAGGACGGCAGCGGCCTCGCCTTCGACGACGCCGGTGATCCGACGGCGTACTTCTTCGTGCACCTGACCCTCGCCGTCGTCTCCTTTGTCTTGGGGACGGTGGTCGGGGGCATCGGGTTCCGCGGAGTGCGCGCTCTGCGGCGGACCTCATAGACGGAAGCGGCGGACAGGGCCATGATCGTTGTCGTTGTGCTGGTCGCCCTCGCCGCGGTGGCGGCCTTCGCGGGGCTGCACCTCTACGCGTGGCGCCGGCTCGTGCGGGACACCACGGCGGGCCCGGGTTGGCCCAGACGCCTGGGCGCGGCGGTGTTCGTGGCGGGTCCTGTGCTGATGTTCGCGGCCGTCGGCGCGGAGCGGGCCGGGGCGCCGTTCCTGCTCCAGCGGATCCTGGCGTGGCCGGGTTTCCTGTGGATGGCGTTCTCGATCTACCTCGTCCTCGCGTTGCTGGTGGGGGAGGTGCTCCGGCCTCTGCTGCGGCGCGTCCTCGACCGCGAGGCGGCGCGGCCCGACGGGGAGGCGGCGGCCGGGGCGGAGACGCGAGCACCGGCTGAGACCGCTCCGGAGCCCGCGAGGCCGGCCCCGGCGACCGGCCGCCGCCTGCTGCTCGCCCGTTCCGTGGGGGCCGCCGCCACCGTCGCCGCGGTGGGCGTCGTGGGCAACGGCGCGTACGGCGTACTGCGCGGGCCGAAGGTGAAGCGGGTCACCGTGCCGCTCGCCCGGCTGCCGCGCGCGGCCCACGGGTTCAGGATCGCCGTGGTCAGCGACGTCCACCTCGGTCCCGTGCTCGGACGGGGCTTCGCCGAGCGGGTCGTGGACACCATCAACGCCACGCAGCCGGACCTGATCGCGGTCGTCGGCGACCTGGTCGACGGAAGCGTGGCGGACCTGGCCCCGGCGGTCGCCCCGCTCGCCCGGCTGCGCGCACGGCACGGCACGTTCTTCGTCACGGGCAACCACGAGTACTTCTCCGGCGCCGACCCATGGGTCGCGCACGTCCGCGAGATCGGGCTGCGTCCGCTGGAGAACGCCCGCGTCGAGATGGGCGCCTTCGATCTCGCGGGCGTCAACGACATCAGCGGCGAGAACTACGGCGAGGGACCCGACTACGCGAAGGCGCTCGGCGACCGCGACCGCTCCCGCGCCGCCGTCCTCCTCGCCCACCAGCCCGTGATGATCGACGAAGCGGTCCGGCACGGCGTCGACCTCCAGTTGTCCGGGCACACCCACGGCGGCCAGCTGTGGCCCGGCAACTTCTTCGCCGACGCGGCCAATCCGACCCTCGCCGGCCTGGAGCGCTACGGCGACACCCAGCTCTACGTCAGCCGGGGCGCGGGCGCCTGGGGGCCGCCGGTCCGGGTCGGGGCGCCCTCCGACATCACGGTCGTCGAACTCGCCTCGAAGCAGGCCTGAAACAGCCGCCCTGCCCCGCGCCGCGCGGCCCGTACGTGGCCGGATCTGTCCGGATAGCGCCGGGGGAAGGCGACTTCCATGACACACACAGTTGCCTTCACGCTGCATTATGTGTCGAACCTGTGTACACGACGTGGAGGAGGTGGCTACGTGTGTTGCGGCGCAGTGCGTTCAGACTGCCCCGACACCCGGCCTCGGTGGGGGTGGCGCGGCTGCGCGTGCGCGACCACCTGGCTGTGTGGGGCCATACGGAACCGGCCGACGCGCTCGACATCGCCGTACTGCTCGTCTCCGAGCTGGCGACGAACGCGATCCGGCACGGGCCCGCACGCGAGCGGGAGTTCGAGATCGCGGTGACGGTCCTCGCGGACGGCTCGTGCTTCATCGAGGTGTCCGACGAGTCGGCGGCCGAACCCGGGATGAGGCCCGCACGCGCCCTCGACGACGAGAGCGGCCGGGGCCTGCACCTGGTCGACACGCTCGCCGAGGCGTGGGGCGTGTGGCACCGGGGACGCTACGGCAAGACGGTCTGGGCGCTGGTGCGTTCCTGACCCGCTCCACGGAGCCGGGGCCCTGTCCCTGCCCCCTCCGCTCCCGTCGGTCCCCTCACCCCCGGCCCCCTCACCCCCGGCCCCTTCTCAGCCCTTCCGGCGGCGCCCCGACGGCTGCCCGTTCCCCCGGCGCCGCAGCGCGAGCAGACCGCCGCCCGCGAGGGCCGCGACCGCGGCCGAACCGCCGAGCGCCCAGCCCTCCCCGTGCGCGGACGACGGATACGGTGACGCGGTCCCCGCGGTCCCCGCGCCCGGAGCGCCCGGCACCGGCGCCGCGGAGGACGCCGGCTGCTCGCTGAGCGGCGTGACCAGCTGCCCGACCGCGCTCACCTTGCCGCTCGCCGCGAAACCCCAGTCGAGGAGCGCGGCCGTCTCCTGGTAGACCGCCTCGTACCCGGACCTCGGGTGCATGACGGTGACGAGGAGCGTGCGGCCGTCACGGGTCGCGGCGCCGGTGAAGGTGTTGCCGGCGTGCGAGGTGTAGCCGTTCTTGACGCCGATGAGGCCCTCGTACGCGGTGATGCCCTGCCCGGTGAGCAGGCGGTCGGTGTTCTGGATCTGGAACGTCCTGCCGCCCCCCGCCGGGAAGTCGGCGACCTTCGTGGCGCAGTAGCCGCGGAAGTCGTCGTTCCGCAGCCCGGCCCGCGCGAAGAGCGTGAGGTCGTACGCCGACGAGAGCTGCCCCTGGTGGTCGAAGCCGTCCGGGCTGACCACATGGGTGTCCAGGGCCTGGAGGTCCTGCGCGCGGGCCTGCATCGCCGCGACCGTCCTGCCGACGCCGCCGTACATCGAGGCGAGCACGTGCACGGCGTCGTTCCCGGAGCGCAGAAAGACGCCCTGCCACAGCTGATGGACGGTGTACGTCGTGCCGGCCTGGACGCCGACGAGGCTGGACCCCGCCGGGATACCGGCCAGGTCCCCGGCGCTCACCCGGTGTTTCAGGCCGTGCTCGAACGCGGGCAGGACCGTCTCCGCGAACAGCATCTTCAGCGTGGAGGCCGGCGGCAGCGCGCGGTGGGCGCCGTAGGAGGCGAGCACTTCGCCGCTGTCGTTGTCGGCGACCAGCCAGGCCTTCGCGGCGAGCTTCGGCAGCCTCGGCGCTCCCGGGCCGCGCCGTACCTGGACGCCGGACGCGGCGAGCCGCTCACCGCCGACGGCGGTCGAGGCGGACGCGCGCTGGGCGGGCAGGGCGAGAGCGGCTGTCGCGCTGAGCCCCAGGCCGAGGACGCCGCGGCGGCTGAGCCGCGAGCTGGTGAAGGGTGCGGGGGATGAGGTGGTGCCGGGCATCCCGTGACGGTACCGGCCCGAGCTGAGACCACGGCAAGAGGGGCACGCCGTTCCGCTACGAGCCACCGGTCCGCTCCGAGCCACCGGTCCGCTACGACCGCCCGTTCCGCTACGAGCCGCCGCTCTGCTCCGACCCGCCGTCCCGCTCCGACTCCGTGCGCGTCATTCCCGGCAGGAAGTCGATGAACAGCTCGTGCACCTCAAGGACCAGCGGCCGCAGCACCCGGAACCGGGCGAGCGCCACGCCCCGTGCCGTCAGCCGGGCCCCGCGCTCGGCGAGCCGCCGGCTGCGCTCACGGCCCTCGGAGCTGTCGAAGACCCAGTAGAGGACGAGCCCCATCTGGGAGAGCCACATCAACTCGGGGAGAATCTCGGCCAGTTCGGCCGGCACCTTGGCCTTGGAACCGGCCAGGACCTCCCGGTGCAGCGCGATCGATGCCTCCCGCGCCCCCTCCGACTCCGCCGAGAACGGGCTGAGCGGCGAATCCGGGTCGGCCGCGTTCTTGAAGAACTGGGCCGCGAACTCGTGGTACGGCTCGGCGATCTCCAGCCAGATCCGCAGCACCCCCGCGAGCCGCGCCTGGAGATCGGTCTCCGTGTCGAGGACGGACCGGACCGCCGCCTCGTGCTCGGCGGCGATCCCGTCGTAGAACCCCTGGATGAGGTGTTCCTTGCCCGCGAAGTAGTAGTACGCGTTGCCGACGGAGACCCCGGCCTCCTGAGCGATGGCCCGCATCGTCGTCTTGTCGTAGCCCCGCTCCCGGAAGAGCCGCATCGCGGTCTCCAGGATCAGCGCCCGGGTCTGCTCGCTCTTGGCGGCCTTGGCCTCCGCCTTGTCTGTAGCCACGCCCAGAGCCTAATCGGCCACGCGGCAACCGCTGTCACAGGCGAGCGGGCCACCCCCGGGACCGCCCCCGATACCGCTCCCACCCCCGGAACCGCCCCCGCTCCCGTCCCCGAACCCGTCCGTCTCGTGGTACCAGCCGTCCTTCGGGTTGTACCGCCAACCGTCGGCCCGCCGGTACGCGCCGCCCCCGGCCTGCCGCTCCTGGTACGCCGAGCGGTACTTGGCGGCGGCCAGCACCACCTGCTTGGCGACCCTCATCCCCGCGGGCGTGGCCATCCGGTGGGCCGTGGCCCGGTGCTCGCGCAGCGCCCACATGCACACGACCCAGGCGGCGGAGCCCCGGTAGACCTGCCCGCTGTCGCCGATCACCGTGATGTCGCTGAGGGTTCCGGCGTGGTCGAGCCCGGGGAAGCGCCCCCGCGCCTCCTGCGAGCCCGCGGGCACGAACTCCAGCGGTACCAGCTGCCGCTGCCTGCTCAGCCAGCCCCGCGCGAACGTGCACAGCGGGCACTCCTCGTCGTAGAGGACCGTGAGCCGGCGGACCGGGACGTCCCCCCGAACGCCCCGGTCCGTCTCCCCCATGGCTCCCACCGCTGTCACGCCCCGGCCACCGGAGCGGCCCACCCCTGCGGCGGTACCGGCGGCTGCTGCTCGCGCTCCATGACGCCGCGCCGCCGGATCTTGTTGAGGACATAGACATTGCCCAGGTGCATCACGCCGAGCACGAGCAGCACCACGCCGAGCTTGGTCGACAGGGCCTCGAAGACCCCGCGGGCGCTGTCGATGGTGCCGTCGCCGCTGAGATAGAGGGCGACGAACCCGAGGTTCACCAGGTAGAAGCCGACCACCAGAAGGTGGTTGACGGCGTCGGCCAGCTTCTCGTTGCCGTGCAGCACGTCGGCGAGGAAGACCCTGCCGTTACGGCTCAGGGTGCGCGCCACCCAGATGGTCAGCCCGATGCTGACGATGAGGTAGACGACGTAGGCGACAACTGTGAGGTCCATGCCCCACCCTCCTTGAACGCGTTCAAAAACGCTGACAGGACTGAAGATAGCCCTGTTTTTGAACACGTTCAAGTGGGAGTCGTCGTACGTGACGGGCGTCTCGGAAGAGGGGTGTCAGAAGTAGGTCGGAATGCTCAGTTCCGGGCCAGTTCCGGGCGCTTGAGGTAATCCGTGAACCCGATGACGTTGCCCCACGGGTCCGCGATCTCGACGACATACCCCGTGGAGGTGGAGAAGGGCGGGTCGAGCGGCGTGATGCCCGCTTCGCTCAGCGAGCGGGCCACGGCGCGCGCGTCGGGCACCTCCAGCCAGAGCCGCGCCGCGGGCCACGACGGGGGCCGGTGTCCGAAGCCGTCCTCGGCGCGCAGCAGCAGGCCGGGGGTCTCCTTGCCGACGGAGAGCAGCGCGATGCCGGCCTCGTCGAGGCGGAACTTCACGGGGAGCCCGACGCGCTCGTAGAAGGCGACGGCCTCGGGCAGGTCGCCGACGGGCAGCAGGGCGTTGTCGAAGCCGAGGGTCTCCAGCGCAAGTGACATACCGTCAGATTAGCCATGGATCGGCTGAAATGCCGCATAAGGGCCCAGCGGCGCATGCGTGGCGCCCGTTGTTCCTGAGGCCGCCGAACGCGCCCGGCCGGGGGAGCGGAGGTGCTGACGGCGCCGCTGAACGGCCGTGGGCCCCGCTCCACGAGAGGAGCGGGGCCCACACAGACCGCAAAGAACGGGAAGGTCAGTAGCGGCGCGTGATCAGCGCACGCTTCACTTCCTGGATCGCCTTGGTGACCTCGATGCCACGCGGGCAGGCGTCCGTGCAGTTGAACGTCGTGCGGCAACGCCACACACCGTCACGGTCGTTGAGGATCTCCAGGCGCTGCTCCCCGGCCTCGTCGCGCGAGTCGAAGATGAAGCGGTGCGCGTTGACGATGGCGGCAGGACCGAAGTACTGGCCGTCGTTCCAGAACACCGGGCACGACGACGTGCACGCCGCGCACAGGATGCACTTGGTCGTGTCGTCGAAGCGCTCGCGGTCCTCGGCGGACTGCAGACGCTCACGCGTCGGCTCGTTCCCCTTCGTCACCAGGAACGGCATGACGTCGCGGTACGCCTGGAAGAACGGGTCCATGTCCACGACCAGGTCCTTGAGGACCGTCAGGCCCTTGATGGCCTCGACCGTGATCGGCTTCTGCGGGTTGATGTCCTTGATGAGCGTCTTGCAGGCAAGGCGGTTCTTGCCGTTGATGCGCATCGCGTCGGACCCGCAGATGCCGTGCGCGCAGGAGCGACGGAACGTCAGCGAACCGTCCTGCTCCCACTTGATCTTGTGGAGGGCGTCGAGCACGCGCTCCTTCGGGTCGATCTCCAGCTGGAAGTCGACCCAGCTCGCCTCCGCCGAGACCTCCGGGTTGAACCGGCGGATCCGGAAGGTGACGGTGATGTACGGGGAGTCGGCGAACCCGGGCTCGGCCTTGCCGGCCGCCTCCGCCTTGTCCATGATCGGGGTTGCCATCAGTACTTACGCTCCATCGGCTGGTAGCGGGTCTGGACGACCGGCTTGTAGTCCAGACGGATGGACTCGGAGCCGTCGTCGCCGACCTCGCGGTACGCCATGGTGTGGCGCATGAAGTTGACGTCGTCGCGGTTCGGGAAGTCCTCGCGGTAGTGGCCGCCGCGGGACTCCTTGCGGGCCAGCGCGGAGGTCGCCATGACCTCGGCCAGGTCGAGCAGGTTGCCCAGCTCGATGGCTTCCAGGAGGTCGGTGTTGAACCGCTTGCCCTTGTCCTGGATCGAGACGTTGAGGTAACGCTCACGCAGCTCGGCGATCTTCTCGACGGCCGTCTTGATCGTCTGCTCGGTGCGGAACACCATCACGTTGGCGTCCATGCACTCCTGCAGCTCGTTGCGGAGGACCGAGACGCGCTCGGTGCCCGTCGCGTTGCGCAACCGCTCGACCTGCGCCTCGACCAGCGACGCCGGGTTCTCCGGCAGCTCGATGAACGGAGCCGTGTGGGAGTACTCGGCGGCGGCGATACCGGCCCGCTTGCCGAAGACGTTGATGTCGAGCAGCGAGTTCGTGCCGAGGCGGTTGGCGCCGTGCACGGAGACACAGGCGACCTCACCGGCGGCGTACAGGCCCGGGACGACCGTGGTGTTGTCCGCGAGGACCTCACCCTGGACGTTGGTCGGGATGCCGCCCATGGCGTAGTGCGCGGTCGGCTGGATCGGGATCGGGTCCGTGTAGGGCTCGATACCGAGGTACGTCCGCGCGAACTCGGTGATGTCCGGGAGCTTGGCGTCGAGCTGCTCCGGCGGCAGGTGCGTGAGGTCGAGGTAGACGTGGTCGCCCTCGGGACCGCAGCCGCGGCCTTCACGGATCTCCGTGTAGATGGAGCGGGACACGACGTCACGGGACGCGAGGTCCTTCATGACCGGCGCGTACTTCTCCATGAAGCGCTCGCCGTCCTTGTTGCGCAGGATGCCGCCCTCACCGCGGGCGCCCTCCGTGAGCAGGATGCCCATGCGCCAGATGCCGGTCGGGTGGAACTGGAAGAACTCCATGTCCTCCAGCGGGATCCCGCGCCGGTAGCACGCCGCCTGGCCGTCGCCGGTCAGGGTGTGCGCGTTCGACGTCACCTTGAAGAACTTGCCGGTGCCGCCCGAGGCGTAGATGACCGCCTTGGCCTGGAAGACGTGGATCTCACCGGTCGCGAGCTCGTAGGCCACGACACCGGCGGACTTCTTGACGCCGTCTTCCTCGACGATGAGCTGGTCCAGGACGTAGAACTCGTTGAAGAACTCCACGCCCTCCTTCACGCAGTTCTGGTACAGCGTCTGAAGGATCATGTGGCCCGTGCGGTCGGCCGCGTAGCAGGAGCGGCGCACCGGCGCCTCGCCGTGGTTACGGGAGTGACCGCCGAAGCGGCGCTGGTCGATGGTGCCGTCCGGGGTGCGGTTGAACGGCAGGCCCATCTTCTCCAGGTCGAGGACCGAGTCGATGGCCTCCTTCGCCAGGATCTCGGCGGCGTCCTGGTCGACCAGGTAGTCGCCGCCCTTGATCGTGTCGAAGGTGTGCCACTCCCAGTTGTCCTCCTCCACGTTGGCCAGCGCGGCGGCCATGCCGCCTTGCGCGGCGCCCGTGTGGGAGCGGGTGGGGTAGAGCTTGGTCAGCACGGCGGTGCGGCTGCGCTTGGTCGACTCGATGGCCGCGCGCATGCCCGCGCCACCGGCGCCGACGATGACGGTGTCGTACTTGTGAATCTTCACGGGTTCGCTCGCCTCGGCTTTAACGGATGTTCGGGTCGAAGGTGAAGATCACCAGCGTGCCCAGCAGGACGGTGAAGACCGTCGCGGCGTACAGCAGGCCCTTCAACCACAGGCGGGTGTTGGGGCGCTCTGCGTAGTCGTTGATGACCGTGCGCAGGCCGTTGGCGCCGTGCAGCATCGCGAGCCACAGCATCAGCAGGTCCCAGCCCTGCCAGAACGGGGACGCCCAGCGGCCCGCGACGAACGCGAAGCCGATCTTGGAGACGCCGCCGTCGAGGACGAGCTGGATCAGCAGGTGGCCGAGGACGAGAACGACCAGGACGACGCCGGACAGACGCATGAAGAGCCATGCGGCCATCTCGAAGTTGCCGCGGCTGCCCTTGCCGGTCTTCGAGGTGCGCTTGCGCGGCGCCTCGATGAACGGGGCCGGGTTGTCGGCGCTGTAGAGCGAAGCGCCCTCGACGGGCCCGACGCCGGACGTGCCGTCCGTCTTGGTGAGGGTGGTGTCAGACATGTCTGGCCTCAGCTCCCGAAGAGTTCACGGACGGCGTGGCCGAGGACGGGGTACAGCGCCCCGGCCATCAGGACGATCCAGATGCCCACGACGGTCCAGAGCAGCTGCTTCTGGTAGCGCGGGCCCTTCGACCAGAAGTCGACGGCGATGACTCGCAGGCCGTTGAGCGCGTGGAAGAGGATGGCAGCGACGAGGCCGTACTCAAGGAGCGCGACGATCGGCGTCTTGTAAGTGGAAACGACGTCGTCGTACGACTCTGGGGAGACGCGGACGAGAGCGGTGTCCAGCACGTGTACGAACAGGAAGAAGAAAATGAGGACACCGGTGACTCGATGAGCCACCCACGACCACATGCCTTCCCGGCCGCGGTACAGCGTTCCAGCCGGCACGGAAGAACCCTCCGGGAGCGGGGACTAGGGGCCGGCCGGCTTCGGTGTCGGACGGGCCCGGCCGGGTACGGTCCACCGGCCGCTCGTCATCGTATCGACGAGTTGTCGGCTCGTTCGCGCCGGGGCCTCCGGTGTGATCAAACAGGCAATCAAACAGGCACGTACGGGCTATCGTCCACGCTTTCCCGTCGTGCGGCGTCCGGCGCCCCGGTCCGGGCAAGTGGCAGATCGCGGACAAGCCGGGCGATCCGGCCCCGGGCGAGTCGGCGCAGCTCCTCGGCGGAGACCACGCGCTCCTCCTCCCGGTCGTTGCCGAGGCGGTCGCGCAGCCCGGTGAGCACGTGGTCGAGCGCCTCGCCGGGGGCGACCTCGTCCAGGCAGATCACGAAGGCGTGCCCGAAGCGGTCCTGGTACGCGCTGTGCGCGGCGGCCAGCGCCGTGTACGCGGCCGAGTAGGCGGCGGCGCCCGGCAGCCGGGGCAGCTCCTCGCAGGCCAGGGCCTCGGTGACGGAGCCGGCGGGAAGGTCGTACGCCGCCTCGTCGGCCGCGGCGAGCAGCGCGTCGAGGTCCGGGTAGGGGCGGTGCGCGACGAGCCGCCGCGCCCAGGCGCGGCTGCCGCAGCAGGTGTGCAGCGCCTCCTCGGCGGCGGTCCGCGGCAGCGCGTTGAGGAGTGCGAGACCCCTCGGTGCTCCGGCCGGGGCCGGTATGGGCAGACGGCCGGGTACGTGAAGGGCGCGATGCGCGGACAGCGGGTGCCTCCGGCGGAACGGGTGGGGGGGATGTGTGGTGCGTGTGTTTGTGCCGTAACGCTAGCGAGGACTGATTGCGACTGTCCGACGGATGCGCGAATTTCACCCGGACGGGAGGGTTTGAGGCTCTGGAGTGGACTTCGCCCCCCGGCGCCGCCGCACGCTTGCTCCGTTTGCGGGCACCGACTCGTCGTGGCCGGTCGCGCGGGTCCCCGAGGCTCCGGGGGGTGCCGGTTACGGTCGGCCTACGGGTGGCGCGGACATGATCGTGAGCGGAGGCACACGTGGAGCGGGAACGGAAGGCTCTGTTGGCCGGCGGCGGGGTCGTCGTGGCCGGGGCGGTCGCATTGACGGCCGTGTTCTGGCCGGACGGCGGTGACGACTCCTCCCGGCAGGCCCCGACGGACGGGAAGACCGGTGCGTCGAGTGCGTCGGCGTCCCCGTCGCCCAGCCGCTCGTACCCGATGTCGACGCCCCCGCGCACGATCCCCGCGGTGCGTGACTTCACGCCGGCCCGCGGGCCCGGCTGGAAACCGGACGGCGGCCGGGTCGTCGTGCGGGACAAGGGGCTGGCCGACGAGGGACGGCTGATCGCGGACGAACTGGGGCTCACCTACGGCGGCGAGGACGCCGAGGCCGGGCCCGGCGACGTGGAGCTGGCGCTCGGCGGGGCGCGCCGCGCGGACCAGGAGTCGTACCGGATGACCGTGCGGGACGGGCGGGTGCGCATCGTCGCGCCGGGCGCGACGGGCGTGTTCTACGGCACCCGCACCCTGAAGCAGGAGGCGCACGGCGGTGCCACCGTGCCCGAGGGGGTCGTCACCGACGAACCGGCGAAACCCCAGCGCGGGTTCATGATCGATATTGCGCGCAAGCACTTCTCGGCCGACTGGATCAAGGACCGGATCCGGGAGATCGGGGACCTGAAGTTCAACCAGCTCGGCCTGCACTTCTCCGACGACCAGGCGTTCCGGATCGAGTCCGACTCGCATCCGGAGATCGTGTCCGACGACCACCTGACCAAGGCGCAGGTGCGGGAGATCCTGTCGCTGGCCGCCGAGCGGCACGTGACGGTCGTGCCCGAGATCGACTCGCCCGGACACCTGGGCGCCGTCCTCAGGGCCCACCCCGACCTGCAACTGCGCGACGCGAGCGGGTCGGCGCAGCGCGGCGCCGTCGACATCTCCGAGCCGGGCTCCGCGAAGATCGTGGACGACCTGCTGAAGGAGTACGCCGGCCTCTTCAAGGGCGCGTACTGGCATCTGGGTGCCGACGAGTACCGGGCGCTCACCGTCAAGGACCCGGAGGGCTCCTACCCGCAGCTGGCCGCCGCGGCGCGGCGGAAGTACGGGCCGGGCGCGGGCGTGCAGGACCTCGCGCAGGGCTGGCTCAACGACCGGGCGCGGACGATGGCCCCCCACGACCGGAAGCTGAAGGCGTGGAACGACGGGTTCTACGCGGGCGGTGAGGTCGACGCCGACAAGAAGCTGGAGGTCGCGTACTGGACCGGCAAGGAGATCGGGGCGCGTGAACCGGTCTCGTACCTGAGCCAGGGACGGAAGCTGACCAACTACAACGACGAGTACCTGTACTACGTCCTCGGCCAGCCCAACACCTTCACCTACCCGACCGGGCAGCGGATCTACGAGAGCTGGACGCCGCTCGTCGTGCGCGGCACGTCACCCGTGCCCGCCAAGTACGACGACCAGATCCTCGGCGGCACCTTCGCCGTCTGGTGCGACCTCGCGCAGTCCCAGACCCAGGCCCAGGTCGCCCAGGGTGTACGGATGCCGCTGCGGGCGACCGTGCAGAAGCTCTGGGACCCGGAGAAGCCGGAGCTGACGTGGCCGCAGTTCGTCGAGCTGGCGGCCCGGCTCTCTCGCTGACCTGCGAAGACGAATGGACAGTGGGGCCCGGCGGGCCGTATGTTCCGCTGGCCGCGCGGCCGGGGGGCCGGAACATCCGCGGTGGTTCGCCGGGGAGGGCGCGCGGCTGTGCTGTGCAAGAGATGCGGGAAGAACAACGCGCTGGTCGAGGACGGTCTGTGCGCGCGCTGCTCGGACGCGGCCTTCGGGTCGCTGACGGCCGCGCCGGGCACCGGGCAGGAAGCGGCGCCGCCGCCCTTGCCGCCGCGGGTGCCGTCCGCGCCGTACGACCCGAGGGCCGGCTGGACCCGGCTGCGGTCGCCGAACAGGCTCGCCGTGGTCGCCATGGCGCTGCTCGGCCTCGTCATCGTGGTCGACCTGGGCGCCCTGGCGGCCGGGTTCGCCGAGTACCGGTTCGTGGACGGCCTGGTGAGCGGCGACCAGGCCGGGTACGACGCGGGGGAGGCGGAGCGCCTCGACGACCTGTACGCCCTCGCGGGCCAGGCCCAGTTGTTCGCGCTGGCGGTCACCGCGATCGGGTTCGTCCTCTGGTTCCTGCGCGTACGCGACAACGCCCATGCCCTCGCGCCGTTCGGGCAGAGCAAGGCGCGCGTCTGGACGGTCCTCGGCTTCTTCGTGCCGGTCGTCGCCTTCTGGTTCCCGCGCCGGATCGCGCTCGACACCTGGCACGCCAGTGCCGACGGCCTGGAGCTGTCACGCAAGCAGGCGTGGTCCGGGGTGATCGACCTGTGGTGGTTCCTGTGGCTGGCGAACCAGTTCGTGGGGCGTTTCGTGGGCAGGGAGTACGACCGGGCCGAGGGCCTCTCCGAGATCAAGTCGGCGACGCTGGGGGTGATGGCAGGCGACGCGCTCGACATTGTGAGCGCCGCCGCCGCGATCCTCTTCGTCCGGTCGCTGACCCGGTTGCAGAACCGCAAGTCGGCGACCGCCGCGGAACCCGAGGCGGGCGCCGCCTAGTTGGTGTTCCGGGTGGCGAAGTCCCGTACCCCTGTGGTCTATTCGGTCTCAGGTTCGAAGAACACCGGGACGGGGGAGCGGATATGGGCTACTGGGGTTACTACGTGGTGGCCAGGAGCGCGCGTCCGCTGAAGGAGCTGACGGCGCTGGACGCGGTCCGTGACGAGCTCACGCTGCTCGAGGAGCGGGCCGGTGGCTGGCAGGTGTGGGAGTGCCCCGGCGGGAGCGGTGAGCAGACGCGGGACGTCGGCAGCATGAACTCCCTTGCGGCGGAGACGGGTTCACCCGCCCTGTTCGCGTACGTCATGGACAGCCTCTGCGCCGTCGTGGAGGCGGCGGCGCCGCGGAGCGGGGCGTGGACGACGTGTCTGGGGCGCACCTCGATGGCCGACTTCATCGGCGGTGACGAGCGCGCCCTCGAGGACTACTTCCTGCCCCCGGCGGACGCGGCCGACCGGGCCGTCGACTGGGCCGCGGAGTGCGGGCGGACGGTGGTCGCGAAGCCGGTGGCCGATGTGGTGGGGGCGGCGGCGGAGCCGTCGGCGGAGGAGCTGTTCTTCCGCCTCCTGGACCGGCTGGGCGTCACGGCACGCTGACCCGGCCGGGCAGCGGCCGGTACGCCGAAGGGGCGTGGGGGGGGGGGGGGGGGGGGGGGGGGAGGGCGCTTCCCCCCCCCCCCCCCCACGGCCCTCTCTTGCGTGATGCGGCTGTTACGGCGCCAGGTTGGTGCCCAGGCGGGCGCCTGCCGGGGTGCCGAGCGAGCCGATGCCGAAGGTCTTGGTCTGGCTCGGAGCAGGACCGCCGCTGTTGCTCGGGACGTACATCAGGGTGCCGTTGCCCGCGTCCTCGCCCGCTGTGCCGATGACCAGGTCGGCGCGGCCGTAGCCGGAGAAGTCGCCGAGAGCGGTCGCCGTACCGAGGTTGTCGCTGGTCTCGGTCGCGCCGGGGACGCCCGCGGTGTCCTGCGTGAAGGCGAGGGAGCCGGTGCCGGTCAGCCCGGTCGACGTGCCCTTCAGGAGCAGCGACGTGCCCGCGTCGGCCTGGTTGGTGGTGCGGGTGACGTCCTCGTTCGGGGCGCCCGTCAGGACGTCCGCGTAGCCGTCGAGGTTGTAGTCGCCGACCGCGACCGACCAGCCCATCGCGTCGCCGGACTCCCCGCCGCCGGGCACGCCGGACGTGTCCTGGCTGATGGACTTGGCGCCCGTCGCGGTCAGGCCGGTGCCGGCCACGCCCTTGACGAAGGTGACCTGGCCGCCGGTGGCGGCCCCGGACTCGGCGACGTAGGGCTGGCCGATGGCTATGTCGTCGACACCGTCGCCGTTGATGTCGCCGGCGCCGATGGAACGGCCGCCCTTGACGGTCAGCGTGGCCGCCTTGCGCAGGCCGCCGGAGCCGCCCTTGTACCAGGTGACGCGGCCGATGCCGGTGGAGTCGCGGTAGTTGAGGGCGACGTCCGCGTAGCCGTCCCGGTCGAAGTCGCCGGACGCGGCGTCCGCGTAGGCCAGGTTCGCCTCGGTGGAGGTGATCGCCGAGTCGGTGTCCCAGCCGTCGCCGTAGCGGGCCATCCAGGTGCCGCCGAGGCCGGTGGAGGCGGCGAACACGTCGGCCGTACCGTCCGCGTTGAAGTCGCCGACGGCCACGGCCGAGCCGAACCGGGCGCCGGTCAGGTCGTAGCTCGCGTCCATGTTGATGCCGAGGCCCGTGGTGAAGCCCGGCCCGTACACGACGGTGACCGCGCCGCGGTCCTTGTGGCCCGACGTGTCGTCCTCGCCGGGCTGGCCGGCCACGATGTCGGTGTAGCCGTCGCCGTTGATGTCGCCGGTCGCGGTGGACGCGCCGAACTCGTCGCCGGTCTCGGCCGAGCCGGGCACGTCACCGGCCTGCGAGATGACCTTCTTGCCGGTGGCCGTCGGGCCGGCCGTGGTGCCAGGGACGACGGCGACCTGGCCGCCGCCCGCCCCCTTGGGCAGCCCGGTCACGAGGTCCGCGGTGGCGTCGCCGACGACGTTCTGCGAGATCAGGGCGTGCGAGATGCCCGGGGTCGCGGCGAGGGTGCGGATGCGGGACAGCTTCGGGTACAGGGTGGCGCCGGGGCAGAGCGTGGCGTTGGTGTCCTTGTGGCCGAAGACCCGGGGCAGGGTGATGGTCTTGCCCAGGGCGACCTTGTTGCCGTCGACGCCGAGGTCACCGTTGGAGGTCAGCGTGACGTTCCCCGTCGGCACGATGCCGTACTGGCCGAACTTCCAGGCGACGACCCGGGCGATCGCGTCGAGCGCCGCCTTGGTGGGCGTGGCCGACTCGAAGTTGCCGATGTAGGAGATGCCGACGGTGTCCGTGTTGAACCCGTAGTCGTGGGCGCCGTGCACCGGCAGGTCCATGCCGCCGGTACGGCCCTCGAAGATCTGGCCGCAGCGGTCGACGACGAAGTTGTAGCCGATGTCGTAGTAGCCCTTGGAGACGTGGTCCTGCTGGATCTGGCGCAGCCGCTCGGCGGACTTGGCACAGGGGACCTGGTTGTCCAGGTCGACACCGGTGTGGTGGACGACGGCGGCCTTGATCTCCGTGTCGTAGGAGGGCGTCCCGTCGTGCGCGAGGCCCGGGCCCCACACCGACTGCGGGATGATGACGGGCTTCTCGACCGTCGAGGGGAGTGGCTCGGGCGCCGTCTCCGTCGGGGCCGACGACGCCGGGGCGGAGCTCGCGGGCGCGGCCCCCGTGGGGCTCTGCGACGCCGAGGAGACCGGGGCCGACGGCTCCGGGGGCTCCTGGGAGGCGGTCGGTGAGCCGGTCGCGGCCGGGGGCGTCGTCTCCTGCGCGTACGCCGCCGGTTCGAGGGCGGCGCCCTTGCCCGTGACGGCGCCCGTGCCCGGGTCGATCAGCTTGACGTCCATGCCGGACGGCAGGTCGGACGCCTTGCCGTCGGCGTCGACCACCCGCACCTCGACGCCGTTCGATGCGGTCTCCGTCGGCACGGACGCGGTGCCGCCGCGGATGTCGGAGCCCTCGCGCTCGGCGCCGTCGGCGTCGTTGGTCTCCTTCGGCAGGGTCGTCCACGCGCCCCAGTCACCGGTCCGCGCCGACCTGGCCCGGAACTGGGCGGTGCCGTCGATCTCGTCCTTCGGGTCCTTCCACGTCACCGACACGGCACTGAACTGCTTCGTCGACTTCTGCGGCACGACCTTGCGGTCGCCCTTCGTCTGCAGACCCAGCGAGTGCACGGAAGCGGCCCGGAAGACCCGCGGGCTCCCCGCGCCCCCGTCGCCCGGGTCGGCCATCGCGTACGTAGCGGCGCCACCTCCGCCGAGTACGACGGCGCCGATCGTGATCCACGCTCTCCGCCTGAGACTCAGCGGCTTGTACGCGTGCGAAGCGCGCGCGTCCTGAGCCTTTCCGCGCGAATGTCGCGGGCTCAAATGCCCCACCCCTTGAAGAAGTTCACACACACCCCGCTGACTGCGGGTAGATGCTCTGTTCAGCGGAAGACCATCGAGGAACGCCACACGTTGCACAGATGTGTCGCACGTCACTTATTCACCAGTGCGGGCAGGGGAGGGGTGGCGGCGTACCGGGGGTCGAGGCACCTCGCGCGGAGTACCACGCACCGCCGAACGGCCCCGGAAATACGGGACGGCCGAGGTCGCCACCCCCCACAGGAGAGACCCCGGCCGCCACGCGGTACGGGTCGCGAGCGGCCCGTACCTTCTTCAGCGCCGAGGGTGCGTTTTGTGTCACACCCCACTGCGCGACCCAGTAGTTGCGTCTTGTACAAACATGGACGTGGGGGCGTTTCAGGCCGTAGCGTGCTGATTCGCGCCGGGAGCGCACACCGTCATATGGGCGCACACCGTCATACGGGGCACACGGCTTCACCACCGGGGCAGGCAGGGACAGGGAGTGCTGGGGGACGACGCGGAGCTGACCGCCGCGGTGCTTGCGGCACGGGACGGGGACGAGACCGCGTTCCGGACTGTGTACCGCGCCGTGCACCCACGGCTGCTCGGATACATACGCACGCTCGTCGGCGACCCGGACACCGAGGACGTCGCCTCCGAGGCGTGGCTCCAGATCGCCCGGGACATCCCGCGCTTCGAGGGCGACGCCGACCGGTTCCGCGGCTGGGCCGCCCGGATCGCCCGCAACCGCGCGCTGGACCACATACGCATGCGGGGGCGCCGGCCGGCCGTCGGCGGCGACGAGAGCGAACTCGCCGGCCGACCCGCGCTCTCCGACACCGCCGACGAGGCGCTGGAGTCCCTCGCCACCGGCACCGCCCTGGATCTGATCTCCCAACTCCCGCAGGACCAGGCCGAAGCCGTCGTGCTGCGCGTCGTCGTCGGACTCGACGCGAAGAGCGCCGCGCAGACCCTCGGCAAACGTCCGGGCGCCGTCCGCACCGCCGCGCACCGCGGCCTGAAGCGGCTTGCGGAGCTGCTCGGCGCGGACCCGGGATCCGCCGGTTCCCTCGACGCCGTGCCCCATCCGAGGCAGCCGCGTACCCGCACGGCGACGTCCGCCGGTGTGACGCATTCGCGTACGCGGACGCAGAAGGACATGTGATGGCCGACGAGCACGACAAGTGGCTGGACCGCGACGCGGCGGAGCGACTGTTGCGCGGGGAGCCCCTGGCGGCCGTCGCCGACGACGACATCCGGCAGGCCGGGCGACTGGCCGCCGCGTTCGACGCGCTGACCGTGGTGCCGACCGGGCCCGACGGTGAACTCCCGGGCGAGGACGCCGCGTTGAAGGCGTTCCGGGAGGCCCGGGCGGTCAATGCCGTGGAGGACTCCGTCGACCGTGTCGTGATCGCGGCGGCCCGCACGGACCGTGGTCGGCGCTGGGCGCGGCCGGTGCGGTTCGGGCTCGCCGCCGCGCTCGCCGCGTGCATGGTCGGCGGGGTCGCCGTCGCCGCCGGGACAGGGGTGCTGCCCTCGCCGTTCGGTGGCGGCGGCGATCCGGGGCCGGCCGCCTCCGTGTCGGGCGTGGCCAGCCCGGACCGCCCGCTCGTCTCGCCCTCGCCGCGGGGCAGGGAGCACGACGAGGCGCGGCCCGACGGTTCGGTGGTGCCCGACAGCTCCGGCTCACCGAGCGCGGGGAACGGCGGCGTGCGGCAGGAGCGCAAGGGGCTGCCCCGGCGGCCGGCGCCCGAGGCCACCGAGAGCGGCAAGACGTCCGCGGGAGCGCACCGGAAGATGGTCGCGGCGTGCCTCAGGTACCGGGGCGGAGAACTCGGCGCCGACGAACGGCAGCGGTTGCGCGGCTCCGCCAAGAAGTACGGCCGCACCGTGGCGGACCTCGGCCGCTTCTGCGACCGCGTCCTCGCCGGCCCCGACGGTTCCGGCGCCTTCGACGGACCCGCCGGGGCGAACGGGACCGATGGCTCCGACGTGCCCAACGGCCTGAACGGACCGGGCGGCAAGGACGGCGGCAAGGACGGCGGCAAGGACGGGGGCACGGGCGGCGGCAAGAACGGTGACGAGGACGACGACTCCGACACCTCCGACGGCCACCACGGCTTCGGCCCCGGCGATCACAACGACGTCGGCACGGGCATCCACGACGGCCCCGGCTCCGGCCCCGACCGCGGCGGTCACTACGGGGTCGTGACGGGCGGCCACGGTGGTGTTGGCGCCGGCGTCAAGGCACACACGAGCGGGGGCGCCGGCGCTGGCGCTGGCGTCGGCAGCAAGGCCGGCACGGGCGCCGGTCCCGAGGCCCGCACCGGCGCGGGCTTCCATCCCCGTCCCGCCACCGGCCCCCGCCCCGCCACCGGCCCCAGGACCGGCACCGTCCAGCACGCCCGCTGAGAGCGGGCGGCGTCGGTCCGCGCAGCGAAACCGACCTCGGCGCTCTCCCTCCCCCTCCCCCTCGCCGCCTCCCGGGCCCGATCCGCGGCAACGGCAACACCCTCCCCGCTCGCCTCGTAACCGCCTCCGCGCACCCTCTTCATCGCTGGGCTGACCTGCGCAGACACGATTCGCCAAAATAGTTGCGCGACAGGTGTGACATTTTCTGAACGGGGGACGCAGTACTGAGTAGCCGACTGGTCATCGGCCGTGCACGAGCCGGGGATTCCCCCCGTATCTTCGGCTCTGTGCCACTGGCGTGGGTGGGACACGTTCCCCCGGTCCCACCCACGCCCCCAATCCTCGGCCCCGGCCCCCGGACCTGGTGTCCGAACACGCGTACGCGGCCCCGGCGTGCGCGGCCCCGGTGGTGCGGCCTCGGTGGGTATCGACGGCACCGGCTCGGCCTCACCAGTAGATGACGACCTTGTCGCCGTTGCGCACCTGGGCGAAGAGGCTCGCGATCTTCCCCTCGTCCCGTACGTTCACGCAGCCGTGCGACGCGCCGCTGTAACCACGGGCCGCGAAATCCGACGAGTAGTGCACCGCCTGTCCGCCGCTGAAGAACATCGCGTACGGCATGGGCGCGTGGTAGATCGTCGAGACATGGTGCCGGGACTTCCAGTACACGCGGAAGACGCCCTCGCGCGTGGGGCTGTACTGCGAGCCGAACCGCACGTCGGTCGTCATCAGCCGTCTGCCGTCCACCATCCACGACACCGTCCGGCTCGTCTTGCTGATGCACAGCGCGCGCCCCGTCATACAGCGCGGGTCCGGCTTCGCCACCGGCCTGCCGCCCGCCGCGTACAGCTCGTCGCGCGTCGGCTCGTGCGTCATCCCCAGCAGCCGCTGCCAGGTGACGGAGTCGGTGGCGCCGGTACGTGGCAGGCCGCGCTTGCGCTGGAAGCCGCTGACCGCCGTGGTCGTCGGAGCGTCGTACGTGCCTGTCGGGCCGGCGTAGAGCCAGGCGATCTGACGCAGCCGCGCCTGCAACTCGCGCACCTGGCCGCCCCGGTCCCCGGGGGCGAAGAGTGTCCGCGCGGCCGGAGCCGCCGAAGCGCCCGGCGCGCCGGACGGCCTGCCGTCGCCGCGGCCCGGGGCACCCGCCGGGGCCGACGCGGACGGAGCCGACCCCGCGCCGCCCGGGCCGACCGTCTGCACCGTGCAACCGCCGACCAGGGCCAGTACCCCGCCGGCGGCGAGTGTTCTCCGTACGACAGCTGTCCGCATGACGTCCCCCGCCTGCCGCGCCGCTCTCCGTTGTCACCACAGATGCTGCCCGCACCGCGGCGGTCGCGAACAGGGGCTCCGTAACGGACTCGGTAACGGACTCCGTAACGGACTCGGTAACGGAACTCGGTAACGGATGGGAGGCAGCGGGTATAGGGCAGCGTGTAGCCCTCCACCGGCCGCGCGACCGCCACTACAGTCCGTCGCGAGAGGCGGCGACCACTCTCGAGTGGCTCACGGGCGGCGCAACCGCAGCACGGTCGCAACCACACACGATCGATCGGCAGATCGCTGGAGGCACAACCATGGCGCGCGAATCCGAGTCGGGACTGCCCATCGAGCCGGTGTACGGCCCGTCGGCCCTGGAGGGCTGGGACCCGGAGCGGAAGCTGGGGGAGCCGGGCGGTTATCCGTTCACGCGGGGTGTGTATCCGTCGATGTACACGGGCCGGCCGTGGACGATGCGCCAGTACGCGGGTTTCGGTACAGCCACCGAGTCCAACGCCCGCTACAAGCAGCTGATCGCGAACGGCACGACGGGTCTGTCGGTCGCCTTCGACCTGCCGACCCAGATGGGCCATGACTCGGACGCCCCGATCGCCTCGGGCGAGGTCGGCAAGGTCGGGGTGGCGATCGACTCGGTCGACGACATGCGGGTGCTGTTCGGCGGGATCCCGCTGGACAAGGTCTCCACGTCCATGACGATCAACGCGCCGGCCGCGCTGCTGCTGCTGATGTACCAGCTGGTGGCCGAGGAACAGGGCGTCACCGCCGACCGGTTGACCGGCACGATCCAGAACGACGTGCTCAAGGAGTACATCGCCCGGGGCACCTACATCTTCCCTCCCAAGCCGTCGCTGCGGCTGATCGCGGACATCTTCAAGTACTGCAAGGCGGAGATCCCCAGGTGGAACACCATCTCGATCTCCGGGTACCACATGGCCGAGGCGGGTGCCTCGCCCGCGCAGGAGATCGCCTTCACGCTCGCCGACGGCATCGAGTACGTGCGGACCGCGGTGGCCGCCGGGATGGATGTGGACGACTTCGCTCCCCGCCTCTCGTTCTTCTTCGTGGCCCGCACCACCCTCCTCGAAGAGGTCGCCAAGTTCCGTGCCGCGCGCCGCATCTGGGCGCGGGTGATGCGCGAGGAGTTCGGCGCCACCAACCCCAAGTCGCTGATGCTGCGCTTCCACACCCAGACCGCCGGGGTGCAGCTGACCGCACAGCAGCCCGAGGTGAATCTGGTCCGCGTCGCCGTCCAGGGCCTGGCCGCGGTCCTCGGCGGCACCCAGTCGCTGCACACCAACTCCTTCGACGAGGCCATCGCCCTGCCCACCGACAAGTCCGCCCGCCTGGCCCTGCGCACCCAGCAGGTCCTGGCCTACGAGACCGACGTGACGGCCACCGTCGACCCGTTCGCCGGGTCCTATGTCGTGGAGAGGATGACCGACGACGTGGAGAGCGCCGCCGTCGCACTCATGGACAAGGTCGAGGAGCTGGGCGGCGCCGTCATCGCGATCGAGCACGGCTTCCAGAAGGGCGAGATCGAACGCTCCGCCTACCGCATCGCCCAGGAGACCGACGCCGGTGAGCGCGTCGTGGTCGGCGTCAACCGCTACCAGCTCGACGCGGAGGAACCCTACGAGCCGCTGCGCGTCGACCCCGCCATCGAGACCCAGCAGGCCGCCCGTCTGGCCCGCCTGCGCGCCGAGCGCGACCAGTCCGCCGTCGACACCGCCCTGGCCGCCCTGAAGAAGGCCGCCGAGGGTGAGGACAACGTGCTGTACCCCATGAAGGATGCTCTGCGCGCCCGCGCCACCGTCGGCGAGGTCAGCAACGCCCTGCGCGAGGTATGGGGCACCTACGTCCCCTCCGACGCCTTCTGAACGACGAGCGGTCACGCGGTCGTGAACGACGGGCGGTCACGCGGTCGTGAACGACGGTCCCGTCGTGCGCTCAGGTGGCGTCCGGTCACCCGCTCACGCAGTCGCTGGTCACCGCTCATACCGCTTCTGACCAGCGATCTTCCGGTAAATGAAACACCCGAGCGGATCGTCGATCTGCTGTGCGACACTCCGCTCATGCTGGGTGTCATCGATCTTCCGACCTATTTCGCGGGTCTCGTCCTCATCGTCCTCCTCCCCGGGCCGAACTCGCTGTATGTGCTCTCCGTCGCCGCCCGTCGCGGCGTCCGCACCGGTTACAGAGCCGCTGCCGGTGTCTGGTGCGGCGACACCGTCCTGATGACCCTCTCCGCGGCCGGTGTCGCCTCCCTCCTCCAGGCCAACGCCATGATCTTTGGCGTCGTGAAGTACGCGGGCGCCGGCTATCTGACCTGGCTCGCGGTCGGCATGATGCGGGCCGCCTGGTCGATGTGGCGGACCCGCCGCGAACGGATCGCCGCCGCCGAGGCCGGTCTCGCCGAGGCTCCCTCGCCGCAGGAGCGGCCCTACCGCCGGGCCCTGGTGATCAGCCTCCTCAACCCCAAGGCGATCCTGTTCTTCATCGCCTTCTTCGTGCAGTTCGTCGACCGTTCCTACGCCTATCCCGCCCTCTCCTTCGTCGTGCTCGGCGCCTTCGCCCAGCTCGCGAGCGTGCTCTATCTGTCGGCCCTGATCTTCAGCGGGACCAAGCTGTCCGCGGCCTTCCGGCGCCGCAAGCGGCTGGCGGCGGGTGCGACCTCGGCTGCCGGGGTGCTGTTCCTGGGGTTCGCGGTGAAGCTGTCGCTCGCCAGCGTCTAGGCAGGTGCGCCTGGTCTTTCGGGGCTCGGACGGCCCGGGGTTCAGACGGTTCCCGGGCTCAGCGATCCTGGGGCTCAGCGATCCCCGGGCTCAGCGATCCCCGGGCTCAGCGATCCCGGGGCTCAGCGATCCCGACCTCCGTCAGGTACTCCTCCACTCCCCGTGCCGTCTCCCCGGCCCAGGCCACATATCCGTCCGGCCGCACCAGGAACACGCCCGCCCCGTACGCCTCGTACTCCGGGATGCGTGTCGTGCGTATGAACTCGCCCTCCAGTGACGACAGTTCAGCGTCCTGGGCACCTACCGACAGCAGGGTCCAGTGCGGGCCCCGGAAGGCGTCGAACAGCCGGGTCCCGCCGCGTCGTCCGTCCGGCGCCCGGTCGCCCGCGTGCAGCGCGTCCTGCGGAAGGTCGGTGCGGGTCTCCCGGGTGAGTGCCGAGTCCCGGTAGCCGATCCCCAGTTGCTGCACTTCCTCGCCGCGCCGCACCGGCCTGCCCTCCGCGCCGGCGCGGTGGATGCGGGTGCTAATGCCGAGGATGTCCGCCGCGACCGGCCGCCGCTCCTCCTCGTACGTGTCGAGGAGTCGGTCCGGGGCGCCGGACAGGACCGCGGCCAGCTTCCACGCCAGGTTGTACGCGTCCTGCACGCTCGTGTTCAGCCCCTGGCCGCCCGCGGGGGAGTGGACGTGGGCCGCGTCGCCCGCCAGGAAGATGCGGCCCACGCGGAACCGGTCGGCCAGGGCGGCCCGCGCCCGGAAGTCCGAGGCCCAGAGCACGTCGGCGATGTGCTCCTCCCCGAGCGGTGTACGGGTCGCGAGGAGCTTGGCGACTCCGGCCGGTGAGGTGTCGGGCATCGCCGTCTCGTCGGTGAACTGCGCGGCCAGCTGGAACAGGCGGCCCTCGTCCGACGGCAGCGGGCAGAACGCCACACCGCCCCCGGGCGCCTTCGGCCACACGTGCCAGTGCGTGTCCGGAAGCGGCGCGTCCCGCGTGATCCGCACATCCGCCACCAGCATCGGCTTCGCGTCGACGGTCTCACCCGTCATGCCGATGCCGAGCGCCCTGCGCACCGTGGAGCGGCCGCCGTCCGCCGCCACCAGGTACCCGGCGCGGACGGCCGAGCCGTCCTCGAAGGCCGCTGTCACCCCCTCGATGTCCTGCTCCACGCCGGTCAGGCCGGTGCCGAACCGGACCTCGCCGCCCAGCTCACGCAGTCGCGCGTAGAGCACCTCCTGCGTGCGGGCCTGCGGCACCAGCCACCCGTCCGCGAACGGCACCTGCTCCGTCGGCTCGGTGCGCGTGACCATGTCCCACTCCTGGCCCGGCTCGTCGCCCTCCCAGATCAGCATGGTCGGGTAGGAGGTGCCCGCCGCGCGGATCGCGTCCAGCACCCCGAGGTCGTGGAACACCTCCTGCGTGCGCGGCTGGAGGCCCTTGCCGCGCGAGCCCGGGAACAGGGCCTCCGCACGCTCCACCAGCATCGCCCGCACCCCTCGCCGCGCCAGGTCCGCGGCCAGCACCAGGCCGGTAGGACCCGCGCCCACGATCAGGACATCCGTCGTCGTCACCGCACCGGCAGCACTCATCGCCCTCGCCCCTTAACGTCGTTAAGCTCCGTGCTCCGAGCATCGCCTTAACGGCGTTAAGATGTCAAGCGTGGCTGAGCAGAAGAACCCGAAGGGGCAACAGAGCGGGCAGCGGGCGAGCGGGCAGAAGAAGCCCAAGCTCGACAAGGCGTACGTCGCCGACACGGCGCTCGACCTGCTGAACGACGTGGGGCTCGAGGGCCTGACGCTGCGCGCCATCGCCAAGCAGCTGAATGTGCAGGCGCCCGCCCTGTACTGGCACTTCAAGAACAAGCAGGCGCTGCTCGACGAGATGGCGACGGTGATGTTCCGCCGGATGACGGAGGGTGGCGGCGAGGTGGCCGGCGCCGAGGTGGCCGGCAGCGGGGCGACCGGCGGCGCGGTCGGTCACGAGCCGTCGGGCAGCTGGCAGGAGTGGCTGATCCACGGCAACCGGGTGCTGCGCGACACGCTGCTGCGCTACCGCGACGGGGCGAAGGTCTTCAGCGGCTCACGGTTCACGGGGACCGAGCACGGGCCCGGGATGGAGGCGAACCTGCGCTTCCTCATCGACGCCGGATTCACCCCCGACCAGGCGACCTGGGCGAGCGCGACCATGTACATGTACACGCTCGGTTTCGTCACGGAGGAGCAGGGCGTACGGCCGCTGCCCGACGAGCGGCGCCCCGGCTACGACGTGGCCGAGCGCGCCGAACTCCTCGCCGACTACCCGCTGGCCGCCGCCGCGGGCGGGCAGCTCTTCGCGGCGTACGACGAGCGGTTCGAGGAGGGGCTGCGGCTGATCGTGGCGGGGGTCGAGGCACGTTACGGGCTGCGCTGAGACGGAGTACGCCCGTGGGGTCACGCCGCGCGGCCAGGAGCGCCCGCCTCTCGACTCAACGCTCTGCGCAGCGCCGGCGTGGCCCGCTTCTCGACGAAACGGTTCAGCAGCCAGGCCAGCGTCAGCATGATGCCGATGGTCGCCACGAACGTGACGGACGACGGCAGTTCCGCCTTGCGGTGCAGCACCCCTATGACCACCCAGCCCAGATGCTCGTGGACCAGGTAGAAGGGGTACGTCAGGGCTCCGGCGACGGTGAGCCAGCGCCAGTCGACCCGGTGCAGCAGGCCCGCCGCGATCGCCGCGACCGCCGCGAAGCCCGCCGTGACGATCGCGATGATGATCAGCGGTTCACGGTAGGAGAAGTACTCCGGGTTCGGCTTGTGCCACAGCCCGGCCACCGCGTAGTGCTGCCCGATCGCCCAGCCGACCGCGACGATGCCCCAGGCGAGCACGGAGCGCCGGTCGCGGTGGACGAGGTACAGGCCGATGCCGCCGACGAAGAACGGGGCGTACTCCGGCATCAGGACCAGGTTGAGGAAGGGGTCGCCGGACGCGTCGGCGAGCGCCGCCGCCAGCGTCCATGACGCGCAGAACAGCACGACGCGGTGGCGGGTCACCCCCGGCAGGACGACGCAGAGCGCGAACAGGGCGTAGAAGCGCAGTTCGGCCCAGAGCGTCCAGCAGACGCCGAGGACCCGGTCCGCGCCGAGCGGCTGCTGGAGCATGGTGAGGTTCAGCAGGGTGTCGCTCGGTGACACGGCGGCGTAGGCGACCGGCGGCAGCGCGAAGACCAGGGTGACCAGGACGACGGCCGCCCAGTACGAGGGCATCAGGCGGGAGGCGCGGGAGGCGAAGAACGAACGCAGCGGGCGGCCCCAGCCGCTCATGCAGATCACGAAGCCGCTGATGACGAAGAAGATCTGCACGCCGAGCGGACCGTAGGCGAACCACTCGTGGAGCGTGGGGAACTGGGTCCTCGGCGAGCTGCCCCAGGCTCGGGTGACGTCGCCGTCCCGGCCGCCGTAGTGGTACGCCGCCACCATCAGGGCGGCGATCAGCCGCAGCCCGTCCAGTGCCCGCAGGCGGCCCCGGCCCTTGAGAGCGGGGCCGGCGGGACCTGCGGGCGCGGGCAGCGCGGCACCCGAGGGGAGGGCGGTCTCGGGTGACGGGGGCCGGTCCATGGCCGGTGAGGCGGTGCTCATCCCAGCGTCGCCCGCTTGATGCGCCGCGCCTGCCTGGCCATGCGCCGGACGGTCGCGTTGCGCGGGATGAAGCCGAGCTGGGGCGGGACGCCGCCGGGCAGCGCCAGCGAGGTGAGCCTGCGGCGCTTGAAGTAGCGCCAGGTGCGGGGCGTGAGGTGCTGGACGAGGTACCGCTCGGCGGCGGGGCGCAGGTTCGGGTAGATCTTGGGCTGCATCGCGAAGCCCAGCGCGGCGAGCAGGCCGGAGAGGTCGGCGTCCAGCGCCTGTATGCGTACCGCCACCTGGTCCGTCACCTCGGGAAGCAGCGCATCGACGATCGTGACGGGGACGCGGTTGCTGTTCTGGTACGGGGTGAGGCGTTCCAGGAGCAGATCCGTGCCGGTCTGTGCCACCGGCAGCCCGTACAGCGTGTGCGCGGTGAGCAGGGCGGTGGAGAAACAGCCGACGACCAGGGCCGGGCGGAGCTGCTGGAAGACCACCTCGGCGAGGACGGGGCGCTCCAGGACGGTCAGTTCGGCGCCGAGCCGCGCGGCCTCCTGCTCCAGCAGGCGTGACCAGCGTGCGGGTGCGGTGGGGTGCGGCTTGAACACGATCTTGGTGTGGCCGAGTGCGAGCGCCCCCGTCAGCATCCGGATGTGGAGTTCCTCCTCCTCCTCCGCGGTGAGGATGTCGAGCGCGGAGAGGTACTGCCCGAGGAGCAGGGCGGGCCGGTCCTCCGCGGTGAGCCGGGGGAGGGCCAACGGCTCGTCGGCGTTGGAGAGTTCGGCGAGGACCTTGGCGAACGTGTCGGCCGGTACGACCTCGGGCTCGACGCCGAACTCGGTGAGCAGGAGGGGGCGCAGGCCCGGCACCAGGTCGAGGTGGAGCAGGCGGCGCACCCGGGTGCCGACCAGCGGGTCGATCTTGAAGCGGGTCGGGCCGTAGCTCATCAGGCCGTCGGCGTAGACGTCGACGGGGGCGCCGGAGAACACCTGGCACAGGGCGAGGGAGGGGTTGACCTGGATGGACTCGACGGCCAGCTCCACCCGGTCGTCGCCCAGGTCCCACAGCAGCCGCAGGTAGCGCTCGAACAGGACGGTGTCGTTCTGGCGGGGCGACCAGCCGCCCGGGTGGAACGGATGGATCGCCTCGTTCCACGAGAGCACGCGGTCGAAGCGGTGGCGCAGCTGGTCGAAGCCGTCCATCTCGTCGAGGGGCGGGGTGAGTTCGGGCGTCGCGCCGTTGTTGATCACGAGCAGGATGCGCCGGTCGGCCGGGGCGAACCGGTCGGCGTCCAGGGCGGCGGCGAGCGTGGCGGCTCCGTAGAGGGTGGAGGCGCAGAAGATCTGGGTCGTCCGGGCCATCAGGCCGCCACCTCCACCGGGGCGGGGCGGCGGCGCAGCCGTCGCAGCCGGGACGCGCGCTCGTGGTCCATGGTGTCGAGGACTTCGTTGAGCAGATCCTGGGGCATTGATTTCAGGGCGGAGGCGCTCATTGCCCGCATTTTGCGGGCGACCGGCGGCTCGAATTTATCGATGGTGTTCAAGTGGTGGGCAATGATGGCGCAATATGTCCGGATCACCTTCGGCAGGAATTTCTCCGCTTCCGGATCCTCGGACGTCTCCTTGACGACCTGATTGAAGGACGGGATGAAATCGAGCTGCCGGTCGTCACCGATCTGCGTCAGTGACGTGCTGACTCCGCGCCGGTAGAAGATGCCCAGCAGGTCGACGGCGGCGAAGGACTCGGCCTTTCGGTGCAGCCGCCAGATCCAGGGGCGGTCCTCGGCGGTACGCAGTTGCTCGGGGAAGTGCAGGAGCCCTTCGTCCGCGAGGCGGCGGTGGTAGGCGCCGGCCCAGGAGTAGGGGTAGTCGACGGGCGTCGAGCGGTCCGCGGGGAGGATCACCTCGCGCGGGGAGACGACGGTGTCGCGCGGCCCCCAGGGGACGCGGTGGATCTCCCGCCTGTTGCCCGTGCAGCGCACATGGTCGGTGCGTACGAAGTCGCAGCCCAGCTCCTCGATCCGGGACACGAGCCGCGAGAAGTACCCGGGTGCGACCCAGTCGTCCCCGTCCATGAAGGTGAGATATTCGCCGCGCGCCATGTCGATCGCCTGGTTCCGTGCCGCGGACACCCCCTTTTCCTCGCGCCGGACGTGGACGGCGCCGGGAAGAGCGAGCGCACCGCGCTCGACGATCTCCTTGGTCCGGTCCGTCGAGCAGTCGTCGACGAGGATGAATTCGAAGTCGGCACGCGCGTTGGCCCTCAGACTCCTGAGGGCTTCCGGCGCGTATTGCTGCACGTTGTAGAACGGCACGATGACGGAGAGCTTGACCACGTCCGTGACGTTAGGCGGCGGCCCGGCATTCGTCTTGACCGGGAACTTGATGCCAGGTGAACGACGTGTGACGGGACCGTGAACCAGCCCCTCCGGATGGCTTTTCCCGGGCCGATTCGCCATGCGTCGGTGTGCTGTTAACCGTTTGTTGCACTCGGGTTGGGCCGGGGCTCGAAATGGCTTCCTAGCTTCTTGGGTGTGCCAGTAAGTATCCCCGAGCAACAGCGAATCGCCGTGCTCGCAGACTCCGACACCCGATGGAAATGGGGCGCGCTCACCGCGGGCCGCCTCACTTCCGGCCGAGCGACGCTCGACGGGTTCCTGCTGCGGGGCCGCGCCACGCCCACGCCGCGCCAGCTCACCGAGGTGGGTGTGCGCGCCGACCGCCTGAGCGAGGTCACCGCGGTCGAGTTCCTGCGCGAGATGGAGGGCTCAGGAGGGCGCGGGCCCGGCGCGTACGACGTGGTCGTCCTCGCCCTCGTGGGCGGCGCCGTCCAGGCCGTACTGCACGGACTCGCCCACGCCTGGCGGGGATCGGCGCGGCGGCCCGTGGTCGTCACCGGCTATGTCGGCGTCGTCTACGAGAAGCTCGCCGACGGGCTGCTGCTGCGGCACGGCGCCGACGTCGTGCTCGCCAACTCCCGCTACGACGCGGAGCGTTTCCGCTCGGTGTACGAGGGGGTCGGCGCGGACGCCTCGGCCGTGACCGAGTGCGCGCTGCCCTTCCTCGGCGGTGCGCGCTACGACGAGAGCGCCGCGCACGACCCGTACACGGTGGTCTTCGCCGCCCAGCCGTCTGTGCCGGAGACCCCGGCCGACCGGCTGTACCTGCTCGACCGGCTCGTGCGGCACGCGAGGACGCACCCCGACCGCGAGGTGCTGCTCAAGCTGCGCAGCAAGCCCGGCGAACACACCACGCACATCGAGGAAGCGCCGTACCAGAAGCTCGTCCAGCGCCTCGACCCGCCGCCCAACCTCCGCCTCGTCTACGGGAACATGGGCGAGGTACTCGACCGGACGGACCTGCTGGTCACGGTCAGTTCCACGGCCGCGCTCGAATCCCTGCACCGGCGCGTGCCGACCGCCGTCCTCACCGACCTCGGGGTGCGCGAGGCGCTCGGCAACCACCACTTCACCGGCTCCGGCTGCCTCGTCTCCTGGGATCAGCTGGACGCCGGCGTGCTGCCCGAGCCGGACGCCCGCTGGCTGGCCCGGCAGGGCGTCGCCGCCGACGGGACGTACGAGAGCGCCTTCGACGGGGCCCGCGACAAGCTCGCCTCCCTGCTCGGCGGCGAACTCCCGCCCCTCGCCCCGTACTACAGCCGCACCACCGCCCCGGGCTATCTGCCGCGCATCCTCGCCCGCCACCACCTGGCGCCCGACGGCAGCCCGCTGCCCGGCGCGCCCGCCGCCGACAAGGACCCCGGCGCCGTACGGCAGATCGTCCGCCGGGCCGCCCGCGGCGCCTACCGGCACGGCGTGCAGCGCGTCGCCCCCGTCATCCGGCGGATGGGGGAGCTGTGAGCGCCCACCTGAACCGACCCCCTGAAGGAGAACCGCAGATGTCCGATCCGCAAGCGGGGACGGCGACCCCGGTCCGCCGCGTCCTCGCCGTGATCCCCGCCCGCGGCGGCTCCAAGGGCGTACCGGCCAAGAACCTCGCCCCGGTCGGCGGCGTGCCGCTGGTGGCCCGCGCCGTCCGCGAGTGCCTGGCCACGCGGCAGGTCACGGACGTCGTGGTCTCCACCGACGACGCGGCCATCGCGGCCGCCGCGCGGCAGGCAGGCGCCGAGGTCGTCACCCGGCCCGCCGCCATCGCCGGCGACAAGGCCACCTCCGAGGCGGCCGTGCTGCACGCCATGGACGCGCACGAGGCGTTGCACGGTGCGGCCGTGGACGTGGTGCTGCTCGTGCAGTGCACCAGCCCGTTCCTGGTCCGCGACGACATCGACGGGGTGGTCCGCGCGATCGTCGACGACGGCGCGGACAGCGCCCTGGCCGTCGCCGCCTTCCACGGGTTCGTGTGGCGCGACGCGGCGGACGAACCGGCGGCCGTCACCACCGGCCGGTCCGCCTCCCTCGGCGGCACCGACACCCTCGTCGGCCGGGCGCCCGCGACCGGCGGCGGCTACGGCGTCAACCACGACAAGTCGTTCCGCCCGCGCCGCCAGGACCGCCCCCAGGACCTGCTGGAGACCGGCGCCGTCTACGCGATGGAGGCCACCGGCTTCCGCCGCCACGAGCACCGCTTCTTCGGCCGCACCGAACTCGTGCGCACCGACCCCGCCCGCGTACTGGAGGTCGACGACCCGCACGACCTGGCCCGCGCCCGCGCGCTGGCCCCCCTCCTCGACCCCGACCCCGACACCGACACCGCGCGCACCCTCCCCACCCGGGAGGACATCGACGCGGTCGTCCTCGACTTCGACGGCACCCAGACCGACGACAGGGTGCTGATCGACTCCGACGGACGGGAGTTCGTCACCGTGCACCGCGGTGACGGCCTCGGCATCGCGGCCCTCCGCCGGAGCGGCCTGCGCCTGCTGATCCTGTCCACGGAACAGAACCCGGTGGTCGCCGCCCGGGCCCGGAAGCTCAAGATCCCGGTCCTGCACGGCATCGACCGCAAGGACCTCGCACTGAAGCAGTGGTGCGAGGAGCAGGGCATCGCGCCCGAGCGCGTGCTCTACGTCGGAAACGACGTCAACGACCTCCCGAGCTTCGCCGTCGCCGGCTGGCCGGTGGCGGTCGCGAGCGCCCACGACGTCGTGCGCGGCGCCGCACGCGCGGTCACCACCGTGCCCGGTGGCGACGGCGCTGTCCGGGAGATCGCCGGCTGGATCCTCGGCCCCTCTCTCGACTCCCTCGAAACCAAGTAAGGAACGCACCCCACATGTCTTCTTCCCCCACCTTCGACTCCCGCCTGCGCACCTTCGGTTCGCGCACCGCAGGACCCGGTCAGCCCGTCTACATCACCGGCGAGATCGGCATCAACCACAACGGTGACCTGGAGAACGCGTTCAAGCTGATCGACGTCGCCGCCGAGGCCGGCTGCGACGCCGTCAAGTTCCAGAAGCGCACCCCGGAGATCTGCACCCCGCGCGACCAGTGGGACATCGAGCGGGACACCCCCTGGGGCCGGATGACGTACATCGACTACCGCCACCGCGTCGAGTTCGGCGAGGACGAGTACCTCCGGATCGACGAGCACTGCAAGAAGCGCGGCATCGACTGGTTCGCCTCCCCGTGGGACACCGAGGCCGTCGCCTTCCTGGAGAAGTTCGACGTCCCCGCCCACAAGGTCGCCTCCGCCTCCCTCACCGACGACGAGCTGCTCCGCTCGCTGCGCGCCACCGGCCGCACCGTCATCCTCTCCACCGGCATGTCGACGCCGAAGCAGATCCGCCACGCCGTCGAGGTCCTCGGCAGCGACAACATCCTGATGTGCCACGCCACGTCGACGTACCCGGCGCAGGCCGAGGAGCTCAACCTCCGCGTCATCAACACCCTCCAGGCCGAGTACCCGAACGTCCCGATCGGCTACTCCGGCCACGAGACGGGCCTGCAGACGACGCTGGCCGCCGTCGCCCTCGGTGCCGCGTTCGTCGAGCGCCACATCACCCTCGACCGCGCCATGTGGGGCTCCGACCAGGCCGCCTCCGTCGAGCCGCAGGGCCTCACGCGCCTCGTCCGCGACATCCGCACCATCGAGGCGTCCCTCGGTGACGGCGTCAAGAAGGTCTACGAGTCCGAGCTCGGCCCGATGAAGAAGCTGCGCCGCGTCGCGGGCGTCGTCGCCGAGTCGGAGATCGCCGTCGCCGCCGGTGAGCCGGTCGGCGTCTGAGCCTCAACCCCTGGGCGGTCCGGCGTGGTTGGCCACGCCGGACCGCCTCGGCGTCCCCGGGGAGGGCCGCATGTCCAGCAGTACCCTGTGCTTCGTCGAGAGCCCGGTGCAGCTCCTCAACGTCCTGGAGTGGGCCCACCGCGCGCAGGTCACCGCGACCGTGGTCGTGCTCTCACCCACCGACCCGATGACCCGCGGCCAGCTGCGCCGCGTCGCCGAACTCGCCCGCGCGGAAGGTCATTCGGTGCGCTGGGAGGAAGCACGCGGCGGCGCGAGCGCCCCGTTCCAGACCATCGGCGGCCTCACGGGGGCGCTGCGCGGAGCCGACCGCGTGGTGATCGGCGACCCGTTCTCCCGCTACGTACAACTGCTGCTGATGATCACCCGGGCCCGCGATCTCGTCGTCGTCGACGACGGCACGGCCACCATGGAGTTCATCTCCCAACTCGCCCGCGGGGAGCGGCTGGTGCGCTGGCACCGGCGCGGCGGCCGCCCAGGCCCGCGCGACCTGGCCTTCGCCCCCGTCTCCTCCTCGGCCCGCCGCCGCCTCACCCCGAGGCCCGGCCGCACCGTCTCCGTGTTCACCTCCATGCCGGTCGACGAGGTGCCCGACGGCGTCACGGTGACCGCCAACGAGTACGCCTGGACCCGCGCCCGCTTCGGCCCGCCCCGGCTGACCCGCGGCGCCGACCTGGTCGGGACCTCCCTGGTGGAGACGGGAGTCGTCGACCTCGACCGCTACCTGGAAGCGGTCCGCGAACTCGCCGCCGCGCACGGCGCCACCCGCTACTTCGCCCACCGCAGGGAAGCCTCCGACAAGCTCCACCGCCTCGCCGTCGAGACCGGCCTCGAAGTCGTCCGGCCCGACCTCCCGCTCGAACTCATCGCCCGCCGCGGCCCCATCGGCCGGACGATCCTCAGCTTCCCCTCGACGGTCGTGCACACCCTGCCCATCGCCCTGGAGGGCACGGGCGTGAAGGTCGCCGTCTGCGAGATCGACCCGTCCTGGCTCAGCGAGGGCGTCTCCGACCACGCGCAGGGGTTCCTGGCGGGGATCGCGGGATCGGCGCGGGGAGTCCGGCCGGTGTGACCCGCACCCACCTTGACCGCACCCGCCTTCACCGCACCGGCTGCGACCGCGCCCGCCTACCGCAACCGGTGCGCCAGCTCGGCGAGTTCACGCATCACGTCCAGCATGTCGCGAGGCGCGGAGCCGTCCAGATGCCGGTACTCGGAGCCCACGGTGATCAGCAGCCGCTCCGGCAGCCCCAGATCCAGATGGTCCAGCCCGTCGATGATCCGGCGGGCGGCCTCGTCGGCCGGGACGCCGGCCGCGTGCAGCGCGTGGGCCCGCTCGCGGACGTGCTCCAGGTACGCGATGTGCGCCTCGATGCCCGAGCGGTCCAGGAGCGGACCGTGCCCCGGCACGAACGTCTCGGCGCCGGTGTCCAGGAACCGCCGGCACGACGCGATCAGGTTCTCCAGCGGCCCGGCCCAGTGCACCGGATGGTCACCGGGCTGCTCCGGCGACGTACCGAACACGACATCGCCCGTGAACACCACCTTCTGGTGCGGCAGATGCACGAACAGGTCACCTCCCGTGTGCCCCGGCGGCAGCGCGCCCAGGCACACCGGCCAGTCACCCACGGTCAGTTCGAGCTCGCCGGTGAACGCCGTGTCCAGGGTGACGGGAGCGGTCCCCGACCAGTCGAACGGGCCGAAGTGCTCGCGCAGGTACGCCCCCCAGGTCGTCCCGGGGTCCACCCCCTGGACGAGCGCGTGCTGTTGCGGCGGCGACGGTTCGATGTGGGCGTGCTCCCGGGCGCCCCGGGTGGCGATGATCTCGGCGCCCGGTACCACCCCCGCACCCCAGAAGTGATCGCCGTTGGCATGCGTCACGACGACCCGGGCGACATCCGAACCGGCCGGCAGCAGCGCCCGGCTCCGCGCCAGGAACTCCTCGGCGAGACGGCGGTCGTACGGGGTGTCGATCCACAGGGCGCCCCCGGGCGCGACGAGCAGCCCGCAGTTGGCGAGACCCCAGCCCCGCCGCGGCGGCAGCCACGCGTACAGGTCCTGGCCGATCTCGCTGAGCTTCCCGGCGTCGAACGTCATGAACAGTGATTATGCCGTCGGCCGATATCCGTTCGACGCGCGGTACCGACCCGGCCTACGCTCCCGGGGTGAACAGCCCCGAGTCCGACAGACTCCGGCCACCGGCAGCCGTCCGGTGGCCTTCTCCCGCGCCGCGTCGAGGCACCCCTCCCGGGCCCCGCCTCCGCTGACGCCTGCCATCGCCGGACTGCCGTACCGAGACCCCTCTCCTCCTCGTACGGTCACGGAGTCCGCTGTGCCCCTCCCGCTCTACCTGCTCGCCCTTGCCGTGTTCGCCCAAGGGACCTCCGAGTTCATGCTCGCCGGGCTCGTCCCGGACATCGCCCACGACCTGGGCGTCTCCGTCCCCGCCGCCGGTTCCCTCACCTCCGCCTTCGCCGTCGGCATGATCGTCGGAGCGCCCCTGGCGGCGGTGTTCGCGGTGCGCCGGGCGCCCCGCCCCGCCCTCTTCGGCTGCCTGACCCTGTTCCTGGCGGCGCACGTCGTCGGCGCCGTCACCACCAGCTACACCGTCCTGCTCGCCACCCGCGTCACCGCCGCCCTCGCCACCGCCGGATTCCTCACCGTCGCCCTGGCCACCGCCGCCTCGCTCGTCGCCCCCGACGCCAAGGGCCGCGCCGTCTCGGTCCTGCTCGGCGGCACCACGCTGGCCTGCGTCGCGGGCGTCCCCGGCGGCGCCCTGCTCGGGCAGTTCCTCGGCTGGCGCGCCGCGTTCTGGGCCGTGGCGCTGGTCTGCGTACCCGCGCTCGTGGCGGTGGCGCGCTCGCTCCCCGCGGAGCCGGCGCGGACCGCACGCGGTGACGTACGTGCCGAGCTGCGGGCCCTGCGCGGCCCGCGCCCGCTCACCGTGCTGCTGCTCGGCGCCCTGGTGAACGCCGCGACCTTCTGCACCTTCACCTACTTCGCGCCGCTCGCCACCGAGGTGACCGGCCTCGGCGCGGACCGGGTACCCGCGCTGCTCGCGCTGTTCGGGCTCGGCTCGTTCGCCGGGGTGAGCGCGGCGGGCCGGCTCGCCGACGCGCGCCCGGTGCCGGTGCTCGTGGGCGGCGGGGCGGCGCTGCTCGCGGGCTGGCTGCTGTTCGCCCTGGCCGCGGGGGACGCCCCGGCGACCCTGGCGCTCGCCTTCGTCCAGGGCGCCCTGTCCTTCGCGGTCGGCTCCACGCTCATCGCGCAGGCCCTGTACGCGGCGCCCGGCGCCCCCACGCTCGCGGGCGGCGCCGCCACCGCGGCCCTCAACGCCGGTGCGGCCCTCGGCCCGTGGGCGGGCGGCCTGGCGAGCGGCGGCGGCCTGGGCCACCGGGCCGTGCCGCTGGTGAGCGCGGCCCTCGTCGGGGCCGCGCTCATGGTCGCGGTCGTGGTCGCGGTCATGAGCGCGGTGCCGCGGCGGAAAGAGCCGGCCGAGCGCGGGTAGAAACAGAGGTCATACCCGGTCCGTACGATCCACATGCGCGGCGCCGCCGTATTTCTTACCCCAATCTGGCTGAAGTTTTGTTGATCGAGGGTCAGTTGGTGGCTGCGTCGCTTTACCCTTCACAGGGTGAACCAGTTGAAGCCCCGAGAGCCCGAGGCCGACCAGCCGGGGGAAGCCGTCCCCGGCGGCACGCTCCCCGGCGCCCTGCCCGATGCCCTCCGTGCCGAGCTCGTCGACTTCCGGCGCGACCTGCACATGCACCCCGAGCTGGGCAACCAGGAGTTCCGGACCACCGCCGCGCTCAAGGCCCGGCTGGAGAAGGCGGGGCTCGCGCCGCGCGTGCTCGGCACCGGCACCGGCCTCATCTGTGACATCGGCACCGGTACCGAGACGGGGGAGTGGGAAGGGGGCCGCGGCATGCTGGCGCTGCGCGCCGACATCGACGCGCTGCCGATCCCGGACACCAAGACCACCTGCGCGTACCGGTCCACCGTCCCGGACCGCGCGCACGCCTGCGGCCACGACGTGCACACCACGGTGGTGCTCGGAGCGGGCCTGGTCCTCGCCGACCTGGACCGGCTCGGCCTCCTCCCGCAGCCCGTGCGGCTGATCTTCCAGCCCGCCGAGGAAGTGCTGCCCGGCGGCGCGGCCGACGCGATCGACGACGGCGCCCTCGAAGGCGTACGCAAGATCATCGCCGTGCACTGCGACCCGAAGGTCGACGCCGGGCGGATCGGCCTGCGGCACGGCGCCATCACCTCCGCCTGCGACCGGCTGGACGTCACGCTCGACGGGCCCGGCGGCCACACGGCCCGCCCGCATCTGACCACCGACCTCGTCACGGCCGTCGCCAAGGTCGCCACCGAGGTCCCGGCGCTGGTCGCCCGCCGTGTCGACGCCCGCTCCGGGCTCGTCCTCACCTGGGGCCGCATCGAGTCGGGCCACGTCTGCAATGTGATCCCGCAGCACGCCGAGCTCTCCGGCACCGTCCGCTGCCTGGACCTCGACGCCTGGCGCGAGGCGCCGGACGTGGTGCACGCGGCGGTCCAGGAGATCGCCGACCTGTACCGGGCCAAGCCGGTGGTGAACTACGTGCGCGGAGTCCCGCCCGTCGTCAACGACCCGGCCGTGACCGACCTGTTGCGGGACGCGATGGCCGCCCGGCGCGGCGCCGACTCGGTGGAGGGCACCCTGCAGAGCCTCGGCGGCGAGGACTTCTCCTGGTACCTGGAGCACGTACCCGGCGCGATGGCCCGCCTCGGCGTGAAGGCACCCCAGGACCGCACCTCCCGCGATCTGCACCAGGGCGACTTCGACGCGGACGAGTCGGCGATCACGGTGGGGGTGGAGCTCTTCACGGCGGCGGTGCTGCTGGACGCGGCCGCTCCGGTCCCCGGCGACGGCTGACCCCCGCGAGAAGCGGTCCCGCGCCCCCTGTCGGCCCCTTCGTCACCCCCTTCACCGGGACGTGACCCACCCCCGGCACGAATAGGTAACGGCGGGCCGAACCGCCTTCCCCGCCCCTTCTACGCGCGTTACGCTCCGCCGAACTCAGCGCCTCGCGCGGCGTGTTGACGAAGGAGCACTCCATCATGCGTCGATCTCGTACGTCTCGCCTCACGCACATGGCCGTGGCCGTCACCGGCCTCGCCCTCACCGCCACCGCCTGCGGCGGCACCAGCGCCGACAAGGCGGGCGACGAGGCGAAGGAGAAGAACCTCGGGCTCGCCATCTCCTACGACGTCGGCGGCCGCGGTGACCAGTCCTTCAACGACGCCGCGTACTCGGGCATGGTCCAGGCGGACAAGGAGTTCGGCTACAAGAGCGACGACCAGGAGCCCAGCGACGGCGAGAGCGACGCCGACAAGATCGCGCGGCTCAGCTCCCTGGCCAAGTCGGGGTACAACCCGGTCGTCGGGGTCGGCTTCGCCTACGCGCCGGCCGTGAAGGCCGCCGCCGCGAAGTACCCGAAGACCACCTTCGGCATCATCGACGACTCCACCATCAGCGCGAAGAACGTCGCGGACCTCGTCTTCAGCGAGGAGCAGGCCTCCTATCTGGCCGGTGTGGCGGCCGCCAAGGCGACCAAGACGGACACGGTGGGCTTCGTGGGCGGTGTGGACGTGCCGCTCATCCACAAGTTCGAGGCCGGTTACGTCCAGGGTGTCAAGGACACCAACAGCAAGGCCAAGGTGGTCACGCAGTACCTGACCGAGACCGCCGACGAGGGCGGGTTCTCCAGCCCCGACAAGGGCAAGACGGCCGCCGAGGCGCAGATCGAGAAGGGCGCCGACGTGGTCTACCACGCGGCCGGTCTCTCCGGTCAGGGCGTCATCCAGGCGGCCGCCGCGAAGAAGGTCTGGGCGATCGGTGTCGACTCCGACCAGTACAACCAGAAGCCGCTGGCCAAGTTCAAGACCTCCATCCTGACCTCCGCCACCAAGGACGTCGGCCGCGCCGTCTACGAGCTGGCGAAGTCGGTGCACGACAAGAAGCCGCTGTCCGGCGTGACCCGCTTCGACCTGAAGGCGGGCGGTGTCGGCATCACCGAGACCAACCCGGAGTACAAGAAGATCACCGGTCTCGCGGACGCCGTGGCGAAGGCGAAGCAGGACATCATCGACGGCAAGGTGAAGGTGGCCGCGAAGCCGTAGCCCGCATCCGGCACGGTACCCTTCGCAGCACCGGGCGTGGGGGGGGGGGGGGGGGGGGGGGGGGGGGGGGGGGGGGGGGGGGGGGGGGGGGGGGGGGGGGTGGGTGTGGGGGTGTGGGGA